>CAJOIW010000025.1 GCA_905234845.1 uncultured Prevotella sp. | reverse complement strand
TCAAATAAAGGTCGTGACTTTGGTGTCATTTTGCAAACAATGTCCGCAATGGGTTATGCTGTAGCATGGAGATTGTTGAATAGTCGATATTTTGGTGTCCCCCAGTCTCGTACGCGTGTTTATCTGTGCTGTTGGAAAGGCAACCCTCAAAAGGCATTAAGAGTTATGTTTGAACAAAAAGGTGCTATAAAGCCAAAGAATGAGCGAGCAGACTTTATTACCGAAGAAAGTAAACCTGATGAATATCCTAAAGTTCCTAAAATTGCCTATTGCCTCGCGGCTTCTTCAGGAAGGCACACTGGCACAGACTGGAGCAGAACTTATGTAGTAAGCCAAAATGGAGTAAGGAGATTGTCACCTGTTGAATCCGAAAGGTTACAAGGATTCCCCGACAATTGGACTTTGCCGGAAGAACGATTAAATTCTGATGAAAATATTGATACATTAAGATATACAGCAATTGGTAACGCAGTAACTGTACCTGTAGTGAAATGGATTGCAAAAAGGGTTTATGAAGAATTGGCGAATACTGACGAGATGTGTGATTCGGGAATTTTAGAAAGCTTTCATGATTTCAAAAATACAAGATGGGATGAAAGGCTGATTTCAAAAATAGACTTTTCTAATGCCAACATAGATTACAAATGGTCAAGGGGTGGCTTGGTTTGGAATGACAAATTTATTGGAAGTAATGCTTTTCCCACACCTTCAAAGATTATTAATTCGTCACTTTTAAAACTCATTGAACCAAATCAGAATAGAAGCTTATATTATTTGACTCCAAACGCTGCGGAAGGTATTCTCCGTCGTGTCGACCATCAAGGACGTACTCTGTTCACTCCTTTAAGAATTGCGTTAGAACAACTGAAATCTCAAAATAATGATTAAAATGGATGCATTCAATTTTATTACTGTGCGTCTTGGAAAGGACAGTATAAATGATATTAACCTTATCTGTTCCTCCGAGGTGGGAATTGTGAGCCAAAGTTTTAATATAACTGTAAAATGTACTCAGATTCCTGATAATTATGCACCTAACGATTATGCTTTTATTTGGCTTGGCTCTGACAATAACAAGGGGGCACCAACAAAATGGAAGCAAGGTTTTAAGGCTGTAGGTAAGGTTACTAATATAAAAAGAGGAGCAAACTATAATGATACTTCTGAGACAACTTTAGAGATTATATATATATTCAGAGAATCCATAAATAGAATAGATATATTACGCTGTGCTCCAAACGAATACTATTGGTGTTCCTCTTTTCCACTTATTGGTATAGATGATCATGCAAATCAAACAATAAGATTGATGAGTGGAGCGGAATTGTCTGATATAAAAGCTTTTTTTAGAGCTTTAGATAAAGCATCAGATTACTTTAAAGAAGAAATAATTAAAGTTAAGTCTGGCTTTGAACCATATTTCGATGTATATATCCCTTCCCCAAAAGACTTTCCTAATACAAAAAATCTGTCAGAAATTGAAAGAAGAATGGAAACGAATAAATGTAATGGGGAGCGACAGCAAATCTTCTATGGTGCCCCTGGAACAGGAAAAAGTCATAAGATAAAGGATGATGCAGATGTAAAAGCGGCAGACGAAAAGAATCTGGTATTCCGCACAACCTTTCATCCAGACAGCGACTACTCGACATTTGTGGGGGCATACAAACCTACCACGACAAAGAGGGCTGTACGTAATGTGGCTGGCGATATAGTTAGAGATACGGAAAAGAAAGAGGTGTATGAAGATTGCATCACCTATTCGTTCATCCCCCAGGCCTTCCTGCAAGCCTACGTGGCAGCGTGGAACAATCCTGACGACAAAGTGTTCCTTGTCATCGAGGAAATCAACCGAGGTAACTGCGCACAGATATTCGGTGACCTATTCCAACTGCTTGACAGAGACGACAATGGGGCATCGGAATACCCGATCATGGCGGATAAAGACATTGCCAAATACCTGAATGGGAATGACGAGGAGGGACGGCCTGTGCTGACTAACAAAGACGGCATCAAGGACGGCAAGCTGCGTCTGCCCAAGAACCTGCACATCTGGGCCACGATGAACACCAGCGACCAAAGCCTGTTCCCTATCGACTCCGCTTTCAAGCGCCGTTGGGACTGGGTGTATATGCCTATTGCTGACGCAAAGAAAAACTACGTCATCGAGATTGACAACGACCAATACGACTGGTGGAGCTTCTTGGAGGCAATCAACGCTATCATAGAGAGCACTACCCACTCGGAAGACAAGAAATTAGGTTATTTCTTTGCAAAAGCCAAAGACGGCAGAATCACCGTAGAGACATTTGTGAGCAAGGTCATCTTCTATCTGTGGAACGATGTCTTCAAAGACAACGAGACAAACCACAAAGCATTCAAGGACAACGATGGAGAACTGCTGGCTTTCCGAAAGTTCTTCCACCACGACGGAACGGTTGACACCAACATGGTCATCAAATTCCTGCAGGACCTGGAGGTCTTTCCTTTTGAACATTCGGATGATGGCATGACGGCGGTATCCGACACCACTCCCAACACAAAACGTCAGCGGGACAAGTCGAGATACCGCGTGAACGGCACAGACAACCTGAACAAAGCCCAAATGACCCGTGAGGCGTTCAGACTATACATTGAGGCTCACCCTGATGCAGACGCACAGACAATAGCACAGGCGTGGAACGGGCTGGGGCTGAAGGACTATGTGCAACATCTGGTAGAAACCGAAGCGGAATACAATGCTCGCACCAAAGACTCCACCGACAGCAACAAGAGAGCTACGGAGTTTGAACTATCCAACGGCGAGAAGATATACCTTTCGACACAGTTTGGCATAGGCAATATAGGCAAGTTTATGGATGCCGTGAACAATGCTGGATGGAATATTAGGATAGAGAACCAAGCCTGACGAAGCATGAAGGTCCTGATAGAAGGATATTACTACGACCCTGCTGTATTGGAGCGTGAGCAGGTGACGGACGGACTGATAGAGTATCACCGGCGCCCAAGCGACGGCTACGTGTGCTATAACTACGTCGGTCATGTCTATTCCCCTAAACTGAAAGACTACATCTTCTTTCTGCCCAAGGTGGTGCTGGAGGAAAAAGGTACGGAGGGCGTTGACGACGACAGAGTGTTTGGCGAGAAGCCCGAGGACATCATCTGCGTGAGCGACAAGGTGCTACGCAGCGCGGTTTTGTATGCGAACTGGCAGTATGGGTGTACCGCGCACTGATGATTTACCGTGAGACCCACCCCGACCAGAACATCCTGTTGGAACGTAACATCGCTCAGATAGGCAACCGACAGCAACGGCTGAGCGACACGCTGCTGGACATCATTCTGGAACTGATACGTTTCAATCGAGAAAATCAGGACTACGTGCTGTTTGTGCTGAAGAGCATTCACTCAGGCTATAACAAAATCAACTGGAGGCGCACCATCGCCCACTCGCAAGCCATCGTGCAGGACGGAGTGCCTGTCTATCTGCGACCCGTCAACAAGAAAAAGCAAGTCAACTTCGACGAAGAACTGTTCATCATCTACTTTTCTATACTGAACTACATCTCGAGCCACTACGGATTCCGCGTGAATATCAATATGGGATTCGAGTTGATAACGGGTTCCAAGTTCAGGCATTACCTTGACGGATATGGGCGAGTGCGTATGCGCCAGATACGATATAAATACTTCTCCGACAAGGCATTGCGCCTATGGGAACTCTGCTATGCCTTCTTTGACAAGTCGCATGCCATCAATGTGCGTGACGACCAGAAAGAATATCTGCTGGCGCAGAACTTCAACATCGTCTTTGAGGCCATCATCGACGAACTGGTGGGGAGCAAGGACATTCCATCGGGACTTAAGGAACAGAAAGACGGCAAACGAGTGGATCACATGTACACCTATGCCGACTTGGTGTACCCCGATGCCATGCAGAAGCAGGTGCAAAAGGAGATATATTATATAGGTGACAGCAAATACTATAAGATTGGTTCGACTGTGGGTGACGAATCGGTATATAAACAGTACACCTATGCCAGAAATGTGATTCAGTGGAACCTTGACCTCTTCCTCTCTGGTGATGAAGCGAAGAAACAGAAGGATAATCCCAAGAACATCTGGCTGCGCGACGAGGTGACGGAAGGCTACAACATCATCCCCAACTTCTTTATATCTGCTTTCGTTGACAAGAATCTGAGCTTTGAAAACGATAATCTGAAGAAAAGAGGAACGGTGTTCAACGCCCGACAGTTTGAAAACCGTCTGTTTGACAGAGACACACTGATAATCACTCACTACGATGTGAATTTCCTCTACGTTCTTTCACTCTATGCCCGCAACAATGCCTTCTCCAAGGCATCATGGAAGGTGCAGGTCAGGGAGTTGTTCCGCAAAAACATACAGGAAGAACTTAATAGCAGTTATTCGTTTTACGCTATCACTGCCCGTGAAGGGGTCAATGCAGAACTATTTATGCAGCAGAACTTCCAGCAACTGCTGGGTAAAGTATATACCCCTTATGGCGACACAGGTAGTCAGAGCTACTATTCTGTCGCTTTGGACAACGGCGAACGCTTTACCGACGAAAACGAACGGACGCTTTCCCTGTTGGCTCCTTACTTCTATATGGCGGAATGTCCCATCGGGGTCAGTCCTGAAACGCTTCTGCCAAAAGTGGAGCAAGAGGCAAAGAGCACTTCTGTTCCGGCTTCGCTCCTCACTTTGCATTATGTACAACGCTACTTGGAAGACAATTTCCTCATCGGATGCTACAAGGACGAGGCTCAATTAAACTGGATATTGGGCGCCAACGACAAGGGTACAAATCTGTACAACGTGAGGATATTCACCAAGGGGCTGAAACGTGCAGGTACGATGAAACGAAGTCAATTGGAACAAGGTGGAATAAAGTTTGTCATCCTCTATAGGCTTGGCGAAGACTATAAGAACGAATACCGCATATTCCACGTACACCACCACGCTGTAATGTCGGAAGAACGTATGCGTCAGGCCCTCTACCCGAGCCCACAAGGCAACTACTTCTGTTTCGTGTTCGACGAAGAAGTTTCTATCAATCCGGATGTCAATATAGCAAAAATTCTGGCCGAATACCGTCTTGCTACGGAAAGCGAATACCCAGAAGGTGCTCCGATTGTTGTCACGGGAGAGCAACTGATGGAATATCAAATATAGTTCATTTCCTATATGACTGACAAACTCACACCAATACAACGACACAAGAATATGGTGGCTATCAAGTCGAAGGACACGAAGCCAGAGATGGTGGTGCGTCGTTGGTTGTGGGGGCACGGGTTCCGCTACCGGCTAAACCATCCACGACTGCCAGGGAAACCCGACATCGTGATGCGGAAGTACAGAACTTGCATCTTTGTAAATGGCTGCTTTTGGCATGGGCATGAAGGCTGTCGCTATTACACTATACCGAAAACAAAGTAAAGCGGAACAAGGAACGGGATTTGAAGGTTCAACACGAACTCGCCGCAATGGGCTGGCACTCTATCACCATTTGGGAATGTGAGTTGAAACCAGTCAAAAGAGAAGATACATTGGAATCGCTGACATATACACTCAATAAGATTTTCCTGCAAGATAGGACTGTCACGTATTATGAGATACCAGAGGAAGAGCCGATGATGGCAGCGGAAGAAGTTATCTCAAAATTGAGTGAACATTGAGAGAAGTGTGAGAGAAATGTGAGAGAAGTTGTCTATTAATGATGGCTTTGACGTGGTGACATATATAAGACCGACAAAGGATGTTACTCAAAGTGTCACTGAAGATGTCACCAAAGATGTCACCAAACAACTATCTGAGAGACAAAGAATTATTCTGCAACTAATAGAAGATGATGCTTTTGTAACAACAAATGAAATGTCACAAAAGACGGGTGTCACGACAAGAACCATCAAGCGAGACTTAGAGTGTCTCCAATAACAAAAAAACCTAATTCGAGAAGGTGACCGTAAAGAAGGTCGTTGGGTGATATTGAATAAACAAAGCAATTGAAGCAGAAATATGAAAGGACATCTTTTCATCAGATAAAAACGTCTTACTCGTATTACTGATATTACTGAATAATATGCCGAAAAATGGTTTGCGAACAAAAATAATGAGATTTGCGAACAAAATGAGTGAATCAATTATTGCAGAAAGATTCTATAGGTGTTCGCGAAATGCAATTTTGTTCGCAAATTGTTCGCAACACAAAGGAAAAGGAGCTACATTTTTGGTGTAACTCCCTGATTTTTAGTGTGGACCAGCCAGGGCTTGAACCTGGGACCTCCAGATTATGAGTCTGTTGCTCTAACCAACTGAGCTACAAGTCCGTGAAAATCGGGAAAGATGTATTATATCCTTTGTGTAGTCACTGCAGGTTTCTTTGGAACTATCCATGGTTACCTCAGTGTGCTGTCCCCATGGGGCTGCTCGATTTTCGGGTGCAAAGTTACTGCGTTTTGGGCAAATATGCAAATATTTTGTGTAAAAAAGATGTTTATTTATGGAAAAACCGTAACTTTGCACGGCGAAAAATGCGTTGACTACGATTTAAGGTCAACATGTAAGAAAACATAGCAATGTCTGGCTTTATGTCATTAAGATATGGAACTATGACAGCGCCTGTGTGAACGTCTACAAGACATAAAACAACTCTACGAAGGTGAATCCTAAAAACGAACAGATACGCGGGCTTTCGGCTCAGCAGGTGACGGAACGGCGGAGACAACATGGTGAGAATGTGCTGACTCCGCTGCCCAAGCCGTCGCTGTGGAGTCTTTATATTGAGAAATACCGCGACCCCATCATTCAGATTTTGCTGGTAGCTGCAGCCATTTCTCTTGTGTTTGGCTTCATCGAGGGTGAGTTTATTGAGACCATCGGCATCTTTCTGGCCATTATCTTTGCCACTTCGGTGGGCTTCTATTTCGAACGCGACGCTGCCCGGAAGTTTGACTTGCTGACCGAACTGGACGAGGAGCAACGGGTGAAGGTGCGACGTGACGGGCAGGTGACTGAGATTGCCCGCCGCGAGGTGGTTGTCGACGATGTGGTATTGGTGGAGACAGGCGACGAGATACCTGCCGACGGCGAGATTATCGTCAGCAACGACCTTCAGGTAGACGAGTCGATGCTTACCGGCGAGCCCATGACGGAGAAAGACGTGACGGGGCATCGTGAAGGGACATTTGCGTCGAATGTGCTACTGCGCTCGTCGATGGTGATGACCGGTCGTGCCGTCTATCGTGTGACAGCCGTTGGCGACGAGACCGAGATTGGCCGTGTGGCCCGGAAATCGACCGAGACCACCACGATAAAGACACCTCTCAACCAACAGCTCGACCGCCTGGCCAAGCTCATCTCGAAGGCAGGCTCCGCCATTGCCATGCTGGCTTTTGTCAGTTTCTTGGTTCACGACATCATTGTCAGTCCCGACGTATGGCGCAACCTGGAATGGATGGCCATGGCCCGCATCGTGCTGAAATACTTCATGATGGCCGTCACGCTCATCGTGATGGCTGTGCCCGAGGGCCTTCCGATGGCCGTCACGCTGGCCCTGGCTCTCAATATGCGTCGTATGTTGCACACCAACAACCTTGTGCGCAAGCTCCATGCTTGTGAGACGATGGGTGCGGTGACCGTCATCTGTACCGACAAGACCGGCACGCTCACGCAAAACCACATGCGCGTCGCTGCGATGGAGACTTGGGGGAAAAAGGCACCGCACGACCTTCTCGTCCAAGCGATTGCCGTGAACTCCACCGCCGAGTTGAACGGCGATCAGAGCATCGGCAATCCAACTGAGGCTGCCTTACTGCACTGGATGGCTGACCAAGGGGAGGACTATCGGCAGTGGCGCACCGACACGGAAATCATTGAACAAGAACCTTTCACTACCGAAAGAAAATATATGTCGACCCGCACCGACCAACACCTCTTTATCAAAGGAGCCCCGGAGATCGTTCTGCAGAAGTGTGAGTTGGACACCGATGAACGGCAATGGGCCGAGTCGATGTTGTTCGACTGGCAACAGAAAGGCATGCGCACGTTGGCCTTTGCCTGCGACGGTCGGTTACAAGCCGTTTGTGCCATCAGTGACCCGTTGCGTCCCGACGTGCCAGAGGCCGTGCGCCAGTGTCAGCAAGCCGGAATCGAGGTGAAGATTGTGACGGGCGACGTAGCCACTACAGCTGCCGAGATAGGTCGACAGACGGGCATCACGGGCGAGACCATCACGGGCGACGAGTGGGCTGCGCTGACCGACGAGGAGGCTCTTGCACGCGCTCAAAGCATCAGCATCATGTCGCGTGCCCGTCCTGCCGACAAGCAGCGGTTTGTGGAAATGCTGCAACGGTGCGGCGAGGTGGTGGCTGTGACAGGTGACGGCACCAACGATGCCCCGGCCCTGCATTATGCTCATGTAGGATTATCGCTCGGCTCGGGCACAAGCGTGGCGAAGGAGGCTTCGGACATGACCTTGCTCGACGACTCGTTCGGATCCATCGTGAATGCCGTGATGTGGGGGCGGTCGCTCTACAAGAATATTCAGCGTTTCCTCTTCTTCCAACTCACAGTCAACCTCACGGCCCTGCTCCTGGTGCTCGGCGGATCGGTTATCGGCACGGAGATGCCGCTCACGGTCACACAGATTCTGTGGGTAAACCTCATCATGGACACCTTTGCCGCCATGGCCTTAGCCTCGTTGCCGCCATCGGCCGACGTGATGAACGACCGCCCGCGCAGTCAGAACGAATTTATCATCTCCCGCTCGATGGGCTGGGGCATCCTCTGGTGCGGCATTCTTTTCGCCATAGCCATGCTCATCGCACTTTACTATTGCGAGTATCATCTCGGCACAGGCGTCGACCTGCACGAGTTGACCTTGTTCTTCACCATGTTTGTCATGCTGCAGTTCTGGAACCTGTTTAACGCCAAGACGCTGGGCACCAACGAATCGGCCTTCTCACGTTTGCGCGACAGTCGGGGCATGCTGCTGGTGCTGTTGCTCATCTTTGCCGGGCAGTGGCTCATCGTGGAGTTTGGCGGTCAGATGTTCCGCACCGACGGTATGTCACTGAAGGAGTGGGCTCTGGTCGTAGGCATCTCTTCAATGGTGCTCTGGGTAGGCGAGGTTTACAGGAGAATATCGGACTGGAGAAAACGCAGGTCCACATCAGCAAACGAATAATGAATAACGAGAATAATATCAAGAATATCGTCTTCGACATGGGCGGCGTACTCGTCGGCCTCAACGCCCGGCGTTGCATCGACGCCTTCGTGGCTCTTGGCGCCCAGGAGATTGCCACCTATGTGGAGGAACACCGCACGGAAGACCTGTTTCTCGACATCGAGCTGGGTCACATCACCACACACGACTTCTGCGACGAGGTGCGCCGTCGGACACGTTGCGAGGCCGACGATGAGCAAATCGTCGCGGCATGGAGCGAGCTGACGACGGTGATACCCGACGAGAAACTGGCCATGTTGCGCAGTCTGAACCAACACTATCGCATGTTTCTGCTGAGCAATACCAACGAGATGCACTGGCTGAAGCATGAGCGCGACTTTTTGCGCGACGGTCATCAGGTGGACGACTATTTCGAACATGTGTTTCTCTCCTACGAGATGCAGATGAAGAAGCCCGATGCCGAGATTTTCGAGGCGGTGCTCTCGCAGGCAGGCATCAAGGCTGAGGAGACTCTTTTCATCGATGACTCACTGGAGAACTGTCAGTCGGCCGAGCGTCTGGGCATACATACGCTGCACGAGACGACCGGCCACGACTGGATGAAGTTTTTGGGTGGCTATGTAGCCACCATTGGCATGTTCGACGGCGTACATCGAGGTCATCAGTATCTACTCCGTCAGGTGGTCGCCGAAGCCAGACAAAGGAATCTACGGTCGATGGCCATTACGTTTGCAGTGCCGCCCCGACAGGTCATTACTGGCGAACAACTACCCGTACTGACATTATATGACGAGAAGTCGGGGCCGATATTAGACACGGGAATCGATGAGGTTTGCTACGAACCATTCAACCGCGAGACAGCCCGTCTGACAGCCCGTCAATATATGGAACAGGTGCTGAAGAAACAATATAATGTCTGTTGCCTGGTACTCGGTTATGATAATCGTTTCGGGTGCGACCGCACGACCACCTTCGACGACTATGTGGCTTATGGCAAAGAACTGGGCATCACGGTACTGCATGTTGACGAGTGCCCCGATGTTAAAGTTTCGTCATCGGCCATCCGACGATTAGTATCAGAGGGTCGCGTCGACGAGGCCGCAACATTGCTGGGACGGCCTTATACGCTTTTCGGCACCGTTGTGGAGGGCTGGCAGGAGGGCAGAAACATTGGATTCCCAACTGCCAATCTTCGCGTCGACTCGGATAAGCTGCCGCCAAAAGGCGGCGTCTATGCTGCCCGTGTGGATGGGAAAATGGGTATGCTGAACATAGGCCATCGCCCCACCTACAACGGCAAGCAGCAAACCATTGAACTGCATATCTTCGATTTTTCTGGTAATATTTACGGCGAACGTCTCGGTGTGGAACTATTGTGGCGAGTACGCGACGAGCGAAAATTCCCGTCGCCTGAAGCGCTTCGACAGCAGCTCATCGCCGACCGCGAAGCAATAAAAAAACAGTTATCATGACGAAGAAAATAATTGACTCAATACTCTATATCGTCGTGTTTTTGGTGGTGCAAGTCTTCGTAGAGATTGTTACACGCCTTATCTTTCATGTTGAGACTGCCGATGCCACCGCCACAGTGGTGAAGGCCATCGTGAGCAGCATCATCACCATTGCCGTCTTTGCATGGCTGCGGTGGTCGCCCTTCTCGCGCCGATACCTGCAGAGCCACCCCTGGGACGTGGTGCTGTGGACGGCATTGCTGGCTGTGGGCACGGTGTTGCCGTCGGCCTTTCTGCAAGAGCACTTGGGCATGGAGCTGCCGCCCGAATACGAACAGATTTTCCTTCGTCTCATGAACCATCCGCTGGGTTATCTTGCCGTCGGCATCCTCGTGCCCGTGGCCGAGGAGATGGTGTTTCGCGGAGCCATCCTCCGCACCCTGCTCCATAACGGGAACGATAACGGGAACTGTTCAACCGTTCAACCGTTCAACCGTTCAACCTTCCTTGCTATTCTGGTCTCGGCTTTGCTCTTCGGGGCCTGTCACGGCAACCTGCCGCAGTTTTTCCATGCCACGCTCATCGGCCTGCTGCTGGGCTGGATGTATTGGCGCACAGGCAGCATCGTGCCCGGCATCGTGTTCCATTGGGTGAACAACACCATTGCCTACGTGGTCTGTATGCTCATGCCGGGAATGACCGACGCCGACCTCATCGACCTCTGCGGCGGTGATGTGCGCCGCGAGCTGCTCTATGTGGTGTTCTCTCTCTGCATCTTCCTCCCTGCCCTTTATCAGCTTCATCTGCGCATGAAGCGCCCTGGTTTATAGAAAGCATTACGAGATAGTTTTTTTTGTTCAATTTGTGAACTAAAATCGGGCGAAGTGTTAAAACTTTGGCCCGATTTTTTGCGTTGGAAAGTCAGAAAAACGGCTGTTTACCACTCTTTCATTAACTTTTCACGTATCATTTTTCATTGAGCATTTCCGAAAGGTATATGTTTCGGGTTGCGAAAGACAAGGTTTTGAAGTACGAAAGACGGTCTTTCGGAGGGTGAAAGCTTAGCTTTCGCAAGCGAAAGGCATATCTTTCGGAAGTATGTAGGGACGTGGCGTACCGCGTTATGCAACCTACTGGACTGGCTGCCAGCGAGTTAGCAAAATCGAGAAAAAACGGGTGTTTTTGTGACGGAAGGGCATGCTCGTGGAGAATTTCTCATTCTCAGCGCAAAACGGCACTGGCGAATTAACTTAAAAATGTGAAAAAAGGCTGACCTTTTTGGGGTCAGCCTTTGTGGGTTATATCCGGTTGAAGAAGGTGATGATGTGCTCCCAGGTCTTCATCTCGTCGGAGCCATATTCGAGCAGGGTGCCCGTGAACGCTTTATCGTGGGCGGTGCCGATGAGGTAGTCGCCGTAGAGCAGGTCGCGGCGGTTGGTGAATACGATATGGTCGTGGGCCGGCGCGTCGAGCTGGTCGAGAATCCACGCATGCATCTCCGGTGCGAGGGCGGGATGGGTCGATGGTGTCGGGCAGACGAGGTAGACCTGATAGCGCTCAATGAGCATTTGGAAAGCCTTGCGCAGCGATGATGCGGCCTTGCCGTAGCTGTCGCGCATGGTCTCATAGGCGATATACACTATCTCGCGCTCGCGCTGTTGCTGACGGTCGTCGATCCAGCGCACAACGGGCACGATGGCGTGATAGAAAGCCGACTCGCTGATGCGGTGTTCACCGTGGAAGCGAATGGCCTGCGGATAGTGCTCAAGAAACAGATCGTAGGTATGGACAAGGTCGTCGCGGTCGCCGAAGAGTCCCCACACGCGCTTCCGTTCCTGCTCGTCGACTCCGTTGAACCGTTGCTCGCTCACCTCGCGATAGCGCTTCACGAGAGGCTTGTCCACATAAAACTCCTGCACTCCGTCTTGTCGCGGATTGAAGAAAGTCTGCTTTCCGGTCAGCCCATGCGCCTGCATAGTGTCGGCAATCTGCAGAGCCGGATTGACCAAGATACGGTCGAAGCCATAGAGTTGCTCGGCATACATGCCGCCCATCGACGTGCCGATGATGAGGTCGGGGCGGTCCTCCTCGCATTTCGCCTTCAGTAGTGCGATGGCGTCGTGCGGCTCTATGGGCATGTCGTAGGCCACGACCTCCGCGTTCGGGAATGTCTGCCTGATGCGCCCCACCGTAGCCGTCTGCGCCGACGACCCGAACCCATGCACATACATCATTTTCTTTCCCGCCATCAGATCGGGAAAAGTATTTGGTTGTTGAATGTTCGTCATATTGGAAAAACTAAATTACAGGAATTCTCTATCGTCCGAATGTGGGACATGGCATGTTACGTTATTTTTGTAATGCCGCAAAGGTCAGCATCCCAGCATGGCGGCAGGCGCGATGTTTAATGCTCGGCACAATTGGCGTGCCACTTTTAGGGTCGGCTCGGCACGCCCGGACACATAGTCGCTAATGCGCGACGGACTCACGCCAACTTCCAGAGCCAGCTGCCTTTGAGTCATCTTCTTCTCGGCAAGCGATAATTCTATCAACTCCGATACGGTAGGCTTTCCGATAGGGAAGTGCTCCTTCTCGTAGGCGATGACAATGTCGGACATCAGTGTCAGCTCCACCGCGTGACGATCGTTAGCTGGCATGCTGTCGTCTACCAGCGGCAGCAATTCTTCTATCCGCCGAAGAGCAAATTCATATTGTGCTTGTGTTACGGTGTTCATTTTTCCTTCCTCCTATATTGTTGAACTGTTTATTTTGTCATACTCGGCATGGGTTCCGACAAATCGGATGAAAATATGGCCAATGGTGAATTTCACTACCACGATGAGGCGGTATTTGTTCCCTCGAATATTAAACACATAGTGTTGATTTCCAACATAATCGGTTGCGGGGAAGTCTACTTTGATGTCGGAAAGGTTGTGCCACTCGGCCTGATTGGCGATGTCGTACCATCGCTCCAACGCAGCTTTTGCGTCGCTATGTCCCTTTTGTTGGTAGAACTCCACCAGCTTTCTATGTGATACAATTCTCATTCTGCTTGCAAAAGTAATAAATTATTTTGAATTTCGCAAGAAAGCGTGTAAAATATTTTGAAATTCAGAAGAATTAAGTGTTTTTATTTAATGTTGTTTTGAATGTTTGTGAAATATCATTTGTAGGACAATGAATTATTTTCAAGAATGGGGTTGCAGACAACTCCATTTTTTGTAATTTTGCAGGCGGAAAAGGGAAAAGTGCGGAATGACAGACGTGGTACGATTTCTGAAGGACTGGACGTTGCCGGTGGCGATGGGAGCGGGTACGCTGGTGTATCTGCTCTTTGCCTACACGCCTGCGCTGGACGAGGCAGCGGCGTTTTTCGACCCTGTCATAGAGGCCATCTTCCCTGTGTTCATGTTCGGCATTCTGTTTGTGACCTTCTGTAAGGTGGACTTCCATAAGATGCGTCCTGTGGGCTGGCATTTGTGGGTAGGGGTTTTTCAGGTGCTGTTTGTGATGATTGCGGTGGGGCTGGTGCTTGGCTTCAGGTTGCAGGGGCATAGCCTCATTCTGATGGAAGCCCTGCTGACGTGCATCATCGGTCCGTGTGCGGCAGCTGCCGCTGTGGTGACGCAGAAACTCGGCGGGTCGCTGGAGGAGATGACTACCTACACGTTCCTCTCCAACATGATTACCGCTCTGCTCATCCCCGTCTGCTTCCCGATGATCGACAAGGCTGCCAACATCAGTTTCATGGATGCTTTTCTGAAGATATTGCGCGAGGTTTGTCTGGTGCTGCTTGTGCCGATGGCGTTGGCCTACGTGGTGAAGCACTGGATGAAAGGTCTGCATCGTCGCATCATCGGGGTGAAAGACTTGTCGTATTACCTCTGGGCGGCATCGCTGACGATTGTCACGGGCACTACGGTGCGCAACATCTGTCATGCTGATACTACCGCATGGTTTCTGTTGGCGATAGCCTTGCTGGGCATGGTGCTGTGTGTCGTTCAGTTTGCGGTGGGCAGGTTCATCGGTCACTACTTCGGCCGTACGGTAGAGGCCGGACAGGCACTCGGACAGAAGAACACGGCGTTTGCCATCTGGATTGCCTATACCTATCTGAATCCGTTGTCGTCAGTAG
This sequence comes from uncultured Prevotella sp., assembly GCA_905234845.1. GTDB lineage: Bacteria > Bacteroidota > Bacteroidia > Bacteroidales > Bacteroidaceae > Prevotella. The sequence goes on along the minus strand of CAJOIW010000025.1, from coordinate 55,097 downwards.
GACCGGGTTGCTATATACTCTGGCAGAATATTATTAACTCTGTTGAGATATGGCAGCATAGAAAGATGATGACTTTACCAGATTGACTTGGCGGTAAAGACTTCGAGTTTTTTGATTTTCAACTGATTGCCGAAGAGGGTGTAGCCTTCTTGGGAGGTGCTCTTTACGTCGCGCTTCATGCTGTAGCTATAGGCTCCGTCGTTGATGAAGCCCTCGACAACGGCGCGGTCGATGTAGATGTCGGCGGTGAGCTCCATTGAGCCAGGCTCGTCGGGGGTGAAGAACTGTCCGTTCAGACGGTTGCCGTTCATGTCGTAGTCGAGCAGGCGCTGCCCTTGATAGCTCAGTCCGGCATCGGTGGCATAGGTAAGCATGAGGGTAAGCCGTATGCGCAGACAGTCGTTGCCGTTGTAGGCTTGCAGAGCTCTGTTGGCCTCGGTCTGACTGAGGTCGTGGCCCTCATAGGCTTTCTCAAACAGTTGCTCGGTCTCGGCGACGGGTCGGCTGTAGAGCCGCAGACCTTGTGATGTGTTCACGAGCACTTGTTCCTGCGGCAGTAGCATACAGCCGTTGAAGGGCATGTCGTCGAACGAGATGCGCCCCCATGCCATCTTGATGACGCGTCCGTCGGTGGCGGGAATGTTGTTGAAGCATTGCGCCGCATAGGCCGAGCCGCCCACGTTGCACTGTTTCGGGCCAAGCGGTGTGAAGGTCTTGCCGTCGAACGTGCCGATCATATAGGTGCCCGATGCGCCCCACATGACCCAATAATTGTTGATTTTAAACAACTCGGGGCATTCCCAGAATCCTGTGATGTGCGAGGTGGGTGTCCATGTCTTGAGGTCGGTGGAGTTGTAGATGGTATGGCCGTCGCGCTCGTTGAGCACCATCACCCAGTGTTGTCCATATTGAAATACTTTCGGGTCTCGGGTGTCATGGCTCTGCCATTTCTCGTGCGAGTCGATGATGGGGTTGCCGTTGTATTTCGTCCACGAAAGGCCTTCGTCGGTGCTCCATGCCATGCACTGCCGTTCGTATTCGGGCTTGTCGGCGGTGTAGAAGGCATAGAGCGTGTCGCCGACGGACACGGCAGAGCCGGAGAAGATGGTACCGATGGTATCGGGATGAAGTGCGAGGGGCTGTTCCTGCCAGTGCAACAAGTCGGTCGACACGGCATGCGCCCAGTGCATGTTCTCCCATTCGCGCTCGTAGGGATTGTGCTGGTAGAACATGTGGTACTTGCCTTTATGATAGACCAGTCCGTTGGGGTCGTTGATCCATCCGCGTCGCGTGGTGAAGTGGTATTGCGGACGATATTTCTCGTGGTAGATCTCCGACTCGTCCATGATGGTGTCGGCCTGAAAAACCTTTGCCAGTGCAGACTCATCGCCATCGAACGAGAGGGTGAGAGTTTTTCCTTTCCATGCGCTGACATCCTCGAACACCCAATAATCGGGCTGCCCGCTGGTCAGTCGGATGACCGAGCGGCACACCTGTTTTCCGCCAATGGAGAGTGTCATCCATTTGCGGTCGACACTATGCGAGATGGGATAGTTGAGATAGCGCTTGGTGATTTTTATTTTCCTGTCGGTAGCGCCGGCAGCGGTTGCGATTAGTATCGCAACAAGGAAGAGTGCGGCTTTTTTCATTGGTGTTTGTTTTTGCCTGTCCATTTGGCGAACCGTTTGCCGATGGCCTTGCCGATAGCGGCGAAGTTGCCGTGGATGAGGTTGAGCCATAACTCTTCGACACTGTATTGCACCTTGCGCCAGGGGTTGTTCCATGCGTTGCGCAGATAGACGCGTTTGCGGAAAGCCTCGTTCTCCGTGAGCTCCACGGGATGGCGCAGGGGGAAGGTAAGTTCATGTCGTTGCATGGTGAACTGTCGGCGCAGGCGGCGCGGAGTGGTGGCAAGTGAGCCGCTGTAGTGGGTGGAGTCATCGCTGAGGCCGCGGTTGTTAATCTGATTCTTTGCGGGCATGATGGCCAAACCTCCAGAGAGAATCATGTGACTCCAGAAAATGGTCTCATAGTAAGCTTTTCCGCTGGCGCAATGGTCGCGGCACATCCGCAGGAAATCGCGTCGCAGCGTTCCTGAGGCCATGAGTCGCTCAATGTGGCTAACCTTTTCGGGGTCGTCGAGCCAGGTATAATGTTCGTCCCATTGGTCAATGACGCGCCGCCATGACGCCCATCCCCAGATGCTGAACACGGAGGTGAGGAAATAGTCGGCATCAGCGTCGGGGGTCACCTCGTCGCTGTTGAATCCGGCTATCATGGTAATGCGCTCGTCATCGGCATAGCGGTCGAGCAATTCCTGGCAGAAGCGGAAGAACGACTGCGTGGGCACGTCGTCGTCTTCGAGCACGATGCAACGGTCGACAAACGAAAAAGCCCATTTCTGCGCGATGAACTCCGAGGGGTCGCAGCCGACGTTGTGCTCTTGATAGAATCGCTCCACGTGGCACGGCCAGTCTATCTGCTCGGCAATCTCGCGGCAGGCTTTGATGCCTTCCATGTCGTGCTCGCCACGCGGGCCGTCCTGATAGAGGAACAGCCGGTCGGGACGAGCTTTCCTGACTTCCTCGAACACCTCGCGGAAACGGTCGGGGCGATTGAAGAAGATGAGGAGCACACCTACTTCCGAGGCCCCCTCCCCAGTCGGTCCCGAAGGAGAGGAAGCCTTTTTCATTATCTTTTGTTCATTCTTCATTTTCATCCTTCATTAGCGAGGCGCATATGAACACGGCATGAATCTTCCGTTTGTCCTCGGGTGGAATCTGCATGTAGTCTTTAAAGAGTTCTTCGAGATAGCCCTGCGGATAGTAGGGTGCCGAGAATTTCTTTCCCTCAAACTCGATGGTGGAGAGAGGGAACAGCCACTCTTTCTTGTGCATGATACCATAGCCGTTGTTGGTGAGGATGTTGGAGTAGTACGTTCCTTTCTTCTTCACGGCGAAGGCGATGGCCCACGCGATACGCGCGATGCAATATTTTGCTCCGAACCAGAACAGTTCCGCCGTGGCCCGCCACGAGTAGCGATGGGGCTTGTGGAGGATGGAATAGCTCTTAGAGAGCATCAGTCCGAAGCGTTTGGCAAACTTACGCGACACATTGGGGTAGGGGATGAACGGGAAGATGTCGACGAAGATGCCCTTCTCGTAGTCGGCGGAGAAATCGTCGCCCGGCTCCACGAAAAACGAGTTGAGGTCGCGCACCTTTGTGATGGGCTCTTTCGTGGGACCATCCTCGGGAGTCTGCAAGACGAGTCCCTCGGGCAGTTCTTTGCGTGCCACCTCCTTAAATCTACGCAGGTCGTAGAGGGTCATGGCAATGTCGATATCGTCGTCCCAGGGGATGAATCCCCCGTGGCGCACGGCACCGAGCAACGTGCCGCCGTCGAGCCAGTATTCTATACGATGCTTGCGGCAGATGCGGTCGATTTCTTCGAGAATGCTCAGCTGTTTCAGCTGGCAAGCCCGCAGCTGCTGTTGCTTGAATTGTTCGAGTTTCGGATTTTTCGCCATCAGTGTTTCTCTTCTTATAGCGTGCAAATATACAGTTTTTTTCGTAACTCCGTGTGTTGTTTGGCGAAAAAATGCAAAAAAGCGGGAAGAAAATTTGTTTGGTGGCATTTTAACATTTGCTGGGGATGAAGTGTCGGAAATGAACATTCGGGTTTTGAAGGTGGGCTTGTTTTTGCGTTATTTTGAGAAAAAGTTCTCGGTCGCAGGGAATTATGCGAAAATGAGAGGTTTTTTCTAACTCGCTGGAAATGAGAGTTATAATTCTCGTTACACCTGTAAGGCTTATAAACCCTGTGGCGAAACGTATATGTTTCGTTTGCGAACGCTAAGCTTTCGGGTTGCGAAAGACCGTCTTTCGGAGTGTGAAAGACGGCCTTTTACAAGGTGAAAGGTATATGTCTCAGACGTGAGAAGTGAAAAGAGGGAAGTGAAAAGTTCCCTCGTCTTGCGAAAGATATATGTCTCACGCGCGTAGTTTGTGAAAAAGTGACAGTCGGGAATGTTAAAATTTAACTTAAAATTTTTCCTTTCAGGAAGGCCATGCTCTCGCGTAGAATCTGTGCGCCGGAAAGGCGCATGACGGCATAGTAAAGTGTGGCGGCCAAGACGATGCGTACGGTGAGCAGCAGCCAGAGGTTGACGATGGACTGGGTGAGGAAATGCACGGCAGTCATCACGGCAAGGGCGGTCAGGGCAAAGGGCAGCACGTCGAGCAGGAAGTGGCGCAGGCGGTAGCCGATGAGCCGGCGCACGAAGAAATGCCATACGAGAAGCCACATTATATTTATAAAGGTATAGATGCAGACCATTGTGCGGATGCCATATGGCCAGATAAGTACCATGGTGAGTATCTGCAACAGGCTCAGGCCGAGCGTGCAGCGCAGGTAGAGTCCGGAGAGTCCGTGGCTAACGATGAGGTTCGACAGTAGCGAGCACAGTGGCAGCACGGCTCCGGCCAGACAAAGAATCTGGATGAGGCCGGCGCTGAAGAGCCATTTCTCGGTGACGGCCAGCACGATGAACTCTTTGGCCACGAGGCCGAAGCCCAGCAGGAGAGGAAACGAGAGGAACGCCGTGAAACGTACCAGCTTGCGCAGCGCCTCGAGTTGGCGAGTGGAGTCGCCACGCAGGTCGACCATGACGGGCTGTGCCACCGCGTCGACCATGCCCTGTACGACCGACGTGCACTTCGTGTTCCACTGGTGGGCCTGATTGTAGTTGCCCGTGTCGTGAGCTGTGTAGTAGCGGCCAAGGAGTATGTTCAGGATGTTGTTGTTCACATGGGTCAGAATCATGGTGGCCAGCATCTTGCAGCTAAAACGGAACATACGGCGCACGGGACCGAAGTCGATGTTCCATGTGGGCCGCCAGGGCGAGTAGTGCCAGTAGAATAGAGCGGTGACAATGTTGAAGACAATGGGCTGAGTGGCAATAGACCAGTAGGCCATGCCGCGCCACGCCATCACCACCCCCACGATGTTGGAGACCACCACGGCGGCAATGTTCGACTTGGCACGCTGTTTCACCATCATGTTCTTGAACAGATAGGCCGACTGTGCTGTGCAGAGACTGGCAAAGATGATACTCAGGAAGGCATAGCGCGACAGAGAGACGAGGTCGGGCGTGTGATAGTAGCGGGCAATGAGCGGAGCCGCGAAAAACAACAGCACGTAGAGGCCGCTACCTACGATGATGTTGAACCAGAAAACAGAATTGTAGTCGCGGGCTGTCGGCTCTTTCAGATTGGCAATGGCCGTGATGAATCCGCTGTTCTGCAATGCCGTGGCCACAAGCGTGAAGATGGTGATCATAGCCACCATGCCAAAATCCTCGGGCGAGAGCAGTCGCCCAAGTAAGATGCCGAACACCAAGCCGATGGCCTGCATCACCACATTGTTCATGCCACCCCAGAACAACCCCCGGGCTGTCTTTTCTTTCAGTGACTCCATGAAAAAACGTCGCTTGAAAAGTCGTGCAAAAATACGCTTTCTTTCGTAGAAAACAAAACAATTTACGAATTTTAATGTAAAAACCTTGCGAAAACGCAAAACATTTCGTAACTTTGCCTACACTTTTGAACATTTCAACCTTAACATCTGTCAAGAAGTCGTGCATATAGGAATAGCAGGAAACATGGGAAGCGGCAAAACCACCTTGACCAACATGTTGGCCAAGCACTACGGGTGGACGCCGCGCTTCGAGGCCGTAGAATTCAATCCCTATCTTGAAGACTACTATAAGGACATTAAGCGTTGGACTTTCAACCTTGAAGTCTATTTTCTCAAGCAACGTTTCAAGGACCTGCTCGACATTGCCAAGTCGAAAGAAACCGTCATACAAGACCGCACCATCTACGAGGGTGTCTATGTCTTCACCGCCAACAACAAGGCCATGGGCCACCTCTCCGACCGTGACTTCGACACCTACATGGAACTCTTCGAGCAGATGACCACCATCGTAAAAGAGCCCGACCTCATGATTTACCTCCGCGCCAGCGTGCCCCACCTCGTGGAGAATATCCAAAAGCGCGGGCGCAGCTATGAGCAGAGCATACCGCTCGAATACCTCACCAACCTCAATGAACGCTACGAGGATTTCATCTTCAACAAATACAAAGGCCGATTGCTCGTCATTGATGTCGATAAGCTTGACTTCCAGTACAACCCCCGCGATTTCGCCACGATTATCGACAAGATAGACGCACAGCTCTTCGGACTCTTCTCATAACAATTCAACCTATTAACCTTTCAACTCTTCAATCATGCACATCGCAATAGCCGGAAACATCGGAAGCGGAAAGACAACGCTCACCAAAATGCTCGCCAAACGATATGGCTGGACCCCACGCTTCGAGCCAGTGGACAACAATCCCTACCTGTCCGACTTCTACGCCGACATGAAACGCTGGTCGTTCAACCTACAAGTCTATTTCCTTAACAAGCGTTTCAAGGAAGTGGTGGAAATATCAAAGTGCAAAGACACCATCATACAGGACCGCACCATTTTCGAGGATGCACGCATCTTCGCACCGAACCTGCATGGTCAGGGACTGATGAGCGACCGCGACTTTGACAACTACTCCGATCTCTTCGACCTAATGATGTCGCTTGTCAAACTGCCCGAGCTCATGATTTATATCCGCTCCACCATACCCAACCTCATTGCACAGATAGCCAAGCGTGGACGCGAATACGAGCAGTCCATACGCATCGACTACCTGCAGGGTCTTAACGACCGTTACGAGGAGTGGATAGCTGGCTACAAAGGTAACCTCATTATTGTCGATGGTGACACCACGAAGTTTGAGAGCGATCCGCATGACTTCCAGAAAATCACCGACATGATTGACGCAAAACTCTATGGACTCTTCCCACTTTCGGAATAAAAAAACATAAACCGAGTTAAAAAATATTAACAAACAGGGTTTTGCTAATTGCAAATCGGACTGTAAAGGAGAAAAAGTAGTACCTTTGCAGTCCGATTATTATTAGGGGATGCCCTTAGAGTCCCCTGTGCGGTAGTGTTAATAGCGTTGCTTTTGGCCGGGCACCGTGGTTAGTGAATCGACCGTACAACCCTTCGCAGACTGTAGGCGAGAGCAGCAAGCTCGCTTGCTTGTTCTTTTGTGTGTACTGCTGGGGAAGAGATAAAAAGGAAAATGTTTTTTAGTAGTAAAATTTTTAACGTAAAATGAACACTTTAAGTTACAAGACCATTTCCGCCAATCGTGAAACGGTGAACAAAGAATGGGTCGTTGTCGACGCCACTGACCAGGTTGTTGGTCGTCTTTGTTCAAAAGTAGCCAAGCTCATCCGCGGAAAGTACAAACCCAACTTCACGCCCCACGTGGACTGTGGAGACAACGTTATCATCGTCAATGCCGAGAAAGTGATTTTCACCGGCAAGAAAGAAACCGATAAGCAATATACGCGTTATACTGGTTATCCCGGCGGTCAGCGCTTCAGCACTCCCGCAGAGCTCCGTAAGACCAAATACGGCACCGAGCGCATCATCCGCCACGCCGTGAAAGGTATGCTCCCTAAAGGCCGTCTCGGTCGGCATCTCTTGGATAATCTTTATGTTTATGAGGGCGCAGAGCATCCCCACGAGGCACAGAAGCCAAAAGCAATTGATATTAACCAGTATAAATAAGAAATAACGATGGAACAAATAAATGCAATCGGCCGTCGCAAGAGCTCAGTAGCTCGCGTTTACCTCACAGAAGGTACCGGCAAGATCATCATCAACAAGAAAGACCTCACAGAGTATTTCCCCTCTGCCATTCTGCAGTTTGTGGTAAAACAGCCACTCACACAGCTTGACGTAGTTGAGAAATACGACATCAAGGCCAACATCTTTGGCGGAGGCTTCACCGGACAAAGCCAGGCTCTCCGCATGGCCATCGCCCGCGCACTCGTCAAGGTTAATGCTGAAGACAAGAAAGCCCTGAAGTCGCAAGGATTCCTCACTCGTGACGCACGCGTCGTAGAGCGCAAGAAACCAGGTCAGCCCAAGGCACGCCGTCGCTTCCAGTTCAGTAAGCGTTAATTTGATTTACAATTTGACAATTTACAATTTGACTAATTATCGGGGAATTGTAAAATTGGATAATTGTGGTTGAATAAACTGAACAGTTTAGTATCTAAACCGGTGAGACTTGGTAAACAGCAAAAATTGACAAATTAATTGTAATCGTAAATTGTCAAATTGTAAATACCAATTACCCATCGGCTGATCTAACAAGATTAAAAGGAAAGTAAACAACAATTTAAAAAAGTAAAAACAATGTCAAGAACAAATTTTGACCAATTATTGCAAGCAGGTTGCCACTTCGGTCACCTCAAGCGCAAGTGGAATCCCGCAATGGCTCCCTACATCTTCATGGAGCGCAATGGTATTCACATCATCGATTTGCACAAAACCGTAGCCAAGATTGACGAGGCTGCAGCCGCACTCAAGCAGATTGCCAAGACAGGTAAGAGAATCCTGTTCGTCGCTACTAAAAAACAAGCTAAGGAAATCGTAGCCGAGAAGGCAACGAGCGTTAACATGCCTTACGTGACAGAGCGTTGGCCGGGCGGTATGCTCACCAACTTCCCAACCATCCGCAAGGCTGTGAAGAAAATGACGAACATCGACAAACTCATGTCCGACGGTACCTTTGCCAACCTTTCAAAGCGTGAGCTGCTGCAAATCACCCGTCAGCGTGCAAAGCTCGAGAAGAACCTCGGTTCTATCGCCGACCTGACCCGTCTGCCCAGCGCACTCTTCGTGATTGATGTCATCAAGGAGAACATTGCCATCCGCGAGGCTAACCGTCTGGGTATCCCCGTGTTTGCCATGGTTGATACCAACTCCGACCCGAAGAACATCGACTTCGTGATTCCCGCTAACGACGATGCCAAAGACTCTATCGACGTAGTGCTCACCGCTTGCTGTGAGGCTATCGCTGAAGGACTTGCAGAGCGTGCAGCCGAGCGTGCCGATGAGAAAGCCGCAGCCGAGCAGGCTGAAGAAGTGGCCGACGCAAAGCCCAAGCGTACCCGCAAGGCTCGCAAGGAAGCTCCTAAGGCTGAAGAGGCTCCTGTCGTAGAAGAGGCTAAGGCAGAGGAAGCTCCCGTAGCCGAAGAGCCCGTTGCTGAAGAAGTTGCTGAAGAGCCCAAAGCAGAGGAAGCTCCCGTAGAAGAGGCTAAGGAAGAAGAGACTCCCGCAGCTGAATAAGTATCAATTATCAATAACCAACAAAGATTTTTAAAAGTATTATGGCTATTACAATAGACGATATCAAGAAACTTCGCGCAATGACCGGTGCTGGTCTGGCCGATGTGAAGAAAGCACTCACTGAAGCTGATGGTGACTTTGACAAAGCAAAGGAACTGCTCCGTGAGCGTGGTCTGGCCATCGCCGCCAAGCGCAGCGACCGCGAGACATCAAATGGTTGCGTACTCGTAAAGGCTGTTGAAGGATTTGCCGCAACAATCGCTCTGAAGTGCGAGACCGACTTCGTGGCCAATGGTGCCGACTTCATCGCACTCACTCAGAGCATCCTCGACGCTGCCATCGCAGCTCGTTGCAAGACTCTCGACGAAGTGAAGGAACTCACCCTGGCCGATGGCCAGAAAGTACAGGATGCTGTTACACAGCGCTCTGGTATCACTGGTGAGAAGATGGAGCTCGACGGCTACCTCACCCTTGAAGGCGACAACATCGAGGTTTACGACCACATGGGCAAGCATACGCTTACCACGATGGTTCAGACCAACCTCAATGCCCCCGAGGCAGGTCACAAGCTGGCCATGCAGGTGGCTGCCATGAAGCCCGTAGCCCTCAATGCAGAGAGCGTTCCGCAGGCTGTTCTCGACGAGGAGTACAAGACCGCCGTTGAGAAGACCAAGCTCGAGCAGATTGAGAAATACGTTGACTCCGTACTGAAGAAGGCCGGCATCAACCCGAACCTTGTCGACAGCGAAGACCATATCGAGTCGAACATGAAGAAGGGTTGGCTCACTCAGGAGCAGGCCGACGAAGCTCGCGCACTGAAAGAGAAGGCTGCTGCCGAGAAGGCTGCCAACCTGCCCGCTCAGATGATCGAGAACATCGCCAAGGGTCGCGTACAGAAGTTCTTGAAAGAGAACTGCCTCGTTGATCAGGAGTTCCAGTTCGGCGACGGCGACAAGGCTACTGTATCGCAGTGGCTCGCCCAGCAGAACAAGGAGCTGAAGATTGTCGATTTCAAGCGCTTTACGCTCGTAGCTGAGTAATTATCAGTCTATAAAAAAAACGGCAAGCCGTTTTTTTAGTTCATAGTTTATAGTCCATAGTTCATCACCCAACATAGCAGTCAGACTATGGACTATGAACTATGAACTCCTTTAACCTCTTTTCCACTTTCTCTATCATCACCGTGCCGAGTACGATGCGGCCTTCTGCATCGATGACGTACATTGAGGGAATCCAGTTCACATGATAGGCTTTCGAAACCTCGGTCTCTTTCCATTTTGCCAACGGACTAACATGAGTCCAAACCATTTCGTGGTCTTCAATACACTTTGTCCATTTCGCTTTGTCCGTGTCGAACGACACACTCACAAAAGCCACCTTGTCGCCATACTTTTCGTGCAGTCGTCTCATTTCAGGAATGTCCTTGCGACAGTCGGGACACCATGAAGCCCAGAAGTCGAGCACCACAAGCATCCCCCTAAAGTCGCTCAGCGACACCTCTGTCCCATCGGCCGTCTTCAGTGTGAAGTCGGGAGCCTCCGTGCCCGCCTTTAATAATTCCGTGGCATACTTCTCATCGGCATCCTGCGCCAACGCCACCGATGCCAAGCAGGTAAAAAATGTTGTAAGAAATAGAATTTGTTTCATATTAAGTTGTTATTTTGAGACCTTGCCCCTTTTCCATTCTGAGGGTTTGGTCGCAGAAGTCGAGGACGGCAAGGCGGTGGGTGATGAAGATGATGGTCTTCTTGCGCGTGGCGAGGATGTTTTGGAGCAGCTGCCGCTCTGTGTCGGGGTCGAGGGCTGAGGTGGCCTCGTCGAAAATCATGATGTTACGGTTGCGGAGCAGTGCGCGTGCGATGGCGATGCGCTGACATTGTCCTTCGCTGAGTCCGCCGCCTTGTTCTGCGCAGATGGTGTCGAGTCCGCCAGGCAGTTCTTCGACGAAGTCGGCACAGCTGGCATGGAGTGCTGCCATCATCTCCTCGTCAGAGGCATTCAGTTTTCCGAGTTTCAGGTTGTCGCGAATGGTGCCGCTCATGAGGGTGTTGCCCTGTGGCACGTAGACGAAGTTGCAGCGGTGGAGGGGGGTAACCCCTCCTGACCTCCCGGAAACCCGCCTGCTCGCGACTCCCTCTCCTTCGGGGAGGGATGGGGAGGGGTTGGGTTGTTGGCTATAGATTTCGATATTGCCCTTGGTGGGTTGCAGCAGGGCGAGGAGCAGGCGGATGAGCGTGGTCTTTCCTGCTCCGGTCTCTCCGACGACAGCTGTGCAGGTGCCAGGGCGGAAGTCGAACGAGAGGTTGTTGATGACATTGTCCTCGGGCTCGTCGGGGTAGGCGAAGCTGACATTGCTGAGGCGCAGTCCGCACGGCTCTTTCACGCGTATGGGATTGCCCTGTTTCTCAAGCGGATTCTCCTCAAGCTCCATGAGTCGCTCAGCCGAGGTAAACACGGTGACGAAGGCTGGGATGAGCTGTGAGAGGTTGCGTGCCGGTCCCTGCACGCGGTTGACAAGTTGCAGGAAGGCGGTCATGCCACCGAAGGTGAGTGTCGATGCCGACATGCGCAGGGCTGCCCAGAGGAAGGCTACGAGGTAGCCTAAGGAAAAACCGAAGTTGAGGATGAAGTTACTGAACACGGAGAACTGTGTGCGGCGCACCACGTTCTGCCGCAGCTCGCTCTGTGTCTCCTCGAGCCGGCCCACCATCTCGCTGTCACCCTCGAGGGTCTTGATGAGCATTCGGTTTTGCACTGTCTCCTGCAATAGGCTCTGTACTTTTGAGTTGCTGTCGCGCACCTTTCGGGTGAGCTGTCGCATCCGTCCCATATAGACTTTGCTGAAGGCAAGGAAGATGGGTATCATGGCGGTGATGACGAGTGCGAGGCGCCAGTCCATCGAGGCGAGGTAGCAGAAGGCTCCGATGAACATGGCCAGTGTGGAGAGTGTGCTGGGCAGGGTCTCGGTGAGGAAGGTGACCACATGCTCCACGTCGCGCCCTAGCCGGTTGATGACATCGCCCGAGTGGCGTGCCTCTTTGCCGTGCCACTCAGAGCGCAGAATGCGGTCGAGCAGTTGTTGCTGCATCCGGTTCTGTGCCCGTATGCCGAGAATGTTCTTCACCCAGATGGAGGCGATGCGCACGCCGAACATCGCCAGGATGAGCAGTCCCATGATGCCCACTGCCCAGTAGAGGTTTCCCTCTATGGTTCCTGCGGCAATGTCGATGGCGCGTTTCACGGCCCATACTTGCGTCAGCGAGATACCCACCTCGATGAGTCCGAGGCCTGCGTTGATGATGGCCTGCAGACGGTTGCCGCGCCATGCCCGCCAGAGCCACCGCATGATGGCGCGGGCTGTGTATTTGAACTTAGGTGTATGAAAGATATTCATAATTCTCTCTCGTCTTTTCCCCACATCATTTTCTCGCGTAGCGTGGAGAAATATTGTCTTCCGCCATGTTTTACAATCTGAGTGCAGAAGGGTGCCTTTCTGATAACAATCGATGTGCCTTGTGCCAGTTTCTCGCTTCGTCCGTCTATGGCCACGAGGAAATTGTGCGACCGTGATGCCACGCTGAGTCTCACCTCTACGTTGTCGGGCAGCACGATGGGGCGTATGTTGAGTGAGTGGGGCGCTACGGGTGTGAGACAGATGGTGCCTGTCTGCGGCACGATGATGGGTCCACCGTTGGAGAGCGAGTAGGCGGTGGAGCCTGTCGGTGTGGAGACGATGAGACCATCGGCCTGATAGGTGGCCAGATACTCACCGCTCACCTCGGTACGGATGCTGATCATCGAGGCCGAGTCGCGTTTCAGCACGGCTATGTCGTTGAGTGCGTAGGGGTATTCTGTAATCGGCTCACCCTCCGACTCCACTTGTATCATGGAGTGGTGGGCCAGTTCGTATGCGCCGCTGTAAACGGCATCGAGGCTTGCTTCTATTTCTGTGGGTTGCACGTCGGCAAGGAATCCCAAGCGTCCCATGTTTACGCCGAAGAGAGGAATCTGTTTTCCGGCTGCACGACTGGCAGTCTTCAGGAAAGTTCCGTCACCGCCTATCGAGATGGCGAAGTCGGCCTCGAAGTCGTAGCCCTCAAAGCGATTGAAGGCGATGTCTCCGACCAGTCCCTCTTGCTCTATGAAGTCGGCGAATGGGCTGTCTATCCAGATGTCAGCCCCCTTCTCTTGCAGGCTTTGGAGCACCCTGCCGATGCCCGCCTGTTTCTCAGTCGGGTATTCTTTTCCGAACAGCGCAAAGCGGAGTTTCTTTTGTGTCATGTGTTTTTTCTTGTTTTATCGTCGGCAAAAGTACGAAAAAATGTTGAAAGATATGCGTTTAATAGTAAAAAACTATCTATGATGATCCCAAAAGCAAGCCTTCGTAAAACGAAAGCTTATCTTTCACAAAGTAATATATATACTTTTACTCGGTAATATATATACTTTTACTGAGTAATATATATACTTTTACTTGGTAATATATATACTATTACTTTGTGAAACCTTAGCGTTCGCATCGTGAAGGCTTGTTTTTCGTGTTGTGAAAGCATTGGTTTTGTGGTATCGATTTGTTGGTAGGATGTTATTGGCACGAATATTTTTTGCAAAAGGGTGGGTTTTCCAAAATATTATTTGTATTTTTGCAGTGACGAAAAAAAGTTATGTGTTATGGCAAAGATTTATGTGTTTCTGGCCAACGGCTTCGAGGACATTGAGGCTTTGGCGCCGGTCGACATTCTTCGTCGGGGCGGTCAGGAGGTGGTGACGGTGAGCATCACGGGTAGCGAATACGTGGAGAGCGCGCATGGCGTGGAGGTAAAGGCCGATGTGTGGTTCGAAACGGTAGAGTGGTTCGGCGATGCCGATTTGCTGATTCTTCCTGGCGGTATGCCTGGCGCAGCTAATCTCGACCAGCACCACCAGTTGGTTGAGGTGCTCTACCGACATTTTGGTGAGGGCAAACTCATCGGTGCTATTTGTGCCGCACCGCTCGTGCTTGGGCGGCGTGGGCTGCTCGAAGGGCGGCGTGCCACGTGCTATCCGGGATTTGAGCAATATCTCGAAGGTGCCGAGTACACTCGTGAGCTGGTGACCGAGGATGGTAACATCATCACCGCCGAGGGACCTGCCGCCGCGTTTGAGTTCGGTTACCGCCTGCTCGCCCGCTTTGTGCCAGAGGAAGTGGTGGACGCACTGAAAGAGGGAATGAGATATGCACATTTAATGGAGCAATGACCGGTATCCTTGCGCAAGACATCAAATATCTCCCAGGAGTGGGACCCCACAGAAAAGACCTGCTGAGCCGTGAACTCGGCATTGAGACGTGGGGTCAGCTGTTGGAGTATTACCCCTACAAGCACGTCGACCGTAGTCGCATCTACTGCATCGACGAGCTGGTAGGCGAGATGCCTTTTGTGCAAATAAAAGGGCAGATACTCTCGTTCGAGACGTTCGACATGGGACCGCGCAAGAAACGCCTCGTGGCGCACTTCAGCGACGGACACGGTGTGTGCGACCTCGTGTGGTTTCAGGGGGTGCAGTATGCGCTGAAGAGCTATAAGACCAACACGGAGTATATCGTCTTCGGACGGCCCTCGGTTTATAACGGACGCTATCAGTTCGCCCATCCCGACATAGAGAAGGCCGAGGACGTGCAACTCTCTGAGATGGGAATGCAGCCCTATTACGTGACGACGGAGAAAATGAAAAAGTCGGGAATGACTTCACGGGCGGTGGAGAAGCTCATGAAGGCGTTGCTCGATAAAATCCCGTCGCCTATGCCCGAGACGTTGCCGCCCTATATCACTGGTCCGCTGCACCTCTGCTCACGCGATGATGCGCTACGCTGGATACACTATCCGCGCAATGCCGAGCAGGTGAGCCGCGCACAGGTCAGACTGAAGTTCGAGGAGCTATTCTATGTGCAGCTCAATATATTAAGGTATGCGAGCGACCAGCGCCGTAAGTACCGAGGGTATGTCTTTGAGCATGTGGGCGATGTGTTCAATGAGTTCTACTATCATCATCTGCCTTTTACATTGACAGGTGCCCAGAAACGTGTCATCCGCGAGTTGCGCGAGGACATGCGCTCGGGTCGTCAGATGAACCGCCTGCTGCAGGGCGATGTGGGCTCAGGCAAGACTCTCGTGGCGCTCATGGCTATGCTCCTCGCTATCGGCAACGGCTATCAGGCCTGCATCATGGCTCCTACGGAGATTCTGGCCGAACAGCACCTGCAGACCATCCGCGAACTGCTTGGTACGATGCCTTTGCGGGTGGAGTTGCTCACGGGTGTGGTGAAAGGAAAAAAGCGTCAGGAGGTGCTCGGCGGACTCATCTCGGGAGAGGTGCAGATACTCGTAGGCACCCATGCCGTCATCGAAGACCCCGTGCAGTTTCAGCGACTCGGTTTGGCGGTGGTCGACGAGCAGCACCGTTTCGGAGTGGCGCAGCGAGCCAAGCTGTGGAATAAGAGTGAGCGTCCGCCTCACGTGCTTGTGATGACCGCCACACCTATCCCCCGTACACTCGCCATGACCATCTACGGTGACCTCGACGTGAGTGTCATCGATGAACTGCCGCCAGGACGGAAACCCATACAGACCCTGCATAAATACGACACGCAGACGGTGAGCCTCTATCAGGGTATCCGTCAGCAGATAGAGCAAGGACGGCAGGTATACATTGTGTTTCCGCTCATCAAGGAAAGTGAGAAAATGGACTTGAAAAATCTTGAGGAAGGTTTTGAGCATCTGCGCGAAGTGTTTCCCGATATGCGCATGAGCAAGGTGCACGGTAAAATGAAGTCGAAAGAGAAGGAGGAGGAGATGCAGCGGTTCGTCAGTGGTGAGACCCAGATACTCGTAGCCACGACGGTCATTGAAGTGGGTGTGAACGTGCCTAACGCTTCGGTCATGGTCATCCTCGATGCGCAGCGGTTCGGTCTCAGTCAGCTGCATCAGCTCAGAGGTCGTGTGGGACGTGGAGCCGACCAGTCGTACTGCATCCTCGTCACCAACTATAAACTTTCTACTGAGACGCGCAAGCGCATCGACATCATGTGTGATACCAACGATGGTTTCCATATTGCTGAGGCCGACCTGAAACTACGAGGCCCTGGCGATCTTGAGGGGACACAGCAGAGTGGTATGGCCTTCGACCTGAAGATTGCCGACATCGCCCGCGACGGGCAGATTGTGCAGATGGCCCGCGACGAGGCACAGAAGATTATTGACAGCGACCCAACCTGCACCGATCCGCAGCATCGGATGCTCTGGAATCGGATGCGCGAGCTCAAAAAAGATCTGGTTGACTGGGGCGCAATAAGTTAAAAAATGCCCTAAAATGACATTTTATAAATGTTAAACGGATTTTTCGCATTTTATTAACGGTCAGTTCCTCTAATAGCCTGTATATAAGTTGGTTGCTGGAAGAATGGAGTGGTTGAAAATGGCCTTTGACTATGTTAAATCCCGAAAAAAAACTGTTAATCTCGTACTTTTTTCGGGAAATTTTCGTTATCTTTGCAGCGGTTTTTTGAGATTGTTGTGCCTTTGTACCGTTCAACAGCCTCGTTTAATGAAAGGATTTTTTAAGTCCAAGGAAGCGGGCTTTCCGCCTGCCGTAAACTTAAAGTGGTTATGATTTTTAGTAAAATAATAAAGACATTCGCTATTACAACATTGTGTGTGCTTGGAGCGCAGAACGCTTCGGCACAGGATCTTCTTGCGCGTCAGGCACCCGTTGACCGCAAGGCTCACAAGGCCGATTCCATTCGCGCCATCCGTCTCATTGAAAAAGAAGAAGTAGAGGGTATCGGCCTCTCCGATGACCTCTATAACAATTGGGAAAACGGATATGCTCACTACAAGGGCTCTTCTATTCCCGCAAACTATAAGATTGACCTTCGGGGGTATCACATGCCTACGTCCAGCCGCGTCGTTACCAGTAACTTCGGACCGCGTTGGGGTCGTCAGCACAAGGGACTTGACATAAAAGTCTATATTGGTGACACTATCCGTGCAGCCTTCAGTGGTAAGGTTCGCGTTGTACGCTATGAGGCAGCCGGTTATGGCAAGTATGTTGTCATCCGCCATAGCAATGGTTTGGAGACCTACTATGCCCACATGTCGAAGCAGCTCGTTTCGGTGAACCAGATGGTAAAAGCAGGTGATCCCATCGGTCTTGGTGGTAACACAGGCCGAAGCACCGGTTCGCACCTCCATTTTGAGACTCGTCTCTGTGGTGTGGCCATTAACCCCGCATTGCTCTTCGACTTCCGCAAGCAAGATGTGACAGGCGACTTCTATACCTATCGCCGTAGCACCTATGATTCGGAATCAGCTGAGGCAACCCGCAAGCGTGGTAAGGTAGGCAATGGTAGCTATACCCCGGCGCAGGTACGTGGCGATGCCGCATCGCAGACTGCTTCGGCAAGTACACCGCAGACTAAGGCTTTGCAAAATGAGAATTTGCAATACCATAAGGTAGCCAGTGGAGAAACCCTCCAGAGCATTGCCCAAAAGTATGGCGTGAGTGTTGAGCGCATCTGCTACCTCAACCATATGAACAAGGAAGCCAAACCTCGCGTGGGACAACTCCTTCGCTATTCATAAGCGTAGGAACGAAGAATAGAAAACTCGGATTTCACAAATTAGATAAAGAGAGATGTTACTTTACAATTTGTGAAATCTGAGTTTTTTTAATATGATAAGTCGCGAAATCTGTGTTTCCTCAATAGTAAAAAACAGAACAATCACTGTAAGTCCCCCACGTCAGAAAATGATAAAGACGCTTCAATCGCTCCGGTTTGTATTTGTGATGCTCATGGTGCTTTCCCATATCATAGGGAAAGTCTTTGATTATGGGGGGGAATGTGCTGTGTCGTTTTTCTTCATGTTGAGCGGATTTGTCTTGTCCATAGCATATGCGGGGAAAATAGAGCAGGGGCAATTCCAACCATGGCAGTTCGTGAAGCGGCAACTCATGAAATTCTATCCGTTGCACTTGCTGACATTTATTATAATGGTGGTGCTCGATGCCCGTTTGGGAGTCTATTATGAATGGTATCGGCTGTTACCCAATGTCTTGCTGTTACAGAGTTGGATTCCCGATGACTCTTTCTATTTCGTGGCTAATGGCTCTTCGTGGTTCCTCTGCGACGTGATGTTTTTTTATGTCGTTTTCAAGCCAATGTTCCTTTTCCTGAGAAATCTATCCCGACGATATCTGATATTGTTGGGAGTCGTGATATTGGCGGGATATTTGTTGTTGGCCTTCAGTATTCCCCTTTCAAGTGTCAATAGCATATTGTATGCCTCGCCACTTACCCGTACGCTTGATTTCATGATAGGCATACTGTTGTATCGGGTATATGTTTCTTCATGGGGCCGAGACTTGCAGCACTGGCTTGAAAAGCAGAACGTGTTTACGCTGACTATCATAGAGGCAGTGATTATATTGGTTTTGGCAGCGTTGTTCTTCGTGGGCCAAGCCATAACAATTCGCCTAAGCTGTACGTTCATGTATTGGTTCGTGATGCCGGCATTTATATTGATTTTTGCGGATATAGATAAGCTGAAGGGGTTGCTTACACGCATGCTTCATCATCCTGTCATGTTATGGCTGGGTGGTATTAGTTTTGAGATATTCCTCTTGCATATGCTGGTCATCCGTGTTGTCAATAGTTTTTGCTTGTCGTATGGCATTACGAATCGAACCCTGTCATATACAATGATGGCCTTGGGTACGCTATTGTTGTCCTATCTTGCAAAAAAATATCTTAGGGACAGACGGTTCCACAGCCCTAAGCGAGAAACTCAAGCGCGTTGAAGCGTATACCCGGGAAGTCTTTTTATGATGCGGCAGGGGTTGCCTGCAGCTACCACACCGTCGGGGATGTCTTTCGTTACCACTGAGCCTGCTCCTATAGTAACATTATTGCCAATCGTCACACCTGGCAGGATGGTTACGTTGCCGCCAATCCACACATTGTTGCCGATGGTGACGGGCTCGGCCCATTCCTGTCGTGAGTTGCGTTCCACGGGGTCGGTGCTGTGGCAGGCGGTGTAGATGCTTACGTCCGGGCCAATGAAGCAGTCATCGCCGATGGTGACCGCCGCCTCGTCGAGAATGGTGAGGTTGAAATTGGCAAAGAAATGTCGTCCCACACGAATCTGCTTGCCGTAGTCGCAATGGAATGGTTGGTTGATGAGAATATGATCGTCGCCGATATGCCCCAGCAGCGATTTGAGAATCTCCAGCTTTCGTGTCGTCTCCGATGGGCGCAGAAGGTTGTACTCATGAATCACTTCACGAGTCTCGTTCAGCTCTCGTATCAGCTCTGGGTCTGTGGCGGAGTAAATCTCTCCAGCCAGCATTTTCTCTTTCTCGGTCATAAGTTTCTGCTATTTTGATGGCAACGTTACAATGAAAATGTCATGAGGACAGGTGGAATACTTGCCTGAGGATAAAATAGACATGCATGGCAAGGGTTGTGGGGAGGCCGTAGTGGTGACGCATGACGGTGAAGCGCTCGCGGAGTGAGGCGCGATGGTTCTGTCGGGTTAGTCCGCCGTCAAGGTAGTTGGCTACGACGGCAGGGATGCGTCGCATGGAGAGGTGCAACTCTGCGGCGCGTTGCATGATGCGTATGCACCAGTCTACGTCGGCTGAGAATCGGTAGCCGAGGTTGTAGGGCGTGGAACGGGCCAGGTCGGTGCGGGCATAGAAGGCCTGATGGCAGACGAGCATACCCTTCTTAAATGATTTCCACGACAGGTTGTCGGGTGGAGAGAGACGGCGGTGTCGGAGAAACCGTCCCTCTGCGTCCACGATGTCGGTGTCGCCATAGAGCACGGCAGGTAGCGTTTCTTCTTCGCCTACAGTAGCGGCAATGGTGTCGAGAGTGTCGTCAGAAGGGAAGGTGTCGCCGGCATTGAGGAAGAGCACATAATCGCCCGTGGCGCGTGTGATGGCGCGGTTCATGGCATCGTAGAGACCATTATCGGGTTCAGAAATGATGCTGATGTCGTGGGGCTTCCCCTGCTCGCGATGCTCGTATTGGTAAGTCTTAGCCAGTTCGAGCGTATTGTCTTTCGATGCTCCATCCTGAATAATATGCTCAACGTAGGCGTAGGTTTGTCGGCCTACGCTGTCGAGAGTGCACTTCAGGGTGTCGGCGGCATTATAGGTGCAGGTGATGATGGTGAACCGGATCATAGGTTGTAGTTTTTTCGGGCGAGTGCCTCGGTATAGATGTCGATGTAGCGCAGGGCCACACTTTGTTGGGAGTAGGCCGCATGAACCTTGGCAATGGACTGATGGCTCAATTCATCGTAGTCGGCATTGAAGAGCACATGAAATATTCCTTCCGACAAGTCGTCAGCATCGCGATAGCGGGCAATATATCCATTGCGCAGATGATCGATTTCCTCGGGTATGCCGCCTATGTTGAACCCTACACAGGGTACGCCACAGGCCATGGCCTCCATGATGGTGTTGGGTAAATTCTCGGATAGCGACGGCATGACAAATACGTCGGCGGCATTGTAGACATCAATGATGTTAGCGGTATCGCTTACGTAGCCGATGGGGTAGAGGGGTATGGCAAACTGTCCTTCAAGCTCGTCGGCATGTCCTCCCAGGACCACGATGGCGGTTTTCTCCTTCAACTCAGGATGCTTTCCGAGCATTGCATTGCAGGCTTCGATGAGATAGCTCATTCCCTTGTTGACGTTGTTGACACGCTGTGAGACGAAGAGTATGAGCCGCCGGTCTTGCGGTAGGCCTAACCGTTCGCGAGCCCGTTGCTTGTCGTTTTTTTTGAAGATGCGTGTGTCGATAGGATTGGGAATGGTACGTACGGTCTTGTCTTTCAGCAACATACTTTTTTTTGCTTCGCCGGCAAGCCACTTGCTGCATGCCACGAAAGTGAGATCGCCCTGCTGGTAGAGGCGTTGCTTTCGGTGCCAAGTCTTGGCTGCCAGGTCGTTGGTGCTTCCTCCGTTGGGTAGGTATTTGCATTGTTTGCAAGCCGACTTGAAACATTCGCATCCTAGTGTGAGGTGGCAGATGCCAACGGCGGGCCAGATGTCGTGCATGGTCCAAACAACAGGTTTGCCAGAGTCTAAGATTCGGGCAATGTCACTGAGCGATAGCATTCCTTGATTGATCCAGTGCAGGTGTATCACATCGGCTTCACGAAACTCGGGCAGCCGAGTGATGTCGGTGCCAGTGTTGGCGATGTCGATGTCGAAGAGGTGTTGCCGGCTGAGGTGCAAGTGCATGAAGATGCGCCATCGCTCCCATAGGAACTTCCACCTTGTCAGCCACTTGCAACGTAGACCGACAACTGAGAGATTGTCGGTTTCTTTGTCGCGCACCAGCATCTTCGCTTTCACTCCGTTATTGCTCAGTGCCTCGCGCAGACGGCCTGCGGCTACGGCCGCACCACCAGTCTGCTCGCTCGTGTTGACAATCAGAATGCGCATAGCTCTTGTTTCTTTACGGCAAAAGTACAAAAAAAAATGTGTAGCCACAAGGAAACAGCGGTTTTTCTGCTGCTGATTGACATAAATCAATAATTACGGACTTTTTACTAATAAATTGTTAGGTTGTTTGCGCACACGGCGAAAAATATCTACCTTTGCACCCGTAAAAGTTAATAGATTGTTTAGGTTAGTAGTAATAGATTTAGGTTTTTAGTTAATTTTTAGGTAAAAGTAAAAGATTGTTTTACTGCGACAATGGTAGCCGTGAGGCTCCCATTCGTTTTTTAGAGAAAGTTATTCTGAGGAATAAAAGCATGGCACTGCAGTCCGGATAGATTGCGGTGCTATGTCGTTTTATGCTCGTGAAGGAGGACTTCAGTGCTGCAATGGCTTGTCTTTTACGATGCGAAAGCTAAGGTTTTATAAAGTAATAGTATATATTTTACTCGGTAATATATATACTATTACTTTGTGAAAGACCGTCATTCGTTTTACGAAAAGCTGTTTTTCGTTCTGTGAAAGGTTGTTGGGGACTTTGGTGAAATGAATTTTGACATAGGTCAAGAATGGGGCGTTTTGCTGAATTTTAAGGTCGGATTGTTTGCGCACACGGAAATCTTGCCGTATCTTTGCACCGTCAAAAAGATTATTAGATTGTTTAGGTTAGTAGTAATAGATTTAGGTTTTTAGTTATTAAGTTTAAGGTAACTTGACAGATTGTTTAACAGGATGACACATGGTGACCGCGAGGTTTCCATTTGCTCAAGAAAAGGATTTTTAGTTAAACATAGTTTTTGGCTCCGCTGCCCGTTGAGGGTGGCGGTGCTTTTTTTGTCTATAATTTTCTATTCTTAATTCTTTTTGCTATTTTTGCAGCTGCAATGGAGTCTTCCTACCGTTGTTCCCAAAGGGGATGGCTCGATTGTGCCGAGAGTTACATCTATATGTCTATAAAGTAAATTATTGCCAGACCGATGAAGATATTTGCCATAGGAATGAATTATGCGGAGCACAATAAAGAGCTCGAAAATGCGTTATATAAACCAGAAGCACCTGTAGTGTTCATAAAGGCAGACTCGTCGTTGCTACGTAGTGGGAAGCCGTTTTTCGTGCCCGACCACCTCGGACGCATCGACTACGAGGCTGAACTTGTGGTGCGCATCAACCGGCTGGGCAAGAACATTGCCGAGCGGTTTGCCCGTCGCTACTATGATGCGCTTACGGTGGGCATCGACTTTACGGCGCGCGACTTGCAGACGCGTTTGCGCGAGGCTGGCCATCCGTGGGAGATCTGTAAGGGTTTTGACGGTGCGGCTGCCATTGGTAACTGGATTGAGGCTGAGAAGTTCAGCGATGTGCAGGCCATCCGTTTCCGCCTCGACAAGAACGGGCAGACAGTGCAACAGGGATGGACGGGCGACATGCTCTTTCGCGTGGATGAGCTCATTGCCTACATCAGCCGCTTCTTTACCCTGAAGACGGGCGACCTGCTTTTCACTGGCACACCTGTGGGTGTAGGACCGGTCAATATAGGTGATCACCTCGAGGGTTGGCTCGAAGGAGAACGGGTGCTGAACCTGTGGTGCAAATAAATAATAATAAACGATATAAATGAAAAAGATTATCATATTGTTGTTGCTCAGTGTCAGCTTGGGCTTGTACGCACAAGACCGGCGATTGCCGCATACGCCGTCTGCAGCAACAGGAAAATTCTTCAACCTCACTGCAGAAGAGGTGAAGGTCGACACGCTGCTGCCCCATTTTGGGTACAGCTTTCCCCTACCGGAGAATTATCGCGACAGCATCTACTCGGTAAGCATCGTCTATCCCGAGTTTATCGACATGTCGCCTGCCGACATCGCTTTCTACGAGTCGGTGTGCGGTAAGCCCCTGCCCGAACTGCCCGAGATATCGCAGGGTATAGGCCTCGACCGTAAGCGTGCCTCCTACGATGTGGACTTTTGTCCGCTCGTTTTCCGCGACGGTCGTTATCAAATACTTGTGAGTTTCATGCTCAAGTTGGAGACGAAGATCAAAGGACAGGAGGCAAGGAGAATGAAGACAGAAACCCGTGCCGGTGGTGCTGCCGAGCGTTATGCCACGCAGTCGGTGCTCGCCACAGGCAAGTGGGCCAAGATACGTGTGCCATCTTCAGGAGTCTATCAGCTTACCTCAAGTGTCATCCAGCGGGCGGGCTTCTCCGACTTGAGCAAAGTGAAAATCTACGGCTACGGTGGTAATCTGCAAAACGAGGTGCTTAAAGAGGAAGACCTTATTCAGTATGACGACCTGAAAGAAGTGCCTACATGTACCGTCGACGGGCGCAAACTTTTTTATGCTAAAGGTACCGTGTCGTGGAGCAGCCAGACTGCCAGCCGTCGTATGCGCAATCCATATTCCGATTACGGTTATTACTTTATTACCCAGAGTGATGGCACCCCAGCGACACTCAGCGAAGAAGAATTCCTCGAAGCCTACTATCCCACCAACGACGATTACCATACCATCTACGAGGAAGATGCCGCGTCGTATATGCAGGGTGGTCGCAACCTCTATGGCTCTAAAATTATCTATGGTGATGAGGCCGAAGATTTTACTATCTCTGGCAACCCCCAAACCACCAGTGGTACCATCTCTGTGAACGTAGCCGGTACGGGAGGACAGACAGTGGAAATATCGCTTAACGGCGAAAAGATTGGAGAGGTAAGACTCTCCGCAGGGAGCTACGCCACCAGTGGTGAGAAAGCGCTTACAGTGCATGTTGACAACTTATTGAAAGATAACAATACCATCAGTGTCAAAGGCCCTACAAGTGTGCGTTTAGACTATATCTCCGTCGCTTGGGATGAGCCGTTGCCTGCTCCCGACCTGCACTCGGCATCGCTGCCTGCAGCGGAGTATGTTTACAATATCACCAATCAGAATCATCATGCCGACGGGTTCTACGACATGGTCATCATCATTCCCACCACACAGAAGCTGCTCAGGCAGGCAGAGCGGCTCAAGACCTTCCACGAGCAGCACGACGGGTTTCGTGTAAAGATTGTGCCAGCCGATGAGCTCTATAACGAGTTTGCCAGTGGTACACCCGATGCCAATGCTTATCGCCGCTATCTGAAGATGCTCTACGACCGTGCCGAGACCGAGGCTGATATGCCCAAATATCTGTTGCTCTTCGGTGACGGACTGTGGGACAATCGTATGCTTACCACCCAAGCCAGAGGGCTTAACCCTGACGATTTCCTGCTTTGTTTTGAAAGTGAGAACTCATTTAGCGAGACGGAGTGCTACGTGGATGATAACTTCTTCTGTCTGCTTGACGATGGCGAGGGTGGCAACCTCACCGCCCGCGACAAGCCCGACATGGCTGTTGGGCGGTTCCCTGTCAGTGAGGAGGCCGATGCGAAGATTATTGTTGACAAGACCATCAACTATGTGCTCAACAAAAACGCTGGAGGATGGCAGAACACTATTATGATCATGGGTGATGACGGTAACGGCAATGCCCACATGAACGACGCCAACCGTATTGCGGAGGAAGTGCTCCAGAACTATCCCGGCTACTACGTGAAGAAGGTGATGTGGGATGCCTATCCGCTCGTATCCACCTCGGCAGGTAACACCTATCCCGATGTGACGCGCATCATCAAGCAGCAGCAGGCCAACGGTGCACTTATCATGAACTATTCCGGACACGGCCGCCCCGACCAGATATCGCATGAGAAAGTTCTTCTGCTCAACGATTTTGAGCAGTTCAAGAACGTGAATATGCCATTGTGGATTACCGCATCGTGCGATATCATGCCGTTTGATGGTACCTACGACACCATTGGCGAGACCTCAGTGCTTAGCCCCCAAGGTGGTGCGGTGGCTTTCTTCGGTACCTGTCGTACCGTATTCCAATCGGCCAACTACCAAATTAACCGCGCTTTCACGCAACACGTACTAAGCCAGGATGCCAACGGTAAGGCCATCACCATCGGTGAGGCACAGCGCTTGGCAAAGATTGAGCTTATCACCAAAGGCCGCGACCTGCAGGAGAACAAGCTGCAATATCAGCTTCTCGGCGACCCCGCTATTTCACTGAATCAGCCTACACTCGACATGGTGGTCGATGAGATTAATGGCAAAAAGGTAAGTGAAGGGCAGGTTGTAGCCCTCACAGCTGGTTCCGTTGCCAAGATAAAAGGACACGTGAAAAACGGGGAGACCTTCACGGGTATGCTTTCTGCGCTTGTGCGTGACAATCGAGAGAAAATTACCTGCCGACTGAACAATACCGGTAGCGATGGTGCTGAGGAGCCGTTCGTCTACTATGACCGTACGAAGGTGCTCTTCAATGGCAATGATAGCGTCAGGGCTGGACAGTTCGAGATAGCCTTCGCCGTGCCCATGGACATCAACTATTCGGGTGAGACAGGCTTGCTCAACCTCCATGCAGTGAGCAACGACCGCAAGTTCATTGCCCACGGTGTCTGCGACAGCTTCACCTTAGGCGGTGGCGACGATGTGGCCAACGACTCTATTGGCCCGAGCATCTACTGCTATCTCAACTCGCCATCGTTCACAAACGGTGGACGGGTGAACAGTACGCCGTACTTCGTGGCACAGGTGAAAGACGAGAACGGCATCAATGCCACAGGAAACGGTGTGGGACACGACCTTGAGCTTATCATTGACGGACAGATGTCGCGCACCTACTCCCTTAACGACTATTTCAATTTCGATTTCGGAACCTACATGAGCGGATCGCTCGGTTTTGCTATTCCTGAACTCTCAGAGGGAGAGCACCGGTTGATGTTCCGTGCGTGGGACATCCTGAACAACTCGTCTACCGCTGAGCTTACGTTTAATGTGGTGAAGGGTTTGGAGCCCAATATCTTCAGCATTGGCACGACGAATAATCCTGCCCGCACCTCCACTACCTTCTTTATCAATCACGACCGCATCGGAAGCACCATGGACGTGGAGATTAACCTCTACGATACCAGCGGCCGGCAGCTGTGGCGACATGAGGAGAGCGGCGTGAGCACCGATGGAGCTTATACGGTGGACTGGGATCTCACCGTTGACAATGGCAATCGCCTGCAAACGGGTGTGTATATCTATCGTGTGGGAATCTCCACCGATGGCAGCTCGCGCGCATTCAAAGCAAAGAAATTGATAGTCATACAATAAATAAAAGTGTTTTGCGTTTATATTGAGTAACAAAAATGAAAAAAGAGAATATGAGCAAACGTATGAGAATAGCAGCAGTCCTTTTGCTGACTGTAGTGTCGTTGTCGGTATCAGCACAAGACAAGGCAGACATGTTCAACCCTGTTCACCACTCGGTGACCTCGCAGATGATAGCCCCCGATGCCCGTGCGGCAGGTATGGGTGACGTGGGTGCGGCCACCGACCCCGATGTGGTGTCGCAATACTGGAACCCTGCCAAGTATCCGTTTACCATCTCGCGTGCCGGAGTGGCATTGAACTACACCCCGTGGCTCCGCCAGCTGGTCAACGACATGGATTTGGCCTACCTCACCGGCTACTATCGCATTGGTGAGCATTCGGCCGTGTCGGCGTCATTGCGTTATTTCTCACTCGGTGAGGTGATGATGGGAGCCGGCATTGATGGCATGGACTTCGAGAACGCGCAGACCATCAATCCTTATGAGATGTCTCTTGATGCTGCATACTCGCTGATGCTGAGCGAGAACTTCTCACTCGGTGCAGCCGTGCGCTGGATTTACTCCGACCTTACCTATAAGTTTGATGAGGACAACTCGCCCGGTTCGGCCTTCGCTGCCGACATCGCCTGCTACTATCAGAAGTATCTCAATCTTGGTCAGCGTGAGTGTCAGCTTGGTTTGGGTTTGAACATTTCCAATATCGGTTCGAAGATTACTTTCGGTGGCGATGACAATTCAGAATTCATCCCCACCAATCTCCGTCTGGGTGCCTCGCTCATGATACCAATCGACGAGTACAACCGCTTCACCATCGCGGCCGATGCCAACAAACTGCTTGTGCCTACCTACCCGAAGCAGGAAGAGGAGGAAAGCATAGAAGACTATCAGCAGCGCGTACAAAAGGATTACTACGACCTCAGTTCCATTAGCGGTATCTTCAAGAGCTTCAACGATGCGCCCAACGGCATGAAGGAAGAGTTGGAAGAGATTCAGTGGAGTGTCGGTGCTGAATATGTCTACCATGATCAGTTCTCCGTACGTGCCGGTTATCATCATGAGGCCGAGAACAAGGGTAACCGTAAGTATTTCACCGTGGGTGCAGGTTTCAAGATGAGTGTGTTCTCGCTCGATGCCGGCTACGTTATCGCTACGGCCAAGAGCAACCCGCTCGACCAGACCCTCCGCTTCACCCTTGCCTTCGACATGGACGGTATCAAAGACCTCTTCAGACGCAGATAATACATCAGTTCATAGTCCATAGTTCATAGTCCATAGTTTTATCCACAGCATATTACCCATGCGCTATGAACTATGGACTATAAACTATGAACAATAGACCATGAACTATGAACAGTAATTTTCGTGTTGGATTTGGTTTCGATGTCCACCGGTTGGTGGAGGGTCGCGACCTCTGGCTTGGTGGTATCAAGATTGCGCACGACCGCGGACTGCTTGGCCACAGCGATGCCGACGTGCTCATCCATGCCGTGTGCGACGCACTGCTTGGCGCTGCCAACATGCGTGACATCGGTTATCACTTCCCCGACACCGCTACCGAGACCGACGGCATCGACAGCAAGATTTTATTAAAGAAAACTATCGACCTGATCGCCACGAAAGGCTATCAGGTGGGCAATATCGACTGCACCGTCTGCGCAGAGCACCCTAAGCTCAATCCTCATATTCCACAGATGCAAGCCTGTCTGGCCGAGGTTATCGGCACCGACCCTGACAATATTTCCATCAAAGCCACCACCACAGAGCGACTCGGTTTCACTGGTCGAGAGGAAGGTATTTCCTCCTACGCCACAGCCTTGATTTATAAATAAGAAAATACAAGTTTCGTAAGTTATGGAATACGGCTGTCTATACGGCCTGAAAGGCCAGAAGCGACCGCGTACAACATACTGCGCCCTGCAAGGGCAAAAGCATTGTTGTCAGAGAGTAAAGCTTTTGCCCTTGCAGGGCGCTTTACTTCCGGTATGGTTGTACCCGGGGCGCTGCCCTGGGCTATGAGCTGTTGGCCTTTTAGGCCGTATTGCCAAAGGGTTATCATAACTTGCGAAACTTGTATAAGAAAACAGACTTATTCCGTCGCTCATACTCGAATCACGTTTCTTTTGTTAAATAAATTAACAAAGGCGAGAGATGGAAATGTTAAATTTTTCTGTCAGGATTTTTGCTCTAAAAAATCAAAAAAGTACTGATTTTTCTCTCTTTCACACCTCTTTCACCTCCCCTTTATACCCCTTTTCTTCCTAAACATATATGTTTCACCTTGCGAAAGACGGTCTTTTGTTGTGTGAAAGACGGTCTTTTAGGAGTCGAAAGCTTAGCTTTCGCAGGCGAAAGGTATATCTTTCGCAAAGAAAAAACAGCACACTCTCGTCCCCCATCTTTCATTCCTCATCTGTTAGTGGGCCTCCAGCAATTGCACACGCATACGTGAAAAATCTGCGCCCATGAGATTTCTTGCGCAGAAAAACGCAGCGTCAGTGTTAAATGGACCTTTTGGCGTGTCAAATAGTCTTAACCAAAGGAAGAAAATTGACAATATTTGACCATAAATTTGTAATTTTGTAGGTTGAAAATAATTAAAGAGAATATTTGGTCTAACAAATTTCTCAGAATATAGAAAAAAAAGAGATGAAACACATAGTCATATTGTTCAAGAAACCGCTTTTTTGTGCGCTGTGTTTTTTAGTAGCGATGTTTTTCATACATCCTTCTGATGCCAAGGCGCAGACGACCCATGCCCACTCATCGAGCAGGCAGTGGAAGGGTATTGATATCAATACGGTGACCTCAACTCACCAAAAGATTTATCTCTATAATGTCGGTACTGGCCGTTTTGCTATCGACGGTGGTAACTGGGGCATGGAGGCGCGTTTGTTCTATGAGGATTTCGGCCGTCAGATGGAGATTTATATTGGTAATGAAGAGGGTATAAATGGTATAAGAATTAAGCCTGGCGTTACGGAGCAAAATTCGTCGCAAAAGATACACTTGACATGTAATATTCCTGGAATCACCAAAGGAAGTACGTGGAGGGACGCAAGTTCTTATAGTCTTACGACCATTATGGACGGTTTTACAAAATACGGGAAATGGAACTTTCAACGCATCCCTTCAGAAGATTCCAATTCTGAATACCACACCTACTACATGTGGCAACAGCTTTCGAAGTCGAAGACACTCAACACTACATATCAGAGTGTAGCCATAGATAGCATTAAATTCTATCTTGGTGCGGCATGGGGAGAGTGGTGCAGCGACGGTACAATGACCTATGCAGATAAAAGCACGAACGACAAGGGCTGTGGCTATTATGTGCATATAGACGATGACCGCTCCTGTTGGACGACAGCAGGAAATGCCAACAATAACGAGACGGCACCTTTGGGAAACCAGACAACGGTTGAGGTCAACGGTGATCAGGTGCCTATTGATGAGCTTTATCAGTGGCGCATCATTTCAGAGGATGAGTTCAGACAGGTCTTGGATGAAGAGGTTGTAGGACTTAATCCGAGTGTATCGAGCCTGGTGCCCGACCGCGACTTCACGCGCAACTCCGACGATTTCTTCGGCAAATGGACCGTCACACCAATTAATTCCACAACACCCGCAGCCGGCGAGGGGCGTTACGGAAGAACATGGGGTGAGTATACAAAAGGAAAATTTCAGAATGCAGATTACGAATATATCGACGAGGCATGGGATGCACCTGTAAGACTGAAAAAAATGTTTGACAAAATTAAAGAGGCGAAATTCGGGTTTATGTCTTTTGAGGGACTCGGCTCGGTTTCCGTAAGGTTTCAGGTTCCCCGTCCTGGCTGGTATCAGGTGGAAGGCGTTGGCATTAGTTTCAGCGACGACCCGACTCATAAGGCCTATATGTTTGCAAAAGCCGACTGGGTGACCGTAACGCCTGAGCTGAGGGTAGCCCCCAACAACTCATACTTAGGCTACGGGCAGATTGAGCTTACAAGTGAGCTCACTTACGCAAATAATAACCCTTACTCAGCATTTAAAGCCAAATATCCAGATATAAGTTTTCCAACGAATGGATTAAAGAAAGATCAAAACTTTAACCTTGCTGTGGGAAAAGTGCTGACATATCACAGTGAAGACTATCGCCGCAAGTTCTGGATTTATATAGACCCCACGCAGTATAATGCCAACGATAACAATAAGTATCTGACCATAGGTTTCCAAAAAGACTATGCGTTAAAAAGCAGCAAAGAAACCAAAGATGGTGTGGATTATTATTACGATAAGGACTGGATATGCGTTGACGACATCAAGGTGTCGTATATGGGACTTGCCCCCGCATTCTTCTATGAGAATGAGGAAAGTCTGGACTATCTGATCTATGATGCGAACAAAATCGATGAACGCCCCAGCGCAGTGCCCGATGGTATGTATAGTGGAGCATTGAGCTTGGAGCGGACACTTAAGAAGAATAAGTGGAACTCGTTCTCGTTCCCCATACCTCTGACCGGTGAGCAGATAAGACTGGCCTTCGGCGAGGATGCGAAGCTGGCTAAGATAGATGGCATAGGTACGCTGTCGCAAAACTCGAATGTCATCGACTTCGTAACAGTAGAGCTGAAACCAATAGACCCGTTGACACCAGTGGTAGAACCTGGGAAGTTCTATCTGCTCAAACCCACAATCGACCCCATCTCAGGAGAGGATCCGTTCGGCAGAGTAGCGGAATACTATCAGATGGGCCGCAACTACTTCGCGGTAGACCCCAATCAAGTTCCATCCGGCTATTCGCATACGATTATCGATACGAGCAATCCGTACGCAAGCGAGGGGACTATTAGTTCATATAATGATGAAAATGATGGATCCGCATACGTGAGCTACGTGAAGACACCGGGCTTTGATACATTCTCTGTCTCAGGTGGCATCTACAATGGCTCTACGGCTCCTTCTGGCAGCTATACTCCGAAGGGTGGCTATGCCGTCAGCAACAACACCATTGTTTGCGTGAACAAGGACACCCGCATCAAGGGCTTCCGTGGCTGGATTACCACGACTAACCCCATTAAGCGTACGCAAGACGGTACGGCCAAGATAGCCGTCAACGGCGTGGTCGATGGTTCAGACTCATCTACTGATATTGACTTGCAGTCAGTGCTGCCCGTGACTTTGCCCGACAACACTTCAGTCTATGACCTGAGCGGTCGGAAGGTCGGAACACTTGGAAAGGCTTTGCCTAAGGGATTATACATTGTGAATGGCAAGAAATTCTTGGTAAGTAAATAATCGATAAGCGTATGAACTTATCCTGAATGAACTGAAAAAATGAAAACAATGAAGAAATTCTATATACAGCCTACGACTGACGTGATACTTAGCTGTCTGCCAAAGTTACTGGCCGACAGCGACCCTAGAGGCTATGCCATCGACAACTATGGCGCCGATCCCGATGACATCATCGATATCGATGACGACGATACAGGAGATGATGAATTCCTGGATTTAGACTAATGCATTAGAATGATATCGCTTATCATATAGAAGACCGTCTTTCGAAGTAATTCTCACGAGAATTCTCTACGAAAGACGGTCTTTTGCAGGAGAGGAAAGTCATTATCTCACAACCACTTTTTTCCCGTTCACGATGTAGACTCCAGGCTTTAATTGAGGATTGAGAATTGAGGATTGAGAGTTGAGAGTTGAAAGTTGAGAGTTAGTTCTCCTCTCCTTCGGGGAGGTCGGGAGGGGGTGCATTACCTTCCTTCCTTGCAGGTCGTAGACCGCTGACGGGGACTTATCGCTTTTCACTTCTAACTTATCACGTTCTCTAATTCCTGTGCTGTTGGGTGCGAAGGCTTTCAGTTCGGCCAGGGCGGGCAAGGCACGTCCCGTCTCGTTGTCCCAGAGCGAGGCATTGTACCATCCCGACGGTGTGACGGCGTTCTGCCAGTTTACACCATATTCGTTCGACTCGGCGCTCCACCAGTAGAGTCCGTCTACACTTGCGTGCTTGTTGAGCATTTCGACGAGGTCGGCGGTGAACTTGCGCTGACACTCGTTGTTGACCTCGTATGTCTTCGACGTTGAATTATAGACCGACCATCCTGCTGCCTGAAACTGGTAGGCACTGTATTTAGCATCGCTGGGATACCACTTGTGGTAGTAGCCCGTCTCCACGATTTCAATCTTCTTGTCGGGGTAGGTCGTCTCGAGTTGGTTGATGACGTCTTCCATCGTGCTGAGCCCGCCGTGATAATAGGGGTAGTAGGAGATTCCGATGATGTCGTAGTCGATGCCGTAGGCCTTTGCCGTCTGGTAGAAGTTGGTCACGTTGGTGGCTCGGCTCATCTCGGTCTGCAGCACGATTTTCGCCTTGGGGCACATCAAGCGGCAGGCCTCAACGGCAGCTTTCAGATACTTGGCGAAGTTGCCCCAAGTGCCTTTACCGTCGGTCCAGGCTCCGCCGTTGGGATAGCAGTGTCCGGTGGGCCAGAGCATGCCGTAGGTAATCTCGTTGCCCGTCTGTATGAAGTCGGGCTCGGCTCCGGCCGATTTCAGCTCGTAGAGGCACGACATGGTGTAGTCGGCCAGCGAGTCGGCCAGCTCGGTGACCGTCGGGACCTGACTCCATTGCGCAGGTGTGCTGTGCTTGCCAGGGTCAGTCCATGTGTCGCTATAGTGGAAGTCGAGCATGAACTTAAATCCTGCCTGTTTGATGCGTTTGCCGAAAGCCTTCACGTAAGCCAAGTCTTGCCTGACTCCTTGCTTCTTATGATTGTCAGGTGCTTTCGACGGATCTACGAAAAGGCGCACGCGGATGGCGTTCCATCCCTGCTGTTTCAGGAATGTGAGCATGTCGGTGATATTATTCCCATTAACGTCCATATAATTGGCATTCGCCGCCTCATACGAGGGCAGTAGCGAGATGTCGCCGCCAACATACTTCTGCTGTCCATGTATTGTTAGACAGCTCATAGCGGATAGTAATAGTAAAAGAAAAATTGATTTGGGTTTCATAGTTTTCCTTCGTTTTTCATGTGCAAAGATAGTGAATATTTTGCATATTTCGGATATTTTAAATAAAAATTTGTGTATAGGGGGCGGTTGAATGGCATACAAAACTTGTGTAAGAAATATTGCTGTCCGGTAAAAGTGCCGAAGGCACAACTGAACACATAACAATTCCGCCAGTGAAAGATAAACCTCTCACTGGCGGAATTAAGAATTTTTAGGATCTTTGCATCAAGCAAGTTTGACCTTGTTATTTAATGACCATTGTTTTGCCATTCACGATGTAGAGTCCGCGCTGTGGGATGCTGTTGAGACGGCGGCCCTGCAGGTCGTAGACAGTGGCGGTGCCGTTCTGAATCTCTTTCTCGATGGCGCGGTCGATTCGCGTATCAATATCGAACGTGGCAATAACCTTGTCGCCCTCAGCGGCCGGGTTGAAGGTGAAGGTCACGGTGTACTTACCAGGCTGCACGTCGTTATAGTCCTGGTTGTTACCGTCAGCCTTTCCGTAAGCCATACTCCAGTTATAGCCATATACAGCCTTGAACTGGATGGAGGTGGGCTCGGTCAGCTCGACGGTCTTTGTGAGCTTCCATGTGCCGTCGGCCTGCTCGGTGAGGTTGTTAGCCTCAATGGTGGTTTCCCATGCCTTGCCGAAGATAAGGTCGTCGGCACTGGCTTCGGTTCCATTGGTGCTACCCACGATGGTGTAGATGTGGGTATATTTCTCGTCGGCTTTAAAGTCAAGGTCAGGTGTCTGCTTGCCGTTGCCGTCACCGTTGTTGAAGATGATGTGCTCAGGAGCAATCACGGCATTGACGGTGTAGACGTAGATGTCGTCTGTAACCTTGGTGAGTTTCTCGCCTGGCCATGGTGCCACGGGAGTGTCGCCCGTCCATACATAGGCATAGACCTCTTCCCATCCTGGATCGTCGAAGTACACGGTGAAGTCCTGCGCCTCAGTGATCTCCTCAAACGTGGCAGTCACCTTGTCTCCCTCAGCTGTCGGGTTGAAGGTGAAGGTCACAGTGTACTTACCGGGCTGCACATCGTTGTAATTCTGGTCGTTACCGTCGGCCTTGCCGTAGCTGATGTTCCAGTCGTAATTGTATGCGGCCTTGAACTGAATGGAGGTGGGCTCGGTCAGCTCGACGGTCTTTGTAAGTGTCCACGTGCCGTCCTCCTGCTCGGTCATCGGGTTGTACATGATCTCCCATGCCTTTTCGAAGATGGGATCGTCGGCACCGGCTTCGATTCCGTTGCTGTTGCCCACGATGGTGTAGATGTGGGTATAGGTCTTACCGTTTTCGAATGTGAGGTCGGGTGTCTGCTTACCGTTGCCGTCACCGTTGTTGAAGATGATGTACTCGGGTGCAACAGCAGCGTTGATGGTGTAGGTGTAAACATCGTTCTCCTTGGTAAGCTTTTCGCCCGGCCAAGCAGCAACAGGCTCTGCACCAGTGGTCCAAACATAGGCATAGACCTCTTCCCATCCCGGATCAACGAACGTCACGGTGAAGTCCTGTGTTTCTATAACCTCCTCGAACGTGGCAGTCACCTTGTCGCCCTCAGCTATCGGGTTGAAGGTGAAGGTCACAGTGTATTTGCCAGGCTGCACGTCGTTATAGTCCTGATCGCTGCCGTCGGTCTTGCCGTAGCAGATGTCCCAGTCATAATTATATGCGGCCTTGAACCGGATGGAGGTGATCTCGGTCAGCTCGACGGTCTTTGTGAGTGTCCACGTGCCGTCCTCCTGCTCGGTCATCGGGTTGTACATAATCTCCCATGCCTTTTCGAAGATGGGATCGTCGGCGCTGGCTTTGGTTCCGTTGGTGCTGCCAATAATGGTATAGATATGGGTATAGGTCTTACCGTTTTCGAATGTGAGGTCGGGTGTCTGCTTGCCGTTGCCGTCACCGTTGTTGAAGATGATGTACTCGGGAGCAACAGCAGCGTTGATGGTGTAGGTGTAGACATCATCGGACTTGGTGAGTTTCTCGCCTGGCCAAGCAACAACAGGCTCTGCACCAGTGGTCCAAACATAGGCATAGACCTCTTCCCATCCTGGATCAACGAATGTCACGGTGAAGTCCTGCATGATTACGGGCAGCTCGGCTGTCTTGGTGAACTCGGCATACAGGCGCTCACTCTCGTCGGTCTTCGACGGGTCGAAATAGAAGGTAGCGGTATAGATGCCGCCCTCAGAAACGAGATAGTCGGCATTACCGTCGGTGTTGCCGGAATAGCCGTAATTAACATCCCACGCGTGGTCTTGGGCAACTTTGTAAAGAATCGTGGTGTTGGGCTGAATGGCCACATTCTCTTTGGTCCAAGTGTAGATGCCAGTCTTCTCGTCCTTGGTCATGTCGTTAGCGGAATTAGTTGGATCCCATTCTACATCGAAGAGATCGGTGCTATTGCCGACAACAGTGTACGTATGGTCGGTGGGACTTTCTCCTGTCTTGGTGAACTCAGCATACAGGCGTTCTCTCTCGTCGGTCTTCGACGGGTCGAAGTAGAAAGTAGCGGTATAAATGCCATCTTCGAGAATCTCATAGTTGGCATTGCCGTCGATATTGTCGGAATAGCCGTAATTGACTTTCCAGGAGTGGTCTTCTACGACTTTGTAGTAGCCAATGCCTGCGGAAAGAGTCACGTTCTCTTTAGTCCAAGTGTAAATGCCAGTCTTCTCGTTCTCGGTCATGTCGTTATCGGTCAGATCGGGTACCCATGGTGTGCCGAAGAGATCGGCATTTTCACCGACAACCGTATAGGTATGACTGATGACCACATCTTCAATCTTCTCCAAAATACAGGTGAGTGGCTCTTTGGTGTCGGAGGTATTGAGTGTGAAGGTAATCTTGTAGTTGCCGTCTTCTCCTACAGCCTGATAATTATTGCCGTTTGAGGGATACTCCTTGATGCCCCAGTCGTGGTCGTAAATGGCTTTGTACTCGAACGAACCGGCGGAAAGAAATTGCTCATCTATGGTCAGTGTCCAATTGCCATCATCGCCTTGGGTCATGTCAATCGAACTGGCGGTGTCCCATGATCCGAGGAATTTTTCTCCACCAACGATGCTGAAGATGTTGGTGTAGGTTTTGTTAGCAACAACGGCAAGGTCGGGTGTCTGCTTACTGTTGCCGTCGTTGAAGATGATGTTTCCAGGGGCGGAATAGGCGGCATAGGTGAAGGTATAGACATTTTTGCTTTTGGTGAGTTTCTGACCTGGCCATGTGGCGGCCTCATCGCCTGCAATAGTGCCGCCATCCCAAACGAAGGCATAAACCTCATCCCAGCCCGGATCGTTGAGCATTACGGTGAAGTCGGTCTTCTGTAAGTCAGGCGCAACTATTTCAGCAGTGACGTGCCATGTCCATGTGCCGGTACTGTTGTTGTACTTGAGGCGAATGGTGCACGAGGTGGCATTGGCCGACTGGGCAATCTTAAAAGCATTGCTGTTGTTGTAGCTTGCGTCGGGATAGTCGGCTGCCGTGAGAGCATAGCCATCAGTGGCAGGTCCCCAGTTAGGCTGTCCCCAACTCTCGTTCGGGTCAACAGAGTAACGGAAATAGAAATCTCCTTCCGTGATGTTTGAGACAGGAAGCTCATAATAGAACTCGTTTTGGTCGACTTTCGTAAACTTGTAATTTTCGTCAGTGTTCCAACTGCTCAGTTCGGAAATCAAGTAAACGTTGTCCCACGCCTTGGCAGCGCTTGGCAGAAGAAACAGCACCAGCAATGTCAAGGTCAATGATGTAAGAAGTTTTCTTTTCATACTTTTCCCTTTCTTTTATTTTACAGCGTATTTCTTGCCGTTGCGGATGTAGAGACCATGCTGGGGCATACTGCTGATGCGGCGGCCCTGCAAGTCGTAGATGATGGCGGAGTTCTCTACTCTCTGATCTCCACTCTCTACTTTCTCAATGCCAGTGCCAGAGATTAATGTCAACTCGTGGGAGAGTTTTTGGGAATCGCTTTCGCTGTTGAAGGTAAAGGTTACGTTGTACACGCCGGCCTGCTCAACAGTGAAGGTGGCGTTGCCGTCGGCTTGCGTGTCATCGCCATAGCTGTCGGCCCACTCGTGGTCGCCGCATACCTTGTAGTCATATTCACCGACAGCAAGGGTAACATTTTGCTTGACGAGTTTCCATGTGGTACCTTCAACCAAAGTCATGTCGTTGGCGGCGAGGGTAGGATCCCAAGTCTTTCCAAAGAGTGGGTCGTCAAGATTTGCTGCGCTGCCGTCAGGACCTCCGGCAACAGTCCAGGTATGCTCGATGACCACATCACTGGTTTTCACGACTTCTTCTGTCATGGCATGTGTGCCTTCGTTGAAAGTGAAGGTAACGTTGTATTCTCCGTCTTCGGGAATGTTGAATGGCTTATCAGAAGAAGGATAGGCTGTACCCCAGTCATGATTCTTGGCAACTTTGTACTTAATCTGTCCTTTCGGGAGGGTCTTGTTCTTGAGTACAAGGGTATAGATGTTGTTACCCTGTGTGTCCTTGCCAGTGATGGTCATGTCGTTGGCGGCATAGGTGGGATCCCACGATTTGCCGAGAAGTGCGACAGAGCTTCCTGCCACCGTGTATGTCGCAGCCCCAGGAACGTAGGTGCCAGTCTTCACGGCCTCTGCGCTGGCATCCATGCCAAGACCTGTGTCTTCGAGAGTAAAGGTGACGGTGTACATGGCGGTCTCATCGACGGTGAACTCTGCGTCATCAGCCGGCCATGACTCAGTATAGCTATGGTTTTTGACAATCTTGAACTTATAGGTCACGCCAGCCTCCAGTCCGCAGTTCTCTACGACGAGTTGCCATGTGTCGTCGCCCATGTCGGTCATGTTGTTGGCATTGTTGTTAAGATCCCAACTGGTTGAACCGTTGAGGAAGTCGGCTGTGCCTACGACGGTGTAGGTGTCTTGTGCGCTGGCTGTGATGGTGAGCAGCGCGAGGGTGATAAGGGTAAAGATTTTTTTCATAATCTGATGGATTTAATGGATTTTTATTGATGAAAAGGGGTGCCCGGCGGCGGGTATGTCGCCGGGCACGATAGGTTGTTTATTATTTTACTGCGTATTTCTTACCGTTCACAATGTAGAGCCCGCGCTGCGGCTTGCCGTTGAGTCGGCGGCCCTGCAGATCGTAAATGGCGGCTCCCTGTTGCTGTGGTGCGGCAACGAACGGAACGATAATACCACTCGAGGAATTTACTACAGCGTAGAGACCTGTGGTGGTGTAATAGCCACCGTTGGTAAAGACAAAGTCACTGGTTTGTGGCGTGCCGGCATTGCTGAAGAGCAGGCCAGTGGGCTCTTGCTCGAAGACGAAGCGATAGACAGCGTTGCCGTTGTCGGCATTGCCTACTTTCTCCATGACACCAGTGCCAGGCCATTCTGCTCCGTTGAGGTTACCGTTGTCGTTCCATGCCCAGACATACGGGGTGGGATAGTCGGTGGTTGCCTCGAAGTAGACGAATAGCTGGCCTTCGAGATAGACGGCGCAGGCGGGGAGCTCGGGCTCCGGTACATCCATGTATTGTGAGGTGACATCCTCATAGCCGGCGTTGCCGTCGTAGGTGAAGTAGCGTGTGTAGGTGATGCCCTCGATGTCGGGGGTCTGACCGCCATTGCCGTTGTTGAAGATGATGTTGACGTTGGTCACGTCGGACTCGAAGGTGTAGTAGTACCATGTCTTGCCGTCGGCAGTCTTCGTGGTCTGTGTGAGCTCTTCGCCAGGCCAGGTGCCATTGTGCTCACCGGCTACACCGTCCCATGAATAGAGGAAGGGTGCGGCGTCAGCGCTGACGAAGATGGTGATGGCATCGTTGCCGATTTGACCTTTTACGTAGTCGGCGGTTACTTGTGTGGCCTTGCTGCCGCCGTTCCACGTGTAGTAAACCTCGCCCGTCACGTCGTTGATGTCGCCCGTCTGTGCGCCATTTCCGTTGTTGAGGATGAAATTGAGGATGGAGGTGTTGATGGTGGCGGTGTACCACTCGGTGCCGTTAGGTGTGGTGGTGCGTTCGGTCATCTGCGTACCAGGCCATTCACCAGTGAAGAGACCGCCACCGCCGTCCCATGTGTAGAGGTAGGGAGCGGAGTCGGAGCAGACATGGATGATCACCTGATCGCCAAGTACGGGACCTTGATAGTCGCTGGTGACTTTCTCATAGCCCGAAGTGCCGTTCCAAGTGAAGTAGACATCGGCGTCGGTGATATTCTCAATGTCTTCAGTCTTGTTCTGGTCGCCTTCTTGTCCGTTGTTGAAGATGATGTTGGCCATATCGGCATCGAGAGTAGTCACGAACCAGCGTGTGCCGTTGGCAGAGGTCTTCGTATCGGTCATCTTCGTGCCGGGCCATTCGCCGTTAAGTGAACCGTTGTCGTTCCATGCGTAGAGGTAAGGCGCGCTGTTGGAGCATACGTGTACGGTGATGCCGGTGGCGGGCAGTGGCTTGACAAATTCCTTGTCGGTGATCTCATAGCCTGTGCGACCGTTGTAGTAGAGATAGGTCACCTCGTCGAGGTCTTCGATGTTGGGAGTCTGTCCGCCCTTGCCGTTATTGATGATGACATTGAGCGATGCGGCATTGAACTTAGCCACATACCACTCTGTGCCGTTGGGTGTGGTCTCTGTCTCGCTGAGCAAGGTGCCAGGCCATTCACCGTTGAGCTCGGTGCCGTCGTTGTCCCAGGCGTAGAGTGTGGGAGCGGCGTGTGCAGCTATGTAGACGGTATAGTCTTTCTTCTCAGGCTCGGTGTAGTCGAGACCCTCGACGGTGACATTGTCGCTGACGTAGTAGCCAAACGAGTTACCCGACTCAATCTTGGTAAATCCGGTGGTGCTATAGTCGCCCACGTTGCCACAGGTAACCATGACGGTACCTTTCGTGCCCTGTGTCTTGATGACATAGCCACTGCCAACCGCTTCCTGGTAGATAATATGGCTCTGGTTGGTTAGTCCGGCGGCCTTGCGAGCGAGAATCATGTTGCCAATCTCGCGCTTCCATTTCTTCCAGTGCTTCAGGAACACACAGGGTGTGCCTGGCATACCAAGGATGAAGGCTGTTGCGCCGAGCTGGTTACGCGGACAGGCGGTGCCTTCGCGGCCGGTGTCGTGGTTGTCGACGAAGCTTACGCTGTAGCGGCTCCAGTAAGAGTCACCCGTAATGCCTTTGTCGGAGAGTGCTCCGTAATTGCCATCGCCGAAAGCCTTGTTGAGCTGGAATTTCAAAGGGAAGTCGAAGGCAGCCGAGGTCTTGCCCGTACCGTTCATCCAGTTGGTGATGTTCTCATAGCTGTCCCAATATTCGCCCACGCAGAACTGCGGTTTTGAATACTCGTTGTACATCTTGGTGTACTGCGGGGCATAGCCCTTTACCATGTCGAGACGGAAGCCCACGTAGCCGATTTTCTCGAGCAGGAACTTGCAGTAAGCCTTACAGTTATCCTGCACGTTTTTCGATGTGTGGTCGAGGTCGCGCGCGCCGCTGAAGTCGTCGCCCGTGTCGTCGTTGTTGCCCACCTCATAGCCCTGCGCTGCGGTGTAGCCGCCGTCATCGTTGCGGCAGATGTCCTTACCCGTCATGGAGTAGGTCACGCCGTCGAGGGCATTCTTCTCTGTGGGGAAGTCGGTCCAGTCGGTGGCGCCGTTGCGGTGGTTGATGACCACGTCCATGATGAAGCCCGTGCCCTTCTCCTTGAAAACCTTAATCATGTTGAGCAGCTCCTTCGGCTTGCCGAAGGCACTGTTGTGGTTGTAGTAGTACACGGGGTTGTAGCCCATGCTCTGCGACTGCTTGCAGTAGCCCGAGTTAGGCACCCAGATAAGGTCGAAATACTTGGACAGCTCATCGGCCTGTGCCGTGAGGTTAGTCCACTTCGTGTCGTCGTAGGAGTCCCAGTAGAATCCTTGCAACATGACTCCACCGTAGTTGGCAGGCCATCCTTGTGCGAACGATAGCATTGGCAGCATTGTGGCCAATAGAATAGCGTAGATTTTCTTCATATCAATTAGATGTTTTTATATTTGTTCCTTTGGTTTTCAGCAACTTGTCAGATCCCACTTACAATAAGGGGCTATTACACTTTCCACTGCAAAGGTACACATTATTATATATGTATGTAAAGTCTGAAGGATGATAGTGGGATATTTTTTGTGCAAACGATTACATCTGTTTGCGCGATCCGTAGGTCATTTTGAGATGTCGGGCTTTTCTTTAACATTTTTAAGTTAATGTGAGAAGGTCTTCTTATTCGGAAAATGGAAAATTCTCCACCGCCATGCCGTTTTGATGCAAAATTAGTCAAAATATACCGTTTTGGCTAACTCGCTGAGAATAAAG
This sequence comes from uncultured Prevotella sp., assembly GCA_905234845.1. Lineage (GTDB taxonomy): Bacteria > Bacteroidota > Bacteroidia > Bacteroidales > Bacteroidaceae > Prevotella. The sequence continues at coordinate 12,827 of CAJOIW010000025.1, read as the reverse complement.
CATATAAGATTAGATAAGTCTAATAGGGTTTATAAGTCGTTTCGTGAAGATATACGTTTCACTTCCGAGAGCTTAGCTTTCATCCTCCGAAAGATGGTCTTTCGGGGTGCAAAAGACCATCTTTTGCACGGTGAAACATATATGTTTCGGATGGAAAGGGGACAAAAATGCGGGTGAAAGGGGAGAGAAGTAGGGGGAAAATGGTGCTTTCGGTTGCTAAAATGACAAAAAATCCGACGGAAGATTTTAACATTTCCGCCGGATTTTTGTTTAAAATCGCTACTATTCTATTTCGTGCTATCTAATGACGACTTTTTTGCCGTCAACGATGTAAACACCCTTCTTCAATTGAGAATTGAGCATTGAGAGTTGAGAGTGATGGTTACCGACAGGCTCATTCTTCGTTAGCGTAGCGACCTTGCGGCCTTGCAGGTCATAGATAAATGAAGAATTATTCATTTCTTCATTATTCATTAGCGAAGCGCTATTGATGCCCGTCGTTATTTCCTCAGTCACATCCTTGATGACGTATTTTGAAGTCTCATTAGCATCTTTCTCGTTTTGCACCTCGAGGTAGACATCTTTGGTAATATCCATGGCATTAACTGTCTGAGGTGAGCCCGTTCCAGTGCTGACAACGAGGTTCACAGCATCGTCCTCGCCAGTGATGGTGTCGGTCTTATAGTACCATGTGCGACCCTTAACTTGCTTAGTAGCAGTGATGATGTCGCCCGGCCACTTGCCTGCAGTGGTGCCATGCTTACCACTATATTTGCCCTCACCCCACGTCCAGAAGTTCACCGGCGACCATGCCACCTTGTCGACATTCACATGGACAGTCACCTGATAGGGTTCGAACGATGACGGCTCGCTGATATTGTAAGTGCGGGTGATGACCTTTGTTACGGCTCCGTTCACTAAGAGACCCACCTTGAGCGTGGTCTCGCCCACGGGGATGGTGATTTCGGTGCCTGAGGCAACCTTTGTACCATTGGTGGCTGTGGGATTTGAACCATTGGTTGTATAGACAAGTTGTGCGCCACTGTTTTGCGACACGGCCACAAGCTGCGCCCTCTGGGCATCCTCGTACTTGCCCGACCCGAGTGTCACAAAGGGAGTCTCCATTGATGGCGCGAAATAATAGGCATACTTCAATCCGCTGAGAATCTTTGTCCATTGTCCGGCAGGCGTATAGGTGGCAGCACCTGGTCCTACCACACAGAACAACTGACCTGTGCTACCAGTAGTGCGCAGTGCATAGTAGGATTTATTACTGGCAAAGTTGAGCGTGGCACTCTCGTTGGTAATGCCAGCCATCTTGCGAGCGTCAATCATAGCCTTGATATCTTTCTTATAGTCTTGCCAGTGCTTGAGGAAGATGCAGGGCGTTCCAGGCATAGCCAGCATATAGGCATTGGCGGCAAGCGTGTCTTTCTTCAACGGGCCGTTTGATGAACCATCGGGCCGAACCTCGGTGTCATGATTCTCTACAAACGTTACGGCATAACGGCGGTAGGCGCCATTATTGAAGTTGACACTGACGAGCGGCCAGTTACCATCGTTCTGCTTACCCAAGAAAGTCCAGTCGTTTTTGTCAGCAGCATTGCGCACAGTATATTTGAACTGGAAGTCGAAGGCCGCAGAGGTTTTCCCAGTTCCTTCAATCCAGTTGCGGATGGTGTTAGAGCTGTCCCAACACTCACCTACGCTGAAGGAGGGGTTGCTGTCTTCGTTGTAAATCTTAGTGAAACTGGCAGAGTAGCCTTTTACCATATCGTAGCGGAATCCCGTATAGCCAAAGTCTTCAAGCAGCATGTGGAGGTAGGCCTTGACACTTTTCTGCACGTTCTCGGATTTGTGGTCGAGGTCGCGCATGCCGTCCCAGCCTTCGCCCGTGTCGTTGTTGGGCGAGAGCTGGTAGCCGTTTTTGGTGGCCCAGGTGAACGCAGCCCCACCGTCGTCGTCGCGGCAGATGTCGGTAGACTGCAGCTGATAGGTCACTCCCTTGTAGGTCTCGGCAGGGAAATCTACCCAGCTGGACACATTGCGTCGGTGGTTGATAACCACGTCGGCGATGGTTCCGATGTTGTTAGCTTTAAACGTCGTTATAAGCGAGCGCAGTTGGGACTCGTTGCCGAACGAACTATTGTAGTTAGTGAACCAGTATAAGTCGTCGTAGCCCATCGACTGACCGCCGCAGTAGGCACTCTGAGGAATCCATACAAGTTCGAACGACTGGGCGAGATCCCATGCCTGAGCCTGAAGATTGGTCCACTTGGTATCCCAATAGGAGTCCCAGTAAAAAGCTTGTAGCATCACTCCCCCATAGTTAGCAGGCCAGCCGTCGGCAGCCCGCGCTGTGCCGCTAAGCAGGGCAAGACAGAAAAGTAAAGTATAAACGCGTTTCATATTGACAATATTTAGCATTTCATGTTGCAAAGATAGCGGATATTTTTGAAAATGCAAAAGATTATCAACATTTTCAACAAAAAAAGGCGGTTTCCTACGGGAACCGCCTTTTTAGTTCTTCGCCATAAGTAATGGCAAAGAGAGGAAATCTTACTTGTAGAGTCCTGATCCGAGACCGAAGTTCAGATAGCACTTCTGGCCAGTCTTCACTCTTACGCGGCCTTGGTCGCCACCATTGCCACGGAAGTCAATCTGTCCGCCGTTGGCAATGAACTCAGCACGCCACCAGTCGATGCCTTCACCAAGACTTACGCACATGCGAACCTCATCGTCAGCAATGAACGCAGGCGAGACAAACTGGCCACCCTTATCTGTCGGCGCGGTGAACAAACCGCTTGCGTCGGTGTTCCAACCAGCAGGCGACGTGTTACCAATGAGGTAAACGTTTGGCTTGAGGAACTCAACCTTGCGGGCACCCTCGGTGTTGGTAACCTTGAGCAGATACCAGCCCGACTTCGTCATCTTGATGTTATCGCCGCTCGACGGGTCGAATACGTGGGTATTGGCATCACCGGTTACGTCAATGTCAGTAACAGTAGCCGACATTCCGAAGTCGCTACCCCATCCAGCTTGTGGAGCAAATTTGAACTCCTCACCTTCACTGAGGTAGATGATAATCCACGACATGACCTCCATCTTTGCCGTCAACGCAGCATCATCTGACCACTGATTGCAAACAGGTATAAGCGGTACCCACTTGCTGCCCCAGTTGTAGTCGGGATTGCTACCGGTGAGGTAAAGGATAGGATCGGTATCGATGATAGCGCCATTGTCGTTGAGCGGAGTAACGGTATAGGTACCCTCAAGAACATCGATTGTTATCTGATAACTTGTAGCTCCGTCTTCGGCAGGCATCTTCATGTTGCAGTCGCCACCAAAGACACTGCGCTGAGTGAGCACACCTGTAAGGCTTTCATCGCCATTTCCGACGTTATTACCATAGAGCACGCTCCAGTCACCGCCTACGAACGCGTCAACATCATCGCCAGCGAGGATGCTGAACCAGGTGTCGGCACGGTTGCCTCCGTCATAAGTAGCATCAATGACAACTGTGAAGATAGGATCGTCGTAAACATCGGCATCGCTGTGTTCGAATGGTACGGCAACAGCACCTGTTGCACTGTTGCTCCAGCCGTTAGGTGTTCCAACAATGTAGTACTTGTTTGAAATCTTCACACCAGTGTTGAGCGGAGTGAACGTAACCGTGTGAGTGTCGAAATAGTTCTCGCCCGGTTTGCCTACGATAGCTTCTGACTCACCATTCGTGATAGTGTAAAGAATAGTGCGCACATACACTTGCTTTGTGTTAGGATTGTGAGTCAGGTTGTTGTAATAGGCATCCTGTATGGTGCTGGGCATAACACAAATCTCGTTCGTACCGTCGAGACTCTCTGCGTCGAGAGTAATCTTCTTCGAGAAATCGGCATCAGTAGACATTTCTACTACAGCCTTCAAGATAGTGTTAGCAGGCATAGCACCGTCTCTCACTGTTACCGCACCGAAGGAAACCGGAGTTTCCTCTTCTGTTTCTACATTGAGATAGTCGGCAAGATTGATGACCTGCGATGTAGTGGTGACAGTAACGTCATCCACTTTCAACAGACTTTCCGGGAGGTTAGACTGTGGACCGGCTTCGGGGTCAAAATTATAACCGTCGTCACAAGCAGCAAACCCCATCGCGAGGAAAGCCATCATATATAAACTTAACTTTTTCATATATTACTTACTTTTTATTTTACATAAAATAAAAACCTACTAGTTCAAACTTCACTTTCTTCTGAGTCATGTCGACCGTGACCTTGAGATTGCCGCCAGGGAAGTTGTGGAAGAGCCATGTTCCCTTACCAGCATCAATGTCGCCTTCGAAGACTCCTTCTGTGAACTCGCTCTCAACGCCTGCGTCGTCTACTTGCGGACCCATAGAGTCGTCTTCCCAGCCCGTAAGCTTCGTGTAGAAGCGGAACTGCAGATCACCTGCGGGCATCTCGAATGTGCCGACAAAGACATTGCTGCCGATTGCGGTCTCAACGACACGCCAAGAAGCATAGTGACCGGCGTTCTTCTCGCTGGGTTCTGTCCATCCGGTGCAGTTACCAACAAGGTAGATAATGCCCGGGCTCTTCACGGCGCAGTATGCTGCCATGTGCTTGAAGGTAACGATGTTGGAAACAATCTCCGTACCAGGAATTTCCTTTTCAGGTGTCTCGGTAACGTAGCTTGCTCTTACACGCATGGCAATCTCACGGAAGCCTTTGTCCACATAGTTGTCGATGGTCTCACTGGTGATACCGTCAAGTTCGCAGATGGCAGTAGCAATTTCTTCACCGCTGATATTTACATTGCAAGAAGTGAAGGGTGTCTCAAGATACTTGGGTTGGCCGTTCTCTTCATTCCATTTGATAGTACCATTCTCTACAAGACCTACCTGCACCTTGTAGACAGCCTTGGCATTGAAACCGTAGTCAGGCTGCGACCAAGAGAGGTTCACCTTGTTGGATTGAGAGAGCTGAATGTATTGTTCCGCCATGGCGGGAGTATTCACCACAAATTGTGTGGGAGTCTGTATTACGGGGTTTGCGTCGTTGTCGTCACTACATGCAGTGAAGAGGCATACGCAGCAAAGTAGCCCTAAGGCAGATTTAATCATCTTTTTCATATTCTAATTCCTTTCCTTTACTTAGTTTACAGGATAACCTGGATTTTGCGTAATAGCACCTCTTACCTGATTGGCAGGGATGGCAAATATATTTCTGTATGCCTCGAAGTTGCGGCCATTCTTGGCTCCGCCCTTCCATTCCCAGTTGTAGCCATTGGTGCCACCGAACTTGCCATGACGAACGAGGTCGGTACGGCGACGGCCCTCAAAGTAGAATTCGCGGCTCCACTCGTCGAGAATCTCGTCAAGTGTGTAGGCGGTCTTCGTGGTGGCGTGAGCACGGTTACGAATGGCATTGATAGCATCAGCAGCTTCGCCACGGGCAATATTGCCATTCTGGCGGGCAAGCGCCTCGGCATAGGTCAGATATGCCTCAGCAACACGCATGAGGAACCAATCGGTATCGGGGAATTTGGTGTTGTGACCAATCGAACCGTCGGTCTTGAAGTTGTTGAACTTGGCAACACCCCAACCCTGCTTGAAATCAGTGTTGTCTTCAGTGCTCAGCGAGTGGCCGATGTTGTTGAACAATGCGCGGTCATCGCCGGCAACTTGCCACATCAGATAAGCGGGAAGTTCTGGCACGTCGTCGGTGTTGTCGAAGAATTTCTGAACGAGCTGCGGACGAGCACGGTTGCCCGCCCATGTCTGGTCGGTTCCATTTGTAACTTCAGGAGAATTGGGGTTCTCGTGCATGTCACCGTCAAAGGTTGAGGCGATGAGGAAGAATGCGTTGGCATAACCCGTTGCATATACACCGTCGGCCAGCATGGGGAATACGGCTTCATAAGCGGCGTCGGTCTCACCATTATCACCCATGAAGAGCATCTGGTAAGCCGACCAGCCACCTTTGCCTTCTGTATTCAGCTTGTAACCAGAATCCATAACCTTCTTGGCATATTCAGCGGCTTTTGCCCACTGTGGTGTACCGGTGTAAACCTCTGCATTGAGGTAGAGGCGAGCAAGGAGCATCCATGCGGCAGCCTGATCAACACGGCCGTAACCTACATCGGTAGACTTCTTTGGTTTTGCGGCAGATAATTGTGGCTCAATCTCGTTGATCTCATTGATAAGCCACTCGTACATTTCAGCACGCGTCATGCGTGATGGGGTTGTCAGTGGAGTAGTGGTAAAAGGCACATTTCCAAAGGCATCCATCAGATAGTAATACTCCATAGCGCGGAGGAAACGCACTTCAGCGGTCATCTTCGCATCGTGGTCAGCCTCTACTGCCAGATAGGTGTTGGCAAAGTTGATGGCTGTGGTCAGACGACTATAGAAACCGTTGAGCATAGGATGGCTGGGGCTGTAGTCATTAGTGCAGAACTCAGAGATACCAGGGTCTCCCCACCAGCAGATGGCTTCATCTGTGGTAAGTTCGTTGGAGTTCCATAATTGGCGGACAAAGCCCGACATACCACCATCCATACCGTCGATGTCGCTACCTGAGTCGGCACCTTCATTGCCTTCAAGTGCTAACACGCTGTAGCATTTCGTAAACAGGGCATTGACATCATAGGTTGTCTGGCGGCCTTCGTCGAGCGGAGTGACATCAAGATCCTTTGTACAAGATGCCATGCCTACGGTAAGTGCCAATGCTGCTACGGGAATAATATTTCTCATATACTTTTTCATAGCTTTTATTCCTTAATATTTTTAAATTAGAAGTTAAGATTCAAACCAATGATGAATGACGTTGGACGAGGATAGAGCTCGTTGTCATAGCCATTGGAGATTTCAGGATCAATTCCTTTGTACTTCGTGATAGTGAATACATTGGATACTGTAGCGTAGATACGTCCGCCTACTCCTTGGTAATTACCCATCTTCAGCAGATTGGCAAAGCTGTAACCCAGTGTGATGTTGTCACACTTGAGGAACGATGCATTGTGAACGAAACGGTCGGAGAGCTGAGAGGTGAGTTCATACGATTGCCACATCTCGTTGAGCGAAACAACAGGACGGTTGCGCAGAGATCCACCATTCTGAGTGGTGTAAACAGCTGCCTCGCTTACGTTCGCACGTCCAGCTTCGATGTTGTTGAATACATAATTACCGATGTTGGCGCGGAGGTTGAAACCGAGATCCCAGTTCTTATATTCCAGACGTGAAGACAGACCCATCGTCACAGGAGCCATCGGGCTCTTGTAGAAATACTTATCGGCTTCGGAGATAACACCGTCAGCGTTACGGTCTACAACGGCACCTTCAATGGCATGGCCGTTCTGGTCGTAAACCTGCTGGTATACGTAGAATGAGTTGGCGGGATAGCCAATCTGGTAATACTCTACATAACGTCCGAGGTTACCAATATTACCGTTTTCTTTCGGTTGGTCTTTGCTCACGTCAGGGAGATCGGTGATCTTGTTGTTGTTGTATGTGAAGTTGTAGTCGATAACCCAGTACCAGTCTTTTGCCTGAATGGCTTTCCAACTCAAAGATGCTTCAACACCAGTGTTGGTCAAAGAACCGATGTTCTGGTTAGCCATGTTACGGTTGGAGGTCATGGCTACAGTTGTTGCGTAGTTGATAAGGTCTGTGGTCTTGCGGTGATACCAGTCGATGCTTCCAGAGAGGCGCTGGTTGAAGAGACCCCAGTCGAGACCGATGTTATAGGTTGTGGTGGTTTCCCACTTCAGCTTCGGTGTATAGTTGCCGGGACGCTGTGTTTTACCGTCTTCAGGAGTGATCTTTCCGTCGCCGTTAGCATCGATGATGGGATAGAGACCGTGGATATTATATGGTGACATTTCGTAAGTCGGAATCCATCCGTAACCGTCGCCAAAGTCTTGCTGACCAGTCTTACCCCAACCGAGGCGAAGCTTTAAGTCAGAGAGCCAGTCGATGTCGGCCAGACGGGCTTCGTCTTTCATTCTCCATGCAAAGGCGGCAGAGGGGAAGAGTGCCCAGTGATCGCCGAAGCGTGAAGAACCGTCGTCACGAATCGTGAACGTTACATAGTAGCGATCCATCAGGCTCCAGTTGGCACGTCCGAAGAACGAGACGAGGTAGTTCTCTGCCGGAGAAACGGAAGCCACGTGTGGTGTCTCTGTTCCAGCAAGAGGCTTGCCTTCTGCATCAATTCCCTTATAGGTCATTGGATAGATACCGAATCCGTCACCCTTGTCCTTGTACCAGAAGTGCTGCCACTCATAACCGGCCATGATGTCGAAGTGGTTCTTGGCCTTGTCGTTGAAATCATGGTAGTATTGTGCATATGCGCTGAGCGAGAGGTTGCGCTTAAGCTGGCGGCTATATCCGTCATAACCTGTATACCATGCATACCAAGGAGTCTGATGGAAGGTCTGTGTACCTTGGGATATATCGGCACCAAGTGTAGCGTGGAGGCGCAGGTCTTCGAAGCCGTGTACTTTATAGTCAATATCGGCACTGCCCACAAACTCGCGGCTGTGCGACACATCCTCTGATCCGTAGAGGAGTGCCAGCGGGTTGCTGATAGACTGGGAGTTGCGCGTGTAGGGCCAAGTTTCATCATAATCTATGGCTTGCGGCCACTGGAAATATCCACCGAAGTTGTTCAGTGTCTGTTGCATGTTCGCACCAAGCAGTGTTTTGTGGTATTCAGAGGTGAAACTGTATGGATCTTGTGTCGGATCCATGTCGAAAGCTGCACCGATGGCGCCGGTATTGGCGCGGTTGGTCTTGGCATACACACCCTTGGCGTTCAGGTTCAGTACGAGGTGGTCGTCGAAGAACGAGGGATTGAGGTTAACCGAAGCGGTGTAGCGTTCAAAGTCGGAACGTTTCAAAATACCTTGTTGATTGGTGTAGCCCAGTGATACACGGTAGGGTAGCACTTCGCCCACAGAACCGGCAACAGTAACATTGTGGTCGTGGCTAAGGGCAACACGATAGATTTCCTTCTGCCAATCGGTATTGGCTGTACCAAGCAGTTTGGCTGCGTCGGAGTCAGCACCAAAGTTGTCGCGGACGAAGGCACGGAACTCGTCGCCGTTCATCACGTCAATCGTCTTGTTCTTCATGCTGACCGTGAAACTTCCTGCATAGGATACAGTAGGCTTCTGGCCTTTATGACCCTTTTTCGTTGTGATGATGATGACACCGTTAGAACCGCGGCTACCATAGATGGCAGTTGCAGAAGCGTCTTTCAGCACGTTGAACGACTCAATGTCTTGCGGGTTGATGGTAGAGAGGAAGTTAGAAAGACCTCTAGCACCAGCATTATCCACGGGCACACCGTCGATAACGATAAGAGGATCGTTAGAGGCGTTCAGTGACGAACCACCACGAATACGGATTTGCGAACCGCCACCTGGCTCACCACCATTATTCGTTACGCTCACACCAGCAACTTTACCGCCAAGCATGTCTTGTGCGCTGACAACGACACCCTTGTTCTTCGAGTCGGGCTTGAGGGCCGTTACCGAACCAGTGAGGTCTGATTTCTTCACGGCACCATAACCGATGACCACTACTTCATTAAGTGACTGTACGGCATCGTCTTGCAGCGTTACCACCACGTTCGGCGACGCTGATACTTGTGCCGTCTCATAGCCGATGTAGCTTACTGAGAGAGTTGCTCCGTGAGGAGCTTCAATCGTGAAGTTACCGTCGAAGTCGGTCGTCACGCCGCCAGTTTGTCCTTCAACGCGGACTGTGGCACCGATGAGCGGCTCGCCGGTAGCATCTTGAACCTGGCCATTGACAGTAATGTTCTGTGCAAAGGCACTTGCTGACAGGATAAGCCCACACACCAATGCGAGCATCCTCAGAGGCAATGTAATTTTTACCTGCTTCATCATGTTTTGATTCTTTAAGTTAATGTAATTTATGCTATTATTGTTTAAGATATTGACTTAGGTCACATGTTTCATCCTGCAAAATTAAATTACTTTATAAGTAAAATCTTAATTTTTTTATTAAAAATGAAAATAAAGACGCGCAAACGATTGCGCAAACTTTTCCCGATTTGTTCTTAAAGGCTAATACATTGTTATGGCTATATTTTTTAACTTTGCAATGGAAAAACAAGAGATATGTCATGAACGAGACTGCACCCATCACGATGAAAGATATTGCCCGTGCACTTGGTGTGAGCGTGGCAACGGTGTCGCGTGCGCTGAAGGACAGCCCGCGCATCAGTGTCGCCCAGCGTGAGCGTATCAAGGCATATGCGCGCGAACATAATTTTTTTCCAAATGTTTTGGCAGAGGGTTTGCGTAGTTCGCGTGTTAGACCACTGAAGGTTATTGGGGTGATAATACCCGAAATTACACATTTTTATTTCTCCTCTATCTTAAGTGGTATTGAGACTGAGGCTTCAGCGCGTGACTACCGTATCATGGTGGCGCAAAGCAATGAGCAGTATGAGCGCGAGGTGCGCATTTGTGAGTCGTTTTATGAGAAAAAAGTTTGTGGAATCATTGTTTCGCAGGCAAAAGACACGATGAAATACGGTCATTTCCAGAAACTTATCAATCATGGTGTCCCGTTGGTGTTTTACGACCGCATCTGTACGGGTGTTGACACGTCGCGTGTGGTGGTCGACGACTACATGGGTGCGTTCAATGCCGTGACGCACTTGGTGGCAACTGGATGTAGGCGCATCGCTTTTTATGGAGCAGCGATGAATCTTGAGATTTCTAAAAACCGCTTCAATGGCTATAAGGATGCCTTACTGAAGAATGGGCTGAAGGTGGATGAGCGGTTTATACTGCAGTGTGACAACCGCGAGGATGCAGAGATGATTACACCAGAGGTGCTGAACATAGTGGATGGGCCTGACGGATTCTTTGCCATCAACGATGATACGGCCATTGGCATTCTCTATTCTGCCAAGCGTATGGGATTCCGTGTTCCTGAGGATATTTCGATCTGTGGCTTTACCAATAGTCATCAGACCGTGGCCTGTGACCCCATGCTTACCACCGTTGAGCAGCGTGGTGTGAAGGTGGGTCATGAGGCAGCCGATGTGCTTATCAAGCATGTGGAGGGTGTTTATCCTCTCAACCATATTGAGAAGCGCGTAGTGCGCACTCGTCTTATTGTTCGTGGTACTACACGATAATTCATTTAGCAACGGATGCATCCGTTGCTAAATACCGCCCTGTGTTCATCCGTTGCAAATTTTTACATATAATATCTATGAAACAGAAACCTGATCTATCGTTTTGGAAGCTCTGGAACCTGAGCTTCGGATTTTTCGGCGTGCAGATTGCCTACGCCTTGCAGAGTGCGAACATCTCGCGTATTTTTGCCACGCTCGGTGCCGATCCGCACAATCTGAGTTATTTCTGGATTCTGCCGCCGCTGATGGGTATCCTCGTTCAGCCCATCGTGGGCACGTTGAGCGACAAGACCTGGACGCGCTTCGGTCGCCGCATCCCCTATCTGTTCGTGGGTGCTGCCGTGGCCGTGGCGGTGATGTGTCTGCTGCCCAATGCGGGCTCGCTCGGACTGACCGTTTCGGCCGCCATGATGTTCGGACTGATTGCCCTGATGTTCCTCGACACCTCTATCAACATGGCCATGCAGCCGTTTAAGATGCTGGTGGGCGACATGGTGAACGAGAAGCAGAAGGCCAAGGCCTACAGCATCCAGTCGTTCCTCTGCAATGCCGGCTCGGTGATGGGTTATGTGTTCCCCTTCCTGTTCACCCTTCTCGGCATCAGCAATGTGGCTGCCGAGGGTGTCGTGCCCGATTCAGTCATCTGGTCGTTCTATATCGGTGCGGCCATCCTCATCCTGTGTGTCATCTACACCACGTCGAAGGTGCGTGAGTGGCCGCCTGAGGAGTACCGGGAGTATAACCCCGTTGCCGAGGGTAATGAGAGCTCGGCCAACTGGTTTGCGCTGTTGAAGAATGCGCCCTCTACGTTCTGGAAGGTGGGGCTGGTACAGTTCTTCTGCTGGGCAGCGTTCATGTATATGTGGACCTACACCAACGGCACCATCGCCGACACCGTATGGGGAACCACCGACGTGGCCTCCGCCGGTTATCAGTCGGCAGGCAACTGGGTGGGTATCCTCTTTGCCGTGCAGGCCATCGGCTCGGTGGTCTGGGCTGCCGTGTTGCCGCAGATTAAGAATATGAAGGTGGCCTACATGCTCAGTCTGGTGATGGGCGGCATCGGCTTCGCCATGGTACCCTTCATTCATAACCAGTATCTGCTGTTCGTGCCCTTCGTGCTCATCGGCTGCGCCTGGGCCGCCATGCTCGCCATGCCGTTTGCCCTCGTCACCAATGCGCTGCAGGGCTATGGCCACATGGGTGCCTATCTGGGCCTGTTCAACGGCACCATCTGCGTACCACAGATAGCTGCTGCCGCACTGGGCGGGTTCGTGCTGAAATTGGTCGGCTCGACGCAGTCTAATATGATGATAGTTGCTGGTGTGCTTCTTGTCGTAGGCGCACTCTGCGTAACCTTTATCAAAGAGAAGAAATAAATCTAACTTACGAATTGTAAGCAAACTGGTGATTTCTTATAGAAATTGCCAGTTTGTTTTTGTTCAGATTTATTGAAAAAGAGTTTGAGAAAATGACCCTTTTGACTCAAAAATCGTCCTTTTTATCGCGATTTTTAACATTTAGTCCTCTTTTCTTCATCCCTCTTTTTGCGAAAGATATTATTGCTGTCCGCTAAAAGTTGAAAAGCGACCAATCATGTGTCCGCAATGCCGATAAACAGGCATTGTGGACATAATTTTGAAAAAGTAAGCC
>CAJOIW010000024.1 GCA_905234845.1 uncultured Prevotella sp. | reverse complement strand
GGACTGGCCTTATAGGCCGTTTATTGCAAGCCCCGTTTTTCTGAGTCAGAGATAATCCCTTTGTTTATAGGACATCCGGGCTAACAAGTTTAAATTTTACCGGACACCAATATTTATCTATAGAACATCCGGACTAACATGTTTAAATTATAGCGGACACCAATAATTAAAAAATCAATTTTTTTCCCAACACTTCAATTTCGAAAATAATTCTGTGAAAAAAAGTAGAGACGCCACATGGTGACGTCTCTACAAAAATGATGATTACCTGAGGTTTGTCGGTTTATTTTCCGAGAATCACCTTTTTGCCATTCACGATGTAGATACCCTTCTTGAACGAAGGATGAGAGAGGAATGACGAGAGGTTTTCGGCAACCTTGCGACCTTGCAGGTCGTAGACGGGAGCTCCTCCCTGACCATCTCCCGAGAGGGGATTGAACCCTGAGCCGGAGAGATGACCGATGCCTGTCGGGTCATAATCGAGCAGACGTATAATCGCGGGATCGTCAAGGCTTACCTGTGATGTACGGCGGAACATTGCCCCACCACTGGCATAGAGGAATTTACTCTGTGTCTGGTCGTAGACCTGATAGTTGGCAATTTCGAGCTGATCGCCGTAAATCGTCATGAAGTAATGTCCTCCCACGAGCGTGGCCACACCACGTGTCTCACCCTCGACAAAGGCACCTACGGTGTACTTCTCGAAGTTGGTGACGAGATCATTGTCTACGATGTCGGCCACAACACACATGTTATCGGCAAACCTGCGACGGTCAACATTCGTGAAATGCTCGGGCAATGCCGTGACACCCTTGGCGAGCGCATCCTCTCCATAGTCGGCCACGACGGTAGTGGTGTGCTCGACAGGAGTCATCGGCCAGCTGAACGAGCCGATAGTCTGCGCATAAATCTGATAGCCTTTACCCGGCTGCATGGTCGTGAGCGTGCCCACCCACTGCGAGCCGTCGTAGACAGCAAAGCCGTCCTGACCCTTTACCATGTCGTCGGCCCAGGGATGCCAGTTGGTGAGTGCCGTAGCAAGCGGTAACTCCTCGGCAGGCTCATAGGCCACGTGGTTCCAGCCGCGTTTCAGGCTGACAACGAAGGCCTCAGGTATGCGCGTCTCGATGTTCATTTGTGTGGCTTCGCTAACATGAACCTGATACGACTCGCCTGCGGTGAGGGTGGTAAGGTTACCGGTCCACTGTCCGTCCTCATAAACGAGGCTCTTGTTCTTCGTTCTGATTTCGAGGGCCTTGCCACCGAGGTGAGCCATGAGCCGTTCGGTTCTGAGCAGATTCTCGTCGGTGGGTTCTACCGACAGCCAGTTCCAGCCCTCTGCCAGGTTGTAAGCAATGATGAGCTTCGTCGGCGAATACTTAAAGACGGCCTCGATTTGTTTCTCACCATCGATGAACAGGTCGAGTTTCTCCTCTGTGCCCACCTTCACACCATTCACCTTCCAGTAGTCGAACTCGTAATTACGTGCCGGTGTTGCCTGCAGGTGTACCGTGATGCCATACTCGTAACGCCCTGAGCCGAGTCCGCGCACCACACCGCCAATCTCGTCGTACGTGAGGCCGACGTTGTAATAGATTGGTGTGAAGACGGCGGTCAGCGTGGAAAGCGATGAGAGCGCAGTAATGTGGTAGGACATCTCGGCCTCCTCGGAAATCATCTCGTCGCCTTCCGTCCAATGACTGAAGGCATAGCCCTTCGCCGGTGTGGCCTTTATGGTGATGTCGGTGTCGTAGTCCTGCGTCGAGCTGCCCGGGCTGACGGTGCCGCCATAGACGGGGCTGGCCGCCATGTTGATGGTACACTTGCCGTCGATGAACTGAATCCACGTGGTGTGGAAATCGTTGTCGCCGGTGAAGCCGTCGGTGTCGGCCATCTTCGACGTATAGACGGTGAGCACGAGATAGCCGCTGGCTCCGGCAAGCGCACTGTAAGTGAGCTGGTAGGTCAGGTCGTCAACCTTCTGGATGGTAGGATTCTGAAGGATGTCGCTTCCCTGACACTGCAGGCGCAGGTGGTCGGCGGTGAAGGCACGCACGGGCTTGTTCAGCTTCACGGTCATCGTGGTAATGGCCACGCGCGTCAGCTCGTTGTTCTTCGGCAGTCCCGTCACCTCATCGACCTTCAACACCACGTCGGGACGCGGCTCGAAGACGATGGTATAGGTGTGCGGCTGTCCGTTGACCTCGAGCTTGTCGGCAATATGGATGCGGAATTCTTTGACCGGATCCATGCCGTCGCGCAGTGTGCGGTCAGTCTGCCATACGTTGCGCAGGTCAATCTCCACACCGTCGTCGCGCGTCACGCTGAGGATGTCCTGTCGTCCGAGCGTCGGGTCGTTCACGTTACCGTAGTTCCACTCGCGGTCGCCGGGCTCGATGGTGACGGTGCATTGTGTCGGGTTGTTGCGCACGATGGATGCCGAGCGTGCCATGCTCACCTGTTCCACCTCGCCGTCGCTCAGGTAGAGCATGTCGGGCAGGTCGTCGCCGTCTTTGATGTCGTTCACGAGCCATGCCTTCAGCGGCGAGCCGTCGGCAGCCTTGGCATTGATGCTGCGGATGAGCTCGTGGATGGTCACGCTGTTGAGCAGCGACAGGTCCTCGTTGCCGTAGCTGGTCAGATGGGTAGCCTGAACGTCGTAGTCGAGGAAGTGGCCGAGCAGCGTCGAGGTGAACCACCACTGAGCGTAAGCCGTGCGCTGTGCGGGGATGGTGCCGAAGTCGGCGGGCACGCTGCTACCCAGTGCCAGCGTCTTGTCGCCGCCGTTGACCTGGCTGCTCAGCAGCTCGAAGTCAATGAGCAGCCCCTTCTCGTTCTCAACAATCTTCGGCTGCTCGGTGGTCATGCGCACGTTTGTCGCGTCGCCATAGCCCACGTTGTTGATGAGCAGTGCAAACTCAGCGGGCACCATCGGCTCCACGACATCCTTCGTCAACGGGTCGTCGCCGTAGATGTCGCGCTGCATGAAGTAGGTGAGGTCGAGCTGTGGCGAGGGCTTCACGGTGAGCGTCACAGGGTCGAGGTCGCGCGTGACGACGAGCCCCGTGTTCGGGTCGAGGTACGACAGCGAGCCGCCGAACGAATAGAGTCGGTTGCTCTCGGGTGCGGCATACTTCGTGGGGATGAAGAGGATGGTGGCTGTGCCCGCTGTCTTCGGGGCAAGCGTCCACTCGCCGTCGAGGTCGCCGGTGAAACCGTCGAGGCTCTCGTTGTTGATTTGGAACTCGTGGGCGGTGGCCACGTTACCGTCCTCGTCGGTCACGGTGAGCATCAACCTCACGTTCTCCATCGCCGCCTCCTCGTTGCCGTTGTTCACGGTGAGCGTACCACGGAAAGCCTGACGGGTAAGCACCAGCTCCTGTCGGAACTGCAGCTTCACGGTGACGCAGACCGACTGCGTCTTCGAGGCATCGTTGAAGTCGTCCTTCACCTTATTCACAGCGGCAACGAACAGCTCGCCTGCCGGATAGACGTCGTCGCCATAGTAGCCGTCGCCCTGAGCGGCCTCAGTGGGGAAGGCAGCCTTGGCCTGGCTGCCCTGGCCACTACCAGGATGCCAGGCGGGGAACTCAAACCTGTTGATGTATTTTGCCAAGACAATCTGGTCGAGCATATACTGGAAGTCCATCTTGTTCGCCGCCTGACGCTGGTAAATGGTGTTCTGGAAGCGCTCGATGAACGTTGCCAGCTGCTCTTCCGTGACGGATGCCGGCTTGTAGGGCAAGAGGTTCTCGTAGGTGATGTCGGCGGCCTTTTCGTAGGAGCAGAGCTTCTGGAAGAAAGCCGGTCGCGTGTCGTCGTCCTGACTGAACCATCCCTCGTCGCCGAAGTAGTTGAGATAGACATTCCTGTAGCACTCCAGCTGACGATAGTACCATTGGGCTAACTCGTAGTATTCGGCCAGCCAAGAGTATTTGCGCAGCAGCTCATCGTGCGACGTCTCGGTCGTCGTGTTCCCGAAACTGGCTTTTGCCTCGCCGCCGCCCATTCCTGCTGCCGCCTGTGCAAAGCCGATGAACGGCTGAGCGATAGGAGGTGCGAAGGTGGTGCCGGCAGATGCTCCGAACTCGCCTGCGGCTTGTGCCATGCCGTCGCTATCGCCTGCGGCGGCGGCCTGAGCCATGCTCTCACCATTCAGACCGAAACCTATGCAACCGCCCATTCCAGGAGCCATGCTGAGGAAACTGTCCAATAGGTGTTTCTTTCTTCTCGACAGCTCAGGGTCGCAGGGGTCGTCGCTGGTGATATAGCCGCCCGAGCTTCCACCGGTGTAGTAGCTGCCGCTACCGCCTCTGCCTGGTGAGCCGGGACCGCCGCCGCCGCCACCGAGATAAACACTTCCGGTGATACCTGCCGCACAGAAGCGCACGGCAAGCGTCAGCATGGCGGAGTTGCTCTTCAGGTCCTTACCGCAGAGAATCTCATAAAGCAGTCCGAGGTTCTTCATACAATGGGTAAAGGCATTGTCTTCGCCGCCGCCCGTGCTCTCAGCCCGTCGCGGTCCCGTCACGCTGCCCTTCGCACCTGCCGTAGCACCGGCCGTCCTCGTCACCTTCACAGGGATGAGCACTGACTGGTTGGCCGCCAGGTCGAACGGTCCGGTGTTGGCCAATGCCTCGAACAGCAGCTCGCTATCGCTCTCGGGCGCAATGAACGAGCAGTTCAGCGCCTTGATGAGTCCTTCGTTGGTCACGGTGTAGTAGAGCAGTTGCGACTCGCCCTCCAGCATCGCGTCGGCATCGATCTTGTTAGGACCACGGATGACGACCACAGGAGCAGGCACATGGGTCTCGAAGGTGGCGGTAGTGACTATCTCATACTTGTCCTCTACCTCGGTCTCCTTCACCTCCCAGTTGATGGTGACGGCCTGATAACTCAAGTTCACCACCTTTGTGGTCTGGCGACCCGGGTCAACGAGCACATTGCCACGATAGCTGTCGTGCTTGTCGGCACTGACGCTGAGCGTGTACCAGCCCTCGGCCAGCTCGGCCATGAACAGACCGTCGTCGCCGGTCGTGCCCTCAGCCACTAACTGACCCGTTGTCGGGTGGGTAATCCTCACCGTAGCGCCCTGCAGATGGGGAGCCTCCTCGGTATAGTAAGTATATTCATCGCACACATCGACCACAAGCTCACCCATGCTGTCGCTCACAGGCTCAACAGAGAACGGTAAGCTGAGACCTTGACCATTCTCGCAGTTGATACCGATGCTTCCGCGAATAGGCACATTGAGCTGCATGTCAGCCGTCGGCGTGAAGCGAAGGACAACGGTGGCGGTGTCAGTAGAGCCGAGCGCACTCATCTCCTTACCCGTCACGGCGGTCAGCCACGAGCCCTCGGGTAGAACCAGACTGATTTTGCCTGTTGAGCCGTAGCCCGTGTTGGTTATATCGAACGAGTAGTCGCGCTGCTTACCCTTGATCATGGTCGTGTTGATGGCCGTCACGCTGGCACGCAGCTTGCCCTTCGGCGAACGGTTATAGTAGTAGATGATTCCGTCGAACGTCGCTCCCTCGTCGGATGTAAAGCGAACTTTCATCTGTTGCCAGTCATCACCTGCCGAGGCAGCCGTACCCGTAAACGTAATGTTTAGGTCGGCTTTCTGCCCGCCTCCGAGCGTAGCAATCTTTTGCACATCCACATCGATATTTCCACCCGAGGAGAGCACCTCCATGTCGATATTGTGCAGGGGCAGCGCACCAGAGTTGGTCATATTGATTTTGGCCGAATAAGCCACACCAACCGTAGGCTCATACTTCAAGAAGCTGTTGTCAGAACGGCGCATTCCGTAGATGTCGAATGCATCCTGCTCGTCTCTTAGATTCTCACCCGCATAGCAGGCACCTACACTGTAGTGTCCAGCCACGCCCTTCGGGTCGAAGGTGACAGAGAAACGACCCAACGCATCGGTTGTGGTATTGAGTGTATCACGCACGTTGTTGTGGATAAGATATACCTCAACAGGCTTGTTGATAACGTTGCTTCCCGTCGATGTACCCGTAATGGACACGAGTTCGTCAATCAGATAAGTGTCTTTCTCCACACTGACGGTAGCCGTAAACGATGGCACAAGCTTAAAAGCTGTCTCGGTGGAGGTGTTATTCAGATAGACAAGCTCTTTGACGGTCTTCTCTTCATTGACGATGGCCTTGAGTTTGTAGTTTCCTGCGAGGTTGGGCATCTCTACCTGCTTGTTGAGAGCGGTTGTCTCGCCTGCTGGTACAGCCTGCTGAGTGTAGAACGTAGTGAGCAGGCTTTGCGTGCCAGTAGAGGAAATCATATAGAGGTTCACACGAGTCTGCGAGGGCAGATCGATATTTCCGATGTTGCCTACCGTGATGGTGATGTCGGCTGTTCCGGCTGCGGGAATATTTGTCTCAGCCAACACAGGAGCGGCAACAGTGGCATCGGGCATGGTCTGGTCGGTGATGAGCGCCCAACAGGTGCCTTGCGTAAAACCATCAGCAGTGACGGTGAAGACCACCGTACGCTCGTCGTCGGGCACGTTATTCTTCTTCACGCTCACAGGCACGGTCACCGAGGTCTGCCCATCGGGGATGACGGCTGTGTGGTTATAGGTAAGGTCGCTCTCGCGGTCGGAGGTAATCTGCACGGTCGTTGTCCCACTCGTGCCCGTATTACGGGTAATAGTGAGCGTGGTAGCGTTGGTCTTACCTTCGAGCAGTGACGAGGATGAACTGGTCAGCGTAAGCGTGGGACCGTCGTCGTCGAGAATGGTCACGGGCACGGTCGACACACCAACAGTGGTTCCCGAAGCCGCGCAGTTACACGACGATACATAAACACCGGCAGAGATATTTACGGTGCGATCGCCCTCTTTCTGCACATTATCTATCGTACCGATGGCAAACTCGGCAGTGGTCACGCCAGCCTTCATCGTAAAGCGGCGCTGCGAATAGTAGATGTCGCCATTAGAGTCGTCGCTCATCACGATTGTGATATCGTTGTCGGCATGACTCCGACGATAAAGCTTTGCCATGATGGAGGTAAGACCTGCACCCTCGCTGACCTGCGTGGGCGATAGTACCAGCTCCAGCTCGGGCATGTCGTCGTCGTTAAGCAACACCACTGTCTCAGCCTTGTTGTAGTTGGTAGCGGTGGCATAGAAAGCCGTGCTGAGCTGTAACTCTGGCAGGGTGTTCTGAATTACCTCCACGTTGACTACTACCGATGTCTGACCTTTGGCAATGACAACCGATGCGGGGAAGTTGAACCGCTTGGGTGTTTCGGCGGTAAACTTTATCTCTGTGTCTTCCTTAGCGGCCTTGGGCAGAGTGACGGTGAGTTGGAAAGTCTCACCTTCGTTGAGCTCACTTTTCGAGGTGGTCAGTGTCAGGTCAGGATATTCGTTATCCTCTATGACAAGCCGGCCTGTGGTGGACTGATAGTTATTGCCCGAGGCGGTAATGATAATCACCGTGTCGGCATCGTTGTAGATATTGTCATCGAGGATGTTTACATAGAAAGCCGTGCCCGACTGGTTGCGCCCAATGGTAACGGTGGCTGGCATTTCTATGCGCGAGGGTTTGTCACTGACAAGGTTGAAAGTCTCCTCTGCGCTACGGCTGCCGCTGCGATAGAGCTGCAAACGGACATTACGTCCATACTGCTCTCGTACGGGAGCATTGGGCATGGTGAGCTGCAGGGTCTTCGTCAGCGTGATGCCTGTCTCGGCAACGGCGGAGTTGTTCCATTCGCTCTCGCTACGCTCGCCGGAGTCGGCATTGCCCTTGATGCTGACCTTCACCTTCACCGTTCCATCCACGCCGATAACCTCGGGCAGGGTGACGGTGACAGTACGGTTGACCGTCGCATTGACGGCCAGACCATTGCTCTCATAGCTGTTCGAGCCTATGAACACCTCGGTGCCGTTGTCGCCGACGAGATAGAAGTTTTCCTTCCACCCGCCGGTGGCGGCTGTCTGTCCTACATTCTTCACCGTCCAGCCCAAAGACAACTGTCCACCCGGGCAGATGTCGGCAGAGGTGACGGTGAGGCTGCTTACCTCGAAGTCGGGATAGCTGATGAGCGACATCGTGGCATCGACCGAGTTGGTGAAGACGTTGTTGCCCTGCAGGTCGGAGATGACGACGTTAGAGAGTTTAATGTCATAGACCTGTTCGTCCTCCAGGTTGTTCGACACCTTATAGACCACATCACAGATTTTTCCCATATTGCCTTTCAGGGGCTGCTTCGTGGGCGAGTAGAGCATGAATCGGCGCTTGTTGCCGCTTTTGTTCTGTCCGCTGATGATATGGTCAACCGAACGGTTCACGGCCACCTTCGTCGAGTCGAAATAGACGGTGGAGCCAGAGGGCAGCTCAATGTCGAACTGCAAGGCGGTGACCTCGGCCGTGTTAGTCAGATAGACAGGCACGGAGACAACCTTTCCGCGCATTCCGCTCACGTCTTTTACGCTCAGCTCGTTGATTTCCTGGGCCTGTAACTGTAAGGGCAAAGCCAACAGCAAAGCGAATAAAAGCCTCACCCCCAGCCCCTCTCCGAGTGGAGAGGGGAGTATGAAGTTATGTAACCACGTTCTGATATTTGCTTTCATAGTTCTATTCCTTTTTATTTGATGATGACCTTTTTACCATTCACAATATAAACGCCCTTGGCGGTTTCCTTGTTTACCTTGCGGCCCTGCAGGTCGTAGATTTCGGATGTTCCGCCGACCTCTGATTTCCTATATACACCGGAAATACCTGTAACAATCTGTGCGTCCGGATTGTTGAGTGCTGTGGAGATTTCCCTGGCCTCCTCGTCGACGAGCATGGCGTTGCCTATGTAGCCGTCGCCCACGACCGTACCGATGACGGTCTCGCCTGCGGGCAGTGTCTTTCCCGCCGTGTTATAGACGACGAGGTGCAGTTGTCCGTCACTGGTCTGTCGCTGGCTGGCGGTCATTGAGTGATGAGAAGTGAGAGATGAGAAGTGAGTGCCTGTGAGCACGATGTCGAGAGCCGCTACGGGCAGCACGCTATTGAGAACCAGCTTACCGTCCTTACAGTAGAGGCTTGCCGATACCGATCGCTCCTCAGCCTCACGCGTTCCCTTGGCCTCTGTTGTAGTCGGCTGGTCGGCCGCCAATAGGATATCCACCTCGCCGACCACGTCGAGCACGTTTATCGAGTTGTCGGCGTTCAGGTCGCCGGCGGTGAAGTTGTAGCGGCTGTAACCATTATAGCCGTCCTTGAACAGATAGTTGATGCTCTGCTGGAGGTCGCTGACATTGACTTTGCCGTTGAAATCGACATCGCCCATGTCGTAGTAGAAGTTGGCATTGAAGTTGGTCGTCTTGTTCTTCGAGTCGGTGTAGCCGCACTTTGCCACGTCGCCCGAGGCACCCTTCCATGTGCAGTTGCCCGCGATGGTGAAGTCGTTCGAGCCGTTGTAGTTCACGGTAAACGTGTTCCAGTTGGTCTGGCTCTGCACGCCTATCTTGATATTGTCGGCGTAGGTACGGGTGTCGGGGTCGTAGAAGACGATGCTGGGCAGCGTGGAGAAGAATCCCGCGTCGGTCATGTCGCGCAGATCGACCGTTGCCACGATGTCGGTGATGGTCTGGTTGCTGATGTTCACGTTCTCCAGTGTCTCAGCCAGTGCCGGCCATACGGTGGAGAAGCGGTTTTCATGGACGTCGAGGGTTTTCAGCGACGGCAGCGCGTTGGCGAGTGTCGAGATATTACCCTCGAGCTTGTTGCGCTGCAGGTCGAGGTATTCGAGTGTCGGGCTGAGGGTCTTGCCGCTTGCCAGCCACTCCTCCACCTTGTCGGAGATATTACCATAAAGCTCACCGCCTGCTATCTCCACCCGCTTCACCTGCGGCAGTGCGAACAGGCTGACGGGTGTCTCGTTGGCGTTCAGGTTATAGATGCTGGTGCCGGTGCCGAAGTTGATTTCCTCCACATGGCCGTTGTTCCACTTCACGCCGAAGATATTGACCGCCGACTCCTTCACACCCTTTATCAGCTGCCAGTTGGCTTTCTTTCCGCCGCCGCCGTTGCCTGTCCAGGTCGATTTCTGACGGGTCCAGTCGTAGGTCTTGCTGTAGAAGTCCCAGAGCAGGGCAAAGTCCTCGTCGGCAATCTCCTTCACGTCGAACACCGCCACGTTGTTGAAAGTGGCGGGCTTGTAGTAAGGCCCCTCCTCAAACTCGAGCGATACGGTGTAGCTCCCCCCTGCCGAGGGCAGGGCAGTTGTGCGGTTGCCCTTCGAGTCGGTGTAATAGACGCGGTAGTTGCCCATGCCCTCGAACCAGTCCACATATACGGCAGCGGGACTGCCCGAGAAATAGGTCTCGTTGTTGAGCATGGAGAGGTGGATGAGGTCCTGGGTCAGTGTCTGCTTCGCGGCCGGATAACCTTTTATGGTGCGGTTATCAATCTGGTCGGGAGTCCATGAGGAGCTATTCTGATAAGCCTCCTCCTGTCCCTCGGGCACAAGCAGGCTGAACGCCGGCTGATACTGCCAGAACACGTGGTCGCTCGTTCCCGGCATCGTGCTGCCCATGATACCAATCGACTTGAAACTGGTGTTCGACGATGTCGCTGTGGTATGGATGGCCCAATTGCCCATGCTGGTCACCGTCGAGGGAATGTTGATAAACGGCAGCCTCTCGGTATAGGCGAAACAGCTCTGCCCGATGCTTTCCAGTCCCTCGGGCAAGCGCACATAGCGCAGTGCTTTACAGCTGCGGAACGCCTCGTAGCCGATACTTTTCACCTCGTCGGGGATGTAGATGGTCTGCAGCGAGTCGCAGTCGGCAAACACATATGCGTTGATAGTAGTGAGCGAGGCGGGCAGCTCTATGTTGAGCAGGCGGTCGCAGTCGTAGAACATATAGTCGGGCAGGGTGGTCATGCCGGTCTTCGGCAGCGTGACCTTCACCATCTGCGCGTTGTGGGCGAAGTGGCTGTCGCCCGAGAGGGTCAGGCTCTCCATCTGCTCAGGGAACGTGACAGTGCGCAGCGAGTCGCAAGTCCAGAAAGCGGCGTGGCCGAGCGTGGTGAGCGAGGCGGGGATGGTCACCTCCTTGATGCGGTCGCACTCGCGAAAAGCGTTTCTGCCGATAGTCTCTAAGCCCTCGTTGAGGGTGAGCGAGGGCATCATGGAATAGTGGAACGCCTCCTCGCCAACGGTTTTCATCGACGAGGGCAGCACGAGCGCACCGAGGCTCTTGGTATTATAGAAGGCCGCATACTCAATGGTCTGCAAGGTCTGCGGCAGCGTGAGGCTCTTCAGACTGTTGGCATTGTAGAAGGCATTTTGTCGGATGGTCTGCAGATTCTCAGGCAGCGTGACCGACTCGAGTTTCTTACATGTGCCACAGACCGATCTCGGCAGCACGGGGAGGTCTTTCGGGAACACCACCGAGCGCAGCTCGTCGCAGTTGTCGAGCGCATATTCGCCAAGGGTGGTAATCTTATCGGGGAACGTGACGGTCGTCAGCGCGTCGCAGTCGGCGAGCGCATATTCGCCAAGGGTGGTAATCTTATCGGGGAACGTGACGGTCGTCAGCGCGTCGCAGTCGGCGAAGGCATAGCGATTGACGGTCTCCAACCCGTTGTTCAGCTGCAAGGTGGTCAGTCCAGTATAACGGAACGCCTCACTGTCGATGGTTCGCAGCGCGTCGGGAAACTGAACGGTCGCCAGGCTTGAGCAATAGCAGAAGGCATGGTCGCCGATGGTGACCATCGCGGGCGGCAACTGCGCCGAGGCCAGTGCCTTGCAGTTGAAGAAGGCGTAGGGACGTATCTCCGTGGCGGGCATACGGCTCATGTCGATGGTCTGCAGCTGCTCGCAGCCGTAGAACATGCTTCGGGTGATGGTGCTCAGGCCGTCGGGCAGCTTGATGCTCTTCAAGCTCTTCATCGAAGAGAACTGCGACTCGCCAGGGAGTGTCACGTCACCGTTGCCGAGGAAGGTGACATGCTCCGCACTATTGCATTGATAGAAGGCATAGCTGCCGAGCGAGGTGAGGGCGGCGGGCAGCGTGATGTCGCCAAGCAGCTTGCACTCGCGGAAAGCCCCCTCGCCGATGAAGGTCAGTCCGGCAGGGAAGCTGATGGAGGTCAGGCTCTCGCAGCCGCGACAGACCGTCGTTCCGAGCGAGGTCAGCGTAGAGGGCAGGGTCAATTCCTGCAACGCCTTACAACCCCAGAACACGCTTTGTCCAAGCTCGGTGATGCCCTCGGGCACGCGGAACGACGTCAGCTTCTCGCACACGTCGAAGGCATTGCGGCCGATGCTCGTCATGGTCTGGGGCTTCATATCGACGGTCTCCAACAGCGAGCAGTACTGGAAGGCATACTGGCCGATAGTAGTCACCTTAGCTGGGATGGTGATGGCGGTCAGTGCCTCGCAATGGTTAAATGCACAGTTGCCGATGCTGGTCACGTTGGCCGGGATGGTGATGACCGGCAGCCCCTTGCAGTTGGCAAACGCATACTCGCCGATGGTGGTCAGCGTGGAGGGCAGCGCGACGTTGATCAGCACATCGTCATCATAGAACACGCCACGCGCAAGGGTGGTCACACCCTCGGAAATGGTGACCGACTCCAACTGTTCGCAATAGGACAGGAAGTCTCGCGGTACGGTGGTCAGCGTGGCGGGAATCGTCACCGAGACGAGGCCACAGTTTGCGAATACATACTCGCCCGCCGACTCCAACGAGCCCAGATCGACGCTGGTCAATGCCTTGCAATAATGAAATACCTCGTTGCCCAGTGTCTTCAGCGTCGGGGGCAGGGCGATGGAGGTCAACGCCTCGCAGCCGTAGAAGACCGCGCGAGACAGCGATGTCACCTGCGTATGTTCAAAATTATTGACCGTCTGTAGGGCCTTGCAGTAAGCAAACCCATCCTGCCCCAGCGTGGTCAGTGCCGACGGCAGGGTGATGGAGGTCAGAGCCTCGCAATCATAGAATCCCCGATATCCTATAGAGGTAACGCCCGATGGTATGTTGATGCTCGGCAGTGCCTTACACTCATTAAAAGCATAATCGCCGATGCTCGTCACCGTCGAGGGCAGGGCTACGGAGTTCAGCTGATAACAATTTGCGAAAGTCTCATTGGGTATTGCCGTCAACTTCGTGTTCTCTAAACCGTTCACCGTCTGCAACACCTTGCAACCACTGAAAGCACGGTATCCCAGCGTGGTCAGCCCCGACGGCAGGGTGATGTCCGTCAGTGCCTCGCAATACATGAACGCCCCATTGCCGATGCTTGTCACCGCCGAGGGGATGGCTATCGACGACAGCGACTTACAACTATAGAACGCCGAATTCCCTATCTCCGTCACCGTGGCGGGCAGATTGATGGCGGTCATCTTATTACAGTTGTAGAACGCCGCCTCATCGATCTTCGTCATCTGCGAGCCTGTGGCAATGGTAACCGTCTGCAGACTCCAACACTCCGAGAAGTTGGAGGAGCTGAAAGCCTTAAGCGAGGCCGGAATGTTGACACTTGTCAGACTTGTACACCAGCGGAACGAGCAGTAACCCATCTGCTCCAGCGTCTCGGGAAAGGTCACCGAAATGATGAACTGACGATTGTCGAAAGCATTGTCCGCAATTCGCTTCACCGTGTAGGTGGTGCCGCCCGAGGTGACGGTCTGCGGAATGTTTATTGCAGGTGTCCACTGGTATAGACACGAGGTGACGGTAGCCGAACCGTCGTCGTTGAGCGTGTAGCGCAGCGAGTCGATATCGACCGTCGTCGCACCGGAGGCCGCTCCCGCAACCCCTAATGTCAACAGTAAGGTTAAAACTTTCTTTTTCATATTTTTAATTTACGATTTGACGATTTACGATTTATTTTTCAATTTTTTTATTTTTCACCTTATTTTACCTTTTTACTTTTTCACCTTTTACTTTTCACTTCTTCATGTTACAAAACTACAACAATCATTTTACATTATTTTAATGATAAAACGTGATTTTGACGAAAGACCTACTGCGCGTGACGAAAGGGCTGATTCGCAGGACGAAAGAGAAAGCTATTTTTGCAAAAATCTGTTAAAAACCTTACATTTTGATTTTCAAAGTGGCTCATACGTGCGTTTTTTTGAAAAAAAATTTTTCTCTCGCCAAATAACGCAGAAATGAGCGACTTTTGTTAATACGCTGTCAGTCAGTTTGTTAAGTCACTTTTCATTCCTTATCTCTCATTCCTCATCTCTGAAAGGTATATCTTTCACTCGCGAAAGCTTAGCTTTCGGGTGGTAAAAGCTAAGCTTTTGGAGTGCAAAAGACGGTCTATTGCAACCCGAAACATAGGTCTTTCGCAAACTGAAGAGCAAAAATTTCCGATGAAATGGGTAAAAATTGAACTTCAAAGGCTGTTTTTCCGATTTTTTTAGCAAAAATCCTGACAGAAATTGATGTGCCACTTTTCAAGTAAAAAATGTTAAATACCGACAATGTGTAAACATTTTATTTCTTTGCTCACATTTTTTTTTTACTTTTGCAATAGTAATCCATTTTTATAACCACAACACAATGAAAAAAAGCCTGTTGTTCTTTCTATTTTCTATTTTTGTCGGTGCTGTCGATGCTCAGCAGCTGATGGAAAGCAGCGTGAGCTACCTGCGGTTTACAACGGCCGACGGGCTGCCGCAGATGCAGACGGAGACGGTTTTCCAAGACGCTGACGGGTTTATCTATATCGGCACGCTGTCGGGGTTTGTACGCTACGACGGACAGGGGCTGACGCCGTTTCTGAAAGGCCGACGCGAGAATATCGTGGCGTTTGCGGAGGTGGACGGAAAGGTGAGGGCTTTGGGATTCAGACGGCAATGGGTGGTGGACACTGGCGACGCGAGCCCGCTGCCCATCGACAGGCATAACGTCTGGCTGCTCAACAATTTCAATTCGCCGTGTCTGCCGAACGGACTGGTGATGCTTGAGGACAAAAACGAGGAGAACAGAAGGGTCTGCCGCATTGAGAAGGGTGGTATGCGAACGCTGCTCTACGGCACGCTGTTCGACAGGATGACGCCCGACCGGAAGATGGCTGAATATGACGGGGCGCTTTACATGCCGTGCGAAGACGGGCTTTTCCGTATTCCCACCTCGGGGAAGGGCGCGGGCAAGGCGGTGTGCATCAGTAGGAAAAAGGACTTCTATACGCTGCACGAGATGAACGACTCGCTCTATGCGCTGGCGGCCGACGGGGTGTATGTGGTGGGAAGGGGCAAGGTGGCGGACTTTGCGTTTGAGTCGGTAGACTATGGGCTGTCGGTCTGCCACAACGAGAGGGGCGAGATGTTTATTGCCGACGACCACTGCATCTACCGCTTTGCACGGGGAAGGATGACGAAGATGGCGAGCGGGTTTAATATGATAAAGTCTGTTTTCGTCGACCGCTGGAACCGTCTGTGGGCGGCTACGTATCAGGGGGCTTACTGCTTCTTTGAATGTAACTTCACTAATTATCGGCTGACCGATGCTGACGACATCGTGAGGGCTATCGGCGTGGACGACAGCGACTGTCTGTTCTTCGGCACGCTGAACGGGAAACTCATCGGTACCACGAACAACTTTTTCACCTCTCAATTTTCAATTTTCAATTTTCAATTTTCACCGTCGGACTTCTATCTGCCTGTTACGGCTCGGTGGCGCGGACAGGTGTATATGATTGACAACAAGGGGGTGGTTTGTGTGAGCAGGGAATCGACTCGTCGGCTGCCTTTACCGAAGGACAAGTGGAGGTTTGTAGTTGCAGGCAGCGGTGGTAACCGGCTCATCATCGGTTCGCGCAAACAAATCGTGACTTATTCGGGTGAGACTGTTGACACGCTGACGACGCAGGTGTATCAGCCCTGGACTGCGGCGGAGGACAGAAAGGGTAATGTCTATATTGGCTCGACGCGGGGATTGTATAAGATTGAGGCGGGAACCGATACACGACGTCCGAAGAAGTTGATTGGCAAACACGACAACTCGGTGATTACGGTGATGACGACGGACGGCAACGGCGGTATTCTGTTTGCCACTGCCGACTCGCTGTTCTGCATCAAGAACGACAGCATCACGAACATCTATAACGAGGAGCTGAGGGGTCACGAGATTCGCGCCATGCATGTGACGAAGGACGGCTATCTGGTGGTGGCTACCATCGACGGACTGCTGGTGGCCGACATGAAAGGCTACGGGGGGAATGGGGGGACAGACCGACTGCGGTTCTTCGACCACAGAAACGGTTTTACGATGATTGAACCGCTGATGGCTACCATCGGCGAGACTGCCGACGGACGGGTGTGGATTGCCGGACTGGAAGAGATGACGGCGTTCTATCCCGCCGACCTGCTGAGCCACAGGATGAGCGACACGGTGGTGAGGATGCCTGCGAGGTGGTACGGGCGATGGTGGATATGGCTCTTGGCTGCTATCGCCCTCGCTCTGATTGTCTGGGCGGGTGCTCGAAGCTATGAGAAACAACGCAACAGAAATGCGCTGCGCAGGCTGGCTCGCGAGATGAACGAGCGCGAGGCGCAGATAAAAGCCATCCGCTCGGCTGTGGACGACTATATGGTGAACAACATCAATAAGGAGGAGCTGGCCATGACGATTGCAAAGATTGAAGCACCCTCACAAAGAGATGGAGGAATGGGTGAAAAGATTGCTTTCCGAACGGCCAGCGGAAGGGTTTTTGTTGATGAAAAAGACGTGGCCTATATTTTGGCAGACGGCAACTATGCCCAGGTGGTGATGTTCGAGACTTCGGAACTGGTGCTGGAGTCGTTGGCCAATATTGAACGACGACTGAACAGCAGGTGGTTTCTGCGCGTGGACAGGAAAACTATGATTAACCACAGCGCCATCTATAAGGTCAACCCAAAACGTTGTACGTGTGTGCTGCGCTCTTCGACAGGCATAGTGAAAGAGATTGAACTGTCGAAGAAGGGAATGGAAACGATTATGAAGACCCCTACCCCCACCCCCTCGCGGCGCTACGCTAATGAGTAATGAATAATGAATGCCAGTAGCATGTAGGGACGCGCTGCGCTACGCTAATGAATAATGAATGCCAGTAGCATGTAGGGACGCGGCGTGCCGCGTTAAACACAAACAATAGAATATTTTATTTTAACGCGGCACGCCGCGTCCCTACATGCAAATGGAGACTTTTTACTTTTTCACTTTTTTAATTTTTCAACTTTTCTCAAGCATTCGCTGTATCGGACGGACGGCATCGGCGGCGATGGCGGGGTCAATCTCGATGGCGGGACGCTCGTTTTTCAAAGCGTTATACACTTTCTCCAGCGTGTTCAACTTCATGTATTGACACTCGTTACAATGGCAACCCACGCTGCCCTCGCTCACCTCCGGCGGCACAGGATAGAAACGACAGTCGGGACACGTGCGCTGCATCTCGTGCAAGATACCCGCCTCCGTGGCTACGATATACTCGCGGGCTCCGTGCTCCTGCGCATATTTCAGCATGACGGCCGTTGAACCCACGACATCGGCAATGGCTAACACCGCACTCTTACACTCTAAATGTGCCATGACGATGGCATCGGGATGAGCCTGCTTCAGCTTAACGATTTCATCTACCGAGAAACGTTCGTGCACATGACAGCCGCCCTGCCACAACAGCATCTGACGACCGGTCACGCTGTTGATGTAGCTGCCCAGATTGTAGTCGGGTCCGAAGATGATTTTCTCGTCCTCTGGAAACGAGTCGATGACCTTCTTTGCATTGCCACTCGTCACAACCACATCGGTCAAGGCCTTCACCGCCGCCGTCGTGTTGACGTAGCTCACCACCTTGTAGCCCGGATGCTCGGCCTTGAACTTCTTCAAGTCTTCAGCCTTGCACGAGTCGGCCAACGAACAGCCGGCTTCAGGGTCGGGACAGAGCACAAGCTTGTCGGGCGAGAGCAGCTTACACGTCTCAGCCATGAAATGCACACCGCACATGACGATAATCTTTGCATCCGTCTCGGCAGCCTTACGCGCCAGCGCCAATGAGTCGCCCACGAAGTCAGCCACGTCCTGCACCTCCCCTACGGTATAATAATGTGCCAATATAATGGCCTGCTTCTCGTCGCATAGCCGACGAATCTTTTTCTGTAAACTATTATATCTCATCTTATCAGTATTCATTGTTGTTTCTTAATTATCCACATCGACATTATCATATTTCTATTTTTTATTTTTTAAAAAGAATAAAAAAATGATGATGATAGTGGTGTGGATATGTTGATAACTCTTTTTTCTATTTTCTTCTCACTTCTCATAACATCTTGACTGCAAAGGTAATAAAAAAGTTGAAAGATAAAAAAGTTGAAAGGCGAAAAAGTGTGGAAAAATGTATGGAAACTTTTTTATAACTTATATTTTATCCTCTTTTGCGGGCTCATGTCGATGTCGATTGTGAATAAGTGATAGTTTATCCACATGGTTACGAACATAGTTATCCACAGTTTTTGACAGTTTTTTATAGAAGAGGGCAAAGAGTGTGGCAACTATAAAGACAATGGTGGCAATAATGATGTATTTAATACAGGCAGGTGCAATATTTTCTATCCAATTATAAGTAATGGCATAGACGATAGTAAAGAGAATGGTCTGATAGATATAGATAACATAACCCTGCTGATTCCAGAGGTCGATGATCATTGATTTTTTTATTTTTATATTTGATATGAAAAATGAAATGATGGTGATCATTGATATACCAAAAAGCAGAAAAATTATATCGGCAGGAAATTTGTGGTCTTGCATGGGCATCGGATCTGCAAAGAATATTATTGATAAAAGCATAATAAAAGCTGTAATACTCAAAATAAAAATAGTATTTTTAGAAAATTTCTTATAATAGAGAAAACCTATAATATAAAAGAAATTATAGAAAATAATATTTTTTAATTCACGTTCAAGTACAGGAGGATGAATGAAATTGGCAAAGATACAAATGAAAAGCAATAATATGGGATAAAAATTCTTTGGAAGCAGATGAATCAATTTATTTTGAAAAGGGAAGGTACATGATATGATAAAATAGGTAGAGATAAACCATGTATATCCATAGAATGGAATATGGTCACTGCCACCCGTAAGGAGTATTTTTAGATAATCTGTTAAGGTGAGATGATGAATATTATAGGTCCATTTACCTATTTGAGTGAAGCCAAGCCATGTGAGTCCTGCCAAGAAAATAAGAAGAACCGCTACCCATATATAATAAGGTCTTAATAATCTTTTTGTGCGGTTTTTTATCATCTGCCATGTGTTTTTCGGTCTGGCTAATTGTTGTGAGGCTCCGGCAATGAAAAAGATAAGCGGCATTTCGAAGAGAATAGCTGAACGGACATATTCATTGAATAATTCAAACCAATAGACGGTATGAATGACGCAGACTATATACATCATCACGAGCGCACGATAGGCATCGAGTTGAATGTCACGCTTTTCGTTTATCTCACCACTTCTAATATTTGGTCTTTCTTGATAATCCATGCACAGTCGCAGTTATTCTCGTCAATGTCTTTTCGTGCTATAGAGATTGCCTCTTGTCTTTCATTTTTTCCTTCCATCACTTCGCGGTATTCAAAGTCAGTGGGCCATTTCATACCTGTCTCATAAATGGCAGCATTACCCCATCCGAAAGCATCGTAGGGAATGACGCAAAAATTAGAATATTTTGTTTCATTGGTGTTGATAAAAACAATACTGACTCGATTGACGGGTGAACCTGTTTTTTCTATAGCCTCAATACCCATTTGCTTTCCTTTCAGTCCCGACTTCCAGGCTTCAATGCCATGGTGAATATCAACGAAAATAGCATTAACGAGATAAAGAGTGAAAAGTATAGTAACAATTTTTTTATGTTTCAAATGTTCACACAACCACGCAATGGCCAATGCTGCCATACTCAGTCCGGCATAAGCGTGCATGGTGGTAAAAAGGGTGATGAGATGAGGAAGCGCCGCTAAAAAAACACTTAAAAAGAGTACTATGTGTGGCTTTTTGAAAATGTTTCGGATATTTCCAAAATAGGTATAAAGGATGAAAGGAATACCAATAATAAAAGTAATACCTACGAGAATTAAATTCCGCTCAGGTGGATAGACAAGTGCCACATAATCGATGGGAATCCAGGTCAAGCCGATGAAAGTGGCAATGTCTTTCAGTCGATCAGTAAAAGTGACAATGAAATAATCGTGATTGATTTCCACTTGATTGGTGGTTAGCAATATCCTTACGATAAAATATATCACTCCTAATGTAATAGCCAGCATCCAGTCGCGCCATAGTCTGCGGCGGTCAATCAATTGAAATCCCCATGCAACGAATGGAATAATGATAGCCCACATATAGCCATTTTCTTTGCATAAAGTAGCAATGAGAATGAAAAAGATGAAAAATGAGTGATGAAGAATGAGCGTTTTTTTCTTTGATTTCTCTTGTGACAGGCTTTTTAAATAAATACTCATTGCCACGAGTCCCCACAGATGTGAATAAACTTGATTGAGACTGTCTATTCCTGTGACAGTGCCAAGCATAGCAGGCGACAAAAAGAAAAATAATACGGCTATATTACGGCCAAACTGACTGAAAGAGAGTTGTCCGGCTATACGCCATAAAAGAAAGGTATTTAACAGATGCGCAACATAAACGAAAACATGATTGAGTGTGGGAAATAATCGATAATTAAGTCCTACTATCCATCCGAAAACATGGTCGAAAGGTCGCCACCAACTGGCTATTGGTAACCATCGTGATGAGAAAAAACTTCCATCATAGGGTGCGGTGTAATAACTCCAATCGTCAAAGGTTGGCAACAACTGACACAATCCCCACAATATCAATGGTGAGGTAAGCGCTATGGCAAAAAAGATATATCGCTGCCCTTTCAATTCTTTAATATTTCAAATTTAATTGACAATGGCTATTTTACATACCGTACCTTTTTCTCCATATTGAGTGGCGGTCTCTACCATATAGATGCCTGATGCCACACGCTTGCCTTTTTTATTACAACCATCCCAAGTGAATGTTCCTCCGCTCGAACGACCCTCAGCAACGAGCACACCATTTGAGGTGACAATCTTCACATCGGCATTGGAAGTTAATCCTACAATAGTAATAGGACCAGTATAATCGGGGCGAACAGGGTTAGGATAAGCCCATACATTGTCCTTTGTCATCTCGGTGTTCATTTGAGTGGCACCACTCATAACAGAACACAATCCGTTGCTTGTTCCGAAGAAAATCTCTCCAGTTTTTTCGTTGATATCCATAGAGAGAATAGTATTGGAAAGCAGTTTACTATTTTCGGCGGTGAAGTGATAGAGTTGTGTGATATTATCATCTGCAAAAACATATACGCCAGCACCATTGGTACCAAACCATTTACGGTTACCACCATCAACAACCATGTCATTAATATCGATATTATCAAGCAGATAATCGGCATAATTAGTACCATCGTTGCGGGGAACTTTTACTTGATAGAAGCGAAGGTTGTTGAGATCGTCGCTTTTCAACATTAACGGACCTACTTCCGTACCTATCCAAATATTCCCCTCCTTATCTTCACATACATAATGTACACGCCATGTAACCATTTCATTATTATCTTGGTTGATAAAATTCTTCCAAACTTTTATATCGTCATTTGTTAAATCATAACGTATCAGA
The DNA here is from genome assembly GCA_905234845.1 of uncultured Prevotella sp. Taxonomy (GTDB): domain Bacteria; phylum Bacteroidota; class Bacteroidia; order Bacteroidales; family Bacteroidaceae; genus Prevotella. The sequence continues at coordinate 24,197 of CAJOIW010000024.1, read as the reverse complement.
CAGGGTTGAAAATAGTGATTATTTACCATCCATAGATATCCGTTTGAGGCAAACATCATGTCTTTAATCCAAGCAAGCGAGAATTGTTTTTTATACATTTCTTGTTCATCATATATAAAATCATTCTTATGGTGCGACACCCATTCACCTGTATTTGTATATACAAGAAGTGATACAGTAGCTGCCTGAGTATTAAAAAGCCAGAGATTACCTTTTGAATCATATTTTAATGAGGTTATGATGACATAGTTGATACCATTGGGATTACTTTCAGGAATAGTAGCGGCCTTTTGAAGTGGGCTGTTTGTATGATTAAAATGTTGAATCATCTCGCCGTTCTCGAAAATATATAAGCCAGTCTGTCCACCCACGGCCACACGGTTGGGGTTGGTGGGGTCTACATCGATGACAATGTTGTTGGTATAAAGGTGGTTGAGTGAAGACTTAAAACTATCATCGTAGATAGTCCATTTATCATTTTGTAAAATCTGAATATCGGTAGAATTGTATCGTCCGGCGGCATCTACGGTATAGACATTTCCATTAACACAACGTATGAAACCAAAGTCGTTGGAGATGGGACCGTCAGGCTTGTATTGATTAGCCAGTTCGAGCAACTCTGGGTCAATCGTTGTCTGATGAGGAGTGTAACCGCTTTTAAATGTCCAACTGGCTTTATCGAGCAGGTTATCAGTTATCAGTGCGGAAAATTGCCCATTAGCGGCTTGCGATTCGGCATATACTTTTTTACTGTCAGTATAGGCCCAGTTGACGCTTGTACCGAGGCTATAGGTATTGGCAATCTCTCCATCAGCCACATTGAGTTTCATTACGCCAAATCCCGTTCCGCACCACGCATATTTTCCGTCAATGAATATAGAATAAACAGTCTTATCTTCGGTAAGCGATTTTGTATAAAGGTCAGAGATATTTACCACGTTACCATTCTCCTCCATTAGGTCAATGTTACTATTGTTATAAACAATAACCAAACGTTTGGCCGACTTACACCATGCTATATGGGCAATACCACTGTCGGAGAGATAATTTATCTTATCGTAGATTTGCACGCTTTGGTCGTTCATGTTGTAGGAGAACAAACTATTAGAGGCCAACACATAGATGACGTGTCCCACTTGCTCTATCTCCGTCACTTTGTTATACGACTGGTAGAGTTTCCATTTCCCTTGTCCAAAAGCTGGCTGGCAGAATAACATCATGACCAACACCGCAGCAAATATAATTTTTATCTGTTTCATCATTTTTCAATATACATTTTTTAATAGTCGCCAAAGGTTATTCTTCATAGTTTCATTATTCATTAGCAAAGCGACTCAAGTACTCCACCAATTTCTTTGTAGCTCTGGCACGATGTGAGATAGTATTTTTTATCTCATTACCCAACTCAGCAAATGATTGTTCGTAGCCATCAGGCACGAAGATGGGGTCGTAGCCAAAACCTTCAGTTCCCTTTTTCTCATAGGCAATGTGACCTTCTACGATGCCCTCAAAGACATGACACTCAGTCCTTTGTGTGGGCTTTGCCTCTCCATTGGGGAGGGGCTGGGCTTCACTCCCCCTCTGGTGGGAGGGGGCTGGGGGGAGGCTTTTTCTTAATAACGTAATAACTGTGCGAAATCTTGCCTTTCGATTGTTATTTTCTCCTAATTTGTGTAAAAGTTTTTGCATATTGGCCTCAGAATCATGGTCTGTTTCTTCTGCATAACGAGCACTGTGAACACCAGGTTCACCACCAAGTGCATCAACTTCAAGACCTGTGTCATCGGCAAAACAGTCATAGCCATAATGATTAAAGACGTACTCAGCCTTTTGTTGTGAGTTTCCTTCCAGTGTGTCACAGTTCTCGGGAATATCCTCATGACATCCGATATCGTTCAACGACAACACCTCATACTCTTCTCCGAGAATCTTACGAATCTCGTCCAGTTTATGATTATTATTGGTTGCAAAGACTATTTTCATACTTCTTTTTTAGAGATAAAATCAGTACAAAGTTACGATTAAGTGAGCAGAATACAAAATAAAAATATATTTTATTTTTATTCTCGAACGAAAGTAACTTATTCAAAGTTACGATTAAGTGAGCGAAAAACCAAATTTCTTCACACATTATTATTTGTAATTACTCAAAACATTTTTTTCATTAACTCGTCATAATTCATAATTATTTCTTATCTTTGCCCATGATTTGAAAACTTAAACCATAAATCTCTCCAACCCTAAACCTCTCCATCCATCCCCGAAGGAGAAAAACTAGCCCCGTCTCCTTGGGGGAGGGATGGGGAGGGGTTTAGGTTAGGAGGGGTTGGAACAGTAAACCGATAGAATATGGATTTGAAGAAACGTTATGTAGCCGACGAAGGGCGATATGAAAAGGTGGCTGATATGTATGAGCGTTGTGGACGTTCAGGTGTGTTATTGCCAAAAATATCATTGGGATTCTGGCATAATTTCGGTGGACATGACCCCTACGAGCGTAGTCGCGACATTGCGCACTATGCTTTTGATCATGGCATTACCCATTTCGACCTTGCCAACAACTACGGGCCACCATACGGGTCAGCAGAGGAAACCTTCGGCAGATTGATGGACGATGACTTCCGTCCTTATCGCGATGAGTTATTTATAGCCTCAAAAGCAGGTTACGACATGTGGCCTGGACCATACGGTAACTGGGGCTCACGCAAATACCTCATGGCCTCGCTCGACCAGAGTCTGCGACGGATGCATCTCGACTATGTGGACCTTTTCTACAGCCATCGCTTCGATCCGCAAACGCCTATGGAGGAAACCTTGCAGGCACTCGTCGATATTGTACATAGCGGAAAAGCTCTCTATGTGGGCATCTCGCGCTGGCCGCTTGAAGCATTGAAGTTTGCCGACGAATATCTGAAAGCCCGCGATGTGCCACTACTCATCTATCAAGGCCGATTGAACATGCTCGACCTTGAACCGCAGGAGAGTGGTGTGATAGACTATTGTGCGCAGAATGGCATCGGCTTTATCTCGTTTTCACCATTGGCACAAGGTCTGCTCACCGACCGTTATCTCAACGGCATCCCCGAAGGCTCACGCATGAAGCATGAGAAAAATCTCCGTAGTGAGGTACTCACACCAGAGCTGCTCCAACAGCTGAAACAATGGAATGACGAGGCACTGCAAAAAGGACAGCTGTTAGCCGAGTTTGCCCTGCGGTGGGTATTACAACAACGGGGCGTGACAAGCGTACTCGTCGGAGCCAGCAGCGTAGAGCAACTGAAGACAAACCTCCAGTGTGTGAAATGAAATTCCAGATATTATTTTTATCCTTGATGCTGGCAGTGTCGGCTACGGCACAGACAAAGCGAGAAAAGCTGCGCCAACGCGTGGTCAGCATGTTGTCGGCCAAGCAGAACAAAATAAGCTACGACACAGTATATCTCAGTAGGCCCGAAGAACGGCTGACGGTGAAGCTACGTGCAAATGTCTCAGGCAATACCATTGAGACAAAAGGAAAGATATCAGATACGAACGTTAGCTCAAAACTCTCAACCGACAACAAGGCAACGTTCAGCATTGGCGCCAACTATCAGGGCATAGCATTGGGAATAGCCATCAACCCCGACAAGATGCGAGGTCGCTATAAAGACTATGAGCTGAATCTGAATGCTTACTACAATCGTGTTTGCGTGGATGCCAGCTACCATGAGTCGAACACACTCAGTGGCGACTTCAAGAGCGGAGAGGACATAGTACATCTGGATCGTGGAATGATTGAAATGAAAATGTTCAATATAGCGGGATATTACATCTTCAACCACCGTCGGTTCTCCTTCCCCGCAGCCTTCTCACAGTCGTTCATTCAGAAACGCTCAGCGGGTTCATGGCTGGCAGGTGCTACCTTCTTGGGTGGATCGACGAAGCACGATGGCAACAACGACAAGGGAATACCGCAGATACGTACCTACGTAGGCAACTTCGCCATTGGCGGAGGTTATGGCTATAACCTTGTGGTAGGCAAGCACTGGCTTTTCCATCTCTCAGCCCTGCCCACGCTCATCGTCGTGAATCGCAACAATGTCACCATTAACGGAGAACGTCGGAAGATAGGCTATCACTTCCCCGAGATGATATTCAATGAGCATCTGGCCATCGTCTATAACATCAATTCGCGCTTCTTCCTCGCTGCCACAGGTGTCTTCAACATCTCCACATTCCACTCAAGCCAGACGAGAGTCGTTCAAAACAAATGGCGATCCCGCGCCTGCCTCGGCATCAGATTCTGATTATCTCCCTCTCCTTCGGGGAGGGATGGGGAGGGGTTTAGGGTTTGAGAGGCTTGCCAGCTGCCATATATCATAAAGAAACAGCGCGAGGCAACCCATTACCATGATATTGACAATCCATTCCGCCCAACACCCAAAACCAATCAGCCAATACACAACACCCATCAGTATAAAGTCAATTCCTACTCTACGCACCCGCCCCGAATGCTTGACAACAGCCCAATACATCATCTTCGCAAAGTAAAAAAGAATCCCAACAAAAGCTAACGCTAACGTTGATAGACAAGCAATGAACGCAACTAACGCTAACGTTAACGGCAACGTTGATAGACAACTGGCGAAATCAGGGAAAAGAAGCAACAGTGGAGAAAGCGCACAGACAATGAAAAACCATTTACTGAAAGTCTTAAAATCAACATTTTTATACCAATATCAGCAATTTTGTTTTCTTCTGCATATTCTTGATGATACGGTGGGCTTTCTCCACTCCCACCTTTCTGTTAACGAATCGATGAAACCGCACAAGCCGTATCCGTTCAACCCGCATTTCAGGACTTGCCCCCAATTCCAAACTCAATAACATCATCAGCATGGCGACAGACAAAACCACACCGCCCAGAAAGTCGAGCACCGTCTGACTCATGAATGGCACACACACATTTACCACACACGCAGCCATCCACACCGCAACAGCCATCCAACACACCTTGAACAGTCTTGGGCTCCTGCACACCAGTTTATCAATCCGCACACATTTCATAACTTCAGCTAGTTTTATTTAAAACGTTCACAAAGTTACGATTAAGTGAGCGAAAAACCAAATTTTGAAGCAGCGAAAACAAATAATGCTTGCATTTAATTTGTTGAGTCGCGACAAAATTATCAAAATTTCTTTGAGTTTTTCCGAACGAGAGTACTTCGGCGAAGCCAAAGTGCAGCCTACCTTCGCCCGTTTATAGGAAAAGTTGCACTCGCTGTATCTTAATGAGCTCTGGCAGAAATGGCGTGTTTTATATCAAGATACTGAAGGGGCCTCTAAAGATTCTCTTATTCCCAATCGAATTTACAACGATTATCGCAACATGTGTGCGTGTACTGTTCTTTCCTATATAGAAAAACATCCTCAAGACATCAAGGCTATCAATGAGTTCTTGGTGATGGCCTGTAAGAATAATATCTTGAGAGAGGGAGAGTTTAAATACGGCAATCAGGCTGCTCTGGAAAAGTATTACCTGTTCCCAGAGAAAGACAATAAGACGGACTCTGATAATGATTAATGATAAAGATTAGAAGCTGCGCGATCAAACAGAAAATTCTGTATGGAAAATGGAATAAAGTTCAGGGACAGCAAGCCAGAGGAAAATCTTCCGAACTTTACAGTCTCGTTCAAGAAGCATTAATGCTTCTTACAAGAAATGTTCATTTTGTTAACTAAATGTGGTGTTGCGAGGGGGAAATTTTGTTGAGATTTTTTGCTGTTTTAAGAGTGGGAAACGGGGTTTTTCCACTCTTTTGTTTTCATTTTCCACCTTTTTCACTTCCCTTTTCTTCCGAAAGGTATATGTTTCACCTTGCAAAACGCGGTCTTTTGCAGGGCGAAAGGTAAGGTTTCGGAGGGTGAAAGCTGGTCTTTCAGAGATGAGAGGTATATGTTTCGGAAAACAAAAATTGCACACTTTCTCTTAAGAAGTCCCCAAACCCTTAATTTAGAGGACTAAACAATTGCACACGCATACGTAGCTTCTATGAGTCGAGCAGCCTTGCTCCTCGAAAACTTTTGAGTTTTGGGCCACTTTGACTGTTAATTTTTAACACGCCTAACTGTTAAAATTAAGAATTATAGAAGTTGACTTATCAGGCACTGAAAGGCTACGGGTAGGCAGGCTTTCAACGTACCTTTTTCCTTCCTGTTGAACTATTCGAATTTTTCTAATAGTTGCCTCTTTTGTCAGTTCACCACTATTATAGATTTCTTTCAAATGGTAGTTTATGGTGGGAACTTCAACTCCGAATAGTTCTGCCATACGTTTCTGCGTCAGCCAAAACGTTCCGTCCTCATATTGCACTTGGATGCTTACGTTTCCTGTGTCAGTTGTATATAGTATAATGTGCTCTCCATATTTTGTTTGTTAATCCGAATATTACGGTTCAATAAAGACAAGTGTTCCTTTAGCATTATTTGCGTTCATTTTTGTTATGACATCATCCTTCTCATAACCACAGAGGTAATTCTTCAGATTCTTAACTCCTTCCACTCACCCCCCGTCCTCTTTAGGGATATTGCTCGATGAGATATTGTTATAATGCTTGTTCTGTCATAACTTAATAATGCTATCAATATCTTCCATTACTTTTATAGTATGTTTGATGGCATACAAAATATTGGAATAATGTTCTACGTCACATAATGATAAATCTTTGTTTTTATGGTCTTTGAGCCATTTCTCCGCAACCTGATAGCCGCCTATGTGGAAGTTCCACACTTCTTCTGGCACATTATCGTAATACTGGGTCTTGTTGATATAGATCCTATTGTTTCTCCATGTGCGTTCCTCTATCTTATCGGTACCACTTCCTAGACAGGGATATTGCTGCATAGCATTCCATTTGTTACAATCTTTCATTAAATGCAGCTTTCTTAGTTCTCCCCCTTTTGCTACTAACTGGTCAAATGTATTCGCATCTGTTGGATATGGGATATGTGGGAAGTCACGCTTTAGGAACTCTGCGTATTGTTCTCTATACTTTGCAGAGTAAAGCACGGCGTAAATATAATCAAAGATTTCTTCTGGTGAAGAACGTTTTCCTAACTGTTTCTCTAATTTATCAACAATTTCGTTGTTCAAATTTGGCAATATCCTGCCTGTTTCTATTGCTTGTGTTGTACTTCCATCTGTATGGGTTCCTTTTTGAGAGACAACAGCGTAGAGGGGATAGACGTATCCACCACCGCGATAAAAAACGTTCATGTCGGTAATGGTATCTGTTACAAATGCGAGATTCCACTGCATATCTCCAACAACTCGTCCGCTCTGGCCAATAATCAGCCCTAAATTCTTTTGCTTGTCTTGCAATGTGAGATTCTTCATAACATCATAGACGGGAAATGCTATGAACCCTTTCGATTTATTTGTGAAATATGTCCATTTCCTATCAAAAGGTCTATATTGAACAGTGGTATAATACTCATTTTTTAGACCATAACTCTCTACATTTCTTTTTGCAAGACTGACTTTTTGGTCTCGACTTTCTTCTTTTATTCTATACTTGTCTTTTAGTTCTTGTTCAGACAGATAATGAAAATCATGCGTTACAGCTTGAATATCCTTTTTGCTTTCTTGGTAAGCAATCTTATCTCGCTTGGAACACATGCCAACGCCTCCCACCTTGAATAAGTCTTTTGGAGCAAAGCCCTCATAGAACTTTTCCATGTATCGAAAGTCTATTGGAACAAAATAGTACATTGGGTTGTGTAGTTCCACCTCCTTAAACTGAATGTCATGGAAATCAAGTTCGTTGATATATTTTAGTTTTTCAGCTTTTTTCCCATACTTCTCAGTGTAAAAAACGCGGGCAAGTTTATCTTTCGGACGTACTTCACCTTCTGGAAGAGCCTTCTTTACAAAGATATTAATGCATACTCCTATCTGAATACTAAATACATTTTCGTCTTTAGACCCATCTTCAGGATTTTTTTCCTTTAATTTGGTGCTACCGTGCAAGTCTATTATGTAAATTTCATCGAAAGTACGCAACAAATGATAACGCATCCCTCTAAATGTATTTCCCTCTAAATATTCGTTAGGATTGATAAAGCCTAAGACACCTTTTCCTTTTAATTCAAGGTATTGCTCAGCTAAACGAATGAACTGTACATAGTCGTTGTTCAGCCATTTTGTGTCTGGTATACGTTTCTTACTCTGTTCAAAGCCTGGCTCAATCTTATAGCATTCTATTTCTTTTCTCAGTTCCTTGGTGTCATTTTCACTTTCCCCATTGTATGGGGGATTGCCCATCATTACCATTATCGGACGCTGGGCTTTAATTTTGTTGGCTTCTTGCAGTTCTTCTGAAATCCAGTAGCCAGTATTAACTCCACCGTTAGACATATCCTTGGTTAATGAGTTAGTAATGCGAATGTTGTAAACATCGTTTTCTTGTGGGAAATAACCGCTTTTCTTCAATACCAAGTCTAATTTGATGTGAGCTACGGTAGATGATGCCACTTGTATTTCAAATCCATACAATCGGGGGAGTAGATTATCATGAACATATTTCTGCCAGAACAAATTCTGATCTTGATACCTTTCTGCTAACAAGTTCACAACTTCTGCAAGGAAAGTTCCCGTGCCAGTTGCCGGATCCAAAATCTGTACCTGTGGCAAATGGAGATGCTCATCTAGAACTCTATGATCTATCTCATCTCTGTTGGCTAGCCCATCGACAATATGCATATCTTCTTTGAGAAGCAGGTCTATACTTCTCACAATAAAGCGAACTATTTCTATAGGTGTGTAATAAACGCCAAAGTTCTTCTTATCTTTAGGATCAAATTCAAACAAAAAGTTCTCGTAAAAATTTATCAGAGGATCACGATTTTTCTTAAGGTCTTTCTCAAACATATATTTAGTGTCAGCGGCACTAAGCATTGTCACTAAATCATCAATAATCCATGAAATTGCCGGATGGACGTTGTTTCCACACAGCTCATTAAAGATACCTCGTACAAATTTGTTGTTATGAGGAATCAAATTGGCGGCAGAGTCACGATTAAAAAGATGGGCTTCGTCAGCATTTAGTCGGGCTGCAAAGAGACCATAGGCAACTGTTTGGGCATATGTTTTAGCAAACTTTTCAAAGTCCAGTTTACTTAGAAGAATATCTTTTAAGTCTTCATAGGCATGAAGTAGTTGGCCTTTCGAATCGTCTTGTGTCCTTTTGTCGTTAAGCACTTGAAGAAGGTCATTCCATAAGACGTGTGCTTTCTGAGCCATTAGTGTAGCTAAAACTTTTGAAGATCTGATAGGTTCTATTTGTGAATCACCCAATTTTTGGACGACAGATATAAATGCAGATAGTTGCCCCTCGTCTGATGTTATATGTATATCTCCACTTGAAACATAGCCAATAGAAGCAGATATAGTCTCATCACCATTTTCATATAACACAAAATCAAGATAATTCGTAAAGGCTATCGTTTTGACAGCTTTCTTATAACGGTCGAACTGGCATTTATGCTTCTTCTCGTTTAATCCTCGTATATCTTGGTCGCCAATATTCTTTGTCTCAAGAAAGGATACCGTTAACCTGTCACGAATAAATTCAAAATCAGGAGCACCATAGGATTTTCGTTTCGGTTCATTAATAACCATAAGTTTTTTGTGCTGATTTTTGACACCTTCGTTGAGAATCTTCTCCATTAATTCTTTTAGAGCATCCCTAAACGAATGTTCCGTTGTTCGTCCCGTTTGATATTCATTATTGATTTTATCAATATAGGCCTCTATATCATATCTTGCATTCTGTGTCATCGTAGTTGTAATTTAGAATTTTTTGGAAAAAAATTAAGTCCCGATGAAAAATATTATAGGTTCTTTGGTATCCTTCCACAAGAAATTTGGTAGTCTCGCGGAATCTCCTTTCTCTGCAAGCACGACTTTGATGCGATTAATGTCTTTGTCCATAATGGATTTCTATTGTTCTTGGTACAAAGTTACTCATTTTCTGTGAAAGAAAACGCAAAATGTTCGGATATTTAGCAAATAATCACATTTTAATATTATTTTCCCTACTTTACTGCATCCTTTCCCTGACCACAGGTTTGAGGTACACGGTGGTCGCGCTGAATAGTCTACGGATTTATAGGAGAATAGGATATAAAAATCCTCAAATCCTTGAATCCTTAGAAGATAAGGGACGCTGCGCATCCCTCGCTGCGCTCGCCCCCGTAGCCTTTCTTCGCAAGCGAAGCGTACTAAAGAAACGATTACTTTGCAAGCAAAGCGTACTAAAGAAACGATTTCCCCTATATGTTAATGGAGGTTTCTTTGTCTCTCTGTCGACATAATCCCCTCTCTCTAACTCCCCTTTCTAAGGGAGAATATCGTATAAGTCATTATTTTTAATGACTTTGATGAGGTAGAAACAAGAGGATGGGAAAGACGAGAAAAAGTGAGTTATGCTTTCTTGTCTTCTTTCTCTTCGGGGAGTTTTTGGGTATCTTTCTTCTTTACTTTTACTTTGATGGGGTCGAAGCCTTCGCCGTAGACGCCGATGACGGCACTCTGTGAGACGAATGCGTTGGGGTCGATCATCTTGATGAGTCGGAACATGGTGACGCTCTCGCGCTTGCGGGCCAGTATGCAGAGCACCTTCATCTCTTGTCCGGTGTACCAGCCATGGCCGTCGAGGATGGTCACGCCGTGGTTCATCTGTGTGCCGATGGCGTGGGCTATCTCTTCGTGTTTCTTCGAGAAGATGAGAAACTGCACGGACTCGCGGCGGGCGTTCATGACGTAGTCGAGCATGAAGTTTTCGATGCCCATGGTGCAGAGGCCGAAGACGACTTTGTGGGCGCGGTCGATGGGTTCGCCGAACTCGGGGATGAAGAGACAGGAGCCGATGATAACGAGGTCGAGACCGATGAGCACTTGTCCGAGCGAGAAGTTGTGGTATTTGTTGACGCAGGCTGCGACGATGTCGGTGCCGCCGGTGGAGCCGTTGTTGAGGAAGACGATGGCCATCGACGTGCCGGTGATCATACAGCCGATGATGAGCGACATGAAATCCTGTCCTTCGCCAAGCGTCTTGATGGGCAGTCCGTTAGGCTGCGAGGGCATGACCCATTGTCCGAACTTCAGCAGGAAGTAGAGGGTGAAGATGGCATAGATGGTCTTCATGAGGAACTTGAAGCCCAGTATCTTCAGCGCCACGCCGAGCAGGAGCACGTTGATGATCATGTAGGAGTTTTCCAGATGGAATCCTGTGGCGTAGTAGATGATGGCCGAGATACCTGTCACGCCGCCCGTTACAATCTCGTAGGGCAGCAGGAAGACGATGTAGCCGAAAGAGAACGTGATGAGGCCGAGGGTTATAAAGATATAATCCTTGGCCTCATTCCAAATCATTTGATGTCTGGATGTCATTTGTTATTTACATACAATGTTCACCATACGCTTAGGGACGATGATAACCTTTATGATTTGTTTGCCGTCGATGTAGCGTGTGGCACGTTCATCGGCGAGCACGGTGTCTTGGATGGTCTGGTTGTCGGCATCGGCGGGGAACTCCATTTCGAAGCGGGTCTTGCCGTTGAAGGCTACGCCGAGCTTCACGCTGTTCTCGACGAGATACTGCTCGTTCCACTCCGGCCACTGGCTGTCGCAGACGCTGCCTTCGCCACCCAGTTGCTCCCACAGCTCTTCGGCCATGTGGGGTGCGAAGGGTGCGATGAGGCGGACGAGTGTGGTGCCGACGATGCGGTTGCGGCACTTCAGCTGCGAGAGTTCGTTCACGCAGATCATGAAGGCCGAGATGGCGGTGTTGTAGGAGAAGTTTTCGATGTCCTGCGAAACCTTCTTGATGAGTTTGTGCAGCGACTTCAGTTCCTCGGGTGTGGGCTCTCCTGCTGCATCTGAGGCGGCCACGAGGTTCCAGAACTTGCGGAGGAAACGATGGCAGCCGTCAATGCCGTTGGTGTCCCAGGGCTTCGACTGCTCAACAGGACCGAGGAACATCTCGTAGAGACGCAGCGTGTCGGCTCCGTAGCGTTCGACAATCATGTCGGGGTTGACCACGTTGAACATCGACTTCGACATTTTCTCGATGGCCCAGCCGCAGACGTATTTGCCGTCTTCGAGTATGAACTCGGCGTGCTCGTATTCGGGACGCCACTTGCGGAAGGCATCGAGGTCGAGTACATCGTTCTGCACGATGTTCACGTCGACGTGAATCGGTGTCACGTTGTACTGGTCTTTCAGATTGTAGGAGACAAAGACAGGGTTGCCGGTATTTCCGGATTCGCCGGCCTTGTTGATGCGATATACAAAGTTTGAGCGACCTTGTATCATGCCTTGGTTGACGAGTTTTTGGAACGGCTCTTCCTCGCAGCTGACGCCGAGGTCGAAGAGGAACTTGTTCCAGAAGCGCGAGTAGATGAGGTGTCCGGTGGCATGCTCGGTTCCGCCGACGTAGAGGTCGACGTTCTGCCAATACTGGTCGGCCTTCTCGGATACGAGCGCCTCGCCGTTGTGCGGGTCCATGTAGCGCAGATAGTAGGCCGATGAGCCTGCGAAGCCCGGCATGGTGCAGAGCTCGAGGGGGAAGACTGTCGTGTTGTCGATGTCGGCCACGTTGACCACTGTGCGCGTCGCGGTGTTCCATGCCCATTGCTTGGCGCGACCGAGTGGCGGCTCACCCGTTTCGGTGGGCTCGTATTTGTCGATCTCGGGCAGTTCGAGCGGCAGACACTCTTCGGGAATCATGTAGGGCATTCCGTCTTTATAATAGACGGGGAACGGCTCGCCCCAGTAGCGTTGGCGCGAGAAGATGGCGTCGCGCAGACGGAAGTTCACCTTTACGCGGCCGATGCCTGTCTCGGCAACATACTGCTTGGTGCGCTCGATGGCTTCCTTCACGGTCAGTCCGTTGAGGACAAGGCCGGTGGTGGCTTCGGGGCTGACAGGGCTGTTCATCACGATGCCCTCCTTGGCGTCGAAGCTCTCTTCAGAGATGTCAGCACCCTCGATGAGCGGGACGATGGGGAGGCCAAAATGCTTGGCGAAGGCGTAGTCGCGTGAGTCGTGGGCAGGTACGGCCATGATGGCTCCCGTGCCATATCCGGCCAGCACGTACTCGGCTATCCAGATGGGAATTTTTTCGTTTGTAAGCGGGTTGATGGCATAGGAACCAGAGAAGACACCCGTCACGCGGTGGTCCATCTGGCGTTCGCGCTCGGTGCGCTTCTTCACGTAGGCCAGATAGTCGTCGACCTCGGCCTGTTGCTCGGGTGTGGTGAGCTGAGCCACGAGCTCGCTCTCGGGTGCCAGCACCATGAACGTGACGCCGAAGATGGTGTCGGCTCGGGTGGTGAAGATGGTGAAGGATCCCTCAGTACCTCCTTGTGGGGAGGCTACCTTAAATTGCATCTCGGCACCTTCGGATCGACCGATCCAGTTGCGCTGTGTCTCTTTCAGCGAGTCGGTCCACTCTACGGTGTCGAGTCCGTCGAGCAATCGCTGTGCGTAGGCCGATACGCGCAGACACCACTGGCGCATCTTCTTCTGTACGACGGGATAGCCGCCGCGCACCGACACACCGTCGACCACCTCGTCGTTGGCCAGTACGGTACCCAGCTCGGCACACCAGTTCACCATCGTGTCGCCCAGATAGGCGATGCGGTAGTTCATCAGCACTTCCTGCTGCTTCTTCTCCGGCCAGCTGTTCCACTCGTCGGCGGTGAAACTGAGTTCCTCGGTCTGTGCGATGTCGAGGCCTTCGGTTCCGCGCTCCGAGAAACGTTGAATGAGTTTCTCAATGGGTTTTGCGCTCTGACAGTTATTGCAGTAGAACGAGTTAAACATTTTCTGGAAAGCCCACTGCGTCCAATGATAGTAGCCTGGCTCGCAGGTGCGCACCTCACGGTCCCAGTCGAAGCAGAAGCCAATCTTGTCCAACTGCTCACGATAACGGTTGATGTTCTGTTCGGTGGTTTTTGCCGGATGCTGACCAGTCTGTATGGCATATTGCTCGGCAGGCAGTCCGTAGGCATCGTAGCCCATCGGGTTCAGCACGTTGAAGCCCTTTTGGCGTTTGTAGCGTGCATAGATATCGCTGGCTATGTAGCCGAGCGGATGACCTACGTGCAGACCAGCCCCGCTGGGATAGGGGAACATGTTGAGCACATAGAATTTCTGCTTAGTCTCGTCTTCGGCAACCTTATAGGTTTTCTGCTCAACCCATCGCTGTTGCCATTTCTTCTCAATCTCTCTGAAATTGTATTCCATTTTTTGTCTGTCGTGTTTATTTCGGGTGCAAAGGTACAAAATAATTGATAATTGATAATTGATAATTGATAATTATTTTTTACTTTTGCAGGCAAAATAAGAAGTTAGAAAGAATTATGGCACTGAAATGTGGTATTGTAGGACTGCCCAACGTGGGTAAGTCGACGTTGTTCAATTGTCTGTCGAGCGCGAAGGCACAAGCGGCAAACTTTCCTTTCTGTACGATTGAGCCCAATGTGGGTGTTATCACTGTTCCTGACGAGCGGTTGACGAAGCTGGCCGAGCTGGTGCATCCGGGCCGCATCGTGCCGGCAACATGCGAGATTGTCGACATTGCCGGACTGGTAAAGGGTGCCTCGAAAGGCGAAGGATTGGGAAATAAGTTTCTCGGAAACATCCGTGAGACCGATGCGATTATCCACGTGCTACGTTGCTTCGAGGATGAGAACATCACCCACGTGGACGGCACTATCGACCCCATCCGCGACAAGGAGATTATCGACACGGAGCTTCAGCTGAAAGACCTGGAGACCGTCGAGAGTCAGATGGCTAAGGTGCAGAAGACCGCAGCCGCAGGCAACAAGGACGCGAAGGTGCTTGCGGGTGTGCTCACCGCCTATAAGGAGGTGTTGGAACAGGGTAAGAACGCCCGCGTGGTGACGTTCAACTCGAAAGAAGAGCAGGGTGCCGCCCGCAACTTGTTCCTGCTGACCTCGAAGCCTGTGCTCTATGTGTGCAATGTCTCGGAGAGTGAGGCCAAGGAGGGTAATGCCTTTACGAAGGAGATTGAGGCAATGGCAGCCGAGGAAGGTGCTGAGGTCATGATTATCGCCGCTAAGACGGAAGAGGACATTGCCGAGCTGGAGTCGTATGAAGACAAGCAACTCTTCCTCGAAGAGCTTGGACTGGAGGAGAGCGGTGTGAACCGGCTCATCAAGAAGGCCTATGCCCTGCTCAACCTGCAGACGTTCATCACGGCAGGCGAGATGGAAGTGAAAGCCTGGACCTACAAGAAGGGTTGGAAGGCTCCGCAGTGTGCCGGTGTCATCCACACCGATTTCGAAAAGGGTTTCATCCGTGCCGAGGTCATCAAGTACGACGACTACATCCAGTATGGCTCGGAGGCTGCCGTGCGCGAAGCCGGCAAGATGGGCATCGAAGGAAAGGACTATGTGGTGCAAGACGGCGACATCATGCACTTTAGATTTAACGTTTAAATAGTTCATAGTTCATAATTCATAGTCCATAGTTGTGAAAGAGAGTATTATCAAAGACAAGAGTAAAAAATTTGCATTGAGAATTATCAATCTATATAAATATTTGACACTCAAGGCAGAGCACAAAGAATATGTTTTGTCGAAACAAGTATTGAGAAGTGGAACAAGTATAGGTGCGAATGTTAAGGAAGGACTTCGTGGACAAACTCTTCCCGATTTTCGGGCAAAAATGGCTATTGCGTTAAAAGAGGCCAGTGAAACAGAATATTGGTTAGAGCTTTTGCATGAAACTGGATATATTGAAGAAAAGGCTTTTACCTCAATTATAGAAGAAAATATAGAAATCATAAAAATCTTAACGAGTATTGTCAAAAATTCAGATAAAGAATGACAATGGATAACTATGAACTATGAATTATGAACTATGAACTAAGTTACATCGTCTGGAATCCTTCTGAGGTCATCTGTCATCTTGGGCCTATTGCCATACGGTGGTATGGCATGTGCTGGCTGGTGGGCATCGTGCTCGGTTACTTCACGGTGCGATGGCTTTATAAAGATCAGAAAGTGAAGGACGAACTCTTCGACCCGCTCTTCATTTATTGCTTCCTCGGTATCCTCATCGGCGCACGTCTGGGTCACTGTCTCTTCTATGAGCCGGAGGTGTGGCTCAGCTCATGGCAGCGTGTGCTCGAAATATTTATCCCCATACAGATTGAGCCCGGTGGCGGATGGCATTTCACAGGCTATGCCGGACTGGCCTCGCACGGAGGAACGCTCGGACTGATGATAGCCCTGTGGCTTTACTACCGCAAGACGAAGATGAACCTCTGGCACGTGCTCGACGACATCGCCATTGCCACAGGCATTACCGCCTGCTTCATTCGTTTGGGCAACCTCATGAACTCCGAGATTATTGGCAAGCCCACCGATGTGCCCTGGGCATTCATCTTCCAACAGGTGGATGCGCAACCGCGCCATCCCGGACAACTCTATGAGGCCATCGCCTACCTTATCCTCTTCTTCCTCATGCTGTTGATTTATCTTAAGCTGGATGAGGGAAGAAAGAAGAGGTCAATCACCAGCTCTATTCCTCCCTCCAGTGCTTTATCCAGAATCCGCGTAGGCACAGGTTTTTACTTCGGGCTTTGTCTTACTTACATCTTCACCTTCCGTTTCTTCATCGAGTACACGAAGGAGATACAAGTGCCCAAGGAAGCCGCCTTTGCTCTGAACATCGGGCAGCAATTGAGCATTCCTTTCATCATCCTCGGTGTCGCTTGCATGATTGGCGGCAAGTGGATGAAACGCCTCGGAGCAAAATAAAAAACCTACCCTGAAACTCTGACTTCGGGTTGCGCCTCGCCCTATAGCTCTCCCCCCCCCCCGTAGCCCATTCCCGCTGACGCGCCTACCCGTAGCCTTTCCTATGCGAGACGTACACAAAAGAGGGTGCAGCAAAACGTTCTGATATCATGTTGTCTCTTTGTCAAAATCGTACAGCTATGGCTTTCGCATCTAAAATCGTGGTGGATTTTTCAAACGGCAAATCCGATGCGGTTGGCGAGGATGCCAGGAACAAATTGAACGCCGTTGTGATGGAAGGTGGCGTTGATGTTGGCGATAAAGCGCTGATCGATGTCTTCTTCATTGGAAAAACTGTTCAGGGCTGCTATGCTGACGGGCTTACTGAATGTTTTATATTTGCATTCAACGGAAAGTTTGCGTAGCGGCCCGTCAACGACAAAGTCGACTTCTGTTCCGTTCGTAGTACGGTAGAAATATATCGTTTCTGATGCACGGCGATTCCGATAAAGCTCAAGAAATATTTCATTTTCAAAAATAGCTCCGCTGTCCGTTCGGAATGCCATTTCGTTGAAACTGTTGTATATAATGTTGCGCAGTCCCAAGTCACAGAAATAGACCTTTTTCATTTTTCCGATGACTTTTCGTTTATTCGTGAAGAAAGGCTCCACCAGTTTGATGATGTACATTTGTTGCAGCAGATGGATGTAGGCCTCACAGTCATTATATGGCAGACCGCTTTCCCGACTCAGTTCGTTGATATTGATGAGGTTCCCGATTTGTGTAGACAATAACCGAAGAAGCCGGTTGAAGCCTACGAAATGTGCGTTGGCAACATACTGACGCACATCGTTTAGGAGGTAGGTCTGGAAAATATCGTTCAAAAGTTCGGCCTTTTCCTGTGTGTTCTCAGTTAGGGCAGTTCTGGGCAGTCCTCCGTAAATTAGATAGCTTTGGTATGCCTGTTGCAAAGGAGCTGCCAGTGAGGGGTCATCGGCTTGTACGATGTCGCGTTGCAGCTCATAAAGTTTTTTGTCTTTGAACAGGAGATATTCGGAGAACGATAATGGTAGCACTTCGATAATCCGTACTCTTCCAGCCATTGACTCTTCTATATTCTGTAAAATGTTGAGGCTTGAACTGCCTGAACATAGTATTTTCAGTTTATCGTATTTGTCGGTAAGCAGCTTGATGATGGTTGATATGCCGTTGATAAATTGGGACTCGTCTATCAGTAACAAACCTTCTATTTCGTTGTTCAGATAAATGCGCAGGTACTCTTCAATGGTGCTGAGTTTTTCAAAATATGTGGCAGTCTCTGCATCTTGACCATTAAGGAATAATGTGTTGCGGAATTGTTCTTTGGGAAACATCTTCATAATAGATGTTTTTCCCACTTGTCGGGCACCAATTAGCACTACGACAGGCAGCAGGCGGAAAGCATTTTCTACCCGTTCCAAATATTGCTTTCTCTCTATCATCATCTGAAAAGAATTGTTTTCTTGAGTGCAAAAGTACGAATTTTTGCAAAACCAGTAAAAAAATCATAGGTTTTTTTAGGAAAAACACTAAAAATTCATACTTTTTCGATGCGGTTGACACGCTAACGAATAACGAAGAGTGAATAACTGAGCCGCCAACGTATTTATTTTTTAATCTTCAACGTTTCCGAACAGTGTGGCTGAGGTGGAGGCAGTGATGCGGACGGGAACAGTCTCGCCGACATGGTGATTGCCTTTGTCGAATACCACCATCTTGCCTTGTTCGGTGCGCCCACAAAGTTGATTGCGGCTGCGCTTTGAAAATCCTTCTACAAGTACTTCGCGGACGAGTCCTTCCTCTTTTTTGTTTTGTTCTGCCGAAATCTCTGTCTGTAGATGGATGAGTTCGTTGAGTCGTCGTATTTTCACTTCTTCCGGCACATCGTCGGGTAAATGTTTTGAGGCATAGGTACCAGGGCGTTCGGAGTATTTGAACATGAAGGCTGAGTCGTAACCCACCTCGCGCATAAGTGATAGTGAGAGCTGGTGGTCTTCCTCGGTTTCAGAGTGATAACCCACAAAAATATCGGTGGAGAGTCCGCAGTCGGGTACGATACGGCGAATGGCTGCCACGCGTTCGAGATACCATTCGCGGGTGTACTTGCGGTTCATCAGTTTGAGAATACGGTTTGAGCCCGATTGTACGGGAAGATGTATCTGTCGGCATACGTTCGGTTCCTCGGCGATGACACGGAGAGTCTCGTCGCTCATATCCTTTGGATGACTGGTAGTGAAGCGCACGCGCATCTCAGGCACGGCACGAGCCACAAGGCGGAGCAGGTGGGGGAATAACCCACCCCCAAAGCTGTTTACATTCTGGCCCAGCAAGGTGACTTCCTTAAAACCCCTGTCACGCAAGTCGCGCACTTCGCGTAGGATGCTCTCCTCGTCTCGACTGCGCTCACGGCCACGGGTGTAAGGGACGATGCAGTAATGACAAAAATTATTACAGCCACGCATAATGCTCACAAATCCGCCGATTTTCCGTCCTACACTGATGCGTTGCGGAACAATGTCGCGATAGGTCTCGGTGGTAGAGAGTTCTACATCGATAGCTTTATGACCTAACTCGCATTGAGCCATGAGGTGTGGCAGTGAGAGATAGCTGTCGGGACCTGCCACGAGGTCGGTATGATGGTTTTCTATAAGGTCTTCTTTCACGCGTTCGGCCATGCAACCCAGCACACCAATGATTAACCCACCTCCCTTGGGGTGGTTTTTTTGTCGCTTCAGGGCATACAATTCTTCCAGTCGGTGATAGATTTTCTGTTCGGCATTGTCGCGCACAGAGCAAGTGTTCAGAAACACCGCGTCGGCATCGCCGATTTCCTCGCAAAGTTCATAACCTGCCATCTTCATCACGCTGGCCACAACTTCAGAATCAGCCACGTTCATCTGACAGCCGTATGTCTCAATATATAGTTTTTTCATTCCAGAGATATCTTCTTCTGTTGCAAAAGTACAAAAAAAGAACAAATTTATATGAGAATACAACCATTTTTTTATAAAAAGGATATTTTCAGATAGAAAGTTTCCCTCTTTTTTGTAATTTTGTGCGGTAAAGAACGATGAAGAATCTGTCAATGTTACGACTTAGCGTTTTTCTCCTCATGACTTTTTTTTCTGTCTGTCGGGTTTTCGGACAGGTGGATCAGCTTGTTGTGAACGAAATCATGGTAGGCAATATCGACAACTTTGTCAGTCCGGCGTTTAATTTCGACGGATGGATTGAGCTTTATAATCCTACCAGTAAAGATATTCCATTGGCAGGAGTCTGCTTCAGCGACGATCCCGAGGAACCGTGTAAGTGGAAGGCACCGAAGGAGATGAAGAGTGTGCCGGCAGGAGGCTACCGCGTGGTGTGGTTCGACAGTGCCGATATTTGTAATACCAATGTCAGTTTCAATCTCGACAGCGACGGCGGACAACTCTTCATCAATGCTGCCGACGGTACCAATCTGCTCACCTTCTTCTATCCCGAGGCGATTGAGCGGTGTGCCTACGCCTGTACCGAAGACGGTAATGATGACTGGAACTGGACGGCCATGCCCACACCTGGGGCATCGAATAACACGACGGTCTATGCCAGCGAGCAACTGCCGATGCCACAGGTGAACACAGACTCGCAGCTTTTCAATTCGCTCATTATCGTACAGGTTGATATTCCCAAGAATGTCACCCTGCGTTATACCCTTGACGGATCAGTACCGACATTAGAAAATGGGACGGTCTCAAAAGGCGGAAAATTTTACATTTCCAAAACCACCTCACTCCGTCTGCGTTACTTCCAAGACGGCTATCTGCCCAGCCGTGTCACCTCGCGCTCCTACATCAAGCGCGACAAGGACTATCAGTTGCCCATCGTGTCGGTCATTGCCGACCCGAATTTCCTTTATGGCGACTCGCTCGGCATTCTCGTCGACGGCAAGAACGGTGTGCCAGGCAACCAATTCGGCGACAAGAAAAACTGGAACAGAAATTGGGATCGTCCTGCCAACTTCTCGTTCATCGATACCGATGGTCAGATGAAAGTCAATCAGGATGTAGACATAAAGGTGTCGGGTGCCTATAGCCGAAGCCTCATGCCGCGACCCTTCAAGCTGAAAGGCAACAAGAAACACGGTGGCGACAAGAACCTGAAACATCGCTTTTTCAGTGCGAAGCCCTATCTGCGCAACCGCACCATTGTCATGCGCAATGGCGGCAACGAGAACAACACACGTCTGAAAGACGGTGCGATGGCTACGCTCACACAGACTGGCGGAGCATACGTCGACCTGCAGAGCTATGAGCCCGCACATGAGTTTGTGAACGGCGAGTACAAGGGTGTGCTCAACATGCGCGAGCCCAACAACAAACAGTATCCCTATGGAAACTATGGTCTGTCGACCGACGACGTCGAGGCCTTCGAGGTGAATATCGACAGTGGCTACATCGTCACCGCCGGAACAGGTGAGCGCTTTGAGCGGCTCTATGAGTTGAGTCATGATGCCGACCAGCCCGATGTCTATAACGAGATACTTCAGTGTCTCGATATCGATGAGTATATCGACTACATGGCCATGTACTTCTATACGGGCACCAACGACTGGCCACACAACAACCTCAAGGGCTTCTGTGGAAAAGACGGCGGTAAATACCATATCGTCTCCTTCGACCACGACTTTGACTTCGGCACGACCAACTCCTTCAACGAGTTTGCCTCTAAGCAGAACTACTCCTTCCGCCATCTCTACAATCTGAATATCTCGCGAAAACAGGAGATAAAATTCGTCACGCTTTTCTTGAATCTCATCAAGAACGACAACTTCCGCCGGCAGTTCATCGACAGCTATTGCGTGATGGGCGGCAGCGTCTTTGAACCCTCACGCTGCAATGCCGTCATCGACAGTATAGCCGCCCGCGTCGAGCCGATGATGCAGTTGGAGGGAAGGTCGGTCATGAGTTCGGCGAGCGAGCTCAAGAATAACCTCGCCAACCGTATGCCGGCCATGATGACCATCTTGCGCGGCTATTCGCCCATGAAGCTCATCTCCGTCACCCCGCAGAACGTCAGGCTCAGTAGTAACATCGATGCCGCAAAACTCTATATCAACAACACCGAGGTGCTCACAGGTCGCTTCAACGGACAGCTCTTCGCACCCGTCACCTTGCGTGCCGTAGCGCCCGCAGGCTATCAGTTCGACGGCTGGCAGCTGCGCTCAGGCATGACCAACGAGCTGATCGCCATGAACACCATGTGGTACTACTATGATAAGGGAACGCTGTCAGCCACCGACGATTGGTACATGCCCAATGTCAGCCGCACCTCATGGAAAATCGGGCGCGCTCCCTTCGGCTATGGCAAGGACAATCTCTCCACCACGCTCTCCTACGGCAGCGACGCCAACAACAAATATCCTGTCTATTATTTCCGCAAGACGTTCTCCTATCAGGGCGAGATTACCTCACAGACCCGCTTCCTCATGAACTACGTGGTTGACGACGGCTTCATCGTCTATGTCAACGGAAAGGAGGCCGGACGCTACAACATGCCTGCCGGCAACAGCCTCTATGCCGCCGGTAATGCCAATGGCAATCCCGACAGCGGACAGATAGAGCTTCCCGCCAACCTTTTCCAAAACGGGCGCAATGTTGTCTGCGTCGAGGTACACAACTCCTCAGCCACATCGAGCGATATCTATTTCGCCGCACAGATAGGCTACGAGGACGGGGACGGCCAGCCACATTTCTATGGCAACACACCCGAGATTGATTTGCCAGCCGGAGCATCCGACCTTGTAGCCATGTTCTCGCCCATCAGCGACGAGCAGCGGAAGGCCGACCGCATTCGTCCCGTGCGCATCAACGAGGTGAGCGCCGCCAACGACACCTATGTGAACGATTATTTCGAGAAAAACGACTGGATAGAACTCTACAACACCACCTCCGAGGACATCGACATCACGGGTATGTATCTCACCGACGACATCGGCGACCTGCACAAATACCAGATCTCTCCCATCAATTCTCAACCCTCTCCCCCGGTTGGGGGAGTTGGAGGGGGCTGTCTTATCCCCGCCAACGGCTACTGTCTCGTCTGGTGCGATAAGAAAGAGCCTATCAGTCAGCTTCATGCCCCATTCAAGATACCCGCATCGGGCACGACGCTCGCCCTCACCGCTGCCGACGACACTTGGACCGACTACTTCGAGTATCCCGCCCATACCTCCGAGCAGACCGTAGGCCGATATCCCGACGGCACCAATAACGTTTATCTCATGACCATCCCCACCATCGACAAGACCAACCGCCTCAGCAGCTATACACAACTGCTCTACGATACCCCCACAGGCATTTCAATAGAGAGAGGGGAGTGGAAAGCGGAGAGAGAGGCATCCCTCATCTTTGCCGCCGACCGCCTAATCCTGCGAGGGTGGGACAAGTCGGCCACCCAACTGTATATCCATACCGCCGACGGTAAACAGATAGTCTCAGCCACGCTCAGCCCCGTCGACGGCTATGCCACCTACGCCACCACCAATCTTCCGACAGGCTTCTATCTTGCCCGCGTCACCGACGGCAAAGACCATCAGCTCACTTGCAAGATAGTCAAGTAAGACGCTTATCGTTAAGATTAATTTACAATTAAACCATTAGGTTTTAACATAAAACGGACGTTTTTTCGCAAATGCTTATCAAAACATCGAAAAAACGGCCGTTTTTTGTCATATTGTTATCTCCCTGAACACCAAACGGTTAGGCTACTTTTCAGCTTCATTCTTCACGAACTCCCCCTCTTGTTAAGAGGGGGCAGGGGGAGTTGGGCGGCGAAAGATATACCTCTCACCTCCGAGAGCTAAGCTTTCACCTTCCGAAAGACCATCTTTCGCAGTCCAAAAGACCGTCTTTCGCCATGCGAAACATATATCTTTCGGAAGCAATAAGTGAGAAATGAAGAGTGAAAAGCATGGTTAGAAAGTAAAAAAACGCTGTTTTCCCCC
Source organism: uncultured Prevotella sp. (assembly GCA_905234845.1). Lineage (GTDB taxonomy): Bacteria > Bacteroidota > Bacteroidia > Bacteroidales > Bacteroidaceae > Prevotella. The sequence goes on along the minus strand of CAJOIW010000024.1, from coordinate 361 downwards.
CTGATAATGACGAAAAGTAACAAAGTGAATTTAACAGTTACAAACCCTATAACTGTTAAATTCATTAACCATAAACCGTTGATTTTCATCTTAACACAAATTTCCACAAATTGCCCATGAATTATAATTTATTATTGCTGTCCGCTAAAAGTGCCGAAGGCACTAATATAAGCCCCTGATAACATAAATATATCTAACACATCATAAATACAGGGCTACAAAGGAATCGCTCTGAACTTTACCGGACAGCAATAATAATTTATATTGCTGTCCGCTAAAAGTTGAAAAGCAAATCATCTGTGTCCGCAGTGCCGATAAACAGGCATTGCGGACTTCATTTTTGAAAAGTAAGCCCCCTCAG
>CAJOIW010000023.1 GCA_905234845.1 uncultured Prevotella sp. | reverse complement strand
GGGGCTCCACCTCTTCCCATCCCGAACAGAGCAGTTAAGCCCGGTTGCGCCGATGGTACTGCGCCGCAATGCGGGAGAGTAGGTAGCTGCCGTTTTTTTTCTTTGTGGCGGTTTCAGGTCTGTGGATCTGGAGCCGCCCTTTTTTGTTTGGAGTTCAAGGAGTTCAGGAGTTCAAGGAGTTTAGGTTCACCCTCTCCTCCCACATCTTTCTAGTGCGGACTAGGCTTTCTATGTGTGTTTATGGGTAATTTTTGAAAGAAAGTTGGGTAATTGTTTGGTTAATTGTATTTGAATGTTTATTTTTGCATGTCAAATGTTTTTGCCTGTGATTTGAAGGACCCTTGAGTGCAAAAATGCTTGTAGAGAGGTCATAATGAATAAAAGATGACGCTCAAATACATTACAGATGCGACTCGTAGAAGGGCAAATGAGAATGATTAATAGCATTATAAATTTATCTCGTGAAGATAGATGTCAAACGATTGGCTTTCAGGCGATTGGTCGCCTGTCATTTGTCATGTGTGTTGTCGCAATGATATTACTGTTTTCTTCCTGTGAGAATCCAGACTTAGGAAATACCGCTGACGATGATGCTGTTAATATTTTAGGCGAAGGTGGTAAAATCGTTGAGTTTCATTTTTCTGGTTTGAGTATTGATGATTTTGAGGGTGAGTCGGTAGCTTTAGGAGTTCAGTCATGCGCTCGTTTGAATTTTGCGATTTTCGATGGTGACAAGCGCCTTAAAGTGATCAATCAGACAGGCGACCAGCCGAGCTTTGGTCGAGTGGTTTTTGATATGGAGCCAGGCCGTTATCGCGTTGTAGCTTTAGGACATAATGGTCTCGGCAATGCATCTATTAGCTCGCCGGTGCAGATTAAGTTCAAGGACAACAAGGTTACTGACACATTTTATTATTATGGAACGATTGAGGTGAAAGGCTCGTCGAGTTTCGAAATACCGTTGAAGCGTGCTGTCGCGAAATGTCAAATAGTGATTAGGGACCGTTTCCCCGCTACCGTCTCGCAGATGCAGTTCAAATATACGGGTGGCAGCAGTACGTTCAACGCTGTTACAGGCTACGGGTGTGTGAACTCTCGCCAGACAGAGAATCGTTCGATTATAGCACCAGACGAGAAGGGAGCGACTTCGTTCGATCTTTATACTTTTCCGCATAACGACAACGACCTCTTGAGCATCACGGTCATGGCATTGAGTGAATCTGGCGATATAGTTGCCTCTCAGGTTATCGATGATGTGCAGGTGAATGTCAATAAGTTGACCCGTTGTGATGGGGAATTGTTTGGGGAAACTACAGAGTCGTCAGAGGGTGGCGATTTTATAGTAACGACCCATGATGAGTGGATGGGAAACTAAATAACTGAATAATAAATGATTATGAAAAGATTAACAAAAGGAATGAGTGTGATGCTGTTGTTGGCGTCGCTGTTTTTAGTATCGTGTGAGAAAGCCGTCGTAGAAGAAGATGGTATTGAAGTGTCGGGTCAGGATATTTCCGTTTCGTTGGCCGTTGGTGGAGAGTATATCATCACCTCAGAGAGTCCATTGAGTCGTGCGGCCACACCGGGTGTTGTATATGGCTTTAATGTGTACGCTAAGAAATCCGGTACATCCGCGTATACGAAGTATGCTTATGGCTTGTTCGATGACCCGTCAAAAATGACAATCACATTGCGCAAAGGCTATCAGTATCGTTTTGAGTGTACGATAACGAAAGACAATGAAGACCAAGTATATCAGCAATCGGGTCTTTATGCGGCTCCATATTTAAGCTCAGATGGCGAGCTCTCTCAACAGACTCAGCTTGACAATCAGTTCCATTATTCTACGGTTACCTATCTAAGTGGATTGCAGAGTGGTGTGACCAACATCACCGAGACTGATGTGGCCAATTATCCTCGCATGTATCGTTACTATGGAAAAGTTGACGACTATACTCCCTCTACCGAAGCGACGGTGAACATCAGCGTGAAGCGTGCCGTGTTTGGTCTGCGGTTTAAGGTGACCCCACCTGCCGAGGGAATGATAAAGATTGAGAGCTGGCCCAGTACGTTCAGCGTGAATGCTGGCGACGCGGCCTACGACCATGCCTCAGTCTATACCTTCAATCAAGTTGACAAGGCTGTTGTTGACGGCTATAATGGTGATGTGCCGGTGACGCTTACTTGGCTTCATACCGACGGAACCTCGAAGACCGAGAAGAAAAACATCAACATTAAGCGCAACGTGATGACGACCGTCACGATAGACGTCACCTCTTCCACATCCGAGGCAGCCATCTCGCTAACTGAAGAGACAGGCGACTTGGAGGAAGAGAATGTGGACTGGCACGTAGAAGACGAGGGATAAAGGGAACCTTTCCCCGCTTCCCTTTGGGAGTTAAAGGAGTTAAAAGGAGTTATGTCGCTTCGCGACGGAAGTTAAAGGACAATAGTTTTCACTTGTCAACAGCTTTTCCTGCTTAGCCAGAGTATCGTCCTTTAACTCCTTTAACTTCTTTATTATACGTTGAAATAATCTTCGAGTGCTTTCTCGGCAGACCCTGCCTCGTTAGGCAGATCGTTGATGATGTGCCCGTTCTCGAGCAGTGCGATACGGGTAGAGGTGTCAACGGTATGTTGCAGGTTGTGCGAGGAGATAAGAATGGTGGCACCTGTCTCGTGGTTATAGTCTGTGAGCAGGTGCTTTAATACGTTTTGTGAAGACGGGTCGAGGAAGTTGAACGGCTCGTCGAGAACAACCAGTTGCGGACGGTTGAACAATGCCGCCACAATACCAATCTTCTGCTTGTTACCGGCAGAGAAGTCGCGGATAAGTTTTTTCTGATCAAGAATCTCACCCGCCATGAGCTGCGCGAAGTCGTTCTGTCGCTCGGCAATCTGATCGGCCGTCATGCCGCATATCTTCCCTATGAAGTCGAAATACTCTTCTGGTGTGAGGAAGTCGATGAGGAACCCGTCGTCAATATAGGCTCCCGTCAACTGTTTCCATTCCTCGCTCTCGGCAGGGTTGATAGAATGCTCCCCTCCCAACACCACTTTACCATTGTCGGCTTTCAGCAGGTCGAGCATCAGTCGGAAGAGTGTGGTCTTGCCCGCTCCGTTGTTGCCGACCAGACCCAGAATCTCCCCATGGCTGATGATGAACTGCTCAATATCCACAGCGATTTTCTCGCCGAACTGCTTCTTCAGGTTTTCAATTCTTACTTCCATAGTGTTTTGTTTTCAGATGACAAAGATTTTGCAAATCGAACACAGAGAAAGCTTGCTTTCTATGTTGAGATGCCGCTTATCTTCTGCAAAGATTTTGCCAGTGAGCGCAGAGCCAAGCTTGCCATTCCCGACGTTCCATCGCCTACCCGCAGCCTGTCTTATTTAAAACTTCTGCAAAGTTACAAAAAAATAAAGAATGAAGAATGAAGAATGAAGAATTCTTTTCCCGAGTGTGAGGAATTTATGCAATAAATGAGCGAAAATGCAAATAAATTTGCAATTAAACGAAAAAATAGCAGAAAGGAATCGTGCTTTTGTGGAAAATTGCCAAATGCTTTGCAAAACACATAACAGAGCAAAGGGAAACCGATAAAACAATTACGCGGTTTCAGAATTGTATTCGGCATTGAAACAGGCAGTATTTGCACCAAATACTGCCTGTTTCTGCTATAAATACGAGTTGTATTCGATACGAATACTATACACAAACGCGGCATTTACCGTATCTGTGCATTATCATCTTACACGACGCCACGGCCATGGCAGTTCTTGAACTTCTTGCCAGATCCACAGGGGCAGGGGTCGTTGCGCCCGGGCATCTTGTCTTTGATGATGGGCGTGCGGTTTATCTGCTGGGCACCCTCGCGGGTGTCGTGGCGGGCTGCCGCGGCCTGGTTGGGATCGGTAAGGTCGTCTTTCTGCTCGTTATATCGCTGCGAGTGCTGCTCGGGTGCTGCCTCGCGCACCTGGTCTTGCTGCATCTCGGGAATCTGTCCGCGGGTGAGGATGGAGGTGATGCGGTTGTTCATGTCGTTCACCATGTCGTCGAATAGCTTAGCACTTTCGAGCTTGAAGATGAGAAGCGGGTCTTTCTGCTCGTAAGAGGCGTTGCGCACGCTGTGCTCGAGCTCGTCGAGCTGGCGCAGGTTCTCCTTCCAGCAGTCGTCGATGATGTGAAGCATGATGACGCGTTCAAACTGCTTCACGACGTCCTTGGCCTCTGTGCGGTAGGCTTCTTTGAGATTGCAAGGGATGTTGTAGACACGCTTGCCGTCGGTGACGGGCACCATGATGCGCTCGTACTTGTCACCTTGCGTCTCCTCTACCTGCTTGATAACTGGCCAAGCGGTAGCCTGTATGCGGTCAACCTTGCGCTTAAAGGCAGTCATGGCCTCGTTGAAGCAGCGCTCCTCGAGCTCCTCGCGGTTCTCGTTGAGGAACTGCACCTCGCTGAAGGGGCACTCCATGGCCAGCACTTTAAGGAACTGCTCGCGGCAGCCGACGTAGTCGTTGGTCTCGATGATGTTGGTCACGCGGTCCCAGATGATGTTGGTGATATCCATGCCGATGCGCTCGCCCATGAGTGCGTGGCGGCGCTTCTCGTAGATGACGGTACGCTGCTTGTTCTTTACGTCATCGTATTCGAGCAGGTGCTTACGGATACCGAAGTGGTTCTCCTCGACTTTCTTCTGCGCGCGCTCGATGCTCTTCGAGATCCAGGGATGTTCGATGACCTCGCCCTCTTTCAGTCCGAGACGGTCCATGACGTTGGCGATGCGCTCGGAGGCGAAGAGTCGCATGAGTTTGTCTTCGAGTGATACGAAGAATACGGAGCTTCCTGGGTCGCCCTGTCGTCCGGAACGACCACGTAGCTGTCGGTCAACGCGGCGGCTCTCATGCCGCTCGGTTCCGATGATGGCCAGACCTCCTGCCTCGCGCACCTCGGGCGAGAGCTTGATGTCGGTACCACGACCAGCCATGTTGGTGGCGATGGTGACGGCTCCGAGTCCGTTGGTCGACTGTCCGGCGAGTGCCACGATGTCGGCCTCTTTCTGATGGAGCTTGGCGTTGAGCACCTGATGGGGGATGTTGCGAATCTTCAACATACGGCTGAGCAGCTCGGAGATCTCCACCGAGGTGGTACCCACGAGCGTGGGTCGTCCGCTCTCGCGCATTTTCACAATCTCCTCGATGACGGCGTTGTATTTCTCACGTGCGGTCTTATAGACGCGGTCGTCCATATCGTTGCGGATGACGGGTTTGTTGGTCGGTATTTCTACTACGTCGAGCTTATAGATGTCCCAGAACTCGCCTGCCTCGGTCGATGCCGTACCGGTCATACCTGCCAGTTTGTGGTACATGCGGAAGTAGTTCTGCAGGGTGATGGTGGCGAATGTCTGTGTGGCAGCCTCCACCTTCACGTGCTCCTTGGCCTCAACGGCCTGATGCAGTCCGTCGCTCCAGCGGCGACCCTCCATAATACGACCTGTCTGCTCGTCGACGATTTTCACCTCGCCATCGATGACCACATATTCGTCGTCTTTGTTGAACATACAGTAGGCTTTGAGCAACTGCTGTAGTGTGTGGACGCGCTCAGACTGCACACCATAATGCGCCATCAGCTCGTCTTTCTTGTCGACGCGCTCCTCCTCGGTGAGCGTGGTGTCGTTCTCGAGTGCAGAGAGCTGTGAGGTTATGTCGGGTAGCACGAAAAGCTCGGCGTCGTTGACCTGTTTGGCCAACCATGCCGTACCCTTGTCGGTGAGGTCGCAGGAGTTGAGCTTCTCGTCGACCACGAAATAGAGCGGCTCAACGGCCTTGGGCATCTCGCGGTTGTTGTTCTGCATGTAGTATTCCTCAGTCTTGAGCATACCAGCCTTGATGCCTTCCTCGGAAAGGTATTTGATAAGCGCCTTGTTTTTTGGCAGACACTTGTGCGAGCGGAACAGGGCGAGGAAACCTTCTTCCATGAGTTTCTGGTCGTTCTTCTCTGCTCCTTCGCTAATCTTTTGCTTAGCTTCGGAGAGATATTGTGTGGCTAACTGCCGCTGTACGCCAACGAGTCGTTCGACGAGCGGCTGGTATTCCTCGAACATCTGGTCGTCGCCCTTGGGCACGGGACCGGAGATGATGAGCGGCGTACGGGCATCATCGATGAGCACGGAGTCGACCTCGTCGACGATGGCATAGTTGTGACTGCGCTGCACGAGGTCGGCAGGTGAGATAGCCATATTGTCGCGCAGATAATCGAAACCGAACTCATTGTTTGTTCCGAAGGTGATGTCGGCCTCATAGGCACGGCGACGCTCGGGCGAGTTGGGACGGTGTTTGTCAATACAGTCGACGGAAAGACCATGGAACATATAGAGCGGCCCCATCCACTCGGAGTCGCGCTTGGCCAGATAGTCGTTCACCGTGACGACGTGAACACCGTTACCTGTCAGCGCATTGAGGAATACGGGCAGGGTGGCCACGAGTGTTTTACCTTCGCCCGTTGCCATTTCAGCAATCTTGCCCTGATGAAGCACGGTACCGCCGAAGAGCTGAACGTCGTAGTGTATCATCTCCCATTTCAGGTCGTTGCCGCCTGCTGTCCAGTGGTTATGGTAGATGGCTTTGTCGCCGTCGATGGTGATAAAGTCTTTCTTCGGGTCTCCGGCCAGCTCGCGGTCGAAGTCGGTGGCGGTGACAATGGTCTCCTCGTTCTCACAGAAGCGACGGGCCGTGTCTTTCACGATGCTGAACACCTCGGGCATTACCTCGTCGAGAGCCTTCTCATAGATTTCGAGAGCCTCTTTCTCCAGCTTGTCTATTTGGTTGAAGATGGCCTCGCGCTCGTCGATGGGTGTGTCCTCTATTGTTGCTTTCAGCTCGGCAATCTTCTCTTTTTGCTCACGGGCTGAGGCTTGAACCTGCTGCTGTATCTCTTTTGAGCGTGCACGCAGCTCGTCGTTGCTCAACGCTTTTATGGCGGGATAGGCAGCCTTTACTTTCTCTACGAAAGGCTGGATAAGCCGCATGTCGCGGGCAGATTTGTCGCCAAAAAGCGACTTCAGAAATTTGTTGATATTCATTTTTTATTACTTTATTTTCAATTCGTGGGTGCAAAATTACGAATAAAAATCCGTATAACGGCAAGTTTACACCTAATTTATTATAATATAAAAGCTGAAACCTAAGCTTTCACATAAAATTGTCACGAGAATTATTCTTGAAAGACGACCTTTCGCACAAAATTCCCTAGGGAATTTTTTCTGATGGACGGTCTTTCGGATGAAATTCCTTAGGGAATTTTCTCTGAAAGGTTAGGGTAGGGGAGCATCAGCGCAGGCATTGGGCGCGCGGATTCGGATGGCTCGGGCTATGGTTGGTGCAATCTGACAAACGGAGACGGGCGTCGTAACTCGACGGGGTTGCGTCCCAGCACCATAGACGATAATCGGGAATGGGATGAAGGCAGCACGTGAGGTGTATTGCTCACCAGTCTCGTCGTTCACGAGTTGCCAGCCAGGGGTCACCTCCACAATCAAGTCGCCGCTGACGGCAGGACTATTAGGACTTTCACTTACGCTTCTCACACCGGCGCTCTGGGTAAGAAAGTCTTTCGAGCGGCTTACCACCTCGGCCAGTGTTATATGGCGGTCTTCAATGAGTTTGCGGTTCAGGTAGATCTGATTTCCGGCGCAGGCCTCGACGTAGCGCCCCTGACCGTAGACTGCCACGAGATACATGTTGAGCAGATTCGCCGTGCGGTCAATGTGGAATGTTCCCGTAGGCACTCGGTAGCGGGCATAGTCGGTGGGTGGCTCGTCGGTGTAGCCGGTTCCGGTAAGGATGAAAAGCACTTGTTCGCGGCCAAAAGCCTGCTCGATGTTGCTAATCAGCGTAGCAAGCTGCCGGTCGAGTGTGGTATAGACGGGCAGAAGGTCGGTCTGCCAATCAGATGGAATGGTATTTGATGATTCTGTTCCTTTTTGGTTTGTTTCTGTAATACCATTTGCCGAGAGTGTGACAGAAAGAAGATCAGGGGTGTTGTCACGCCCCATCACATAAGTCGATACACACTTTTCTGCGAGTGCAATAATAGCCTCATTTCCAGATATTTGCTTTTGTGTGCTGTTGTAAGCCTTTATCCACTTCAAGGCTGTGTCGCCATAATAGGAAGAGGTGGTCCATCGGAGTGGGGTGTCCGTTAGCCAGAAGGCTCCGTCGGCAGCATGTCCGGCAGAAAGGATGGCTGCATCTTCGTTAGCAGCGACGCTATAGACAACGGCAGCTCCTCCCGTGGATATTTTCAGTTCGTCGCCGATGGTCGAGGTGGTCATCCTCGCAGGCGAGGCCACGTGTTTAGAATCGTCTGTACAATGAACGGGATGCAGTGTGTTGCGGTCGAGCCACTTCGTGCCGGCGATACCATTATAGCGTGGAGTGGTTCCGGTGGCGATGGCAGCGATGGCCGAGGCACGGTCGACAGGTGAGAAAGGATAGCCGGCAGCCTCGTAGACACAGCCCTCAGTGAGCAGTTTGCGGAAGCCGTCGGTGCCATAGAGCGGGGCAAAATGTTCGAGATAGTCGGTGCGCAACTGGTCGATGGCGATGTTGACAACCAGACGGGGTGCCGGCTTCAACGTCTGTGCATCTATATCTATGCCATAGAGCGCGGCTATGAGGAGGGCTAAATATTTGTTCATTGTCGTTTCGGAAAAAGATGTATAACACAACGAATTAGCAAACACAATGCCAGAAAGTTCATCCCCTCGGCATAGTTTTGAAGCAGGTTACCGATAAAAAATAGCACAATGCATCCGGCAAACACTCTCCAGTACCAGTGGTTGCGGCCTTTACGCGCACGCCTCACGACAGGATAGAGCAGAACGAGCGATAGCGGATTGAGTAGGAGTATTTGCAGGTTGAGGCTTACGGTGGGATGTTGTGAGAAGACCATGACGAAGAGCATCAGTCCAGCCAAACCGTCGATGAGGAGCAGTAATGCATCGAGTTGCCAGAAGTTTCGTCTCTTGATGTATTCAATAATCGTGATGAGAAGAATGGCAAATGCAAGAATGAGAAAGCAGGCCGTGGGCGTAGAGAATGGCGATGGTGAGTCTTCAACATTTTTTACCAAAGGCTCGGAAAATTTCTCTTCTGCGACTAACTTGTGTGTGGTGCCATCGGTGGCATGGACAACGGCAATGGAAAAGTCGTTGCGCAGGTTGTCGGGAAGGAATTGCCGGACAGCCAGACTGGTCTTTTGGTCGGCCTTTACACCCAGTAGCAGATCGTTGCCGAAACGTGCCCATCGGTGGTTACAATTCCATTGGCGGATGTATTCACGGCATGAAGGATTCTCTTCAGTTGTGCCGGGATAGCTGACGGTGCCATCGATGTTGCTTAGGATTATGTCGCGAGCCCGCGTTGTGCAGTCATCGTAAAAATAATTATAGCGATAGGTGCGATTCTCAGGCTGGTAGTTGATGGCCAGCGCTCTGAGAATCTTGGCTTTCTCGTTTTGTGTAAGGTTGAGGTGCTGCTCTGCAATCCATCTGTTTTCATCCTCGACATAAAGCTCATGGAAGTCCTCGGTGGAACTGACACCCATGTGGTAGTCGGTCAGTCCGAAGACGAAGCGTGGGATGAAAAAAGGCTGGTTGAAGGAGAAGATACCCCAGTTGGCCACCCAGTCCTCACCATTTACGCGGTCGTTGATGCGGATGGCCGTGTGTCCGTAGAGCGTAAAGATCTTTTTCCCAGGTCCGCAGGTTAGCAGGCTGATGTTGACGGAATCCATTTTTGACAAATAGACGGAGTCGATTTCCTGTGCTCTTGTCAGAGTTGTTAAAGAGCATAAAAAGCAAAGCGCAAAAGCGCGAAAAATAGTCTTAAAACGTTTCACGATGCAAAAATAGCTTATATTTTGCAGTTTTCGTGCGTTTATTTCATTTTTTTTCAATAATTTTGCATCCAAATTGAAAAAAGAAGAAAAATGAAAAAGATATTTTGCGCCGTTTTGATAGCGGCTTTAGCTGTGACGTGTATGGCTCAGAGTGGAACAAACTCGCCCTATAGCCAATATGGTTTAGGGCAGTTGAGCGATCAAACTAGCGGCTTTAATCGTGGAATGAATGGCCTCGGTATCGGTTTTCATGAGCATAATCAGGTGAACTTTCTCAACCCCGCCTCTTATGCAAGCATGGATTCACTGACATTTATCTTCGACGCAGGCATATCGGGTTATATTACTAATTTCAAGGAGGGCGGCAAGAGCCTCAATGCGAAGAATGCCAATTTTGAATACGCCGTTGCCGGCTTTAAGGTGGGTAAACGCATCGGTATTAGCTTTGGAATCCTGCCTTATACCAATGTGGGTTACAACTATTCAAACACCGAGACACTTTATGATAACCTGTATGGTACAAAGACCACAACCACTAACCTTTACTCTGGTAGCGGAGGTTTTCATCAAGTTTATCTTGGTGCGGCATGGTCGCCGTTCAAAGGCTTTGCTTTCGGTGCTAATGTATCCTACCTATGGGGTGATTATGAGCGGGGTATCACTAATAGCTACAGCGATGCCAACGTGAACACTCTTTCCAAACGATACACCGCTCAAGTGAACAGTTATAAACTTGAGTTTGGCATACAGCAGACGTTGAAATTGTCGGCGAAAGACGACGTGACGTTTGGTGTAACCTACGGATTGGGACATAAGTTGGGAGCCGATCCGAAGTGTGAGGTGGTTTCCTACAACTCACAAACCGCCGTTTCTGATACCACTACTTATACAGTATCCAACGGATTGGCCGTTCCCACAAGTTATGGTTTAGGTTTTGCATGGAATCATGACAACCGTTGGAAGATGGGAGCTGACTATCAGTTGCAGAAATGGGCATCTGTAGAGTTCCCCTTCTATAGTGTTCAGAATGAGAAATCTATCTATCAGCTTTCCGACAAAGCCTTTACCGACCGCCACAAACTGACCCTCGGCGGTGAGTATTGTCCTAACGAGCGTGGTACAAATCTTCTCAAGCGTATTCGTTATCGTGCAGGTGTCTCTTATGCCACACCCTACCTACGTATCAATGGGCATGACGGTCCGAAGGAGATGAGTGTGAGTGCGGGAGTTAGTGTGCCTATTATCAATCGCTGGAACACTCGTTCGATACTCAATGTCTCGGCGCAATGGGTACGGCAGGATGCCAAGAACCTTGTCACAGAGAACACGTTCCGCCTCAATATCGGCCTGACGTTCAACGAGCGTTGGTTCGCCAAATGGAAGGTGGAATAATATCCGTACAGATGAGAAGACTTGCTTACCTGATCATCGGTATATGCCTTTTCGCGGCATGTCGGGAACAAAAGGAACATACTGCGCCCGCTATCACTGACCGCGACTCGGTGGCTATGATGACTTCGTATGGTGTGAATACACTCATCAGCGATTCGGGAGTTATCAAGTACCGTATTGTGGCAGAGCGATGGGAGGTGAATCAGAAGCGTAATCCCTCACGGTGGATATTCGAGAAAGGCGTATTTCTCGAACAGTTTGATGAGAATCTTCATGTCTTGTCGTATATTCAATGCGATACTGCCAATTATTACGATCAAAAGCGCCTATGGGAATTGCATGGTCGGGTGCGTATCCTCACGAAGGATGGTATACGCTACACCAGTGAGCAACTCTATTGGGATGAATCGAAACATGAGCTCTATTCTCATACGTGGTCTAAGCTGGTCACGCCAGAGCGCACACTTGAAGGACGCTACTTTAGGAGTGATGAGAAGATGACCCGTTACTATGTGTCGAACTCCAGTGGCTCGTTTGAACGTGGCGACCTTACAGGAGAGGATAAAGAAGAGAGCAAGGCTGATACATCACGAACCATCATGCGACAGCAGGCTATGCCACAACGTACGTCGCAACCATAAAAATAAAAAAGAATAAATTTTGGAAGACATAGACTTACCTTTGATTATCGGTATCATCGTTATGATGATATTATCAGCTTTTTTCTCTGGCATGGAGATAGCCTTTGTATCGAGCAATCGTCTACTTGCCGAAGTGGAAAAAGAGAAAAGCGGCCTTTCGCGACGCATCATCAGTTTATTTTACAGCCATCCCAATGGTTTTGTGAGCACCATGCTTGTGGGAAACAATATTGTGCTCGTGGTCTATGGCATTCTCTTTGCGACACTTTTCGACAGAACCCTTTTTGCCTCTTTTGATGACGCCACGCGTGTGACCCTTGACACCATACTCTCCACGATTATCGTACTTTTTACAGGAGAATTCCTACCTAAGACCTTGTTCAAGAACAACCCCAACCGGTTGTTGAACATTTTCGCGCCTCTTGCTTATCTGTTCTATATAGTGTTGTGGCCTATCAGTCGATTCGCCACGCTCCTTGCTAAAGTCATGTTGCGTTTTTTCGGTATCCGTATGGCTAAAGAATCTGATGATGAGGGTTTCTCCAAAGTCGACCTTGATTATCTGGTGCAATCGAGCATTGACAGTGCCGAAAGTGATGAAGAAATAGAGGATGAGGTGAAATTCTTTCAGAATGCTCTCGATTTTCCCGATAAGAAAGTCCGCGACTGTATGGTGCCACGAACAGAAATCAATGCCGTCGATGCGAGCAGTTGTACCATAGACGAGCTGAAGCAGATGTTCATCAAAAGCGGAAACTCAAAGATCATTGTATATAAAGAAGACATTGACCACATTGTGGGCTATATTCATTCCTCCGAAATGTTCCGTAATCCCGAACGATGGCAGGACTGCGTAGTTGAGATGCCCTTTGTTCCCGAAACAATGGCAGCGCAAAAACTCATGCATATCTTATTGCAACAGAAGAAGAGCCTTGGTGTGGTGGTTGACGAGTTCGGTGGCACAAGTGGTATCGTGTCGCTTGAAGACCTCGTGGAGGAAATTTTTGGCGATTTTGAAGATGAGCACGACACAGCTACTTACATCGCCAGACAAACGGGCGAACATACCTACGAGCTTTCTGCGAGATTGGAAATAGATAAAGTTAATGAAATGTTCGATCTTGACTTGCCAGAGAATGATGATTATATGACCGTCGGAGGATTTATTCTGCATGAATATCAGAGTATTCCGCAACTTGGAGAAGTCATCAGCATAGGCAAATTCCAGTTCAAAATACTTGAGAATACGATGACAAAAATTGAACTCGTGGAATTAAAAGTTGTGGGATAAACGCATTTTTTACAAGAAAGTTGCAGCTATTTCGCAATTATTTTGTACCTTTGTGCGCATTTTCTCAAAATCGGAAAGAAAGAATAAAATAAATAACAATTAATAAAAACAATTCAATTAAAAAATGGCAGCAATTGGAAAAATCAGAAGCTGGGGTCCTGTCCTTGTAGGAGCAATCGGATTGGCACTCTTTGCATTCATCGCCGAGGAGGCGTTCCGCTCATGCGAGTCTACAAACAATGACCGCCGCCAACAGGTAGGCGAAGTGTTAGGAAAAAAACTCAGTATGCAAGACTATCAGAAGATGGTGGAAGAGTATACTGAGATGATGAAGGCTCAAGGGCAAGACAATCTTAATGATGACCAAATGAATCAGGTACGCGACTACATCTGGAATAACTATATACAGACTCAAGTTGTGGCCGATCAAGCTGAGAAGTTGGGCTTGACCGTTACCGATGAAGAAATGGAAAATATCCTTAACGCCGGCACGAACCCTATGCTCCTTCAGACTCCTTTTGTCAATCAGCAGACACATCGTTTCGATGCAAATGCACTGAAGGATTTCTTGGCACGTTATAAGAGCCAGTCGGAAACCAATCCGCAGATGGCTCAGCAGATGCAGGTACTCTATAAGTATTGGACTTTCACAGAGAAAACCATCCGTCAGCAGTTGCTTGCTCAGAAGTTCCAGAGTCTTTTCAGTCACTGTATGCTCTCTAATCCCGTTGAGGCCAAGATGGCTTACGAAGAGGGTGAAGTAGAGAGCACCATTGAGTTGGCTGCTTTCCCATATTCGAGCATTGCCGACAATAAGGTTACTATTAGTGATGCTGACCTGAAAGCAAAATACGATGAGCTGAAGCCACGTTTCATGCAGTATACCGAAACACGCGACGTGCGTTATGTTGATGTTCCTGTGGTGGCTTCTGCAGCTGACCGCACAGCTCTCCAGAAAGACTTCGAGGGCTATGCTACTGAGCTTGCAGCAGCCGAAGAGCCCGCACAACTGGTCAGCAAGACCATGTCAAGTGTACCTTTCTTGGGCGTTCCCGTACTGAAGACTGCTTATCCGAGTGATATTGCTGCTCAACTTGACTCTATCGCAGTAGGTTCAACTTCGAAAGTATTTGAGTCGAAAATGGACAACACACTCAACATTGTCCGCCTGATTTCTAAGGAGCAACTGCCTGATAGCATCCAGTTCCGTGTTATTCAGGTCGCAGGCACTGATGAGAAGCAGAAGACTCAAGCTGACTCCATCTTCAATGCTGTGAAGGGTGGCGGTGACTTTGAGGCTATTGCAAAAGTATATGGTCAGCAAGGCGAAAAGACTTGGCTTACCACAGCACAATATCAAAATGCTCCTTCTCTTTCGAAAGAGCAGAAAGACTATTTCACCAGCCTGAACACAATGGCTGTTAACGAAGTGAAGAATGTGCAGATGACAGGTGGAAACCTCATAGTTCAAGTTGTTGACCGTAAGGCCATGAAGGACAAGTATGTAGCTGCTGTGGTCAAGAAACCAATCGACTACTCAGACGACACCCGTCACGCCGCTTTCAACAAGTTCTCACAGTTCGTCAGTGCTAACACCACAGCGGAAGATATTGTGAAGAATGCAGAAAAGAATGGTTACAAGGTGCAGGAGATGAAGGATGTTACAACCTCACAGCACAATTTCGCAAATATCCGCTCTACAAAGGATGCCATCAAGTGGATCTTCGATGCCAAGGAAGGTACACTCTCACCGATGTATGAGTGTGGCGACAATGGCAACCACCTGCTCATAGTACTGCTTGACAAGATTCATCCTCAAGGCTACCGTGACCTTACTGACGAGCGCGTGAAGGAGTATATCAATGGCGAGGTGCTTAAAGACAAGAAAGCCGAGCAGCTCATGACTCAGGTAAAGGGTGTGAACAACATCAATGCGGCCAAGGCCAAAGGTGCCAAGGTGTCGACCGTTGAGCAGGTAACGTTTGCGGCTCCTGTATTTGTCCAGACCACTTCGATGAGTGAACCCGCACTGAGCGGTGCCGTAGCAGCCACACAGCAGGGCAAGTTTTCCACCAAGCCTGTGAAGGGACAGGGCGGTATCTACCTTTTCCAGGTGACAAACCGCAAGAAGATAGGTGCTAAGTTTGATGCTGCCGCACAAGAGAAAAAACTCTCACAGCGATCCCTTCAGTATGCAGGCAATGCCATGAGCGAACTCATGAATGCTGCGAAGATTGTCGATAAGCGCTATCTGTTCTAAGCGAATCGCAACGTCAGAAAAAATCTTTATATGATTTAATTACCTCGGCAGGCTAATGAGTCTGCCGAGATTTTATAGATATGACACGTAAACAACGATACGAATATATCCTTGATTATTTCCGAAATCAATTGCCGGAAGTAACGACCGAACTGGAGTTCGGGAGTGTTTTCCAGTTATTGGTTGCCACGTTGCTTAGTGCTCAATGCACCGACAAACGAATCAATCAGGTAACGCCAGAGCTTTTTTGTCGCTATCCTGATGCGCATTCGATGGCTCTGGCTGATCCCGATGAGTTATTTGAGTATATCAAGAGCGTGAGCTACCCCAACGCCAAGGCACAACATCTGTCCGAGATGTCGCGAATGTTGGTCGAGCGTTTCGGTGGCGAGGTTCCCTCTACGCTCGACGAACTGACTCTATTGCCAGGTGTAGGACGTAAGACGGCCAATGTTGTTCAGGCTGTGGCATTCGGGAAGTCGACAATGGCTGTTGATACGCATGTCTATCGGGTGAGTCATAGGCTGGGGCTTGTGTCAGAGAAGGCCAACTCTCCGTATAAGGTTGAACAGGAATTGACGCGCCATATTCCTTCTGCTGACATTCCCAAGGCTCATCATTGGCTACTGCTGCATGGGCGATACATCTGTACCAGCCGCAAACCAAAATGTGAGAAGTGCGAGTTTAATACTATTTGTCCGAAAAAGATATGAATGCAGCAAGAATACTTCAATTTTTGAGCGATGTGGCGGTTAATAACAACCGTTCTTGGTTTCAGGCACATAGAGATGAATTTACGACGATTCGTGCCGATTTTGAAGAGGGGGTAGCAAAAGCCATTGCCAGGTTTTCGGTTTTCGACCCCGAGATAGCCCATCTTACGGTGAAGGATTGCGTGTATCGTTTTTATCGTGATACACGCTTTTCTCCAGACAAGTCACCCTACAAACGTCATCTCGGTGCCTATATCTGTGCAAAGGGCAGAAAGGCGCTGCGTGGCGGATATTATATTCATCTTGAACCAGGGAATTGTCTGTTGGCAACGGGAAGCTATTGGCTGCCGACCAATATTCTTACTTCATGTCGTAATGAGATTATGGCTAACGAGGCCGAGTGGCTCAAGATTGTTGAAGACAAACAGTTCAGAATGTTGTTCGGAGAACCTGGGGGAGGGCAGTGGGAACAATCGAAACGGGGTTTTGGTTTAGAAATGCTGAAGACCTGTCCAAATGGTTTCCCACGCGATTACGCCCATATGGAGTATCTGCGTATGAAAGATTACTGTTGTTGGCGACAGGTTTCTGACAATTTCTTCGATGGTGACGTGTGGTTAGACGAGGCTACTCATGTCTTTCAGGTGGCTAAGCCGATGATGGATTTCATGAATGCAGTTATCGACGACTATGAATAGTGAACCTACCCTCTTCCCCTCCCCAAGGGTGGGGAGTCTATGTCGTTTTTCTGATATTTCTTCCCAGCCCTACCCCAAGGGGAGGGAGATGCGTGCAGTTGAGTTTCCTCCCTTTTGGGGAGGTTAACCATAAACATTCCGATGATGAGGGTAAACGGGTCGATACAATTTTATCCGCTGCTTCGGCTGACAGTGGTGTTTATCGTAGGCATTATTGTTGGAGAAAGACTGGCTGGCATGGTGTCGGCACGTTATTGGCTTTACGGTTTTCTGGTTTCGGTGATAGTTCTGTTGTTGCCGAGGTTGCGTCCATTTGTGCAAAGTATACTTCTTTGGGTAGCGGTGTTTCTACTCGGAGCCGTTCTTTTTTCTTTTCAAGATGAACAGAATCACCAGCAACTGACCGATGAGGCTGTACTCTATGAGGGTGTCGTGCTTAGCAATCCGCAGCCTACGGGAAAGGTGGTACGGTTCGACATGATGGTGCTCAATGGTAGTCTTGCCGGTCATAAGGTAAAGGCATCGCTCTTGCGCGACACCATAGCTTGTCGTTATCGCCAACTTCACCTTGGCGATGGGTTGCGTGCTTTCTCGGTGATGGAGCCGCCACGCACCATTTTCCCAAACTCCAATTTCAATTATCCGCAATGGTTGAGGACACATGGCTTTGTCGCCACTACTTTTATCTATTATAGAGATTGGGAGAGATGCGTGTTGAGTCTTGATTCCATGCCGCGTCTGGAACGGCTGAAGCTCAAGGCTGGTCGACTGCGTGAACGCCTATTGGCACATGTCCATGCCAATATCGTCGATGAAGAGGCTTATGCCTTGGTGGCAGCGATGACGCTTGGTGATAAGTCGGCATTATCGAAACAGATGAAAGACATCTATGCCGTAAGCGGTGCCTCTCATGTCTTGGCACTTTCCGGACTTCATCTGGGTATCATTAGCATGTTGCTGTTGTTCTTATTCAATCGGCTGCGCTGGCGTCTCTGGGGGCAGGTGATACTGGTGCTTACCGTCTGGACCTTTGTGTTTTTGGTGGGAATGCCCGTGAGCGTGGTGCGTGCAGCCGTGATGCTGACCGTCTATGCCGTCGTGGCAATGCTTAGCCGAAATCGCATTTCTCTGAACACCTTAGCCTTGGCGGCTTTGTGTATCCTCCTTGCCAACCCTGTTAGTCTATGGGATGTCGGCTTTCAGCTTTCGTTCATGTCCGTGTTGGCCATCACGTTGTTTTGGAAACCGGTTTATCGGTTGCTACCCGAACAATTCTTAAAAAGCTGTTTTCTTTTGAGGTGGATATGGTCGCTATTGGTCGTCTCATTTACGGCACAGATAGGTGTAGCTCCGTTGGTAGCCTATTACTTCGGGCGTTTCTCCTGCTATTTCCTGCTAACCAATTTCCTTGTCATTCCTTGTGCCTATGCAATTATCTGGTGTACGTTGTTGATGTTGATAACTTTTCCATTTCCTATGTTACAGGTATGGTTCGGAAAAGTATTGACGTTCTTTGCCGTGGTGCAGGGCCGTGGTTTGGAGAGAATTGCTTCCTTGCCAGGTGCCAGTATCGAAGGCCTGCATCCCACAGCCGTTCAGGTCTTCCTTATCTATCTGCTCATCGCCATCTTATCCATTCTGTGTGTCTATCTCCGCAAGATGCACCGCATTCGTCAGCAGTTCAAATGAAATTTCCACATACTTTTCTTATGTCATTATGTCAAAACATCCATCATAACCAACCGTTAAAATATCTAAAAATTTTATTTTGCTTTTTTCATTGAAATTGCGCCGTTAACGTTAACGGTTTTTCTGACTAAGAGGGTAAATTTTTACAATTGTTGATTTTTTATACACCATTTATACAAAGGGGATGCCAAAGACGGGTGATGGCAGACATTCGGATTTGTAAATGCTGGTATTTACAAACGGGAATTGGCTAAAATCTTGATTTTCAACCGTATAGATGCGAAATAAAAACCTTAAAAAAGGTCAAGGAAAGGCGCGCTTTCATGGTTGGTCGGGCTTTTTTTCGTACCTTTGCAGCCGAATTCAGATTCTGTGATATAGGTTAGGTGTATGGTTAATGGGTATTGTTAATAGTTTCTTAAATTGACAGGTCTATCAACGATCAACCAAAAGCCATCACCCAACACCTACCAGTCAAGTATTAACCGGAGTCAGACAATGGGTTTGCTCATTCTCACATTTTCCTGTTGTCGCGAATAAGACTTCTATATTCAGGCTCCATAAAAATATGTAATGATGAGAATTGTAAAAGTTTTGTTAGTTAGTATGTTGACTTTCGTTGCAATGCCTTCTGCTGTGATTGCAGATGGTAACGGAGGCGAAGAGTCGAAAAATGAGAAAGAGAAAGTAACGACTGAAGTGTCGGAAGAGATGACAGAAAGTGTAGAGGCAGCTACATTCGACTGGAACCCTGTAATGGAAGCCATTATTCAGGTGGAGAGTGGGGGAAACCGCATGGCTCGCAATGGCAATCAAGTGGGTTGCATGCAGATAACCCCAGCTTGTGTAGCTCAGTGCAATGTGATAATGAAGACTCGCAAGGATCCGCGCCGTTTCACAATGGCCGACCGTTATAGCGTGGAGAAGTCGAAAGAAATGTTCTTGGTAGTCCAGTCATATTATAACCCCGAGAATAATGTGGAGAAAGCTATCCGTTCGTGGAACGGTGGCCCCGGATACTCGGTTAGGGGAACACAACGCTATTACCAAAAGGTAATGAGTAATCTGGATTAGAGTTTTTATAGTATTCTGAAAAATAGACTGAAAGCTTTGCGCTTTTGGTCTTTTTTTGTAATTTTGCCGTAGAATTATTATTATAAGGACATGAAATTCAAAGTTTTTTTTCTGTTGTTGGTTGCGGGCAATATGCAGTGTGTGGATGCTCAGCAATGTGGGCAAGAGGTACAACGCGTGGCGCATGTGACGTATAAGGCTTCAGATCATTACAATGCGAAGGTTGCGGAGTTTGAGCAGTTGCCGGCGATTACCTCAGCGGATATCGTAATGTTGGGTAATAGCCTGACAGAGTTTGGGGGCGACTGGTCGGATAAGTTGGGACGGAAGCATGTGGTTAACCGTGGCATTATCGGTGATACGTCGACGGGTATCTATCATCGGTTGTGTCAGATTCTACCAGGAAAGCCGAGAGCGGTTTTCTTGCTCTGTGGTACTAATGACGTGAGTCATAACCTGACGCCTCGTCAGGTATTTGAGAATTGTTGCCAAGTGATAGCAAAAATTCGAAAGGATGCGCCAGAGACAAAACTCTTTGTACAGAGCCTTGTACCCATTAACGAGTCGTTCGGTCGTTGGAAACTTTTACGAGGAAAGACGAATCATATACCTGCTATTAATAAGTTGTTGAAAGCCTATTGTAAACGGCATGGCATTATTTACGTAGACCTGTTTCCCCATTTTGTGGAAAAGGGTACCAATGTTCTGCGTACTGACTATACCACCGATGGTATTCACTTTTCTGAAGAGGGATATGGTGTCTGGGTTTCTGTTTTGAAACCTTATTTGGATACAGTCGAATAATTCAATTTTCACATATTAAGAAAATATAGGAGATTGCCGTTTTTCTGCGGCGGTAGATAGGATTGCGCAAAATAATAAAGCCCAGCATTGATGCTGGGCCTTTTAGTTGCGGAGGCAGGACTCGAACATGCGACCTCCAGGTTATGAGCCTGGCGAGCTACCAACTGCTCCACTCCGCGATATTTTTATTAAGTGGCTGCAAAATTACTGCTTTTTTCTGAGTTATGCAAATATCTAGTCTATTATTTTTAAGTTTTGCAAAGAAAAACTTTTATTTTGTTTGTTTTGGGAAAAGTTTTGTCCCCTTTTTTACCTAAAAATATAGGTGTCATGAAAAAATATAGATAAAAAATTTGCATAATTGAAATTAAATCTATATTTTTGCACACGCATATATGAGTGTGCAAATAATATATTATAAGGAAAGGAGTTGAACGATG
This sequence comes from uncultured Prevotella sp., assembly GCA_905234845.1. GTDB lineage: Bacteria > Bacteroidota > Bacteroidia > Bacteroidales > Bacteroidaceae > Prevotella. Next base: position 10,677 of record CAJOIW010000023.1, on the reverse strand, counting down.
TCGATTTCCAAAACAAGACAACTTTTGGTAGATGTTGCACGGCAGCTTTTTGCCAAGAAGGGTATGGAAAATACCACAATGAATGACATTGCTATGGCCTCAGGTAAGGGGCGGCGCACACTTTATACTTATTTTAAAAATAAGGAGGAGATTTATTATGCAGTTATCGAGTCGGAATTGGAGCGTCTTTCAGACCAGCTTGACGAGGTGGCATCAAAGCGAATCAGTCCGCAGGAGAAAATAATTGAACTTATTTATACTCATTTGAGTATGATTAAGGAGACCGTGGTGCGTAATGGCAATCTTCGTGCAGAGTTTTTCCGAAATATCTGGATGGTAGAGAAGGTACGGAAACATTTCGATGAGGATGAACTTGAAATACTCCGTAAGGTTTATTCTGAAGGGAAAGCTGAAGGGGAGTTCGATATTGATAATGTTGATCTTGTGGCCGACATTACACACTATTGTGTGAAGGGGCTTGAGGTGCCATACATCTATGGGCGTTTGGGTCATGGCATGACAACCGAGGACACCAAGCCTCAGGTGGCCAAATTCGTTTATGGTGCTTTGGGTAGGAAAATAATTAAAAACTAATTTATAATAAAAATGAGATTACTGGAAGGAAAAACCGCTCTTATAACAGGTGCGGCACGTGGAATTGGAAAGGCTATAGCCTTGAAGTTTGCCACCGAAGGCGCAAACATTGCATTTACTGATTTGAATGTCAATGAGGAGACTGAGGCTGAGATTGCTGCTTTAGGAGTGAAAGCTAAGAGTTATGCCTCTAATGCCGCAGATTTTGCCGAGACAGAAGAGGTGGTCAAACAAGTGAAGGAGGAGTTTGGTAGCATTGACATCCTGGTAAATAATGCCGGAATAACAAAAGACGGTCTAATGCTCCGTATGACTGAGCAACAGTGGGATGCGGTGATAGCCGTTAACCTGAAGTCTGCGTTCAACTTCATCCATGCCTGTGTGCCGGTTATGATGCGTCAGCGCAAGGGTTCTATTATCAACATGGCTTCTGTTGTCGGTGTTCATGGCAATGCTGGTCAAGCTAATTATGCCGCCTCGAAGGCTGGTCTGATAGCGCTTGCCAAATCGATAGCGCAGGAGATGGGGCCACGTGGCATTCGTGCGAACGCCATTGCGCCAGGTTTCATCGACACTGCCATGACGCAGGATCTGCCTGAGGAAGTACGGAAGGAATGGACTAACAAGATACCGCTTCGTCGAGGAGGAACAGTAGAGGATATTGCCAATGTGGCGACATTCCTTGCCTCTGATATGTCAGATTATGTCAGCGGTCAGGTCATTCAGGTCGATGGGGGCATGAATATGTAATTATGCAAGTAGTCTACGAGGACAATCACGTCATAATTGTCAACAAACAGAGCGGAGAGATTGTACAGGGCGATAAGACTGGCGATACTCCGCTCTCTGACATTGTGAAAGCTTATTTGAAGGAGGAATATGCGAAGCCTGGCAATGTTTTTCTTGGTGTAGTTCATCGGTTGGATCGGCCTGTTAGCGGGTTAGTGATATTCGCAAAGACTTCTAAGGCATTGGAACGGCTTAATTGGATGTTTGCCAATGGTGAGGTGCACAAAACCTATTGGGCTATAACGAAAAATGTACCGCCGCAAATCGAGGGGAAACTGGAGCATTGGCTTGTTCGTAACGAGAAACAGAATAAAAGTTATGCTTATACGAAAGAGAAACCAGGAGCTAAAAAGGCTGTGTTGAAGTATCGGTTGATAGGAAAGACTGATAATTACAATCTGTTGGAAATAGAGTTGCTGACAGGTCGGCATCATCAGATTCGCTGCCAGCTTGCTGCGATGGGTTGTCCGATAAAAGGCGACTTGAAATATGGCGCTAAGCGTAGCAATCCTGACGGTAGCATCTCATTGTTGGCTCGTAGGATGGAGTTCGTGCATCCCGTTTCAAAAGAAACGATTACAGTAGAGGCCCCATTACCTAACGATAACTTGTGGCAAACAATAAACGGAGGTTGATAACTTCCGTTTGTTGTTGATTGTTTGCATTGCCTCGAAATTAGCAAAAGATGTATCTACAATAGAGTTTTTGCTGCAATATTACAATCATTCTCTGCATGTGTATTTATTTGGTGTAAATGTGCAGCTAATCTTTCGTGGAAAATTCCCTAGGGAATTTTCCACGAAAGATGGTTTTTTGGACGGAATTCCCTAGGGAATTTTCTGCGAAAGATAAGCGTTTGATTTTGTGGGGGGTATATTTTGCGGTCTGAAAGTTTGTTTTTTTCGGGAAAAAACCGTAATTTCGCAGGCAGAATGAAGAAACTGCTGAAGTGGGGTGCCGTAGTGTTGGGTACTCCGATTGCTTTTGTGGCCGTGCTCGGTGCACTGCTCTACTTGCCGCCTGTGCAGAACTGGGCGGTGAAAACGGCAGCGCGCTATGCATCGGAGAAGACGGGCATGGACATCTCTGTAGGACGTGTGAGACTCGACTTTCCGCTTGACCTCACACTCGAAGATGTGCGTGTGGTTCACGAGGGTGACACCATTGCCGACGTGGGCGAGGCGATGGTCGACGTGCAATTTCTTCCGCTGTTGAAAAAGAAGGTCGAGATAGATCGGCTGGCACTCTCTCGCATGAGACTTAATACCAATGGCTTTATCGATGCCGCTCGTGTGAAGGGCACTGTGGGCAGTCTGGTGCTTGAGAGCCACGGCATCGACCTGCGTAACGACTCTTTGCTGGTAAATCGCGCAAAGATTGAGGATGCCCGCATCGATGTGGCATTGGCCGATAGCGTGCCACCAGATACGACTGAGAGCAAAAATAATTGGAAGATTGGTGTTGGCGATCTCGCGCTGAAGAATGCCGATGTGACGGTACACATGCCGAAAGATGGGCAGGGTTCGAGGAGCGAGGAGGTGATACAGGCTCAGTTGGGTGACGCGAATGTTGAAAGTGGCCGTTTCGATCTTGGCAAAGGACGCTATGACATTGGAAAATTCAGCATCACCGACGGGCGGATAGCATACGACGACAAATCGAAGAAGCCTGTCAAGGGACTTGATACCAATCACTTAGACATCAAAGACCTCAATCTATCAGCCGAGAACATCAGCTACTCGTCACCGCCTGAGGGTGGGGGAGATATGAAAGTTGAGGCAAATATTAGCCATGTGTCTCTGAAAGAGAAGAGCGGACTGCAGGTTGACGATCTTTCCGGACAGGTAAAGATAGACGATGGTCGCCTCAAGGTGAACAATCTGCACCTAAAGACGCCCGAGTCGGAAATTAACACCGATATCGACATGGAGCTAAATGCTTTTGACGATTATCATCCCGGACATATCAAGGCCACCCTGCACGGTTCTGTAGGCAAGCAAGACCTTATGCGCTTCATGGGCGATATGCCTGCTGGATTCCGCCGTCGTTGGCCCAATTATCCACTGAAAATTGATGGCGTAGTACGAGGAAATATGAAGCGCGTGAACTTCTCTGGTTTGAACATCGACCTGCCGACAGCCTTGAGGGCAAAGGCCAGCGGATGGGTGGAAAACCTTGATGATCCCAAATGCCTACGGGCTGACATCGACCTTGACGCACAGGCTCATGATCTCTCCATGGTGAAAGAGTTGTTGCCTGCCGATACGTGTCGTAGCGTGAATATCCCAAAGAATATCGGTCTAAAAGGGAACTTCAAGGTCAATGGCAATCAGTATGCGGCCAATTTCGCCATGACCGAGGGTAAGGGGCGCGTCAGCGGTACAGCGGCTTTCGATGCCAATCGTATGGCCTACAAGGCAAAGTTACAAGCAAGAAATTTAAATCTGAATCACTTTGTGCCCAATCAGGGCTTCTCTCCCTTCAGCGGTAGTGTCGACCTTATAGGTCAAGGCACCGACTTCCTCTCTCCCCGTACCCGACTGCAGGCAAAGATTAAGGTAGATCAGTTCAGTTACGGTGGTTACAATCTTGCTGGCATGAGTGCTGATGCATCGCTTAGTAATGGCCGGCTCTCAACCGTCATCAACAGTAACAATCCCCTATTGGCAGGACAATTCCGCATCGGCGGGCTCACGCAGACACGTAACGGAACGTGCATCACTTTTGCCGGCGACTTCAGAAAAATAGACCTTTATGGGCTGAAAGTAACATCTGAGCCATTTACCGTAGGCGGATGCGGCCATATAGACATTTGTACCGACTGGAATGATTACTACGACGTTCATGGCTATCTGAGCGATCTCTCAGTCTATAGTCGAGGCGAGCATTTCCGCCCAGAAGACATCAACATCGACCTGCTCACCCGTCGCGACACTACCCATGCCGTCGTAGACTGTGGCGACTTCCACTTAGACATGGATGCCTCGGGTGGCTATCGCAAACTGATGAGGCAGGCTGATGCTCTGACCTCAGAGTTGCAAAGACAGGTCAAAGAAAAATACATTGACCAAAGCCTGTTGCGCCAACACCTTCCTCATGCACGTGTAGAGTTGACAGCAGGCCGCGAGAACTTCCTCATGAAGATGGCGAGTCGGCTGGGTTATGACATGAGTGCTGTCAATCTCAACATGGTTTCATCGCCAACAGGCGGTCTCAACGGTGACCTTCGTGTAGGCAGTCTTACGGTAGACAGTCTGTTGCTCGACACCATCAACCTCGCCATACGCTCAGATGCAGAAAACATGAGGTATGAAGCGCAGATACGTAATAACAAGGATAATCCTCACTACGTTTTCAATGCTCTTTTCGATGGTGCATTACAAGAGCGTGGTACCCAGTTGCGGGCACGACTCTATGACGAGCACGACCGTCTTGGCATCGGACTTGGATTGGCGGCTCAGATGGAGGAAAATGGCATACGACTGCAGTCTTACGGTATGAATCCCGTATTGGGCTATAAGAAATTCAATATCAATAAGGATAATTATGTCTTCCTGTCTGATGACCGGCGCGTTTCTGCTGATGTGAAGTTGCGCAGCGATGATGGTATGGGTGTGCAGATATATACCGACGACGAGAATACCGAAGCCCTGCAGGACATTACTTTCTCGCTTCACCGTTTTGACCTCGAAAAGGTGCTCTCGGTATTGCCTTACACCCCTGATATTTCAGGTGTGCTTAATGGCGATTATCACCTCATACAGACACCTAACGATCTCTCCGTATCAGCCAACATGACCATCGACCAGCTGATCTACGAGCACAATCCCATGGGCAACGTGGGAGCGGAGTTCGTCTATGTGCCGCAGAGCGATGGCGGACACTATGTTGACGGTATCCTTTTGAGCGACGGCAACGAGGTAGCTACTGTACGTGGAACCTACAAGTCGGAGGGCGACGGTTGGCTTGATGCAAAGCTCGGACTCAACCGCATACCGTTGCAGATGCTTAATGGATTCATTCCTGACCAGATTATCGGCTTGAAAGGCTACGGAGAAGGAACGCTCGATGTGGTGGGCTCACTTTCTAAACCACAGGTCGACGGTGAGGTTTATCTCGACTCGGCCTATCTCGTGAGTGTACCCTATGGCGTTGAAATGCGTTTCGACAACGACCCCGTTCGCATACAGGGAAGCCATCTGCTCTTTGAGAACTTCCAGATGTATGCCCACAATGACAGCCCGCTCACTATGTCGGGTTATCTCGATTTCTCTGACCTCAGTAAAATGTATCTTGACCTGAAGATGCGGGCAGAGAATTTCCAGCTTATCAATGCTAAGGAGAACCCACGATCTGAGGCTTACGGTAAGGCTTTCGTCAACTTTTTTGGCATGATGAAGGGGCCGCTTGAGGGTTTGCAGATGCGCGGAAAACTCGATGTGCTTGGCTCCACCGACATGACCTATGTGCTACGCGACTCGCCCCTTTCCACCGACAATCAGCTTGACGAGCTTGTACGCTTTACCAATTTTAACGACTCTATAGAAGAAGTTGTCATACGCCCACAAATCACCGGTCTCGACATGGATTTATCCATCGGCATCGATGAGCAGGCACACATTGTCTGCGCCCTCAATGCCGACCATTCCAATTACGTAGATCTTGTGGGTGGAGGAGACCTCAGAATGAGATACAACACTGTAGAAGATATTCGTCTCACTGGCCGTTATACGCTCAACAACGGCGAGATGAAATACTCTCTGCCCGTTATACCTCTCAAGACCTTTACGATAAAAGACGGCAGTTATATAGAGTTCCGTGGCGACCCGATGAATCCCACGCTGAACATCACGGCTACGGAAGAGAACAAGACATCTGTATCAACTGACGGAAGCTCAGGGCGCATAGTGACGTTCGACTGTGGCGTGGTCATTACGAAAACCTTGAAGGACATGGGGCTTCAGTTCATCATCGATGCGCCTGAAGACATGACCATCCACAACCAGTTGCAGACCATGTCGGAAGAGGAACGTGGGAAACTTGCAGTCACCATGCTCACCACGGGCATGTATCTCGCTGATGGCAATACATCCAACTTCTCGATGAATAGTGCACTCAGCGCTTTCCTCAACAGCCAGATCAACGCCATCTCAGCTGGTGCGCTCCGTACTCTTGACCTCAGTTTCGGTATGGACAACACCACCACAGCGTCAGGAGCGCTCCATACCGACTACAACTTCAAGTTTGCCAAGCGGTTTTGGAATAACCGCCTGCGTGTGTCCATCGGCGGAAAGGTGTCAAGTGGCGCAGAGATAGAAAACCAGAACAATACATTTTTTGACAATGTGACCTTCGAATATCGTATGAGTCAGACTTCAAACAAGTATCTCAAACTATTCTACGACCGCGACAGCTATGACTGGCTCGAAGGCGACGTGGGCAAGTTTGGGGCAGGCTTCCTCTGGAAACGCAAGTTGCAACATTTCCGCGACATCTTCCGCTTCAAAACTGATACACCCATCATGTCTGTTCCAAGAGCACAACCTGTTGACAGCATAAAACCGACTACACAAAATGAGGAAACAGAGAAATAGAATAATACTGGCCGTGGGCATCGTTGCCTTTGTCATCGTGCTTGCGGCCTGTTCTTCGACGAGTGGAGTGCCTGAGGGCGACAGGCTCTTTACCGGATTGAAGAAAATTACCTATAGCGACTATGAGAAGAACGACCATTTCACAACCACCCGTGAAGAGGTTGATGCTGCACTTGCCACTGAACCCAACGGAGCGCTTTTCGGATCGTCTTACCATCGTACGCCATTTCCCTATGGTCTGTGGATATGGAATGCTTTCTCGAAATCGGAAACAGGCTTCGGCAAGTGGATGACAAAGTCGTTTGGAAAGGCTCCTGTCCTTATGAGTTGGGTCAATCCGGAACTGCGTTCGTCAGTGGCCCGTGAGGTGCTACGCTCTCATGGTTATTTCAGGGGAAGCGTAGACTATCAGGAAGTGAATCAGAGAGATCCGAAAGAGGCGAAAATCTCCTATGACGTGCGCCCAGGACATTTGTTCACCATTGACTCCTTGCGTTATGTGAATTTCCCGCCGCTTGCCGATAGTCTGATAGAGGCTACTAAGGTTGAGGCGAAGATACACAATGGCGACCCTTTCAGTGTGGCTGCCCTTGATGCCGAGCGCACAAGGTTAAGCAATCTCTTTCGCAACAACGGCTATTACTTCTATCAGCCATCCTATGCTTCCTATCTGGCCGATACGGTGAGTGTGCCCGGAAAGGTCTTGCTCCGCATACAACTGGCCGACAGCATTCCCGCTGAGGCCATGAGAAAATGGTACATGGGCAATACTGACATGATGCTCCGTAAGTCGTTTATGGAACCCTTGAACAACTCTGCGACGCGTCGTTGGCTTACCGTTCATTTCAACGGTCGCCGGTCGCCAGTCCGTCCGCGTGTGATACTTAAAGACCTAAAACTCCGTCACGGGCAGCCTTTCAGTTATGACAATTATCTGCAGTCAGCTAACAATATCACGGGCTCAGGTCTTTTCTCCATGGTCGATTTTAAGTTTGTTCCCCGCAATAACTCTTCACTCTCCACTCCCCACTCTCCACTCGTAGGCGACACCCTTGACCTGCAGCTCAATTGTGTGTTCGATAAGCCCTACGATTTTTATATCGAGGCCAATGCCATCGGCAAGACTACCGGTGCTTTTGGTCCCGGACTGGTGATAGGTCTGACTAAGCGTAATGCCTTTCGGGGGGGCGAGAAGCTTGATGTGAACCTGCGCGGTAACTATGAATGGCAGACAGGGCACAATGCCGACGGCACACGAAGTCAGTTCCATTCCTACGAGTATGGCATAGATGCCTCGCTTGAACTGCCCCGTTTGCTCCTGCCGTTCCAAGTTCGTCGTCGTTGGGCGCAGACACCTACGACTACCATCAAAGCCTCCACGAGCATTATTAACCGTGAGAAATACTTCAAGCGCCATGTGGTGTCGGGTGAGCTGACCTATCGTTTCTCGCCTCGCGCTACGATGATGCACGAATTGAGCCCGTTCATCCTGCAATACGAGTACATGACCCATCAGACCGAAGAGTTTCTTGAGGTGCTTCAGGCAAGTCCTTACCTGCAGGTGTCGATGGCTGACCAGTTTGTGCCGAAGATGCGCTACCAGTTCTCCTATACCAGTCCGGCCAAACTGCGTAGCCCCATCTATTTCCGTTTCACTGTGAGCGAGGCTGCCAACATTCTTTCACTGGGTTATGCTGCTTTCGGAGAGAAATGGGGAGAGAAGGGCAAGACCATGTTCAAGAATCCTTACGCGCAGTTCTTCAAGCTTGAGGGCGAATGGCGTAAGACGTGGCAGGTAGGCGAGCACAGCACTTTTGTCGCGCATGCCGCAGCGGGGGTGTTGTGGTCGTATGGCAATGCGCTGAGTGCTCCCTATACTGAGCAGTTCTATGTGGGTGGTGCCAATAGTATCCGTGCTTTCAATGTGCGTAGCATAGGTCCTGGAGCCTACCACACTATTGAGGGCCGCCACTCTTACCTCGACCAGACGGGCGACCTCAAGTTGCAGGCTAACCTTGAGTATCGTCCCCGTCTTTTCCGGAACATCTATGGAGCATTGTTCCTCGATGCAGGTAATGTATGGGCATTGCGCGATGACGGCTATCGCACCTCGTCGCAACTACAAATGAAAAACCTATTCAAGGAAACCGCCCTTGGCACGGGTATCGGCCTACGCTACGACCTTGAGTTTTTTGTCCTACGCATCGACTGGGGCTTTGCTCTCCATCTGCCCTACAAGAAAGGCTTCTTCAATGCCGACCACTTCCACGACGCCCAGTGTCTGCACTTTGCCATCGGAATGCCGTTCTAAAAAATAAAGAAAAATTTGCATTTCAGAAAAATAAACTGTAACTTTGCAGAAAATTATTAAGGAGTTCAAGGAGTTCGGGAGTTCAAGGAGTTCAGACGATAGTTCTGTCAACTCATCAATTCATGGTCAATTCATGGTCAATTCATGGTCAATTCATGGTCAATTCATGGCGATTTGTGTTAAACTATAAACCATTTAAACATTTAAATACCGTATGAAACCAACATTGTTACTGCTTGCTGCCGGCATGGGCAGCCGCTACGGAGGTCTGAAACAGCTCGACGGCCTCGGCCCCAACGGGGAAACCATCATGGACTACAGCATCTACGATGCTATCAAGGCCGGTTTCGGCAAAATTGTGTTTGTTATCCGCAAGGACTTTGAACAGGACTTCCGCGAGAAAGTGCTCTCGAAGTACGAGGGGCATATCCCCGCAGAGGTATGTTTCCAATCGCTCGAAGACCTTCCCGAAGGTTTTTCAGTTCCTGAGGGTCGCCAGAAGCCTTGGGGCACCAATCACGCTGTGCTCATGGCCAAGGACATTATCAAAGAGCCGTTCTGTGTCATCAACTGCGACGATTTCTACAATCGCGACGCATTCGAGGTAGTCGGCAAATTCCTCGCCGACCTGCCTGAGGGCTCTGCCAATAAATATGCCATGGTGGGCTTCCGCATCGGCAATACCCTTTCCGATAACGGAACCGTGGCACGTGGTGTCTGCTCGAAGGATGAGAAGGGCAACCTCGCCACCATCGTCGAGCGTACTGAGATTATGCGCGTCGACGGTGTGGTGAGCTACAAAGACGAGAACGGAGAGTGGCAGCCTGTAGGTGGCGACAATACCCCCGTGTCGATGAACATGTGGGGCTTTACTCCCGACTACTTCGAGCATTCCGAGGAGTATTTCAAGGAGTTCCTCAGCAATCCGAAGAACATTGAGAACCTCAAGGCCGAGTTCTTCATCCCCCTGATGATGGACAAGCTCATCAAAGACGGTACATCCACCTGCGAGGTCCTCGACACCACGTCAAAATGGTTTGGCGTAACCTATTCTGCTGACCGCCCCGGCACCGTCGCCCGTATACAGCAGCTTATCGACGAGGGCGTTTACCCCGAGAAACTCTTTTAAAAAGACACAATCAAAACTCTTCAAGAGTCACACTTTAGCATACGTGTAAGAAAAGTGCACGACAGGCATCTATCCGCCTGTCGTGCGTTTTTTATTAGTCAGAGATGTTCTTCGAAGATGAAAGAAATTGCGTTAAGGAAGGCAAAAAGTTTATAACAAAGTTATTGCTGTCCGCTAAAAGTTGAAAAGCGACCAATCATGTGTCCGCAATGCCGATAAACAGGCATTGTGGACATAATTTTGAAAAAGTAAGCCCCCTC
>CAJOIW010000022.1:38511-54867 GCA_905234845.1 uncultured Prevotella sp. | reverse complement strand
ATAGGGAGGTCGCGGAGCCGTTGAAGTTCGTGTCTTTCCATCACTTTTCACTTATCACTTATCACTTATCACTTCCAAGGTATTCCTCCGTCTTCGAGTACATGCCCGTCTGGGCGGAGTGGGTGATGAACTTGCGGAAAATCCACTTACGCAACTGGGCATCTGTTCCCTCCTTACTCTTGCCGAGGGTTGCACGGAGCGCTTCAAGCTGAGGCTTGTTGAACGTATCGGGCAGCAGGTCGAGCATATTCTTCGGGCCGCGTCGCTGGGCCTCGCCCGCCTGGTCGGCATCAACGCAGAGCATGTCGGCAAATATCTGCATCTTGCTCCAGATGTCGCGATAAACCAGCCACTCCACGAGGTCGCCCATCGCCTTCGTCCACGTCTGATTGTTGAGCACCCACATCACGCAGCCAGCCTTCCAACCCGAGACGAGCGCACGCTTCGAGATGTCCCACAAGATGTCGTCGTCGGCAAGGTCGGCCATCGAAGCCATGTCGCCAGCCAGCCTGTCGGCAAGCTTGTTCAGCTGACGGATGATGTAGCGGCCCTTGCAGATGTCGAGACGCACCAGGTACTCGTCGAGCTTCTGATAGAACTCGCCCGAGTATTTTCCCTGTCGGGGTATGCGCCCGTCGCGGCTGGTACGCGGCTTGTAGGAAAAGACCATACGCCCGAACGTGCCGTTGAACAGCTCGTTCTTGTAGAACTTGCGCGTGGCAAAGGGCGTGCTGCTAATGGTCAGGTTCGTACGCAGCAGCGGATTGCCCGTGACGCCGTCGGCAGTAGCCCTGAGCGCACCGGCCCGCTGGCGGTCGTAGATGTTGCGCAGCATCTGCGTCACCTGCCTATGTCCGCCACACATCTTGTCGGCCATCTCCACCTCGGGCATGTTCAGGTATTGCGTACGTCCGCCAAGCGCCTCGAGCGCCATGGCATTCTGAATGAAGGCAGCATTGGTCACGTCCGACGGCGGGAACCAGAAGGCCACCTCGGGACGGGCAGGCTTCTCCTTGTTGGCCGACTTCGTCTTCACCTGCTTCTGCCACTCCACAAGCTTCTTCAGTTCAGCCTCATCGTGCCCGCGGAAGTCGCGGCAGACAGCCTCCACAACGTTCGACAACTGCCCCTTGTTGCAGCCACTGTCAGCCACCAGATTGGCCATCATGCCACAAAGCTCCTTCCAAGTGAGGTCGGGGTACTGAAATTCCGAGCCGCTGACGTGAGCGCCAAGGATAGGAAAGAGCATCGGAACCAGCGGTTCGCGCATGTCTTTTGACACCTGCGAAAGCAGCAGGCGGATACATTCGGTGCCCCTGCCAAGGTTTGGCATCTTAGGGGCGGTAGGGTTTGAAATGTTATATTTCATTGATTTACTGTTTTTTAAATGAATAAATAACTCAAGTTTCGCAAGCTTCGCTTGCTGGGAGTTAACGGGAGTTAGCCAACTGCGTCGGCGGAAGTTAACGGAAGTTATCGGACGATAGTTCTCGCGATAGGAAAAACTATTGTCTGCTAACTCCACTGGTCGAAGACCTGTTAACTCCCGATAACTCCTGTTAACTGCTAACATGCGAAAGTTGAATAAATAATGACTGAGCGTTCCCGTTCCAGTTGTTCCAATTGCTGTTCCGAGGGAGCCACAACCCTCCTTATGCCATATAACTAATTATATATCAATAAGTTATAAAGCTTTTAGAAAGACGTTTTGTTCCTCAGTTTCTAATTGGAACATTTGGAACTGGAACACTCGCAGTCAAAGTTACTTACTTCTCTACAAGGCCCTCCAGCGCACAGAGCAGTTCGCCGGCCACAGCGCGGGCAAAGCCCTCGACCGCGCAACCCTCGTCAACCCTCATCGGCTTGAAGTTCGGATGCAGACTGCCGTCGTCCCAGCGTGTCACCGTTATGAACTCGCCGTCGAACACCCTCGGATTACGCCTGCCCGCCGTCGTCGGCACCGTCTCCACGAACGTGAAGTGTGCGTCGCGGTAGAGAAACCTGTCGACCACCGCATCAGAGTCGCGCCGCAGCACACCCCGATATTCCTTACCCGTCTGCATACGCCCGTCGCGCCGCAGCACACTCTTCAAATTGCAACCCAACTCAGTGTCGCAGTGCCAACCTTGCTCCTTAGCATCAGCTTCAGCATCAGCCATAACCGCAGCATCAGCATCCATTTCAGCCGCACCTTTAGCCACAGCAGAACGTTCACGATAAGCACGAGCCAACGGCTCGTTGCTCTCCTCAAAATACTCACGCAGGATTTCTCCCACAAGGCGAGGTGCGCTATAATCTCTTGCACCTGCCCGATTGATGCGTTTAAATACCTTTTTCATTTTTGTTTTATAGGTATTAAAATGCCTTCTCGCACGTCGCACGATGATATAGACAGGCGTTCTTCATCTCGTGCCTCGGAGCCCGTGCTGGGGTTTTTGACTGCCGACAGACTTTCATGGAAAAAAGAAAGCAGCAGAAACTCCGAATGTTGGAATTCCTGCTGCAAAGGTACAACCATAAGAAACAAAAAACCTGCTACGTAGTAGGTACGGCGTAGCAGGTACGGTTGATGTGAAAAGGCTGAAAATCAGTCTAATGCGTTTTTCAGTCGGTCTTGAAACGTGAGCGATTTCCGTTGCTCAAATGCTTTGTTGTAATACCCTCGCAAGGTTTCGGGTTTCATATCCCACAACCTTCCAAACACCTGCCACACCTCGGCAATGCCCAACCGACGACTTGCCTCCCTCGCAACGAGACCCTTCTCCGGTCCCGAGAGCCCCACAGGCTGCCAACCGTCGTCTATCAAGCCTGCATCCACAAGGCGCCCCATGATCGCCCCAGCCTCGTCCGACCGAAGAGCCTCGGGAATATCGTCATCACTAATCAGACAATCAGCCTCACCCCCAGCCCCTCGGCCTGCCTCATCCTTGCCATAGTAATTGTAGGTGACGTTCTTCACCCCACCTGCCTCAATCACATCGCCTATCACCTTGCCGATATTAATCATATTATTACTCCTTAAACTCCTTGTAAAACAGTAAGATATAAAACATGAATTATCACAAATTATTCATAAATTCAATTCATGGTCAATTGCTTTTCCCCGTAGGCAGCGACCGTTGGTTCATGGAAATTCGTGTTAAGATATTACCCCCCTGAATGAATAATCTTCGTGCCACCCTCGGCAATCACATCATGCGCCTGAGAGATGTTCACCTGCTGAGTGAAACCACTCGGCAACGGCATCACCTTGTTCAGCATCGCCCGCTCCTCACGCTCCAGCTCATCGGGCAGCGACCACTCCACAAACGTGCGCAGAAACGCCCATTGCTCCATCTTCCCCAGCCGCGCCACAAACACCTTCATCTTCTCCGCCGAGAGCATGATATAGTTCTTCAACACCAAGTTCTCCACCGTCGAAGCCACTTGCATCTGCTCCAGCTGCTCACACCGTGAGCGCCAGAAAGCGGTCTCCTCGTTTGCCTTAGCCAACTCTCTCTCAAGAGCCGTTATCCTTTGTTCGTTCAGCATATCAGCCAACACGCCCAACTCCTTTGTATCAATTTGCATGAAAATCCTCCTAAAATTAAATCTTTTATACAAAAGAAAGACCCGTTATCTCCCTGTGTTTTTCATCAGTAAACGGAGTTGCAAAGTTACGAATAAGTGAGCGAAATACAAAACAAAAAAACGCTTTTTTTGTTTTGTATTTCCGAACGTGAGTCACTTGGGCGTCAGCCAAAGTTACGAAAAAATAATGAAGTCGTTAGAACAGAAGCCGTCTTGCGCCTGCACCTACATCAAGACATCATCATTTGTCGCAGGAAGGCACTTCTCCCAAGAAAGGAAGCCGCTCAATCACTTCTTCGGTACAAGCGAAGCAGTCCGTCTGCGTTGCCTCCGCTTTTACGATATCAGGAATCTTATGCTTATATGTTGCGAATGTGTTCAGGTTCTCAATCTCCAGTCGGCGCCGTTTGCTCATCTCCACGTATTCCCGTTCGCGCTCGATGCCCACAAAGCTGCGGTCAAGCAGATTGGCAGCTATACCTGTAGTGCCAGAGCCGCTGAAGGGATCGAGTACGCAGTCGCCCTTCTTTGTCGATGCCAGGATAATACGGCTCATCAGCGCCAGCGGCTTCTGCGTGGGGTGCTTGCCACAGGTTTTCTCCCACAGAGCAATAGCTGGCAGTCGCCATACGTCGGTCATCTGCTTGTCACCATTGATGGCCTTCATCAATTCGTAGTTGTAATAATGTGGCACCCTGGCCATCTTGCGCGCCCAGATGATAAACTCCGTTGAGAAGGTAAAGTAACGGCACAAGATATTGGGTGGGGGATTTGTCTTGGCCCACGTTACGACGTTAAGAATCTTGAATCCGAGCGATGTGAGTGCATTGGCCACGGAAAAAATGTTGTGGTAGGTGCCTGAAATCCAGATGGTGCCGTTGTCGGTGAGTAGTTCACGACATTGCTCTATCCATTTCAGGTTGAAGGCGTGCATTTCGTCTGGCGAAACACCTTTGTCCCAGTCGCCCTTGTTTACGCTCACTATCTTGCCGCTCTGAACGCTTATGCCTCCGTTGCTGAGAAAATATGGCGGGTCGGCAAACACCATGTCGAAGTGTTGGTTCATCGAGGACAGCAACTCTGTGCAGTCGCCATAGTATAGCGCATAGTCATGCTCACGTGACTGATAGTAAGGCTTAACAATTCCGCTACGGACATCAACATCGAAGTAGCAGAAGTCGGAGCTGCCAAGAACTATTTCATCGTCACGATACAGGCTGCGCACTTGCTCCTCGGCAAGTTCTGCCGAAGGTGCCTCCACGCAGATTTTACGCGAGAGAGTTTCCGTTATCGTGACTTGATACTCCATTCTGCAACCTTGTATTCAGTTGCAAAAATAAGATCAAAATCCGGAATAAACGTGAATAGATCAAAGTTTAACTTTCGTGATCAAAAAAGATCAATTCACCATGCTGAGCTAGCAGCTTTGGTCAGTCCTTCGTATAGTCCTGTAACTTTTTCGTAGTCAATGAACTTTACACGTTTTTCTATGGTATCAAACATCGAGACGTGAATCTTGTCTTCGAATTCCTTTTTACGGTTGATGTCTGCCACGATGTAGAAACCTGCATGAAAGTCCTGCAACTCATAGAATTTCGACAGCGAATTCTTGATGTCGGTAGTATGTTCCACCTCGTAAAAGTCCGAAGGCATGTTGCGCTCATTGAACCAGATAACATCAATGGTTTTGGCACGTCGCATCAGCTTGTCGTAGGTGAAGGAAGGCAATTCTATTGTGTCTGTGATGTCGCCAAGGCGTTGGCCAATGAACAGTCGGTTCTTGTCCTGTGCGGGAACGTATGTGGTTAGATGACGATATTTTCCAATCTCAACAAGCAGTCCTTGATAATAGCCATGAGTGAACTGCTCCTCGCTTTTCTTGTTGCCGGGTTTCAGTTCGAAGCGCTGCAGAACAGCATCACGCATTTCTTCCAATGCCCAAAGGCCAGGCTGAATCTTGAATATCTGCGGGCTGTTCTGAACGATACGCCTTACAGAAGCCTCAGGGGTCTTTGTGGCCCATGTCGAGAAGTCCACAAGTTCATTAAGTCTTCGTAGTGTGGCATAGCCGCCTTCCTTGCGGAGTGTCTCTATAACTTGCTGCTCCTGAGTCTTTTTTTGCATATTCCTCAATCAACAGATAGGATTTACCACCTCCACCCTCATTCCAAGGGCAGCAATGATGCGATAGAAAACGCCTACACTGGGTGTGATGACGCCGTTCTCTATTTTAGAAATGTAAGACTTTGTGGTCTGTGTACGCTCAGCAAGTTCAGCCTGAGTAACGTGAGCCTGTTTGCGAGCGTCCAGTAGTATCTGTCCGGAATAGAAAGCGTAAGCCTCCTCCTCGGCTCTGGCACGCTCTGGTGTTCCCTCTGAACCGAACTTTGCGTCCAGCACAGCATCGTAGTCAACGATTTTGTGATTGTTTGTCTGCATAATATGCCTCCTTGATTTTTATTGCTCGCTCTATCTCTCTTTGAGGTGTCTTCTGGGTTTTCTTTTGAAAACCATTGAAAAGCACCACTATTTCGCCTTCGTCGAAGATAAAGAACACTCGGAAAATCTTACCACCATACTCCGTCCGCAATTCATATATGCCATCGCGTATCAGCTTTACGAATTTGGTTGGAAGGCGCCCCTGAGACTTCAGCAACAGAAGTCCGTATTGCACCTTCTCCTGTTCCTTGGCATTCAGCGTTTCCATAAACGCTTCGAAGTAGCCACCGTATGTCCTTATCTTTCGTCTCATGGGTGCAAAGTTACAAAAAGTTGTCGAATCGTGCAACTTTTCTATTTATATTTTTCATATTGATTGTTTTTTTTGCAGCAGTTCGCTATCCTTTCGGATTGTATCAGGGTCGTAAATCTGCGCGCTTTTGCGCTCAGCGAGCAGGGCGATGGAGGGAGAGCTTCTTGGGAAGTTTTACCCACTTGCGGTTTCTCACTATCTTCAGGGCGCTGCCCTCCTCTTGGCGCAGGGTGTAGGAACCGTCGTCCTCGAGGGTGAGCGTGGCCGTGAGGTCTTCCGAGCCATAGTCGTTGACCATGGTGAGCAAGGCCTGTTTGGGAGTGGCGACCTCGGCCTCAACGACTATCCACTTGCGCGAGTCGTCGGTCTGCCCGAGATAGCCGGCCACCTCGCCGAAAATCTCCTGCCCGGGCACTTTGACGGCCGAGTGATAGAAGTCCATGAAGATATAAACGCCATATTCCTTATTCTCGATATGGCCGGAGAACACCGCCTGCGATTGAGCTGAAGCTCCCGAAACGAACAAGAGCAGCAGAAGCGCGGCTATGAGTCTTACCTTTTTCACGATGCAAAGATTTTATTTGCAAAAATAATATTTTATGTCAAGAATTATCGTGTTTCTATAAAATAATAAGGTGTAAGGGTCGGTTTTTTCGCATTTTTTTAGTAATTTTGCACGCAATTAAATATTTTATGGCAGAGAAATTACTTCAACCCGACTATATTTTCGAATCGAGCTGGGAGGTTTGTAACAAGGTGGGCGGCATCTATACGGTGCTCTCCACACGCGCAAAATCGCTACAGACCTTATTGCCAGACCACATTATCTTCATCGGTCCCGACTTCGGAGACGACTATAAACCCACACATTTCAAGGAAGACAAACGCCTGATGGCATCATGGAGGAATGCCGCCAAGAAGGAGGGCCTCGATCTGCGCATTGGCCGATGGCAAGTTCCTGGTGATCCTGTCGCCGTGCTCGTTGGCTTCAAGTCTTTTTTCGAGAAGAAAGACGAGATTTACACGCTCCTCTGGGAGCATTTCGGCGTTGACAGTCTTCACGCCTACGGCGACTACGACGAGGCCTCGATGTTCGCCTATGCCGCCGCACGGGTCGTGGAGAGTTTTTACAGCTTTTTCAAGCTCGACGGCAAGCGGGTGATCTATCACGGCAACGAGTGGATGACCGGATTGGGATTGCTCTACATCAGCCATAAGCTTCCGCAGGTGGCCACCGTCTTCACCACCCACGCCACAAGCATCGGGCGCTCTATCGCCGGCAACAACAAACCGCTCTACGACTACCTCTTTGCCTATAACGGCGACCAGATGGCCGACGAGCTGAACATGCAGAGCAAGCACTCTATTGAGAAGCAGACCGCCCAGCACGTGGATTGCTTCACGACGGTGAGCGACATTACGGGGCGCGAGTGTAAGGAGTTGCTCGACAAGCCAGCCGACGTCATCTTGCCCAACGGGTTTGAGGACGATTTCGTGCCCAAGGGTTCGACGCTCACGGCTAAGCGGAAGGCTGCAAGAAAGGCTTTACTCCACATCGCGAACGCGCTGACCGACAACAACTTAACCGATGACGCGCTCATCATCTCCACAAGCGGAAGATATGAGTTCAGGAACAAGGGCATTGATGTCTTTGTCGAGGCTATGGCACGTCTGAATGCCGACAACCGGCTGGCTCGACGCATAGCCGCCTTTGTGGAGGTCCCAGGATGCACGAATGACAACCGGCTGACCGACATGATGCGCTATCACGGCCTTGAGAACAAACCCGACAGCCGTGTGGTGCTCATCCCTGTTCCCGACTATCTGACGGGCGACGACGGCCTGCTCAACATTCCCTATTACGACCTGCTGCCAGGCAACGACCTGACCGTTTACCCCTCATATTACGAGCCTTGGGGCTATACGCCTCTGGAGAGCATCGCCTTCCACGTGCCGTGTATCACGACCGACCTGGCGGGCTTCGGCCTTTGGGTCAACTCGGTCAAGGGGAGATATGGCGAGCTGAAAGACGGCGTGAAGGTGATTCACCGCACCGACGGGAACTACCACGATGTGGTGGAGAGCATCAAGGAAACCGTCATGGCCTTCTCTCGATGCGACAAAGCTGTCGTTTCTTCCATAAGAACGAATGCTTCTCACCTCTCAAAGATGGCACTTTGGAAGCATTTCATCGTGCACTATCAGAAAGCCTACCACATCGCACTGACAAAAGCCGCAGGCAGATTTACAATTTAACAATTTACAAGTTTCGCAAGTTATGATAATCCTTTGGCAATACGGCCTGCAAGGCCAACAGCCCATAGCCCAGGGCAGCGCCCCGGGTACCCTGCAAGGGCAAAAGCATCACTCTCTGACAACAATGCTTTTGCCCCTTCAGGGCGCAATATGATGTACGCAGCATACCCAGGGCGCTGCCCTGGGCTGGCTGCTTCTGGCCTTTCAGGCCGTATAGACAGCCGTATTCCATAACTAAAAACTTGTATTTACCAAATAGTAAATTGTCAAATTGTAAATAAATCGTAAATCGCCAGATAGTGACGATGAGAACAAGGCTTACCGCTGATGAAACAAGGAAGATGAAGACAAATAATTAAATCATCAAAATAGAAAAATAAATCGTAAATTGTAAATAAAAACAAAATTGTAAATAAAAGAGATGAAAATTAAAGCAGACAACTCGAATGCTCCGGTTTGGAAGGAGCTTACCGTTAAATCGACTCTCCCAGAGGAGTTGAAATGCCTTGACGAGATTGCCCATAACCTTTGGTGGGTATGGAACTACGAGGCACGCGACCTTTTCCGAGACCTCGATCCGGAAATCTATCACGATGTCAACCATAATCCCGTTCAGCTGCTTGAGCGCCTGAGCCTCAACCGCAAAGAAGAGATTGCCAACGACAAAGCCCTCATGAAACGTGTGAAGAGCGTATATGCCCAGTTCCGCGAGTATATGGACGTGGAGCCCGACACTTCGCGCCCGAGCGTGGCCTACTTCTGCATGGAGTACGGTATACACTCGGCCCTGAAAATCTACTCCGGCGGTCTCGGAATGCTGGCCGGCGACTACGTGAAAGAGGCTTCCGACTCGAACGTGGACATGTGTGCCGTAGGTTTTCTCTATCGCTTCGGCTATTTCACGCAGAGCCTCTCGATGGACGGTCAGCAGATAGCTCAATACGACTCGCAGAACTTCAACTCGCTGCCCATTGAGCGCGAGCTCGACGCAGAGGGCAATCCTGTGGTCATCGACGTGCCTTATAACAACTATATGGTTCACGCCTACGTGTGGCGAGTAAATGTAGGCCGCGTAAAACTCTACCTGCTCGACACCGACAACGACCTCAACTCCGAGTTCGACAAGCCCATCACCCATTCGCTCTACGGCGGAGAATGGGAGAACCGCCTCAAGCAGGAGATTCTCTTGGGCATCGGAGGTATGCAGTTGCTGAAGAAGCTCGGCATCAAGAAAGATATCTACCATTGCAACGAGGGTCATGCTGCCCTATGTAATCTTGAGCGGCTTTGCGACTACGTGGAGAGCGGTCTGACGTTCAATCAGGCTCTTGAGCTCGTCCGCGCAAGCAGCCTCTACACGGTTCACACACCCGTTCCCGCAGGCCACGACTACTTCGACGAAGGTCTCTTCGGCAAGTACATGGGCGGCTACCCCGCAAAGCTCGGCATCACATGGGACGAGTTCATCGGCATGGGACGCACCAACCCCGACGACAAAGGCGAGAAGTTCTGCATGTCGACCTTTGCCTGCAACACCTGTCAGGAGGTCAACGGCGTGAGCAAACTCCACGGATGGGTATCGCAGAAGATGTTTGCCCCCATCTGGAAAGGCTACCTGCCCGAAGAAAACCACGTCGGCTACGTCACCAACGGCGTACACTTCCCCACCTGGGCCGCAACCGAATGGCGCAAGCTCTACGGTAAATACTTCGACAAGGCCTTCATGGGCGACCAGTCGAACCAGAACATCTGGGAAGCCATCTACAACGTGCCCGACGAGGAAATATGGGCCACACGCCTGCAACTCAAGCAAAAGCTGGTCGACTACATCCGCAAACAGTTCCGCGACACATGGCTCCGCAACCAGGGCGACCCCTCGCGCGTGCTCTCGCTGCTCGAGCGCATTAACCCCAACGCACTCATCATCGGCTTCTGCCGTCGCTTCGCCACCTATAAGCGCGCACACCTGCTCTTCACCGACGAGGCCCGTCTGGCCAAGATTGTAAACGACCCCGAGCATCCCGTGCAGTTCCTCTTCGCCGGAAAGGCTCACCCCGCCGACGGAGCAGGACAGGGACTCATCAAGCGCATCTACGAAATCAGCCAGCGCCCCGAGTTCCTCGGCAAGATTATCTTCCTCGAGGACTACGACTTCCTGCTGGCCCGCCGACTCGTATCGGGTGTCGACATCTGGATGAACACCCCCACCCGACCGCTCGAAGCATCGGGAACCAGCGGCGAGAAGGCCGAGATGAACGGTGTGGTCAACCTCTCCGTGCTCGACGGATGGTGGCTCGAAGGCTATCGCGAAGGTGCCGGATGGGCCCTCACCGAGAAACGCACCTACCAGAACCAGGCTCATCAGGACCAGCTCGATGCCGCTACCATCTACTCGCTGCTCGAGAACGAGATCATCCCGCTCTACTACGCCAAGAACAAGAAAGGCTACTCAGAGAAATGGGTGAAGGTCATCAAGAACTCCATCGCACAGATTGCCCCGCACTACACGATGAAACGTCAGCTCGACGACTACTACTCGAAGTTCTACTGCCGTCAGGCCAAGCGCTTCCACAAGCTGTCGGCCAACGACAACCGTCTGGCCAAAGACATCGCCCACTGGAAGGAAACCGTGGCCGAGCGCTGGGACAGCATACGCGTCGTATCGTCTAACTGGGACGTACCCTTTGCCGGTGCCGAGACAGGACAGGCCTATACCATCCGCTACGTCATCGACGAGCAAGGGCTCGACGACGCCATCGGACTCGAAGCCGTCAGCATCCTCACCGACAAAAACGGCGAAGACCACATCGTTGGCTGCCGACAACTCAACGTTGTCGCACGCGAAGGCAACCTCTATACCTTCGAAGCACAACTGCAACCCAAGCAGGCTGGCATTTACAAGACTGCCGTGCGCATGTATCCCAAAAACGCTCTCTTGCCCCATCGTCAAGACTTCTGCTATGTGAAGTGGCTGGAGTAAGACCCTTTTGTATTAAGAATCATAATTAAACCGCGGACGTTCATGGACATCACCGACCAGAACGCCCGCGGTTTTTTTATAGCACATATATAACCAAACTCTCATATTCTTTTACCTATTGCAACCTGACGTTTCATTAATTAATCTTTTATCTACATTCCATTCGCTTTTATCTATTTCTTAAAAAATTTTTCAGAAAACTTTGGCATTTCACACTTTAATTCGTATCTTTGTCCCGTCATCACATCTCATTGCTACTGTAAAGACGTAGCAGAAATGCCACGCAAAAAGAGCAGAAGCGGTGAGGCTACATATATAAAAAGGAATAATTACAGTAACCCACACCTTTTTGTATCATGTACCAAAATCAAATCACACCTGAGGTTGCTGAATACGACTTAATTCTATTAAGATATGAAAAAAAGACTATTAACTACACTATTGCTCTCTTTTTTTATCTACATGGGAGCTTTATCAGGACTTGCAAAAATTCCTGACGGCGGAAACAAACTTTATTTTTTCACAAAGTCTGATAAAGACGCTGTAATTTTCTCTCTTAATGACCTTGACAAAATTACATTTTCTGATGATGGGATACTGATGTGGCTCTCAAACGAAACCATAGAATATTCCTTTGCCGAGTTTAATTTGATATCTTTTAGCGAAGACATCACACCCACCAATGTTATGCCGATTAATATGTATGCTCCTTCTAAGACGAACATCTCATATAACCATGCTGATGAGATAATCGCTGTCGTTGGTAGTTCTTCTTTGCAGAATGTTTCTATCTACGACACACAAGGCCAGATTATGATATCCGAAAAACCTCTTTCCAACAACTTTCATTTTTCTATAGCCAACCTGACTAAAGGTGTTTATATTGTGAAAGTTACGGAAAAGAACCGCAATACGGTAAAGAAATTCGTAAAGTAAAATCCAAACACAAAAAAGTGAAAAGATGAAAAGATTATATATCTCTCTGATAATGTTGATTTACGTTCTTACGGGAATGTCACAATCAAAATTTTTCGATTTTTATCATGAAGATCAACTGATTAATACACTATATTCAGCAGATATCGACAGTATTAATATCAATGGAGAGGAACAAAACCGCCAATTGAATTTCTATAATCAAGGAGCTCTCCTATATAGCGTTTTGATTAATGACATCGACAGTATTAAGGTAAAACGCCTTTTCGACGAAGCAACGCGTGCTAAACAATGGTTGGACGATACTTACAACTACTTGTTGTGGGCCAATGCCGAGGTTTGTAGTAAAGGTAGCACGGGTGGTTCCGGAGACAATTGGAATCCGTTCTGCTTCGACGATGATATGTACTATGGCGACCGCGACAGTAGCCCCGAGTTTGGTGGCGACGGTAAGGATGCTATCTGGGGTTCTTACAACGGTTTCCATGAAGGTCTTTACGACGAAACTATTGGCAGAAATGCCTGGGAATACTGCTACAAGGGTATTCGTCAGGCCACTATCTTCATTCAGAGCATTCACTTAAACAAAGAAATGTCGCAAGATGATATTAAAGACTGTTGTGGACAGGCCCGTTTCCTACGTGCGTATTATTATTGGCTTCTCCTCCGCAAATATGGTCCGGTGCCCATCATGCCTGATGAAGACGATGAAGACACACCCAACTACACAAAACTTGCCCGCGAGCGAAGTACATACGAAGAGGTAGCCAACTATATCAGCGAAGAAATGCTCAAGGCTGCCAAAGAACTGAAGTTTGTCGGTGGAAGCGTCAGTTCTCGCGATGCGGCCGACGTTATACGCCCCACGGTCGGTGCCGCCCTGGCTACTCGCGCTATTGCATACATCTATGCTGCCAGTCCGCTGGCTAACGGTCAGCTGCAGAACGGCCTGCACCCCGCAGGTGTGACCGACGATGTAGCCAAGGCTCTCAAGAACTTCGACGGCAAACCCCTGCTCGGCATGGAATATGATGAGTCGAAGTGGGCACGCGCTGCCGCTGCCTGCCGCGACGTCATCGAGTTAGGTGCCTACGAGCTCTATCACGAGCCGGCTGTTACCACGCCGACCGATGTCTATGCAAAGACTGTTCCCTGCTATGAGGATGGTGACTTCTCTGAGAAGACATGGCTCGAGGGCGGTTATTCCGACATTGACCCGATGCTCTCTTATCGTAACCTCTTCAATGGTACCGTCAGTGCTGCCAACAATCCCGAGCACATCTTCGGACGTGCAAATAGCATTGACTCTAATGACAATGACCTCGGCCTCAGTGCCCTCGTGCTTCACGAGATGCCAAGAAGTCTTGGTGGTTGGAACTGTCACGGTCTGACTCAGAAGATGGTCGATGCCTACTATATGAACGATGGTACCGATGCCCCCGGTGCTCGCAGCGAGTGGGGCGAGGGCGACGGCTCTGAGCGTCTCACTGGTTGGACAACCCGTAAGGACATCCGCGACAACAAGTATCCCGAGTTGCTCATCGGTGAAAGTACCGGTGGACAGAACGTCTCGTTGCAGTATGTCCAGCGCGAGCCGCGCTTCTATGCTTCCGTTTCCTATAGCGGTAGTACATGGGAGTGTGCAGGCGACCCGTCGGCATCCAACCGCAACAAGCAGGTGTTCTATTATCGTAATGCTGGTAACGGTTATCTGAACTCAGGTTTCTCTTACTTGCGTACAGGTATCGGTTGCAAGAAATGGTATCATCCCTACGACTATGCAACGTTTGGAAGCTACAATAACATTCATACAAAGGAAGAAACGGCCATCCGTTATGCCGACATCCTGCTCATGTATGCTGAGGCTCTGAACGAGCTCACCAGTACTTATCAGGTTGCATCGTGGGACGGCACAACCACCTATACCATCTCTCGCGACGTAAACGAAATGAAGCGTGGCATTCGCGACGTGCGTCGTCGAGCAGGGCTGCCCGACTATTCCGCAGAAGAGTATGCCGATGCCAACAAGCTGCGTGCCAAGATCAAGCGTGAGCGCATGATTGAGTTCCTTGGCGAAGGCAAGCGCTACTTTGACCTTCGTCGTTGGATGGATGCACCCATTGAAGAGGCAAAACCGGTTTATGGTCTCGACGTGCATCAGAACCAACAAGACCGTGACCTGTTCATGCAGGTTGTACCTATCACCAACCTCTCGACTTCTTTCTCCGACAAGATGTACTTCTGGCCCATCCATCCAAAAGAGTTGCAAAACAACAGCAAACTGGTACAAAACCCAGGTTGGTCGTATTAAGGTTATAATAATACGGGAAACGGGATGTATCAGCAGGTCTGACACATCCCGTTTGAGGATAATGGTGTGGTCGGCAGGGATTCCTGCTGACTTCGTTTTTTTATTCGCCCTTGATGGCAGCAACGCCAGGGAGAACCTTACCCTCGATGGCTTCGAGCATGGCACCACCACCGGTTGACACATAGCTGACCTTATCGGCCAGACCGAACTTGTTGACAGCAGCAACCGAGTCGCCACCGCCTACGAGCGAGTAGCAGCCGTTCTCCTGTGTGGCCTGTGCCACATAACGGGCAATCTCGCCTGTGCCATGAGCAAAGTTCTCAAACTCGAACACGCCCACCGGACCGTTCCAGAGGATGGTCTTCGAGTCGAGGATGATCTTCTTCCAGTTCTCCAGCGACTTCTCACCGGCGTCCATGCCTTCCCATCCGTCGGGGATGTTGAAGATGTCGACAGGCTTGCGCTCGGCATCGTTAGAGAACTCGTTGGCTGCAACGGTCTCAACAGAGAGGCTGAGGTTCACGCCTTTCTCCTTGGCAGCAGCCATCACGTTGAGTGCCTCGGGCATGAGGTCGTCCTCGTGGAGCGACTCGCCGATGTGTCCGCCCTGAGCCTTGATGAAGGTGAAGCCCATGCCGCCACCGATAATCAGGTTGTCGACCTTATCGAGCAGGTTTTTGATGACAGCGAGCTTCGAGCTGACTTTCGAGCCGCCGATGATGGCGGTGAACGGATGCTGGGCATTCTTCAGCACGTTGTCGATAGCCGTCACTTCCTTCTCCATGAGGAAGCCGAGCATCTTGGCGTCGGCATCGAAATAGTCGGCGATGACAGCCGTAGAGGCGTGTTTGCGGTGAGCCGTACCGAAGGCGTCGTTCACGTAAACGTCGGCATAAGAGGCGAGCTTCTTGGCAAACGCCTTCTGGCTTTCCTTCATGGCCTTCTTTGCCTCGTCAAATTCGGGAGTACCTTTCTCTACGCCTACGGGTTTACCCTCTTCCTCGGGATAGAAGCGCAGGTTCTCGAGCAGCAGAGCCTCGCCGGGCTTCAGGGCGGCGGCAGCCTCGTCGGCCTTGCCACAGTCGTCAGCAAACTTCACGTCTACGCCCAGACGCTCCGACACTTTTCCTACGATTTGCGACAGCGAGAACTTCGGGTTCACCTTACCTTTGAGCTTGCCCATGTGCGACATCATGATGAGCGCACCACCGTCGGCCAGCACCTTCTTCAGCGTAGGCAGGGCACCGCGGATACGGGTGTCGTCGGTCACATTTCCGTTTTCATCCAGAGGCACGTTGAAGTCAACGCGCACGATTGCCTTCTTACCGGCAAAATTAAAATCGTTAATCGTCATAGCGCTAATTATTAATTGATAGTTGATAAATATTAATTCAAATTTTACATAAATTTTTCGCTCAAGAAATGAAATTTATTACTTTTCTTTCCGCTTAGTCGGAATTTTACATAAATTCCTTTCGCTCAAGAAATGAAATTTATTACTTTTCTTTTCACTTAATCGGAATTTTACATAAATTCCTTTCGCTCAAGAAA
>CAJOIW010000022.1:0-38489 GCA_905234845.1 uncultured Prevotella sp. | reverse complement strand
ATTTATTACTTTTCTTTTCACTTAATCGGAATTTTACATAAATTCCTTTCGCTCAAGAAATGAAATTTATTACTTTTCTTTTCACTTAATCGGAATTTTCTGCAAAGGTACGAAATAATTGACAATTATTTTGTATTTTTGCCACAGAAATATCAATTTTAATTTTTAATTGTCAATTTAAATGAAAGACAGTATACTTATCCTCAGCGGTGGAATGGACTCCATCACTTTGCTTTACGACCATCAGGAAAGCATCGCGCTGGCCCTCTCGTTCGACTACGGCAGCAACCACAACGCCCGTGAGCTGCCCTTCGCCCGAGAGCATTGCCGCCGACTCGGCATAGAGCATATCATCATCCCGCTCACGTTCATCGCGCAGCACTTTAACAGCTCGCTACTCAGCGGCTCCGACGCCATTCCCGAAGGACACTACGAGAACGCCAACATGCACTCCACCGTCGTACCCTTTCGCAACGGCATCATGCTGTCGGTTGCCGTCGGCATGGCCGAGAGCCGAGGGCTGCGCCACGTGATGATGGCCAACCACAGCGGCGACCACGCCATCTACCCCGACTGCCGCGACACGTTCGTAGAAGCCTTCAGCCAGGCTGCCCAGGCAGGCACCTACCTCGGTGTCAGCCTCGTCGCACCCTACACCACCCTCACCAAGGCCGACATCGCCCGCCGCGGAAAAGCCCTCGGCATCGACTATGCCGAGACGTGGAGCTGCTATAAAGGCCTTCAGCGCCATTGCGGACGCTGCGCAACATGTCTCGAGCGCCGCGAGGCTCTTGCCGCCGCAGGCATCAAAGACCCCACTGACTATTTAGAGGACTGACAGCCACGGACAACAAATGACGAGGCAGCGAAATATGCTTCAATCGTCGATACCAAATGCGGCTTGACCCTTCGATTTGTTTTTGTGTGTGGGATGAAATGATATAGTAGCTTGCAGTATACTCATCCATCAGCTTCAGAAAGGTGTTCTTTATTCGTGAACACTTTTCGTTGATGGCGTTGTCAAGCGGATTTACAAGATGGTCGATACTCTCCTCGACTTTTTGCTTGTCCATGATTTTGGATACCGCCATATAATATCGGGTCAATTCCTCACGATAGTCACTTAACTGCTTGAACTCAATGCCCTCCGGATGTGCGAGAAATAGCAGATAAACGGCTTTGTGAACAGGTTGCAGCTCCACTTCACGGTTATCATAATCAACAAGTATAAATCTGTAATCGCTTGTGATGTGTAACCGGCTAAGCGTACCTCTGGCAGCTTCTATGCGCAGCTCCTCTAACAGCGGAACACCAATAGCCCGCAAGAGAAGGTCCTTTCTGCCTTTCAACCGTAACGTCTGAACAAGGCTTTTCAACTCCTCAGTAAGTTCCTCGGGAGATGTCTGCATTTCTTCTCTCATTCCTCTGGTTCTTCCATCACGTTAGAAATCTTTCTCTCAAGCCACCGCTTCCATCGTTCCACCATAGACGATGGTTTCTCATCAAGGTCTGTCTGTTCTGTCTGCCCAGAATCATTCTGTTTTTCCGAGTCAGCGATATCCGTCATCTCTACTGCAGGTTCGGGACTCTTGGCCACTTCCACGACAACTACAGGGGAAGGAGTATTTTCTTTGTTCTCTTCTTTCTCACATTTTTTTGTCTGGCCAGTATTCTTAAACGGTTTGTAGAGCTTAGGTATCAAACTCGCATAATAGCTATCATCATGGGCTTGCGCTGTTCCCTGCTCAGCTAAATCATCAAAACCATTATCCATATCTGTCGCAAGAATGATAACTTTCGCATCCTCACCGAGGGTATCGTCCTCAGCCGTACCCCAGATAACATCGATATTCGGATCGAGCTGATCGAAGAACTCAGAAATCTCAGACAGTTCCGGTACAAAAAACGGACTTTCAGAACTGGCATAGATGTTAAAGAGTATACGCTTGGCCTTGCCAATGTCGTTGCCGAAAAGTAATGGTGAGTCAAGAGCATCTATGATGGCACGCTCCACTCGCCGCTCTCCGCTTGCCCTGCCAATGGCCATGATGGCGCCACCACCATTGCGCATAGTCGTTTCCACATCGCGGAAGTCAAGGTTAATACTACCATCCGAACTGATAGTTATCAATTCTGAAATTCCCTTCACCGCATCTTTCAAGATATTGTCAGCACGCTTAAATGCCTCTTTCAGCGTAATATGCGTATCGTTATAAATATCACAAATGCGCTCATTGTTGACGATGAGTAATGCGTCAACCTGCTTTCTGAGCTCATCGACACCACGCAGGGCTTTGACGATTTTACGCTTTTGTTCAAAATCGAACGGAATGGTCACAACACCAACAGTCAGAATGCCCCTGTCTTTGGCTACCTTCGCCACCACGGGAGCCGCACCCGTGCCTGTTCCGCCACCCATACCGGCTGTAACAAAAACCATCTTCGTTCCATCGTCAAGCAGACGCTCTATATCGGCAATATTGCTCTCAGCCTCTTTTCTGCCTATCTCCGGACGAGCGCCTGCACCAAGTCCAGCTTCACCAAACTGAATTTTCACAGGAACTGGCGACTTCGATAATGCCGCGCTATCAGTATTGCATACCGCAAAGGTCACACCCTCAATATGCTCTTCATACATATTACGCACGGCATTCTGCCCACCGCCTCCAACACCTATCACCTTGATGATATTCTGCGACAAATCCTCTACCGGACCAAAATCTATTAGCGTCCCCTTTACCGCTGTACCATTATCTGATTCTTTCATTGCTCTGTTGCTATTTTAGGTTTTAATATGAGTTAAATTCTCTTTTTCAAAATTATTGATGGCAAAGTTACACATTTTTTTTCATTCAACCATCTTTCCGCAAGGCTTGCGACAATTTTTCTTTACACTATAACAAAAATCCAGATTGTTAAAATATCACAAATCCGCCTCCGGGAAATTAACATATTCTGACGAGATTTTTTGTCATTATAGAAATTAAAAACACCATTTCCCCTCTATTTTACCACCCCCAAACTTCCCTTTCACTTAACCTTCACTTCCAAACATATATGTTTCACCATACAAAAGACCGTCTTTTACCCTGCGAAAGACGGTCTTTCAGAAGGCGAAAGCTTACCTCTCAGACGCGAAACATATACCTTTCACAAATCAAAACTTGCACACTCTCATCCCCCATCCTTCATCGCCCATCTATATGCTGACCCTCCGCATTGCACACGCATACGTGAAAAATTTACGCCCACGGACTTTCTACTCGAAAAATCTTCATTCTCAGTGTTAAAAGAAAACTGGCAACTGTTAATAAATCTGTATTTCCTCGAAGCGACTCGCTTTTCGCAAGTAATTCAACGCCCCTTGCCCTCTAATCTTAGAGGGGAAGTAAAAAATCGGATTTTTGTTTGCGGGGCTGAGTGGAATTTTGTAATTTTGCAGTCCAGATGGCTTTTCCTTTTCATATAGACATTGCGGCTCTCGCGCTGAAGGGCCTGCTCATCGGTATGCTGGCATCGGCTCCGATGGGACCGGTAGGCGTGCTCTGCGTTCAGCGAACGCTGAACAAAGGCCGTTGGTACGGCTTTGTGACAGGGGTGGGCGCTGCGGTGAGCGACATTGTCTATGCGCTGATAACGGGCTTCGGCATGAGTTTCGTGATGGACTTGGTGACGAACGAGCGCAACAAGTTCTGGCTACAGATTGGCGGAAGCCTGGTGCTGCTGGCCTTTGGGGTGTATTGTTGGCGCAGCAACCCGACGAGACGCATGCACGTGAGCGGTAAACGGAAGGGCTCATTGCTCTACAACGGTGTGACGGCCTTCTGGGTGACGTTCTTCAACCCCCTCATCGTGTTCCTCTTCATGGCGGCGTTCGCACAGCTGGCCTTCGTGGTGCCCGACCATCCAATGGAGATGTCGGTGGGCTACCTGAGCATTGTGGCCGGCGCACTGCTCTGGTGGTTCGGGCTGACTTGGCTCATCGACAAGGTGCGCGAGAAGTTCGACACGAACGGCATTATTATTATAAATAAGGTAATAGGCAGCATTGTAATGATCTTCTCGCTCATTGTATTGCTGGGTACGGTGTTCAACCTCTACCATCTGCCAATATATTAAAGAAATGTTTATCGCTCAGGAATTGAGAAAGAACAGCATCGCGGAATACCTGCTCTACATGTGGCAGGTAGAGGACGTGATAAGGGCATACAGGTGCAACCTGTCGCGCATCCGGCACGAGTACATCGACCAGTTCGACTACTCCGACGAGCAGAAAGACGACATGGCCGACTGGTACGGCAATCTGGTGACGATGATGAACGGTGAGGGAAAGCGCGAGAGCGGCCACCTGCAAATCAACCAGATTGTGCTTCAAAGCATGACCGAGCTGCATAAGCAGCTGCTTGCGGCAGGCACGAGGTTTCCGTTCTACACGGCCGAATACTATCGCGTGCTGCCTTTCATCGTGGAGCTACGCAACAAGGGCGGAAAGGAATATGGCGAGATAGAGACCTGCATGAATGCACTCTACGGCACGATGCTACTGCGGCTGCAGAAGAAAATCGTCTCACCCGACACCGCGCATGCCATCAAGGAGATGACCACATTCGTCGGAATGCTCTCCGACTATTATAAAAAAGACAAGGAAGAAGGACTTAAACTGGAAGACGAATGAACGTTTTGATTAAGCCAGATGAGCAGAACAACGCTTGCTTTGGTTCTGCCATGGCGAAAAAAGGTGGAATGAAATTCAACATACTGATTACCGGCTGCAATGGTCAACTGGGCAATGAGCTGCAACTGCTCGAACAACAATATCCCGAATACCATTTCCTGAACACCGACGTACAGGAGCTCGACATTACCGACCAGAGAGCCATAGAGGCTTTTGTCGAAGAGAACAACATAGACGGCATCGTGAATTGTGCGGCCTACACCGCCGTCGATAAAGCCGAGGAGAACGAGGCGCTCTGTACACTCCTCAATGCCGAGGCTCCCGCCTGGCTGGCCCATGCCATCGGCAGACGCGGCGGATGGATGATACAGATTTCCACCGACTATGTCTTCGACGGCACACGCCACACCCCCTATACCGAAGACGAGGAGACATGCCCCGACAGCGTCTATGGACGCACAAAGCTCGTTGGCGAGCTGAACGTGCTGAAACTCTGCCCGAAGTCAGTCATCATCCGCACCGCATGGCTCTACTCCACGTTCGGCAACAATTTTGTGAAAACCATGATACGGCTCGGAAAAGAGCGAACGGAGCTGGGCGTTATCTTCGACCAGATAGGCACGCCCACCTATGCACGCGACCTTGCCAAAACCATCATGACCATCATCGAAAAAGGAATCGTTCCAGGAACCTATCACTTTTCCGACGAGGGAGTCTGCTCGTGGTACGACTTCACCAAGGCCATCCATCGCATGGCAGGCATCACCTCATGTCGGGTGCGCCCACTTCACACAAGCGAATACCCCACCCCAGCGAACAGACCACACTACTCCGTTCTCGACAAAACGAAAATCAAGAACACATATGGCATAGAGATTCCCCACTGGGAAGAAAGCCTCAGAGAATGCATAGAAAAATTGAACCCCTCCCCATCCCTCCTCGAAAACCTCTCCCCATCCCTCTCCCAAAGAGAGGGGGCTGGTTCCTCTCCTTCAGGAAGGTTAGGAGGGGTTTCTCCCTCTCCTTGGGAGAGGGATGGGGAGAGGTTTTAAAAAAGTAAAGAATGAATAACGAAATAGCACGCAGGCGGACCTTCGCCATCATTAGCCACCCCGATGCCGGTAAGACCACGCTGACCGAGAAGTTTCTACTCTTCGGCGGACAGATACAGGTGGCTGGAGCCGTCAAAAGCAACAAGATACGTAAAACAGCCACCAGCGACTGGATGGAAATAGAGAAACAACGCGGCATCTCCGTCTCCACCTCAGTCATGGAGTTCGATTATACACCCGAAGGCTCTGACATTGAATATAAGGTAAATATTCTTGACACACCAGGCCATCAGGACTTTGCAGAAGACACCTTCCGTACGCTCACAGCCGTAGACTCCGCCATCATCGTTGTCGACGGGGCAAAAGGCGTTGAGACACAAACAAGAAAACTCATGGAGGTATGTCGCATGAGACAGACTCCCGTCATCATCTTTATCAACAAGATGGACCGAGAGGGACGCGACCCATTCGACTTGTTAGACGAACTCGAACAGGAGTTGCAAATAAAAGTACGCCCGCTCTCATGGCCCATCAACCAAGGCGCAAAATTCAAAGGTGTCTACAACATCTACGAACAGAAGCTTGACCTTTTCAAGCCCGACAAGCAAAGGGTAACGGAAAAAATGGAAGTAGACATCGCCAGCGAAACCCTCGATGAACAGGTAGGACAACAAGACGCACAACAACTACGCGACGATCTGGAACTCGTAGACGGTGTTTATCCCAAATTCGATATAGAAACCTACCGCTCGGCAGAGGTAGCACCCGTCTTCTTCGGCTCCGCACTCAACAATTTCGGCGTGCAGGAACTACTCAACTGCTTCGTAGAAATTGCGCCATCACCACGTCCCACCAAGGCTGATGAGCGCATGGTGGAACCCGACGAGCAAAAATTCACAGGCTTTATCTTCAAGATTACCGCCAACATCGACCCCAACCACCGCTCATGTATTGCATTCTGCAAGGTCTGCTCAGGGAGATTCCTGCGCAACCAACCCTATCTCCACGTGCGACAAGAGAAAACCCTACGCTTTACCTCTCCGACACAATTCATGGCACAGAGAAAATCAACCGTCGAAGAGGCATGGGCTGGCGATATTGTTGGACTACCCGACAACGGCATCTTCAAAATAGGCGACACGCTCACAGAAGGCGAACAACTACATTTCCGCGGACTACCGTCGTTCTCACCCGAAATGTTCAAATACATTGAAAACGACGACCCCATGAAGGCAAAACAACTGGAAAAAGGCATACAACAACTCATGGACGAAGGAGTGGCTCAACTCTTCGTCAACCAGTTTAACGGAAGAAAAATTATTGGAACAGTCGGCCAACTACAATTCGAAGTTATCCAATACCGCCTCGAACACGAATACAACGCACGCTGCCGTTGGGAACCCGTACACCTCTATAAAGCCTGTTGGATTGAAGCTGATAATGACCAGGAACTGGAGAATTTCAAGAAACGCAAGTACCAATACATGGCAAAAGACCGCGAAGGACGCGATGTGTTCCTTGCCGACTCAGGCTATGTCCTGTCAATGGCGCAACAAGACTTCAAGCATATCCGCTTCCACTTCACAAGCGAGTTCTGAGAGATTAATCCTCAACCGCCTTACAGCACCAACGCGATACTTTCAGCATAACGGCCATACCTGGGACTTCTTTCAAAAGGAAATACTTTTTCGATGAGCGCACAAGCTTACCCGTCATACCCCTCAACGGGCCATGAGTAACCATAACTGGTGTACCAGCCTTTAATTTCGCCTCATCCTCCGAAAGAAACTTCTTCATGGCAATCTCTGGACTGCACATCATTTGAAACTCCCGCATCTGACTGGCTGGAATCTCATAATATTCACGAGAGTCTCTACTCTTGCGCATCACAGCCATCTTGTACACCTCTGTGCCATCAGCGACAATCTTCTTGAAATCAGCCTCCTCAACTACTTTCTTGACAAAGACAAGATTACGCACCACCGGACGGAGTTTGCGATGGCGGTGGTTTTCCTTATCAACATAGTCCGTCCACTCCATCGGGATAAAGATTTCCAGCCCTTTCTCCTTAAAAAAAGTGGCCACCTCTTCCGTACGTAGCGTAAACAGCCGAACAGCATACCACGGACGAAGGTCATCTTCTGCTTGTATAGCAAAAGGCTCATCCACCAGCGATTGAAAAAAATCTTTCTCCATCAGACCGCAAAAGTAACAAAAAAAATTGAGCCGACCAATTTTTTTTTGTATCTTTGCAGCCGAAAATAAAAACTCATTATCATGAGCAGACAAACAGAAAAAATAAAAGAGTTGGTGGCACGTCGCGAACAAGCACGTCTTGGAGGTGGCGAGAAAGCCATAGAAAAACAACATCAGCGTGGCAAATATACCGCACGCGAACGCATCGATATGCTTGTTGATGAAGGCTCATTCGAGGAATACGATATGTTTAAGCTTCATCGCTGCCACAACTTTGGTATGGAGAAAAAGCAATATCCTGGCGACGGTGTGGTTGTGGGAAGCGCAACTATCAACGGCAGACTTGTTTATATTTCAGCACAGGACTTCACCGTGAATGGCGGATCGCTCTCAGAAACCATGAGCCAGAAAATATGCAAAGTGATGGACATGGCTGTTCAAAACGGCGCTCCTATGATTTGCATGAACGACTCTGGTGGCGCACGTATTCAAGAGGGCATTTGCTCTTTGGCCGGATACGGTGAGATTTTCGAGCGCAACATTTTGGCTAGCGGTGTCATTCCGCAGATATCAGCCATCATGGGGCCATGCGCCGGAGGCGCCGTCTACTCCCCTGCTCTTACCGATTTCATTCTCATGGTGGAGAACACTTCATATATGTTCCTTACAGGTCCAGCCGTAGTAAAAGCCGTAACAGGCGAAACCATCGATGCAGAAGGACTTGGTGGTGCAAGTGTTCATGCGACAAAAAGTGGAGTAACACAATTCACAGCTAAGACCGAAGAAGAGGCGATGGAGATGATAAAAACTCTTCTCAGTTATCTGCCTTCCAATAATATGGAAGAAGCCCCACGAACAGAATGCGATGACCCCATCAACCGTACCGAGGACTTGTTGAACGATATTCTGCCCGATGACCCAAACAAGGCCTACGATATGTATAAGGTAATCACAGCTATTACCGACAATGGCGAGTTCTTCGAGGTGCAGCCAAAGTTTGCGAAGAACATCATTACCGGCTTCGCTCGCTTCAACGGACAGAGTGTAGGCGTTGTGGCCAACCAGCCGTCATGCTATGCCGGTGTACTCGACACCAACGCCTCGCGTAAAGGTGCACGTTTCGTACGCTTCTGCGATGCATTCAATATTCCAATTGTCTCTCTTGTCGACGTGCCAGGCTTCCTTCCCGGAACTGGACAGGAGTATAATGCTGTCATCCTGCATGGAGCACAGCTACTCTATGCCTACGGCGAAGCTACCGTACCCAAAATCACCATTACTTTGCGCAAGTCGTATGGCGGTAGTCACATCGTGATGGGATGTAAACAACTTCGCGCCGACCTCAATTTCGCATGGCCGACTGCCGAGATTGCCGTGATGGGTGCTTCGGGAGCTGTCGCAGTCCTCTCCGCACGCGAGGCTAAAGCGAAAAAAGAAGCAGGTGAAGATGTGAAAGCATTTCTGGCCGAGAAAGAAGCAGAATACACCGAGCTCTTCGCCAACCCCTATCAAGCAGCACAATATGGTTACATTGATGACGTAATAGAACCACGCAACACTCGTTTCCGTATTTGCCGTGGGCTGGCCCAACTGGCGACCAAACGCCAACAGTTGCCTGCAAAGAAACATGGATGTATGCCGATGTAAGACCAAATGGTTAAAATATTAAAAGAGTAAAACATGGATAAGAATATTTTTGCAGCCATAGCTTTGGCTCTACATGAGCATAAAGGTAACAATGTGCATGATCGTGAACCAGGCTTCATCACTATTAAGCCGCGCCACACACTATGGAATGCCAAGTTCCTCTCAATGACCCCAAAACCATAAAAATACAAAAACAGATATGAAAGAATATAAATATACCATCGAAGGAAAAGAATATAAGGTAGCCATTGGCGATATTTTAGAAAATGTTGCTGAAGTAATCGTTAACGGTGAAGTTTTTAAAGTGGAAATGGAACCCGAAACAGAACCCGAAAAGAAAAAAGTGGTATTGGGTAGTCCTAATCAACAACCTACCGAAAACGAGGAAACAACAAAACCTACTGCAAACATAAACACCGCCAATGCGGTAAAAGCCCCACTTCCTGGTGTAATCACATCTATCGAGGTAAGTGAAGGACAACAAGTTAATACGGGAGATACGCTACTCGTACTTGAAGCCATGAAAATGGCCAACAGCATTGAAGCAGAAAAAAGTGGAACGGTTACTGCTATCCTCGTAAAACAAGGAGAAAACGTGATGGAAGACACCCCACTTGTCGTTATTGAATAGAAAGAAATTAACACAGAATCTTTCTTTTTAAGAAGCGCGTTCTTTATTGAAGAATGCGCTTCTTAACATATATATTGCCTTTCACTAACACAAGAACTAATATTTCAACTTTCACAAAGAAAAATCATTCAATAGCTTATACACTCTAAGACTGCTTTATAGGAAAAACGATAAACATCTATTAATCAAGAACTAACAACTTCAGGATAAGAAAAAACGACCATTTCATCGAAGAAAATAAAACGTTAAAAAACGTAAAAAGTGAAAATTTTCTTGCCAGAAATGATAGACAATGTTGATAAAAGTTGTAATTTTGCATACGATTTCTGTTAAACAAAAAAGAAAACCTTTCTCCTTATTCTCTTAGCAAAAGTTTTACAAAATGGAAAACTTTTGTCAACAGAAAAAGAAAGAAGTTTTCCAAAACGAATAAATCTATGGAGATTAAAAACTTTACAATTACCAAACGCGACGGGACAAAAGACAGTTTCTCGTTAGACAAAATCATGAATGCTATTGTCAAGGCATTCGAGTCCGTTAACGAGCCAACCAACCTTGGGAGTATTTCAAAGATACTCAGCCATTTAGATATTCACGATGACATAAAGGTTGAAGACATTCAGAACCAAGTTGAGGTAGCTTTGATGCGTGAAGGCTACTATGGCGTGGCCAAGTCGTTCATGCTATACCGGCAACAACACACCGAAGACCGCGAAACGTTAGACAAGTTGAAATTTTTGGCAGACTATTGTGATGCGGCCAATGCCGCTACGGGGTCAAAATATGATGCCAACGCAAACGTTGAACATAAAAATATTGCAACTTTGATAGGTGAATTGCCAAAATCAAATTTCATTCGTCTCAACCGCCGCCTGCTGACAGATCGTATCAAACAAATGTATGGTAAAGATTTGGCCAACGAATATCTTGATAAACTAAAAAAGCATTTTATTTATAAAAATGATGAAACCTCATTGGCAAACTATTGTGCTTCGATTACCATGTATCCCTGGCTCATAGGTGGAACAGCTGGTATTGGTGGCAACTCAACAGCACCGACAAATCTCAAATCGTTTTGTGGGGGCTTTGTCAACATGGTATTCATGGTTTCTTCAATGCTTAGTGGAGCCTGCGCTACACCTGAGTTCCTCATGTATCTCAATTATTTCATTGGACTTGAGTACGGCAAGGAATATTACAAAGAAGCCGATAAGGTTGTCGACCTCTCACGCAAACAACGCACCATCGACAAAGTGATTACCGACTGTTTTGAGCAGATTGTCTATTCCATCAATCAGCCAACAGGAGCACGTAATTATCAGGCTGTGTTCTGGAACGTTGCCTACTATGACCGCTATTACTTCGAGAGTCTCTTTGGTAATTTTTACTTCCCCGACGGAAGTCAACCAGACTGGGAAGGATTGTCATGGTTGCAGAAGCGTTTTATGAAATGGTTTAATAAGGAAAGAACCAAAACCGTGCTCACCTTCCCCGTCGAGACAATGGCATTACTCACCAAAGACGGTGACTGCATGGATAAGGAATGGGCAGACTTCACCGCCGAGATGTATGCTGAAGGTCATTCCTTCTTCACTTATATGAGTGATAACGCTGACTCACTTTCCTCATGTTGCCGCCTGCGCAATGAGATCCAGGACAATGGTTTTAGCTACACTCTGGGAGCTGGTGGTGTGTCGACAGGCTCAAAGAGTGTTCTCACTGTCAATCTGAACCGGTGCGTACAATATGCTGTGAACAACAAACTCGACTATAAAGAATTCCTAACCGATATAGTAGACCTTTGTCATAAAGTACAACTTGCCTACAACGAAAACCTCAAAGACCTGCAAGCCCATGGTATGCTACCTCTATTCGACGCAGGCTATATCAACATCGGTCGCCAGTATCTCACCATTGGAATCAACGGCATGGTAGAAGCAGCAGAATTCATGGGGCTTAAGATTACCGACAATCCCGACTATCTCGCTTTCGTACAAGGTATCCTAGGTATTATAGAAAAGAAAAATAAGGAATACCGAACAAAAGACGTGCTCTTCAATTGTGAAATGATACCCGCCGAGAATGTCGGAGTAAAGCATGCTAAGTGGGATCGTGAAGATGGATACTTCGTGCCACGCGACTGCTACAACAGCTATTTCTATGTTGTAGAAGACACCTCCCTCAACATCATCGATAAGTTTAAACTCCATGGTGCACCATATATCGAGCATCTTACAGGTGGTTCCGCCCTCCATATGAACCTTGAAGAGCATTTGTCAAAAGCACAATATCGTCAGTTATTGAAAGTAGCAGCTAAAGAAGGATGTAATTACTTTACGTTCAACATTCCAAACACACTTTGCAATGATTGTGGAACCATTGACAAACGTTATTTAAAGGAATGTCCCCACTGCCATTCAAAAAACATCGACTATATGACTCGCATCATTGGTTATCTCAAGCGCGTTTCCAATTTCTCTGAAGCACGCCAAAAAGAGGAACACCGCCGATTCTACGCCGGACAACCTCAATATACGATAAAGACCGATGCTTAAATACGTAAACACGGGTGTTGTCTTTCAAGAAATCCCTGATGAAGTAACACTCGCCATTAACATCTCAAACTGCCCATGTCGCTGCCCAGGATGCCACAGCAAATTTCTCTGGAGCGACACGGGCAGTCCTCTCACCGCTCCTGTCATAGACCAGTTTGTTCAAGAGTTCGGTGCCGACATTACTTGCATCGCCTTCATGGGTGGTGATGCCGAACCACAAGCCGTTAACCAACTTGCCGTCTACGTACACGAACGTTATCCACACCTCCACACTGCATGGTATAGTGGTAGAACCATTATATCCTCACAAATAAACAAGACTGATTTCGATTATATCAAGATAGGACCCTATATCGCACACCTCGGCAGTCTCAAAGACAGCACAACCAACCAACGTCTTTACAAACAACTACCCGACCAGTCTTTCGCAGATATTACCGCACGATTTTGGAAAACATAGGGCAGCCATTTCATTATTTTCTCGCTTTATTCGTTTGTTCCCTTATTTTTTTGTACCTTTGCAAGCTGTTAGAGCTTTTTGAAACAAAGACAAGAAAAACTATATGGAATTAGCAACAAAGTACGACCCGCAACAGGTCGAAGGAAAATGGTATCAATATTGGCTTGACAACAAACTGTTCAGTTCACAACCTGACAAGCGCGAACCCTACACTATTGTCATCCCACCACCAAACGTAACAGGTGTGCTCCATATGGGGCATATGTTGAACAACTCCATTCAAGATATTCTCGTACGACGTGCCCGAATGGAAGGCAAAAATGCCTGTTGGGTACCCGGTACCGACCATGCCTCTATAGCCACTGAGGCTAAAGTGGTAAAAAAGCTGGCTGCTGAAGGTATCAAGAAGAGCGATCTCACACGCGATGAGTTTCTCAAGCATGCCTGGGAATGGACTCACGAACATGGCGGTATCATCCTCAAGCAACTTCGTCGCCTCGGAGCCTCCTGCGACTGGGATCGCACCGCTTTTACGATGGACGAGAAGCGCTCAGAAAGTGTCATCAAAGTTTTCGTTGACCTCTATCGTAAAGGCTATATTTATCGTGGCTTACGTATGGTAAACTGGGATCCAAAAGCACTGACAGCCCTTTCAACAGAAGAGGTTATCTATAAGGAAGAACACTCCAAGCTTTATTATCTGAAGTATTATGTCAAAGATATTGAAGCTTCTAAAGATGTTCAAGCCGAAGGCAATGTCGTCCACAAAGACGAGAATGGGTACTATGCAGTAGTTGCTACCACACGACCGGAGACTATTATGGGGGACACAGCCATGTGTATCAACCCCAAAGACCCGAAGAATCAATGGCTGAAGGGACATCATGTCATAGTGCCGCTTGTCGGTCGCGAGATT
The DNA here is from genome assembly GCA_905234845.1 of uncultured Prevotella sp. GTDB lineage: Bacteria > Bacteroidota > Bacteroidia > Bacteroidales > Bacteroidaceae > Prevotella. Next base: position 24,357 of record CAJOIW010000022.1, on the reverse strand, counting down.
CCCGTTATCGAAGACCGCTATGTTGACATAGAGTTCGGCACCGGATGTCTAAAAGTCACCCCAGCCCACGACACCAATGACCACATGTTAGGTAAGGCTCACAACCTTGAAACCATTGACATCTTCAACGCCGATGGCACCATCTCTGAGCAGAGTCCGCTCTATGTCGGCATGGATCGCTTTGATTGCCGCCGCCAGATTGCCAAAGACCTAGAAGAAGCGGGACTATTGGAACGTGTTGAAGACTATGTGAATAAAGTCGGCTATTCCGAGCGCAATCCTGATACAGCTATAGAACCGCGCCTCTCTCTCCAATGGTTCTTAAGAATGGAGCATTTTGCTGAGATTGCCCTCAAGCCCGTTATTGAAGGCGAAATGCACTTCTATCCGCAAAAGTATGTGAACACCTATCGTAACTGGTTAGAAAACATACAAGACTGGTGCATCAGTAGACAATTATGGTGGGGCCACCGTATTCCTGCCTATTATTATGACGAAGAGAAATTCGTGGTTGCCGAGACCGCAGAAGAAGCTCTTGCTCTCGCCCGTAAGGAAAGCGGTAATACCAATCTTCAGATCTCAGACCTAAGACAAGACGAAGATGCCCTTGACACCTGGTTTAGCTCATGGCTTTGGCCCATTAGTCTCTTCGACGGCATCAACAATCCTGGCAACAAAGAGATTTCATACTACTACCCTACCTCAGATCTAGTAACAGCCCCCGACATCATCTTTTTCTGGGTTGCCCGTATGATCATGGCAGGTGAGGAGTACATGGAAAAGTACCCTTTCAAGAATGTCTATTTTACAGGTATTGTACGCGACAAACTTGGTCGTAAAATGTCAAAGAGTCTCGGTAATAGTCCTGACCCAATCGAACTTATCGATAAGTTTGGGGCCGACGGAGTCCGCATGGGTATGATGCTCTCTGCTCCTGCCGGCAACGATATTCTATTCGACGAAACGCTCTGCGAACAAGGCCGCAACTTCAACAACAAAATATGGAATGCCTTCCGACTTGTAAAAGGATGGCAGGTTGAAGAAATATCTAATAAAAATAAAAACGACATTGCCATTAGATGGATGGAGGCAAAGTTGAGACAGGCTAACGCCGAGATTAACGACCACTTCTCTAAATATCGTATCAGCGATGCCCTAATGACTGTTTATAAGCTGTTCTGGGATGAGTTCTCCGCATGGTATCTTGAAATGGTGAAACCTGCATATATCAACGGTAAGGCACAACCCGTTAACAAAGAAACCTACGAACAGACACTCCGATTCTTCGACGCATTACTTAAGATGCTCCACCCGTTCATGCCCTTTATCACCGAAGAGCTGTGGCAGCATCTTTATGACCGCGACCCTGGTGACAGCATCATGCGTGAGTGTCTGAAACTTGAAACTCCAACGGAAGAAGACCTCCAGCTTATTACCGATTTTGAGCAAGTGAAACAGATTGTTTCGGGCATACGTACCGTTCGTAATCAGAAGAACATCGCACCTAAAGAGAAGCTCCAATTGTTGACTATCGGCAACAACCGATACACCGACTTTAATGACGTCATCGCGAAGATGGCCAACCTTGAAAGCATTGAGATTTGCCCAGAAAAACCTGCCGACGCATCGGCCTTCATGGTCGGCACCGACGAATATGCCGTTCCTCTGGGTTCTCTCATTGATATTGATGCCGAAATTGAAAAAGCTGAGGCACAATTGAAACACCTTGAAGGTTTCCTTGTTGGTATAAAGAAGAAACTCGCCAACGAACGCTTCGTACAAAATGCACCTGAAACTGTCGTAGCCATGGAACGCAAGAAGCAAGCTGATAGCGAAGAAAAAATTGCTGCGCTCAAGGCCACGCTCGAAGAATTGAGAAAAAATGAAGGAGAAAATGCCTGAAAGAAAAACTATCATAGAGGGACTTCTATTGTTGTCCCTCTTTCTGTTTTTCTCCTGTTCTCATCATGACGAGCCTTCTCCAAAGGTGCCCACCACAGCAGAAAAAACAATTCTCATGTTTTTGCCCTATAGTGGAGACAACAATAATCTGTACGCCAACTTCCAGCAAAATATAAGCGATATTGAGCAGGCGATAGCCAATGCTGGCGGATTAAGAGATTGTCGTCTGCTCGTTTTCATCTCCCTTACATCCTCACGTGCCGCACTTGTCGATATTGCCTACCGAAATGGTCAATGCCACCGAGACACGCTCTACCGATACAACCAACCCGCATTATCTACCGTCGAAGGAATTGCCAACATTCTGAACGACACTAAAGTATCAGCACCAGCACACCAATATGCCCTCATTGTGGGAAGTCACGGTGAGGGATGGCTACCTGTCAAACACTCTGCGAAAGCACGCGCCACCCGATATTTCGGAGGCACCAGCGGTCTCTACCAAATAGAAATAGCCACTCTTGCCAGAGCCATCGACCTTGCCGACATGCATATGCAGTTTATCCTTTTCGACGATTGTTATCTTTCCACCATTGAAGTGGCCTACGACTTGCGTCACACAGCCGACTACCTTATTGCCTCCACAAGCGAGATTATGGCCTACGGAATGCCTTATCATCTATTGTTTCCCATTCTGACCTCCCCCTTGCCTGACTATACTGCCATATGCCAGCAATTCCTTCACTTCTACGAAAACTACAAAAACGATAATCGGCCCATGCCCTACGGCACACTGGCCGTTACAGACCTGCGACAAGTCGACAATATGGCTATCCTTATGCACGAAATAAATAGCCAATGCATATTCGACACGTCGCAGACAGAATCGTTGCAAGACCTTGATGCTTCCCATTGGACACCTACCATTTATTTCGACTTCGGCGACTATGCAGACTACCTCTGCGGTGAGCGCCGCGACCTCTATGCCCGTTTTGAGGAACAACTTGCCAAACTAGTTATATGCAAAGCAGCTACGGAAAATATTTATTCCGCAGCAGGTAAAACCATTCTCCCACTCCACCATTTTTCAGGCCTCGCAATCAGCGACCCTTCCACAAACGAAAGCATCAGCACTTCCAAACAGCAAACCGCCTGGTGGACATCTACGCATTAGGTCTATTAAAACACCAACAAGCTCTTCCTAATTGCCACTATAACAACAAACATCCTCCCACAAACTGAAAAACGACCCATCACGATGCGGGAAACTATCTTTCACAAAGTAATAGTATATATATTACTGAGTAAAAGTATATATATTACTCAGTAAAAGTATATATATTACCGGGTAAAATATATACTATTACTTGATAAAACCTTAGCTTTTAGTTCACGAAATACTGTCTTTGCACAATGAAGGGTCATCTATTGTATATGAAGTAGCTCCGTCTGACTTAATTTTACACGACGTCAAGTTGTAGTATATATATAAGGTGGAACCTTACTTAGCTATCCATCCTGTGTTTTTCGCTTTTTTAAAAGAAATTCTTTCTCCATTCACAATCTTTCATCGTTTTTTTGTACCTTTGCACACGAATAAACAAACAAGTCAAAAAGAAACGAATGATAACCGTTACCAATCTCGCCATTCAATTTGGCAAGCGCGTTCTCTACAAAGACGTCAACATCAAGTTTACTAGTGGAAACATCTATGGCATTATTGGAGCCAACGGAGCCGGCAAATCAACTTTGCTGAAGGCTATTAGCGGTGAACTGGAACCGAATAAAGGAACCGTTGAAATGGCTCCAGGAGAACGTCTCTCTGTGCTCGACCAAGACCATTTCAAATTCGACGACTTCACCGTGATGGACACCGTTCTCATGGGGCATCAGCCCCTTTGGAAGAACATGAAAGAGCGCGAAGCACTCTACGCTAAACCAGAGATGACGGAAGAAGACGGCAATCGTGCCGCCGACCTTGAATTGAAATTTGCCGAAATGAATGGTTGGGAAGCTGAAAGTGAGGCCGCACAGCTATTGCAGAACCTCGGTGTAAAGGAAGATCGCCACTATATGCAGATGGCCGAACTGTCGAACAACGAGAAAGTGCGTGTCATGCTGGCCAAAGCCCTCTTCGGACATCCAGACAACTTATTACTCGACGAGCCTACCAACGACCTTGACCTCGACACGGTGCAGTGGCTTGAGGAATACCTCAGCTCACTGGAGCAATGTGTACTCGTGGTTAGCCACGACAGACACTTCCTTGATGCCGTCAGCACTCAAACTGTCGACATAGACTTTGGAAAAGTGACCGTTTTTTCTGGCAATTACTCCTTCTGGTACGAATCGTCACAATTGGCACTCCGTCAAGCTCAAAACCAACGACTGAAAGCCGAAGAAAAGCGCAAGCAGCTGGAGGAGTTCATCCGTCGTTTCTCTGCCAACGTAGCCAAGTCAAAACAGACAACCTCGCGCAAAAAAATGCTCGAGAAACTAAACGTAGAACAAATAACCCCATCTACAAGAAAATACCCTGGTATCATCTTCTCCATGGAGCGTGAGCCAGGCAATCAAATACTCGAGGTGGAAGGATTGAAAGCCGTAGACACTGACGGAACTGTGCTTTTCGACAATGTGTCGTTTAACATTGAGAAAGGACAAAAAACCGTATTTCTCTCCCATAATCCAAAAGCCATGACGGCACTCTTTGAGATTATCAACGGCAACCGCGAGGCCGATGCAGGGACTTTCAAATGGGGTATCACCATCACAACAGCCTATCTTCCTCTCGACAACACAGAGTTTTTCCAATCAGACCTTAACCTCGTTGACTGGCTCTCACAATACGGGCCAGGCAATGAAGTCGTGATGAAGGGCTATCTCGGACGAATGCTCTTTAAACAGGAAGAGGTGGAAAAGAAAGTCAACGTACTCTCCGGAGGTGAGAAAATGAGGTGTATGATTGCACGAATGCAACTCAAAAACGCAAACTGCCTCATCCTCGACACACCCACCAACCACCTTGATCTGGAATCAATCCAAGCCTTCAACAACAATCTCATCCAGTTCAAAGGCAACATACTCTTTGCGTCCCATGACCACGAATTCATTCAAACCGTCGCCGACCGCATCATCGAACTCACGCCTACTGGCACTATTGACAAGTTGATGGACTACGACGATTACATCTACGATGAGCAAATCAAAGAACAAAAAACACGTATGTATAACCAGTAACTACAAATGCGGTTACATCCAGGTCATAATTCAATGAGCAAAATGCCGACAGTAAACATTTACTTGCGGCATTTTGCTTGTTTTGGCACACTATTTGCTAATTAATTATAAAAAAGCATAAGACTATGAGCAAGAAAGAAGAACCAGAAACAGCATACACAGAACAAAACAACGAAGATAATGTTCGCACTGTGCAAGGAAACGAAACTTCAGAGAATTGTGACAACACAACTGAAACAGAAGAGTTTACAGCCGAAGTTGCCGACAACGACGTCGACGTGGAAGTAGAAACCGAAGAAAAAGACCCTTTGGAAGCCGCTCAAGAGGAAAATGCCAAGCTACGCGACCAACTCTTGCGGACAATTGCCGAATTTGAAAACTATAAGAAACGCACTCTGAAAGAAAAGACCGAACTTATCTTGAACGGCGGAGAAAAAGCCATTACAGCTATACTCCCGATTCTCGATGATTTTGAGCGCGCACTTACAGATACACATTCCGATGATACAGAAGCCATCAGAGAAGGAATGGAACTCATTTTTAAGAAATTTCTGAAGACACTTGAGGGACTTGGCGTGAAAAAAATTGACACTGACGGCAAAGACTTCGATGTCGACTTTCACGAAGCTGTAGCCATGGTTCCTGGAATAGAAGATGAGAAAAAAGGAAAAGTCATCGATTGCATACAAACAGGCTATATGCTAAACGACAAAGTCATTCGTCACGCAAAAGTAGCAGTCGGTACATGATTTCATAAGTTAGCTATAATAATATGGCACAGAAAAGAGACTATTACGAAGTTCTCGGTGTGGACAAAAAAGCCACAGAAGACGAGATAAAAAAAGCATATCGGAAGATTGCTATCAAGTATCACCCTGACCGCAATCCCGGAAACAAAGAGGCTGAAGAGAAATTCAAAGAAGCCGCTGAAGCCTACGATGTGCTCCACGATCCTCAGAAACGCCAGCAGTATGACCAATTTGGCTTTGACGCTCCTGGCGGATTCGGTGGATTTTCTGGTGGTGGATTCTCCGTTGATGATATATTCAGTAATTTCGGCGACATTTTCGGTGATCTTTTCGGCGGAGGACATGGCAGTTTTCGCAGCGGGTTTGGCGGATTCGGCGGTTCACGGAGCCGACAATATCGTGGAAGCGACCTAAGGCTGAAAGTAAAGTTATCACTCCAAGAAGTCCTGACAGGGGTTACTAAAAAATTCAAAGTAAAAAAAGATGTGATGTGTAGTCATTGTCATGGGACTGGTGCGCAAAACGGAAGTGGCTCTGAGACATGTCCCACTTGTCATGGCCAAGGTGTTGTGGTTAAAACTGTCCGCACGATGCTCGGTATGATGCAGACCCAACAAGAATGTCCCCATTGCCACGGCGAGGGAACTGTTATTAAAAACAAATGTACATACTGCTCTGGAACTGGAGTAACCAAAGGTGAAGAAGTTGTCGAGGTAAAGATTCCTGCTGGTGTAGAAGACGGGATGGTTGTTAACGTACCTGGTAAAGGCAATGCTGGTCCACATAACGGTATAAACGGAAATATCCAAGTTTTCATTGAAGAAGAACCGTCAGACTCTTTCGTCCGCGACCATCAGGATGTCATCTACAACCTATTGCTGGACTTCCCAACGGCTGCACTTGGTGGTACCGTTGAGATTCCCACCATAGAAGGCGGACGTGTAAAAATAAAAATAGAACCAGGAACACAGCCCGGCAAGACGCTCCGACTGCGTGGAAAAGGACTTCCCGCCGTACAAGGCTACGGCAACGGCATGGGCGATCTCATCGTAAACATCAGTGTATATATCCCCAAGACTCTTAGTCATGATGAGCACGAAGCCATTAGTCGATTCCGCGATAGCGATAACTTCCGAGGCGACAATGCTACCCGCCAATCTATTTTCAATCGTTTCAAAAATTATTTCAACTAAACACTGTGCCTCCTTATAAGAATTAGTTTCTGACGCACATAAAAAGCACCCTCTACCATTATGGCAGAAGGTGCGTCATCCTTATAAACAATGTCTAACACCTATTGTTGTTATTGTTCTCTGCGCTGCTGACCACGTTGACGCATCGTCTTGATATCTTCCTGATATTTGGCATATTGGTCTGTCGTGAGAATGCCTTGCAATTCTTTCTCATAAGCTTCATGATTGGCTTGCATCTCTTTCATGCGGGCTTCACGCTGCTCAGGAGTAAAGCGAGGCCGATCACCTTGTGGACGTTTGTTGTCACCACCAGCAGGACGTGGATTATTCCTAAAATCACCTCTTCGGCCACCCATCGGCATTTGTCCCATAAATTTAGTGTTTAATTCAAGCACTTTAGCCGTCTGAGTTTCATCAAGACCATAACGCTGTTGCATCTGTTCGGTACGGTGTTTCACCATATCTTCTCTTGACATTCTTCCTTGACCTTGTCTTTGATCGGCTATTTGAGCCATCGACATTGTGCAAAAAGCAAATACGGCAAAGGCCGATACTACAAATCTTTTCATTTTATGTTCCTTTCTTTAAATTATTAATTAAAAAATACAGTTTAGTGCCTATCGGAATGTTTGTACGTCTACATCTATTCTCTTCTCACATTAATGTGACGGAAAAATAAAGAGAAAGTTTAAATACCATCCAAAAAAGTGGGAGAAATGGCAACAATTTGATATATTTTTTGTAATTTTGCAAACAATATAACAGAGCCAACTGTATATATGACTATAAGATACCTATCCCTATATGTTCTGCTACTAGCACTGCTCTCTTCATGCTCAAATAACAAAGAGAAAGCAGGTACAAACACATTGGATACGATTCCAATGATGGTAATGCAGATACAGAAATGTTCTAAACTGTATGCTGCAGAATACCATGTGAGAAAAATTATTACTCACGACGATCAGCTAAAGTTAGACGGTACCTTCATGCAGCAGGATTTCAGCATAGACCTACCTTTAGGTAAGCGGAAAATAGCCATACCCCTTGACGCTACTATTAAGGCATACATTGATTTTGGAAGGTTCTCAAAAGAAAATGTCATTCGAAAAGGCGATAAAATTGAGTTGATACTACCCGACCCACAAGTAACCTTGACAAGTACCCGCATCCGTCACGATGAGGTAAAACGTTATGTGTCGCTGACACGGCGGAACTTTAGCGATGAAGAACTCACCTCTTACGAACGTCAAGGGCGGCAAGTCATTATCAACAACATTCCTAGAATGGGAGTCGTTGAAACGGCTCGCGAGAATGCTGCACGTACACTCATTCCTATCATTACTCAAATGGGATTTAAAGAAAAAGACATCACAATAACCTTCCGTAAGGATTTTTCCTTAGAGAATTTACTAAAAGAAATGACAAGCGACAAGTAATTTGTAAATGCAGGACAAAAATAATTTCCAATTTTTCGTCAATAAGGTGTCAAAAACCTTTTGGATGATTATTATTAGCATCACGATGTTATTAATAGTTGGTGCTACCACGCTTGTCTACCTCAATAAAGACAACTTTATATCCATCAATCATAGCAACAAAATCAACATAACCCCAACCCAGATACAATCCATAGAGCAGATCGGTGAGTGGGAGTTTCTTTCCGTCTATGATGAGGAGATTTTAGACACAATCCGGACTGGCTTCTTTGGCGATGACGAACTGGTACGCATCTATTACGGTACTCTGCGCCTTGGTGTTGACATGAAAGATCTGAAAAAACACTGGCTGAAACAGGAAGGTGATTCACTTATTGCCACACTACCAGCAATTAAGCTATTAGACGAGCAATTCATAGACGAGGCTCGCACTCTCTCCTTTTTCGAGAGTGGTACATGGAACGATCAAGCACGCGAAGCACTGTATACCCGTGCTTTCATACAAATGAAAGAACGCTGTCTGAATGAGAGTAACATAGAAATTGCGAAACAGAACGCCCGCCTGCAATTCCATAATCTAATGCGGTCAATGGGATTTAACAATGTAGCTATACGATTTGAGGGAGAACATAAAAAATGAACATTTTTTTTGAGCAACTAAGCACTTTCCTTTGGGGATGGCCTATGGTCATCCTGCTATTGGGTACTCATATTTTTCTGACTATACGATTGAGAGTTCCACAACTGAGAATATTCACAGCCATCAAACTTTCCGTAAAAAGAGACCACAACGCAACCGGCGACGTTTCACAATTCGGTGCATTGGCAACAGCATTAGCTGCTACCATTGGAACGGGAAACATCATCGGCGTGGCAACTGCCATAGCTTTAGGTGGCCCTGGTGCTGTTCTTTGGTGTTGGCTCACTGGTGTTTTTGGTATTTCAACGAAGTATGCCGAAGGTCTTCTCGCCATCAAATACCGCCAGCAGACATCCGAAGGAAAAATGTGTGGCGGTCCAATGTATGCTTTGGAACACGGATTAGGATGGAAGACTCTTGCCCGATTGTTTGCTATATTCACTGCTTGTGCCGCTTTTGGTATCGGCAACACCGTACAAGCAAATGCCATTGCTACTATAACTGAGACCACCTATGGCATTTCACCTTATATTACAGGAGCCATCGTATGTTTTCTTGCAGGAGCAGTTGTGCTGGGAGGAGTGAAAAGCATTGCCCGCGTCTGTGCAGCGCTAGTACCTTTCATGGCATTGTTCTACATTATTGGATGTCTGTATATATTGACTATCAATGCCGAATATGTATGGCCAGCTATCAAACTTATATGCGAATCCGCATTCAATCCAAGTGCTTTGGGAGGTGGATTTGTAGGGACAACTGTAATGACTGCTGCCAGATATGGCATCGCCAGAGGACTTTTTTCTAATGAATCTGGCCTTGGTTCTGCCCCCATCGTCGCAGCAGCAGCACAAACTCGCAACCCCGTCCGGCAAGCATTAGTATCTTCAAGCGGTACTTTCTGGGACACTGTTGTTATTTGTGCGCTTACAGGCATCGTCATCGTCAGTAGTATCATTCATTATCCCGACATCAACATCACTGATGGTGCAGCGCTAACCAAACTGGCCTTTGGCAAAATTCCCTATGTCGGTGCACCGCTATTGAGTTTTGGATTACTAACTTTTGCTTTCAGCACCATTCTTGGATGGAGCTATTATGGTGAAAGAGCCATGGAATACTTAAAGGGGAAACGCTGGACTATTGGCTATCGTGTGGCCTATATAACTGCCATCTTCATTGGAAGTATTGCCAATCTCGGTATTGTATGGAACATTGCCGACTGCATGAATGCCCTCATGGCCATACCCAATCTACTATCTCTTATATTCCTAAATGGTATTATTGTACATGAAACCCGGAAATACCTCTGGCGCAACAGATTAGATTCTGAGATGTAGTATCATCTTTTCCTATTTATTGTTAATCGCACACTGATAATTGTTAATTACATTAGACGAATAAAAGAAATTTGCTAATTTTGCACCGAAAATAGAAATATCAAGATATGAAAGAAAAAAACGAGAGAATAAATCCCTTTTTCCTGCCTTATGACACTCCACACGATACTGTCCCATTTGGGAGTATTCACACGGAAGATTTTGAAGAGGCATTCATCGAAGGAATGAAACGAGAGAAGGAAGAAATTGACCTTATCATCAACAATCCTGAAGAACCGACTTTTGAGAATACCATCATTTTTACTGACACGTCGAAAGGAGAGCACTATTACGACCTACTCAACCGTGTGTCAAATGTTTTTTCATGTATGCTTAGTGCCGAGACTAACGATACTCTCGATGCATTGGCACAAAAGATGAGTCCATTGCTTACCAAGCACGCCAATGATATTTCGCTCAATAAGCAACTTTTCGAACGGACCAAATATGTTTACGAGCACCATGGAGATCTTACTCCCGAAGAAAAAATGCTGCTTGATAACAGTTATGACGGTTTTGTACGTAGTGGAGCACTTCTTTCTGAAGACGGTAAAGATCAATTACGTAAACTCACTGAGGAGGCAGGTCTGCTCACTCTTCAATTCTCACAGAATCTTTTAAAAGAAAACAAAGCTTTTCAACTGCATATTACCAATGAGGAAGACCTTGACGGTCTTCCCGACACAGCACAAGAGGCAGCAAAATTAGCTGCTAAGGAACAAGACAAAGATGGTTGGCTATTCACACTTGACTCACCCAGCTACTCTCCATTCATGACCTACTCCACACGCAGACACCTACGTGAACAACTTTATAAAGCGCGTAACACAGTATGCACTCACGATAATGATGCCAACAACTTCGCCATCTGTACACGATTGATTAACCTTCGTCGCGAGATTTCACAACTGCTCGGTTATGAGACTTATGCTGATTATGTGCTCAAACATCGCATGGCCACCACAACAGCAAATGTTTACAAACTTCTAAACGACCTTATAGACGCCTATAAACCTACGGCTCTTGAAGAAGTGAAGGAGATAAAACTGCTGGCTAAACGCATAGAAGGTGAAAAGTTTGAGATGCAGCCTTGGGACATAGCATTCTATTCACATAAACTGAGAATGGAAAAGTTCAACATCGATGCAGAGATGTTGAGGCCTTATTTCCAACTGGAGAAAGTCGTAGATGGGGTTTTTGGCCTAGCTACACGTCTCTATGGAATTACCTTCAAGGAAAACAAAGATATTCCTGTCTATCATCCTGATGTGAAAGCATACGAGGTTTTCGACCAAGATGGGTCTTTTCTTGCCGTTTTCTATGCCGATTTCTTCCCACGAAAAGGTAAGCAAGAGGGTGCGTGGATGACCGAGTTTCAAGGACAATGGATTGACAAAAAGGGAAAGAACGTTCGTCCACATGTCAGTGTGGTAATGAATTTTACAAAACCAACTCTTGAAAAACCAGCACTGCTGACCCTTGGGGAGGTAGAAACGTTCCTCCACGAGTTCGGTCATTCCCTACATGGAATGTTTGCCAATACACGTTTTGAAAGTCTCAGTGGAACAAATGTTTGGTGGGACTTTGTGGAACTACCCTCACAATTTATGGAGAATTTTGCCGTCGAAAAAGATTTTCTACGCACTTTTGCCTTTCATTACCAAACGGGCGAGCCTCTACCCGATGAGTACATTGAACGCATTATCAAAAGCCGCAACTTCATGGTGGCCAGCGCATGTATGCGGCAAGTCAGTTTCGGATTACTCGATATGGCTTACTATACCATGGATAAGAAATTTGACGAAGACATCCGTACATTTGAGAAGAATGCATGGGCAAAGGCCATCATCACCGAACAACTTGCAGACTCCTGCATGACGGTGCAATTCTCCCATATCATGGCAGGAGGTTATGCGGCTGGCTATTATAGTTACAAATGGGCAGAAGTTCTCGATGCCGATGTTTTTTCAGTATTCAAAAAAGAGGGCATCTTCAATCAATCAACGGCACAACGCTTCCGTGAATGCATACTTTCCAAAGGAGGAACCGAACATCCCATGACACTATACAAACGTTTCCGAGGAAAAGAACCGACTATCGAAGCACTATTGGAACGAAATGGTATCACACCTACACACATAACTAATGAGTCATAAAGAATGAGAACAGACGACAAGCAATATAAACTCGACCTGCGTTATCTTCGCATGGCAAAGATTTGGGCTGAAAACTCCTATTGTCAACGCCGAAAAGTAGGAGCTCTCGTCGTGAAGGACAAGATGATTATCAGCGATGGCTATAACGGCACCCCCAGTGGATTCGAGAATCAATGCGAGGACGAAAACAATCTGACAAAGCCTTATGTCCTACATGCTGAGGCCAATGCCATTACGAAACTCGCTCGTTCTGGAAACAACAGTGACGGCTCCACACTCTATGTCACCTCATCACCATGTATTGAATGTGCGAAACTCATCATTCAAGCCGGCATCAAACGTGTTGTCTATGCCGAAAAATATCGTCTTGAAGACGGCATTGATCTCTTGAAACGTGCCGACATCGAAGTTGTCTACGCCGGAGAGAAATCCGTATGACAATAAAGAATTCCTTTCAAATAGAAGATACTCTAAAAAAACGTAAAGCTAATATGAATCAGAATAATAACCGCTTCATGCCGTTACTCATGGCAATCAGTATTGTTGTGGGCATCATCATTGGTACATTCTACGCCAACCACTTTTCCGGCAACAGGTTAAACATCATCAACTCTGGAAGCAATCGGTTAAACAACCTTCTGCATATCATTGATGATCAATATGTTGACAAGGTTGACATCGATTCACTTGTAGAAAAAGCCATGCCCCAGATTCTCGCCGAATTAGACCCGCATTCCGTCTATCTTAGTGCCGACGAGGTTGAAATGGGCAGTGATGATCTGAAAGGCTCTTTCTCTGGTGTGGGTATCGAATTCGTCATTCGCGAAGACACCATACACGTACAAAACGTTGTAAAAAATGGACCTGCTGAACGGGCAGGTATACTTGCTGGTGATAAAATCATCAGCGTTGACGATAACGCATTTGTAGGTAAAACCGTTACCAATCAAGAAGCTATGCGCAGACTTAAAGGCAAGAAAGGAACTAAAGTCAAGATTGGTATCCGACGATACGGACATAGCAAGCCACTCTCTTTCACTGTGACACGAGGGGATATACCTCAGAAAAGCATCAGCGCGACTTATATGCTCGACAAGAAAACCGGCTACATTCGCATCAAGAACTTTGGTGAAAACACCTACCCGGAAATGCTTATCGCCCTCAGCACACTTGCAAATGAAGGATTCAGTAATCTTGTTATTGATTTGCGTGATAATACTGGTGGCTATCTCAATTCCGCTGTACAGATTATTAATGAGTTTTTACCCAAGAATAAGCTCATTGTCTATACACAAGGACGCAAAGCGCCACGGCAAGACTATCGCTCCGACGGCTACGGAACCTACAAAGATATTCCCCTTGTTATTCTTATTAACGAGGCATCCGCCTCAGCCTCAGAAATTTTTGCAGGAGCCATGCAAGACAACGACCGCGCAACTATCATCGGACGAAGGTCTTTTGGAAAAGGACTCGTACAACAACAGATAGAATTCCCCGATCATTCTATGATACGACTTACCATTGCCCGCTACTATACCCCTTCGGGTAGATGTATTCAAAAACCCTATACCACAGGAGACAACAAAGATTACGAACAGGATATTATCACTCGTTACCAGCATGGAGAATTCTTTTCCCAAGACAGCATCAAGCATACGGGGCCGAAATATCACACCACACTTGGACGAACAGTCTATGGTGGTGGTGGTATTACACCCGATATATTCATCCCAGAAGATACACTCGACGTGACATCCTACTATCGACAGGCGGTTATGAGTGGACTCATCCTCCAATTTGCCTTCACCTATACCGACGACAACCGAATACAGCTCAACAATTTCAAGGAGATGGCCGACCTTGCAGCATATCTCATTCGCCAAAATACCGTTGAACAGTTTGCCACCTATGCCGACCAACATGGGTTGCGTCGCCGAAATGTGCTCATCGAAAAATCACACACTCTCCTGCAAAGACATATCAACAGTCGCATCATCTATAATATGCTTGATGAACAAGCCTGGACGCAATACCTCAACCAAGACGACCCCGCTATAAAGACGGCACTCGACATACTCCGCAAGGGAGAGGCTTTCCCCAGTAAGCCGAATGGGAAAAAAGAGGACAAAATCGCCTATGGGATACCCTCTTATGATTATCTCTCCGTCCACCGGCACGTAACAATGATAGCACAGGCATAATGGTCAACACGCTATTCGACAAGGTTGAGATCCGCAGGCATATACGACTATTGCGGAAACAATACTCTGCGGAACAGCTTCATGAGTGGTCAGCAGATATATGCAAAAAACTACTCGACCACCCTTTGGTCATTGAGGCCACTACCATTATGGCTTTCTACCCCCTATCCGACGAAGTCGATATTCGCCCCGTCATAAAAAAACTGCATCGGCAAGGCAAAAACATTCTGCTGCCTCGTGTTATCGATGACACCCATATCACCTTTCTACCTTATGACGGTGAAGAGCATCTTAACGAAGGAGCCTTTCATATCATGGAACCCCATCCTTCATCTCTCATTTCTCATCCCTCATCCCTCATCCCTCATCAAAAAAAGGTTTTTCTCATCCCTGGCATGGCATTTACTGTCAATGGCAAACGACTTGGACGAGGGAGAGGATACTACGACAGATACCTTGCCACCATTCTGCACCCGTCATCCAGCACCCATCAGTCATTCATTGGCATCTGTTATCCTTTCCAAATAGTTTCTGATCTCCCCGTCAACGAACATGACATTCCAATGAATGAGGTGATTTTTTAGTATCGGAAAATTACAAATAAATTTGCTTTTTCGCTCGGTTTGTACTACCTTTGCATCGCAATTGGTTCGCCTTGTCCTATAAAGTCAGGCGATTAAAAGGGAATCAGGTGAAAATCCCGAACAGTCCCGCTGCTGTAAGCGTTCCTTTCAAGGAGTTGAACAAATATGCCACTGGAGCACCGTACTTAACGATGATTTGGGAAGGCTGTTCAGCTCGGTCCGCAAGTCAGAAGACCTGCCTTTTGCCTTAGTTATTTCCTGTGCCTCGAGGAAGGCAGGGAAATGTTTTCTCTGGATAGAGATAAAAGATTGAAAATACAAGATGAGGCGTATTGTCTTAATACTGTTTGTCTTGTTGTCAGTATGTCTATGCAACGCACAAGATGCAGACTCTACATGGCTTCGCGTGTACGATTTGGACGGCATAGAGGTAATTTCCTCCCGTTCTGAAGTGCATGCAGGAGCCGCTATACCCGTACAGTCGTTCAGCCATACTCGCATGGTAAAATTAGGCATAGGTTCTATGGCAGAATTACTACGCCATATAGCAGGTATCACCGTACGCGATTATGGCGGTGCCGGAGGAATGAAGACCGTGTCGGTACGCGGCATGGGATCACAACATACGGCTGTAATCTACGACGGCTTCGCATTGGGCGATTGCCAGACAGGGGAGATAGATCTCTCGCGCTACTCATTGACCAATATGAGCAGTTTCTCCATGCACACAGGCGACAAAGAACTCCTTCTTCAGCCTGCAAGAAACATGGCTTCAGCAGCCTCTCTCTCTATTTATTCTCTCCACTCCCCTCTCTCCACCCTCACGTCACCTCCTTCATCTGTCGGCATCACACTCGGCTCATGGGGAATGACTTCCCCATCGTTTTCCTTTACCAAGAATTTTGCTCATCAGCTCACTCTCAATGCTCAAGGCGAATACACCTATGCCGAGAACGACTATCCTTTCACACTTAGAAATGTCAATCTCACCACTCGCGAGCGACGGACAAACAGCAGGATGACAAGTGGACACGGGGAAATCAATATGGATTGGAGAATCAATGAGGCAAATACGCTGACATCCAAAATATATTACTACGATAACCGTCGCCAACTACCAGGAATAGTACATCTATACACAGCAGAGAATGATGAGACCTTGCATGAGAAGACGGCATTCGGACAAGCACAATGGCATAGTTTATTGGGGAGACAATGGCAATTACTGATGAGCGGAAAGCTGACTTGGTCATCAACCGACTATAAAAACGAGAAGCCGACAGGCGGCGCTTCAAGTGCACGCTATCTGCAACGAGAAGCTTATATCTCGGCAGCCCTCAGTTACAAACCGACCAATTGGCTCTCCATGTGCTATGCATCCGACTATATCTGGAACGGAATGAACCACACTATACAATTAAATGGAAGCCCCCGTCGCAACACGTTTCTACAATCACTAACAGCCAAAATGCAATGGCCAAGATTATCCATAACAGCCCGCACACTCTCTACGCTCATCCCTCATGCTTCTATTTCCTCCACAAACAAGGAGTATTCAAAAGAAACTGAAAAAGAAAAAGTCTCCGGTGAAGAGAGGTTTGGAGGGATGGGGTGGCAGAGAGCCTCCTCCAGTGGGGGGAGGTTTGGAGGGGGCTTTACCCTATCGTATCAACTGCTCCCTCACAAACAACTGTTTTTCCGTACTTCTTGGAAAAGCATCTTCCGGATACCTTCCTTCAACGAACTTTATTTCTACCATATCGGTTCCTCCGATTTGAAGCCGGAACACACGCAACAATGGAATGTCGGACTCACATGGGAGTACCACATTGGACAAACTTTCAGCATAGCCGCTACTGCCGACCTATATTGGAATAAGGTGAAAGACAAAATTATCGGCATACCTTTCAACATGTTCATCTGGCGAAGGATGAACATGGCTATGACCAAGGCACACGGCATTGATTTGACAACCGATATCTCCTGGCAACCGCATAACCAGCATACATTAGGATTAACGGTTAACTATAGCCGACAGAGGGTGGAGAACCGCACTAATCCTGAGTCACCCAATTACAGAAACCAGATTGCCTACATCCCCGAACACTCCTATGCGGTCTCATTCTCATGGGCAAATCCATGGGTAAACCTATCGGTTACAAACGATGGTATAAGCCATCGCTGGACTACTAACGAACATGCCGCCAGTACACGACTGGCAGGCTACGCCGAAACCGACCTCGGCCTATGGCGCACCTTCTATTTAAAATGCCCAATCGCAAACCATAAACCAATAACCAATAAGCAAAAAACATTCATCACCATTCGCGCTTCATTGCTCAATATTTTCGACAAGCAATACGAAATCGTGGCCCACTATCCCATGCCGGGCCGATCATGGAGAATAACATTCACTATTAATTATTAAATAAAAAACAACTATGGAAACAAAAAACAAAACCAATCTGCATGTAGGGACGTGGCATGCCACGCTAAAGACCACATCCACCCTGTTCTGCACAGTACTCATCCTGTGTCTTTCATCCCTTACCCTTTCTTCTTGTCACGACGATGACGATGACAATGGAGGGTTGGTTGAAGGACAAATCGTAACCAAAGGACTACTTATTCTCAACGAAGGCAGCTATTTTGCTAACATCAATGGTTCCCTTGACTACTGGGATGCCGCTTCAGGCACACTTACATCTAACGTTTTTGAGACGGTCAACGGACGGTCACTCGGCGGCACACCCAATCATGCTATCATCGCAGACAAGAAGCTCTTCATTGCATCTACCGACGAGAACCGGATTGAGGTTGTTGACCTGAAAACGTTGAAAGCAGGCTCCCCTATCAGCATTAGCCAACCGCGTGAGTTGTGCGCCACAGGCGGATACCTCTATGCCACATCTTATACGGGAAAAGTAACCAAGATAAAAATTGCGACAGGAGAAGTTGTCGCCACCTCTGAAGTCATCGGAGCAAACCTTGAAGGCATTACCGCAGCCAATGGCAGCCTCTATGTCTGCAACGCATGGAATAGTGACTACACCTACAACACCAATGTCGTAAAACTCAACCCGCAGACACTTGCCAAGCAGAAAGACATTACCGTAAACGCCAACCCCAACCAAGTCATCGCCGTCGGCAACAACGTCTATGTCTGCTCATGGGGTAACTACTATGATGCAGGAGAATTGGTGCAGAAGATAGACGCTTCCGATAATGTCACCGATATAGCACCGGCAACCTATATGGCTGTGTTCCAAGACAAGCTCTTCCTCATCAGCAGTCCATACTACCAGCCTACCTATAAAGTCTACGACACACGCACGGCAACCCTATCCGACCTTGCTGTCGGCAGTGAGGTGTTCCAACCGACACAAATAGCCATCGCACAAACCGGTGACATCTTCATTGCCTCACTATCGAAAGACCCCGATACTGGCTACGGCAGCTACACTCTGCCAGGCTATGTCGTACACTACAAAGCTGACGGAACCCTTTGCGGCCAGTTCCCCACAAGCGCCACCAGTCCAGGAACTCTTATCTATGTCAATTAATATTGGTTTACAATGAATTTACTATTTAACAATTTACGATCTACAATTTATTTATTGATTTTACAATTCTATTCTCCGCACAACGTCATAGTGACATTTTGTTGTGAAGAAATAGATAAATAACAAAATAGACTAATAAATTGTAAATCGTAAATTGTTAAATAGTAAATAAATTTCTTCCTACTGTAACCATGACCTATAAACCGCTACTTCTGCTGCTTTCCTTCCTTGCGGCCTGCCAACAATCTCCAAAGGCTCCTTCTACCTCATCAGGAGAATCCCACCTTACGCACAAAAGCACAGTAATCGAGGATTCTGCAACCTTATTCGCCTCTTCACGCAATGGGGAAAAGGGAACTCTCATCCCCATGAAGTATGCGCGTAATATTGTCATGGTAAGATACAGCGACCATACTATAGTTACCCTAAAAGACCCTTGGCACAAAGGAAAGACTCTCCACACCTATAACATCACCACCCCTGTCACCCGCTCCATCGTCTTCACCGCAGCCCATTGTCAGCTACTCCAGTGGCTCGATGCGGGTAAAGCCATCACGGGTGTGTGCGACAGACAATACATCCACCCCTCAATTCTCAACTCTCAACACTCATCAGGAATAGCCGACTGCGGCAACAGCATGTCGCCCGACATAGAAAAAATTGTCAGCCTCCGCCCACAGGTCCTCATTGTCTCACCATTTGAAAATAGCGGTGGATTCGGAATGATCGAAAAGACCAACATTCCCATCATCGAAGCTGCCGAATACATGGAGCCTACTGCCCTCGGACGCGCCGAATGGATGAAGTTCTACGGAATTCTCTATGGTCGAGAACGTGAGGCCGACTCCCTCTTTCATGTCGTCGACAGCACCTATCATGCACTAAAGAGTATAGCGAAAAAGACGAAAACTCGCCCCGTCCTCCTCACCGAACGCAAGACGGGATCCGTCTGGTACGTACCTGGCGGAAACTCCTCTGTCGCGCAAATCATTACCGATGCAGGAGGAACTCCACCCACTACTCTCATCAACCCTCATCTCTCTAAATCAGGCTCCCTCGCCCTATCACCCGAAGCCGTACTCGCCCATGCCTCACACATCGACATTTGGGCTTTCAAATATACTGGTTCCCGACCGCTCAGCCCCCAACAACTTATCGCCGAATACCACGGTTACAAAATGCTACGAGCCTTTCAGACAGGAAACGTCTACCAGTGCAATACCCTCAAACAACCCTATTTCGAAGAAATCTCCTTTCGACCCGATTTCCTTCTGCGAGAGTTCATCATTCTCCTCCACCCAGAACTCCACCTCGGTTCTCTAAGATACTACACGAAATGATGCAGTATTCACGCTAAAAACACCACGTTTTTACATGATAAACGCCACGTTTTCATATAATAAACACCACGTTTATGCATAAGAAACACCACGTTTCACTTATCTATACCACATAAAACTTGAGAAGAGAAAAGAGGATATAGCCTTTTACTGGCATATCCTCTTTATTTATATTGGTGTCCGCTAAATTTTAGACTTGTTAATCCGAAGGTTCTATAGACAAAGGGATTATCTCTGAGGCTTGTAAAGGTGGCCTGCAAGGCCAATTCCACCCAGCCCAGAGCACCGCTCTGGGTAAGGCGAACATATGACATTCGCCCTGAAAGGGCAAAAGCGTTGAGGGTCAATGCTTTTGCCCTTTCAGGGCGCAATTTACGCGCACCTTTACCCAGGGCGATGCCCTGGGCTATGAGCTGTTAGCCTTAGCAGGCCGATTTTTACCGGACACCAATACTTTATTTATTTGCTTCGGATGACCATTATAGTTATCCGAAGTATACGGGCATGGCAGCCCTGCATATTAGTCGTGAAAGGCTGACGATGACTCGTCAATCCAATCATCATCGTTAATGCTCTGCTTAGCGGCCTCGTCGTCAACCTCCGCATTGCTGACCGGCAGGTCAAGCATAAGGGGTTCGGGTAGGCGGATGATTTCTATTTGCGGAACGAGATATATTAATTTGCTTTCCATACTGACACAATGTTATTTAATGACAATCTTTTTACCATTCACAATATAGATACCTGGCCGTAATTGAGAATTAGACGCATTGGGATTATGAGCTATGGACTCTGAACTATGGACTATTTTACGTCCTTGCAAGTCGTAGACGGTATCGTCATAACTATGGACTATAGACTCTGAACTATGAGCTATTGAAATTCCCGTTGCATCTTCCTGACCAAAGGCAAAGGTCATGGTTTTAGCCAACGGATTATCGTCAATACTCTCAGGCAACGCCAGATAAGCCTTGTTAGGATTCATGGTATTTTTACTGTAGTGGAAGAAACCAAGCTTGTCGCCATTAACGGAAAGCACATACATACGATCCCTGTCATTCGCAACGGTAGAACCGTTTAGAGAAGCATAGCCTTTTAATAGATTTGCACTTTCACCAACAATCGGCGCTACCGTTTCCGTCAGAGGGAGCAGGCGGTTAGTAACAGTAGTTCCACTGGTATTTTGGACATTAATACACTCAAGGATGACGGCAGTATTCGCCGGGACCTTACCCGTAGTAACCTCAGCGAATGTCACGGTATTGGTGGCCTCATTATAAGAAGTCTCATCAGATGCCAGCAGATAGTAGGCTTTAACCCCGTCAAGCAGTTGATATGGGAAGGTCGTAAACATTGTCGTATAGTATTTCCCGTCACGGGTGTACTTCGCCTTTGTATTCGCACCGAAGGCACCGTCAACCGTATTCTCGTCAAGTACATAGACACTCCATGTGTCTGGTTCTTCCATGATTTTCATCACAGCCCAACCTGATTCGTCATCGCAGAGAAAAGAGGTGAAGTTAATGGTGTTGTTTGATATTGTTACGCTGCCTTCTGTAAAAATCTGATAGGTTCCGTCTGCCATGAGTGTCATGGTCAGACTTTTGCTACTTTGAAGTGTCGGATTAAAAGAAACTTCTTGTAAAGTGAGATTAGCATTAGTAGTGACACCGACACCAGAAGGATTACCCGATCTCAAGAAAACCGTAGTCGGATTTCCCTGCGCATCGGCTGCTGAAATCATTTTCAAACTATTGGTAAAAGTGTAACCGTCATTAATCGTAGTATTGCTAATGGTTGTCTGATGAATAGTGGCGAGCTGATTTCCGTAGAGACTGAGGAATCTGCCCGTACGATTATTCTTGAGGCGTACATATACGCGTTCCAACGGCGCGCTGAAACAAGCATAATAGGTTCCTTGAGTTTCTGAGCTAACCGTAAGCGTATAAGGATTATCCGTCGACACATAAGCACCCGACGTAGCACTGCCCTTCCGCCAACCAAGGAATACGACACCATTCGACACATCGGGGTAAGCCGTGAGCGTTACCTGGTCACCATTCCCATTATCGGGATCGCTGATGTCTACAGAGCCTCTGCTGTTGTCCGCTGAATTCACCTTTACAAGACCTGTTTGTTTTTTAAATACCGCATAATAGGTAAACGAGGTTGGGGAGTTTGAACTTTTGGATTCAACCGTCTCAGTAACACTGAAGCTTGGATTCTCACTTACTGATTCACCATTTGCAGAGCTTTTTGCCCAATGGTCGAAAATGTAGCCGTTATTAGCCTGCGCATAATAATAGAAGGTTACCTGCGCACCATCACTACCAGCCGTTTGGTTGCCAGTCTTGGTTGAAGAAGTTTGGTAATTCGGATTATCGGTCGACGATGTGTCAACATACACCTTACCACTTCCCGACGGAGAAATATTAGCTGTAGCTCTATAATAATACGTACTTGTACTGCCACCAGCTACAGCGTTCAGAGGTATTGTCATGAAAATAAACATCACAACACGATACCAGTTACTTAAACCAAATCTTAATGTCTTCATTTTCGTCATCATTAAATTTCTTTAAACTATTATGTTCTTATGTCATTTTGTCTTCATCTTCACACCGTGCCACAAACTTCTTACCAGCAGCGAGGCCGTAATCAGTTGGTGGGGAAGGTCAAGCGCGCCAAAGAAAGGCGTTGCCAAAAGAAACAGCACCAACACCGCGCTATACCACAACCAGCATTTCCTGACAGGACGGCCTTTCCGCGAATACAACCAGATGAGCAACGGCACAGGAAAGAAAGCCACGAGATACCAATTCCACTTGCCGGGAAAAAGCTCTGAAAAGAATGCTACATAGAATATCAGTAGCCCCACGAAAGCCTGAGCCGTGAACAGCACAATGTCGTAAATCTTTGCTATTCGCCGCCACCGCAACAACCATTCTGCCAATGTGATGAGCAATGTCAACACAAGCAATGCAGAGAAGGCTATTACAGGAGTAAAGGACGGTGTTTCTAATGGTCTTCCCTTCAACACCATCAACCCGTTATCAGCCAATACGGGACGACGTTCTCCCGTGCTGTCATTCACAAAACTTGCATCTTGCAACAAGGAGATAACCATCTGCGGAAAAAGCCGGTTCTCGGTTGGAGAATAACGATCATAGGCCGTTCCCTCAAAGGTCACATAAACAAACTCTGACCAAGGCACATGCTGTACTGACAACCTGAAAAGATCACCGTCGCAGAGTGTCATGGGATAGCGCATCGGTCCCCACTCGAAATGCTCACCAATAAGGCTTCGCTGCATCGTTGTGATGGCTGTTGTCAGACAATTGGTGTAGAGCAGATTGAAATGCCTGTAAGCACCAGCCATTGTCTCATGGTCAAGCAGCCGCCAAAACTCTTTCTTCTCATCTGGAGTCAGGTTCAGCTTGTATTGCCACAACTCCCGACCGAGCTTTTGCGCATCGTTAATATACATTTGCGCAGGAATCGCCACGAACTTAGCCTTTGCCTTACCAGCCACGCCCGTCATGAATCCACTGATGTCGGGGTCACTTTCAAAAGTGAACACGTTGTCTAATTGATACGTCGGACACTCCATGCGCAACGTGGCGTGACCGAAAACAGAATAAATAGCGGGTAGTGGTGAGCCAATGAGCAAGCTGGCAGTAACGAAATTGCTGCTATCAGTTGCCAATGTATCTGCAGGCAACCCTTTTGCCGGAACATTCCCCACTCGGAGAATGGCAAGCATGAGCAATATGACATTCACGGCATACCGCATCCCTTCACTCCTCACTCTTCATTCTTCATTTCTCTCCTAACGCTAACGTTGGATAGTTTCCTCTCCTTCGGGGAGTAGGGAGGGGGTCACTCCCAAGGATTAACGTTCAGCAGGATGTCCTCCTCACGCCACTCGTCATCATCAAAGAAGTTCTGCTTGCCCTCAGGAACGTCAGGACCAT
>CAJOIW010000021.1 GCA_905234845.1 uncultured Prevotella sp. | reverse complement strand
ATAATATATAATATATATATATATATATTATATATTATAATAATCTATTAGGATAGGGGCTTGATTTGCATACTCGAACCACCTTAATGGGACGTTGGGACGTTGGGACGTTTTTCACCCTAAAAACCTATTGTTCGTTCTCGGGAAACGCCGTGAATAAAGGGAAAGAACGCGGTGTTTACGTTTTTTAGGGTTCTATTTTGAACTTGGGGGCTATAAGACCACAGAGATTATTCACGTTCACTTACCACTTCAACACTATAAATGCTTACACCGAAAGAGGGAATTTTTACTATTACAGCCTTATCGGGTTGTAGCGTCAACTGAACCTGCTTGCCTGTCAACAAATCACGTCCGACACTCTCTCCTATCGGCAAACCCAAACACTCTATAGCATGGCGAGGCAGTAGCACATGACATTCGGCTGAGCTATCAGAGAAATTTGCCACAACTATCAGCAACTCATCTTCTGTTTTTCGAAGAAAAGCATAATGATGTTCGGCATCGAAATGAGGGGTATTGAGGTTGGCATACATCAAATCGAAGAAATCACCTTTACAGACTGTTCCCTTAGCTGCTATATGCAGAAGGCGGCTATAATATTCTTCCAAATGACGTTCTTCTTTTGTTAGTGCACGCCGATCATAAAAACCGCGACGCAAGGTGTCAACGCTCCAGTAATCAAAAATGGTTGTCCGCCCATCACGTCCACTAAAACCTTCCTGTTCCATACCCTTTTCACCATATTCCTGTCCGGCATAGTGCATATAAGGATTATTTCCCATTAAGAGACTTACCGCAACAGCTGGTATTGCGGCACGCGCATTCCCTATAAAGAAATCAGAAGCTATTCGTTGCTCGTCATGATTTTCTAAGAAATAGAGCATGTGGTCGCGTATATCGTCAACCGACTGCCACTGCCGGGTGATATCAGATGCTGGGCGACGGTGACATACGATGTCGCGCAAGCAGTCGTACATGCCTACCTTATCGTATAGATAATCGAATCCTGCCATAAGATAAGCACGATAAAGGGCAGGATTATAAACCTCACCGATGAAAAGAATACTTGGATAGATCCGTTTAATATCCTCTATGGCATAAGCCCAAAATGCTGTAGGCACCATTTCTGCCATATCACAACGGAAGCCATCAATACCTTTCGATGCCCAGAAATGTAATATTTGCAACATCTTCCGCCATGTGTCAGGCTCAGGAGAAAAGTGCTCACTTCTTCCACCTGCGTCACAATAGTCGATGCCGTAGTTCAGTTTTACTGTTTCATACCAGTCATCGCAACCAGGATGATTGTCAAAACGGTCATTTCCCGTCGCCTTTGCTGGAACTTCTTTGTAGTCACCCACATTGAACAGAGGCTCAAAGGGCTGTCCCCAACAATAATAAAAATTATTCTCCGCAGAGAAATGTTTAGCCGTATCGTCATGTGCTCCCAAATCGTCTACCCCATCTGGTTTTGCAATGGATTGATACTCTCGTGCCACGTGGTTAGGCACAAAATCCATAACAACCTTTAAACCAGCACGATGGGTACGCTCAATTAGAGATTCCCACTCCCCCATCCTATTCTCCACGTCGACTGCTAAATCGGGATCTACATCGTAATAATCGACAATGGCATACGGTGATCCGGCGTTACCTTTCACTATGGCCGAATGTTGACGGGGAATACCGTAACGCGAATAATCACTCTTCGTAGCATGCCGTATAACCCCCGTGTACCACACATGCGTAAACCCCATCTCTCGAATACGACGAAGGGGCCTCGTGTCGAAGTCACGAAACTTCCCACAACCATTTTCGGCAATCGTACCATTCACCCTGTTGGCTGTGTTACGATTGCCGAAAAGGCGCGGAAGCACCTGGTAAATCAGTATTTTCTCAGTCGATGCCATGAGCCGTAACATCACGGGAAATACGGGCTATCATTCCTTGCAGAGCCTTACCAGGTCCACACTCTGTAAAATCGGTAGCCCCATCGGCTATCATTTGTTGTACTGAAGCTGTCCAACGAACAGAGCTGGTCAGTTGACGGGTAAGGTTTTCTTTAATTTCAGCCGCGTCAGTATGGGGTTTAGCATTCACATTTTGATAGACAGGGCACTTCGGTGTCTTGATCTCCGTCTGCTCAATGGCAGTCTGTAACTCATCCTTGGCAGGCTGCATCAGCGGAGAATGAAATGCTCCGCCAACAGGCAGGGGCAAGGCACGCTTGGCACCTGCTTCCTTTAATTTCTCGCAAGCGGCATTTACCGCCTCCACGTTACCCGAAATAACAAGTTGTCCTGGACAATTATAGTTAGCGGGAATCACCACACTGTTGGCTGTGCTCACCTCCCGACACACGTTCTCTACAACTTCATCGGCCAATCCAATGATAGCTGCCATTGTTCCCGGAACCAATTCTGTGGCCTTCTGCATGGCCATGGCACGAGCATACACTAGTCGCAAACCATCCTCAAAACTCAGCGCACCAGCAGCAACAAGAGCCGAGAACTCACCCAAAGAGTGCCCTGCCACCATTGCCGGAGCAAAGGCTTCACCCATGCAAAGTGCACTAATGACACTATGCAAGAATACCGCAGGCTGAGTAACTTTCGTCTGCTTCAACTCTTCAGCTGTTCCATTGAACATAATTTCGGTAATTTTAAAACCGAGTATCTCATCAGCCTTATCAAACAACTCTTTAGCTAAAGAATTGGTTTCATACAAATCTTTACCCATTCCAGGGAACTGTGCACCCTGCCCAGGAAAAACAAATGCTTTCATCTTTTCAACCTAAATAATTTTATATTTTAATAGACATAAGGTATCAGCATTCTACATGCCTCCCCAAATTTTCTGCAAAAGTACAAAAAATCAATGAAATAACCATATTTTCATCCGATTTCCTAATAGCACATTATATATTTTTCATAGTTTTACCATGCATCTTTTACAAAAACAAGGAATCCCACTCGTTTTCTGCCGAGCAGGATTCCTATCGTTTACGCTGTTTTACAGTGTCGAGAAAAATCTTATTCGTTGGCTTCAGTCTCTTCTGCCTTTGCCTCGAGGAACTCTTCCACTTCCTCTTCAATGGTAGACTCAGCTACGGGTTCCTCTGCAGAAACTTCTTCTACAACTTCGGGAGCCTCCTCAGTTGTTTTCGTTTGCTTCTTAGCTGCTTTTTCGGCTGCAATCTCTTCTGCATTCTCAGCAACTACAGTTACAGGAACCTTGACTTCGACCTCCTTATGGAAATGTACGACAGCCTCATATTCGCCAACGCGCTTGGCATCGCGCATCGTAACCAATTTGCGGTCTACCTCGATACCCTTTTCTGCCAATGCAGCAACAACTTGTGCAACACCTACTGAACCATAGAGCTGACCAGTCACGCTAACCTTTGCGGGAATCTCAAGTGCCACGCCCTCATAAGCTTTAGCCTTGTCTTCGGCGGCTGCCTTCTGGGCTGCAAGTTTATGGGCTTGCTGACGCAGGTTCTCGGCAAGTACTTTCTTGGCCGATGCAGTTGCAATAACAGCCTTACCCTGAGGAATAAGATAGTTACGGCCATAGCCGTTTTTTACATTTACAATTTCGTTCTTGTAACCCAAGCCGATAATGTCTTCTTTCAATATAATTTCCATGCTGTTTCCTCCTGTTTTTTATTTCATCAAATCGGTTACATAGGGCAGCAGGGCCAAATGACGGGCACGTTTCACAGCTTGTGCCACACGGCGCTGATACTTCAGACTGGTGCCAGTGATACGACGGGGCAGGATTTTACCCTGCTCATTCAAGAATTTCTTGAGGAACTCTGGATCTTTGTAGTCGATGTACTTGATGCCACTCTTCTTGAAACGGCAATACTTCTTTTTCTTCGTGTCAATCGACGGAGCGTTCAAATAACGGATTTCTGATTGTTCTGCCATGATTTAAGCCTCCTCTTTTTTAGCAAGTTTACTACGGCGCTTTTCTGCATATGCGACGGCATACTTGTCAAGTTTAACGGTGATGTAACGGATAACTTTCTCGTCACGGCGATAGCCGGTTTCGAGTTTGTCAACAATAGTAGGCTCGGCCTTGAACTCAATCAGGTTATAAAAGCCTGATGTTTTCTTGTCAATCTGATAGGCCAGCTTCTTCATCCCCCAAGCCTCTTCATTCAGAATTTCTGCACCATTGTCGGTGAGGATGCTCTTGAACTTAGCGACCGTTTCCTTTGCCTGATCTTCAGACAAAACGGGAGTCAAAATGAAAACGGTTTCGTATTGATTCATACTGTTTAAAAATTTATTAAAAAATGAATAAAAAGATGCACTTTCAAAAAATGCGGTGCAAAATTACTATTTTTTTTTGACGTGACCAAATATTTTTTGTACTTTTGCAGAAAATAGAGTCATGTGCAACCCACGTAGATGAATATATTACAAATTTCCGATGTGCTTGCCACCAGATTCCATACCCTATGAAAATAAAGTTTTCAGCAAAATATTTAAAATTCTTTGGTCTACCTTTAGTATATGCAGGGGTGGTTGAATTATTATTTTGCTATATTTTGAACCTCACGAGTTTCAACCTGTTATTGTTTTTAGGCTGGCTGATGATTACAAGCGGTATAGTCGGTTATATACTCCTAAACAGGAAATAAAAATGGGAGTTGGAAATTCCCAACTCCCCTCTTAGACTTCATGTTCCCATGCTTATTCTTCTGGCTCTGGTGAGATAAGCTTATAACCTTTTCCATGGATGTTGATGATTTCAATCTGCGGGTCGTCTTTCAGATGCTTGCGCAACTTGGTGATATAGACATCCATTGAACGTGCATTGAAATAGTTATCATCAATCCAGATAGTCTTCAAGGCAAAGTCACGCTGTAAGATTTCGTTAGCATGTGAGCAAAGCAAGGCCAGCAGTTCATTCTCCTTGGTGGTGAGTTTGGTCTGTTTTCCGTCGATGACGAGGGTCTGTTTCTGCGTGTCAAAGGTAAAGCGACCAATGTGAT
Source organism: uncultured Prevotella sp. (assembly GCA_905234845.1). Classification (GTDB taxonomy): domain Bacteria; phylum Bacteroidota; class Bacteroidia; order Bacteroidales; family Bacteroidaceae; genus Prevotella. The sequence continues at coordinate 30,075 of CAJOIW010000021.1, read as the reverse complement.
AGAGTGTAGCCTCCTTGTTTTTTTTGCCGTGTACGCGACGCAAGATGGCCTCGATACGAAGAACAAGTTCCTCCATGGAGAAAGGTTTGGTAATGTAGTCGTCGGCGCCGATTCTGAAACCTTCGAGGATATCTTCTTTCAAGACTTTAGCAGTCAGGAAGATGATGGGAATCTCCGCATTGGCTTGTCGAATCTCCTGTGCCAGAGTGAAACCGTCTTTCTTCGGCATCATCACGTCGAGCACGCAAATGTCATACTTGGCCTTGAGGAATTCCTTGTATCCTACCTCACCATCGGGGCATAGTGTAGCCTGATAGTCCTTAGCCTGTAAATACTCGCGAAGCAGCATACCGAGGTTCTCGTCGTCTTCGCACAATAAGATCTTCAATTTCTCGTCCATAGTTTTCAGATTTTAATGATTGGTAATTTTATAATGAATTTTGTTCCTTTTCCATATTCGCTGTCGACGGAGATGCTTCCTCCCATTGAGTCGACAATATTTTTCACATATGCCAGCCCTAATCCAAATCCTTTTACGTCGTGGACGTTGCCGGTATGCACGCGATAGAACTTCTCGAACACTTTTTTCAGGTTCTCCTTCTTGATACCCTGTCCGTTATCGCGTATGGAGAAGCAGAGGTGGTCGTTGGTGTTCCACGTACGTATATATATATTAAGTGGTTTGTCGGGCTTGCGATACTTCACTGCATTGTCGAAAAGATTGTTGATGGCATTTTGGAAATGAATCTCGTCAACATACATGCTTGAGTCGACAGCCTCTATCTCGGTGTATATTTTTCCGCCAGTGTGCTCCACACGAAGGGTAAAAGAACTGACTACATCCTCCAGCATTTCGTTAAGGTCAAGCTCTTTCTTGTTGAACGACACCGACTTACGATCAAACATCGACATTTGCAGCACTTTCTCCACGAGCATACGCAACCGTTTTGTATCGTCGTTGATTGTGTTGCACAGATGCTTTGTCATGTGCTCGCTTTTCTTTACGCTGTCATCGTTGAGCATCTGGGCTGCAAGGGAGATACTAGCAATGGGGGTCTTCAGCTCATGCGTCATGTTGTTGATAAAGTCGTTCTTTATCTCAGTGTAGCGTTTCTGCCTAAAGATAGTGGCGATGGTGAAGAGGAAGGTGATGAGCAAGACAAGGGTGAAGACCACAGAGGGTATCATAAAGCGCACCGAGGAGAAGATGTAGGAGTTCATGTCGGGAAAGTGAATCTTCACTACTCCCATCTTGTTGGCAGGATCGTTGCGGAAGAGCACTTGTGAGTATGTGTACTCCTCACCTTCTTCGGAATAGTCTGGACAGCGATAGACTTCACGTCCGTCCTGCGTCGACACCGTGAAATGATAGGCTATGTTGATGCCGTTGTTCATCAGCTCAGCTTTCAGGTCTTGGTCGAGTAGTTTGAAGTTGATGCGCTCCTTCAGCGGTTTGTCCGATGCGGAATAAAGTATGGAATAGACCACTTCGTTAAGCAGGGCTTTTTGATAAATGAAGCGGTTGTGAATTATCTCCTGCATCGACTTGTTGGCTTCCGAGATCGCGTTGCGGTCTTTGCGCATAATCATGGCTTTTGGCATCTGCGACGGTTTGGCGGTGATGGTTTTCAACTCGAATGAGGAATAGACCGTACCGTCTTTTCCTGTCACGGAGTACTGGTGTGACCGCTGTACGGTTCCATCCGGCTGTCTGCCTACGGAGTCTTGACTGAAGGCGCGTCGCTCGGTCTCGTTGACATCTTTCTCCAGATAGCGTAGGGTCTCGTTCAGTTCCAGATTGCGGGATGCCTGATAGAGGGCACGGTTGACGGATTCGTCGAACTGCTCCTTCTTCATGTTGGCCATTTCCCTAATGTATTGCAATTGCAAGAAGAGCAATGCCAGAAATGAGAGCCCCATGATAACGGCTATGGTCCAGATGGTTCTTTTCTTCATGCTGGCAAAGATAGTCTATTTCTTAACGCGTTAACACTTAAAAGTTAATTATTTTCTGAAATTTCGCACATTTTAACTAAAACAAGGCTTTTTATGTTTATTTTATTAACTACATAAAAAAATCAAGAGGTTCAAAAGTTTAAGGAATTATGGTATTAAAGGATACAAAAAGTTCGAGAGTCTTGACGACACTTTTGCTTTCCTGTAGATAAATAGAAAAGCAATCGTCTGAACTCCCGAACTTCTTGTATCCTTTGTTGACCCCTTAAAGGGGATGAGGTTAGTCTTCTTCGGCTGCCTCTGCCTCATGAGCAGCAATGAGTGCCTGCTGGATGTCGTTAGGCACAAGCTCGTAGCTGGCGAAGGTTGTCGTGAACGATGCACGTCCGCCGGTGAGCGAGCTCAACGAAATGCTGTAGTTGGCCAATTCCTTGAGTGGAATTTTTGCCGACAGCTTCTGGTATCCGGCTTCGCTGTCCATACCCATGATGATGGCACGCCGTCCCTGCAGGTCGCTCATCACGTCACCCATATAGTCGGCGGGAACGAGCACCTCGAGGTCGTAGATAGGCTCCAGGATCTTTGGTCCTGCCTCTTTGAATGCTGCCGAGAAGGCCTGACGGCCGGCGAGCATAAAGGAGAGCTCGTTGGAATCTACTGGGTGCATCTTACCGTCATAGACAATGACGCGCACGTCACGGGCGTAGGAGCCAGTGAGCGGGCCTTGCTCCATGCGCTCCATCACACCTTTGAGAATGGCAGGCATGAAGCGTGCGTCAATGGCTCCGCCGACAACAGAGTTGATGAAGACAAGCTTGCCGCCCCATTCGAGGTCGATTTCCTCTTTGCCCTTGATGTTCATCTTGAACTCCTGACCATTGAACTTATAGACGGTCGGGTCGGGCATGCCCTCAGTATAGGGCTCCACGATGAGGTGAACCTCTCCGAACTGTCCGGCGCCACCCGACTGTTTTTTGTGTCGATAGTCGGCACGGGCCATCTTCGTAATGGTCTCACGATAGGGTATACGCGGCTCGCTGTACTCCACCTGAATCTTCTCATTGTTCTCCATGCGCCATTTCAGCGTACGCAGGTGGAACTCACCCTGACCATGTACGATGGTCTGTCGTAACTCTTTCGACTGTTCTACAACCCATGTCGGGTCTTCCTGACGCATCTTCTGCAATGCGGCCATCATTTTCTCCATATCGGAAGCGCTGACCGATTTGATGGCGCGCGAGTACTTCGAGTTAGGATATTTGATGAAATCGAACTTCCAGTCCACGTCCTTGCCGTTGAGTGTATTGCCCGTCTTCACGTCTTTCAGCTTCACGGTACAGCCGATGTCGCCAGCCTTAAGTTCGTCGACAGCCACGCGGTTGGCTCCTGCACAGGCGAAAATCTGTCCCATGCGCTCCTTCGAGCCGCGGTCGGCATTTGTCAGGTCGTCGCCCGGCTTAATGCTACCACTGATGACCTTGAAGTACGATACCTCGCCGATATGTGGCTCCATACCAGTCTTGAAGAAGAAGAGCGATGTGGGACCGTTGCTGTCGGGGGCGATCTCGTCGCCAGCAGCATTCTTTACCTTCGGCATCTCATCGACGAAAGGAACCACGTTGCCGAGGAACTCCATCAGTCGGCGCACGCCCATGTCCTTGCCACCGCATACGCAGAAGACGGGGAACATTGAGCGCGACGCGAGGCCTTTGCGGATGCCCTCGCGCATCTCGTCCTCGCTAAGCGCCTCCTCCTCGAAGAATTTCTCCATGAGTGCTTCGTCGTTCTCAGCGGCAGCCTCCACGAGGGCGGCGTGCAACTCCTGAGCCTTATCCATCTCCTCGGCGGGAATGTCCTCCACTTTAGGCATACCGCCCTCAGGACCCCACGAGTATTTCTTCATGGTGAGCACATCAATGATGGCGTTGAAGCCGGGACCCGTCTGAACGGGATACTGCACCTGCACACATTTCGCACCGTAGACATCCTTCATGTTGGTCATTACGGTGTCGAAATCGCAGTGCTCGCGGTCGAGCTGGTTCACGAGGAAGATGACGGGCTTGCCCAGCTTCTCCGTGTTACGGAAGGCATTCATCGTGCCCACCTCGGGACCATACTGACCATTAATGACGATGACAGCCTGGTCGGTCACGTTCAGTGCCGTGACGGCACCACCCACAAAGTCGTCCGATCCCGGACAGTCAATCACGTTCAGCTTCTTTCCGTTCCACTCCATATGGAGCACCGTGGGGAAGACCGAGTAACCATACTCCTGCTCCACGGGGAAGTAGTCGCTTACTGTGTTTTTCTGCTCCACCGTGCCACGACGTTTGATAACGCCGCTTCCGAAGAGCATCGATTCGGCAAGAGTGGTCTTGCCGCTACCCGCACTGCCAATCAAGGCAATGTTCTTAATCTCATTTGTCTGATAGATTTTCATTTCTAAAATTGTTTATGTAAGTTATGTTATAATTCAGGTTGTTAACCATAAGTCCATGCAAGGGATTTCCCCGCAAGGAAAAAATCGCCGTTAAAATTACAACTTTTTTACATAACAGCAAAATTATCGCAAAAAAACTCATCAAGTTTTAAAACATATTAGCGTTTCGCGCCACGTCTTTATGTTTTTTCACGCACTGACACCTTATTATTATATATACGGCATTGACAAAGATAAACGTTATACAAACATCATATTACAGCCGCTCCATACCCCATTACCCCCTAATGAATAAAACATAAAAAATCTTAATTTCGGAATGAGCGATATACTTTTCATTTTCTGAAATGTTAATGCGCCATGCCTCTTTTAACATTTCAAAATCTAGTATTTAGCATTATCCCTCTCCTTGGGGGAGTTTAGGAGGGGTTCGTTTTCCTCCCATTAGGGAGGTTAGAAGGTGTTTCATTTCCGAGAGATATATCTTTCAGGTAGCGAAAGACCATCTTTCACCCTACGAAAGACCATCTTTCGGAGGATAAAAGACCACGTTTCAGAAGTGAAACATATACCTTTCAGAAGTAAAAGTGAAAAGTAAGAAGTGAGAAGTATGGTTTCCAGTTCTTACGTAACACGCAACCCGCTGACTGACAACACTTTGGAAAAACCCTCCCACAATCGCTCTTTTTTGCCTTCGTGGAACAACTGCCCACCATACTATTTTCGTACGTTTACGCACGTTAAAATTCTCATCACGAGAACATCCGATTTTAACATTTCCCCCATAGGCAGCGACCTTCGCATAAAAATAAACGAGTTTTATTTTGTTCTGCTCTCGTTTTTTTTGTAACTTTGCAGCTGATTTTACCGAAAATAGTGAATTATTTTCGGCAATTGAGTAACAAATTGTAACAAGGATATAGCATGGTAAAAAGAATGTTACTTGGCGACGAAGCCATTGCACTGGGGGCGATACACGCGGGATTGTCGGGGGTCTATGCCTATCCAGGCACTCCCTCTACAGAGATTACCGAGTTTATTCAGCGCAATGACATCGCAGTCCGGCGCGGCCTGCACAGCCGATGGTCGGTAAACGAGAAGACCGCCATGGAAGAGGCCCTCGGCATGTCGTTCATGGGCAAGCGGGCACTGGTATGCATGAAGCACGTAGGTCTGAACGTCTGTGCCGACCCGTTTGTGAACAGTGGCATGACGGGTGTCAATGGCGGAGTCGTTGTACTCGTGGCCGACGACCCATCAATGCACTCCTCACAAGACGAACAGGACTCGCGCTTCTACGGCAAGTTTGCCATGATTCCCACCTTTGAGCCCTCAGACCAGCAGGAGGCCTACGACATGATGGCCGTGGCGTTCGACTACTCCGAACAACAACGGCTACCCGTGCTCATGCGTGTCACCACGCGCATCGCCCACAGCCGCGCCGTGGTGGAGGTACGCGAAGAAGCCCGCAAGGAGAACACTCTGAACTACAATGCCGAGGCCAGCGACTGGGTACTACTGCCCGCCAACGCACGCCGACGCAACGAGAAAGTCATAAACCAGCAGGCAACCCTTGAGCGCGACGTCGAGAAGGCAACAATCATACAGGGACAAGGGACAAGGGACAAAGAGCAAAAGAATGCTAACCATCACTCACCTAAACTCGGCATTATCGCCTGCGGCATAGCCTACAACTATGTGATGGAAAGTTTCTCCTCCCTTTCGGGGAGGCTGGAAGGGGGGATCCCCTACCCTCTCCTGAAAATATCGCGATATCCCTTGCCCCGACGATTGGTGAGAGAGCTCGTCGACAACTGCGAAAAGGTGCTCATCGCAGAGGAAGGGCAACCTTTTGTAGAAGACATGGTGCGTGGCATCTCCGACTCGCACAAAATTCTCGGACGCATGGACGGCACACTCCCGCGAACAGGCGAACTCACTCCCGACTCAGTGAAAAAAGCAATTTTTGAGGGACAAGGAGCTACGAGCAAAGAGCAAGAGAATAATAACAATCCCTCATCCAACGTGGTCGTTCCCCGCCCACCGGCTCTATGCCGAGGCTGCGGTCACCGAGATGTCTACGCAGCCCTCAACGAAGTGCTCAAGGAATATGAGAACGCCCGCGTGTTCGGCGATATCGGCTGCTACACCCTCGGCTTCCTGCCACCCTACCGCGCTATTCACTCGTGTGTCGATATGGGCGCATCGATAACAATGGCAAAAGGTGCCGCCGACGCGGGACAGTGGCCTGCCGTGGCGGTAATAGGCGACTCAACCTTCACACACAGCGGAATGACCGGACTACTCGACGCCATCAACGAGAACGCCGACATCACGGTTATCATCAGCGACAACCTCACCACAGGCATGACAGGCGGGCAAGACTCAGCTGGAACAAACAAGTATGAGGCCATCTGCCGAGGTCTCGGCATCAGTGACGACCACATCCACGTCGTCGTCCCGCTACCGAAGAACATGCCCCAGATAACCGAAACCATCCGCAACGAGATAAACTATCACGGCACCTCAGTCATCATCCCGCGCCGCGAATGCATGCAGACCCTTCAAAGACACTTGAAAGAAAAGAAAAAATGAAAACAGACATCATACTTTGCGGCGTCGGCGGACAAGGAATACTCTCGATAGCCGCAATCATCGGCGAGGCCGCCATGAACGAAAACCTATACATCAAACAAGCCGAGGTGCACGGCATGAGCCAACGAGGAGGCAATGTACAATCGAACCTCCGCATATCGTCGGAACCCATCTACAGCGACCTCATCCCGAAAGGCTCCGCAAACGTCATCATATCCATGGAGCCTATGGAGGCGTTGCGCTATCTGCCATACTTGAGAAACGACGGATGGGTCATCACCTCGAGTACACCATTCAAGAACATCAGCAACTATCCCAACGAGGCCGAACTAAACGCGGCTCTCTCAAAGCTGCCCCACGTTGTGAGCATCGACATCGAAACAATGGCACGCGACAACAATATCCCGCGCTCGGCAAACATGATTCTCCTTGGTGCGGCACAGGCCACGATAGGAATAGAATACGACAAGCTAGAGGATGCCATACGCCGCGTATTCGCACGAAAAGGCGAGAAAATCGTTGACGACAACCTTAAAGCATTGAAACTTGGAAAAGAGAATGGAGCCAACACCGATTAAGAGAGAAATCATCGACAGCCTCATCGCACAACTCGGCATCGACGATTTTGCCAAGGCAACCATACGCGAGGTAAAGCAAGTGGCAGCCATGGCCGAGCAGCAAAGCGGCGTCGGGTTCATTAAAATGGAGATGGGCATCCCAGGCCTGCCCGCCGCACAGGTAGGCGTCGACGCACAGATAAAAGCCCTACAGGGCGGCATCGCACACGCATACCCCGACATCCAAGGACTGCCTGAGCTGAAGAGACAAGCCTCACGCTTTGTCAAAGCATTCATCAACATAGACATCGATGCCAACGGATGCATCCCGGTGTGCGGGTCCATGCAGGGCACATTCGCCTCGTTCCTCACCTGCTCGCAGGCCGACAGAAACAAAGACACCATCCTGTTCATCGACCCGGGCTTTCCCGTTCAGAAAATGCAGTTACAGGTGCTCGGACTCAAGTATGAGACTTTCGACGTCTATGACTATCGCGGCGACAAACTCGCACCGAAGATAGAGAGCTACCTCACAAAAGGAAATGTGTGCGCTATCGTATATTCAAACCCCAACAACCCATCGTGGGTATGCCTCACAGAGAGCGAGCTGCAGGCCATCGGAGAACTGGCAACCCGATACGATGCCATCGTCATGGAAGACCTCGCATATTTCGCAATGGACTTCCGCCAAGATTTAGGGCAGCCCTACCAACCGCCCTACCAACCATCGGTGGCACATTACACCGATAACTATATCTTGCTCATAAGCGGCTCGAAAGCCTTCAGCTACGCTGGAGAGCGTATAGGCGTGACATGCATCTCCGACAAACTTTTCTTCCGACACTACGACGACCTCGCCAACCGCTACGAGGGGCTGCCCTTCGGACTGGTCTTCTCCACACGAATGCTCTACGCGCTGAGTAGCGGCACAAGCCATTCCGCACAATACGCCATGGCCGAAATGATGAGAGCCGCGGCCGACGGAGAATATAATTTCCGCAACGAGGTAAAAACCTATGGCGACAGGGCAAGGCGACTGAAGGACATCTTCACTCGCCACGGATTCCATATCGTCTATGACCGTGACCTCGACCGTCCTGTCGCTGACGGCTTCTACTTCACCATCGGCTATCCAGGAATGACAAGTGGACAACTGGCCCGCGAGCTCATGTACTACGGAGTATCGGCTATATGTCTCATTACCACAGGCTCAGAGCAGGAAGGTTTGAGAGTGTGCACCTCGTTCATTGAAGACCACCAGTACGAGTGGCTGGAGGAAAGAATGAGAATTTTTGAAACAAATAACCCCTTAATTTCTTAACTTCATAACTTTTTAAAAGAGAATGATTTGGAATACCAATAAGGAATGCATGAGCCGCGACGAAATGAGCGCCCTGCAAGGCAAGCGGCTTCATAAAATCGTAGAATACGTATACCACAATGTGCCGTTCTATCGCAACAAGTTGCAGGAGTTGGACATCAGGCCTGATGATATTCAAACAATTGAAGATATCCAGAAACTGCCTTTCACAACGAAAAAAGACCTGCGCGATAATTACCCATTCGGGCTACAGGCCGCACCACAAAGTCAAATTATACGCGTGCACGCCTCAAGCGGAACAACAGGAAAACCAACCATCGTGGGCTATACACGAAAGGACATCGGCATATGGAGCGAGTGTATCGCTCGTAGTCTTACAGCTTTCAGTATCACGCGAAATGACATCTTTTCTGTGGGATACGGCTACGGACTGTTCACCGGCGGGCTTGGAGCCCACTACGGAGTGGAGCACATTGGCGCATCGGTAGTACCGGCATCGACAGGCAATACAGAAAAACACCTCCGACTTATTCGTGACCTTGGCATAACTGGCATCGCATGCACGCCCTCATACGCACTCTATCTGGCCGAGACCATGGACCGCATGGGCATTACGCGCGACCAGATAAAACTACGCGTCGGCGCATTCGGAGCAGAGCCATGGACAGAGAGCATGAGAAAAGAAATACAGGAACGCCTAGGGCTGAAAGGCTTCAACATTTATGGATTATCCGAAGTGATGGGGCCAGGCGTAAGCTACGAGTGCCAGATGCAGCACGGCTCCCACATCTGCGAAGACCATTTCTATCCCGAGATAATAAATCCCGTAACACTTGAGCCACTCCCTGCCGGCCAGAAAGGTGAACTGGTGTTTACAACACTCACAAAGGAAGGCATGCCCGTATTACGCTATCGCACACGCGACCTATGCTCGCTCATACCCGGCACATGCGATTGCGGCCGTACGGCAGTACGCATGGGACGAATAGAAGGCCGTTCCGACGACATGCTAATCATCAGAGGAATAAACGTTTTCCCGTCGCAGGTCGAGAGTGTCGTGCTTTCTATGCCCGAATTTGCACCGCACTACGTGCTTGTCGTAGATCGCGTGAAAAATCTCGACACACTGCAAGTTCAGGTGGAGCTCAGACCAGAGTACATCACAGGTATGTTCGACACGCCGGCTGCTGTTGATGCTCTCGAAAAGAAACTGGCCAGCAAGTTGAAGAGTGTGCTCAGCATCTCGGCCAAAGTAAAGCTCAAAGCACCCAACACTATCGAGCGAAGCCAGGGAAAGAGCTCCCACGTTATTGACAATAGGAAATTTTAAAAAACATGAAATACAATCCTTATTTCAATACTGAACTGGAAACAATGAATCGTTCTGAGCTGGAAAAACTTCAGCTCGAAAGACTCAAAAAGACCGTTCAACACACCATGAATACCCAGTTCTACAAGAAGAAATTCGAGGAGATGGGCATTACCCCCGACGATATAAAGACCGTCGACGACGTGAAGAAGCTGCCATTTACCACTAAAGAGGATCTACGCGACAATTACCCTTATGGACTGGCATGCGTGCCCATGAGAGACTGCACCCGACTGCACTCTTCAAGCGGAACGACCGGCAACCCCACGGTCGTACTACACACGCAACGTGACCTCGACGAATGGGCAAACGCCGTAGCAAGATGTCTATGGATGGTGGGCAGCCGACCTGAAGACGTATTCCAGAACTCAGCCGGATATGGCATGTTCACCGCCGGACTGGGATTTCAATATGGTGCCGAACGCGTCGGAATGCTTACCGTACCAGCAGCAGCTGGCAACACCACACGACAGATAAAGTTCATCCGCGATTTCGGAACAACCGTACTTCACGCCATTCCATCATACGCCTCACGAATTTTCGAGGTAATGAAAGAGGAAGGTGTTGACCCGCGACGCGACACCAAGCTCAGAGTCCTTTGCATCGGAGCAGAACCACATAGCGAAGAGCAACGACAGAGAATAGAAGCAAACCTCGGTGTGAAAGCTTACAACTCATACGGCATATCCGAGATGATGGGACCAGGTGTAGCCTTTGAATGTCAGGAACAAAACGGACTACATATCTGGGAAGACTACTTCATTGTAGAGATCATAAACCCAGTAACTCTCGAACCTGTTGCTGACGGCGAGCTGGGTGAACTCGTGCTCACAACGATCAATCGTGAGGCTATGCCACTGTTGCGCTACCGCACGCGCGACCTGACTAAAATAATTCCTGGCGACTGCCCTTGCGGTAGAACCCATAAACGTCTGGCAAGGCTCCAAGGGCGTTCCGACGACATGATTATTCTCAAGGGAGTAAACATATTCCCTATTCAAATAGAAAAAACTCTACTTAAATTTAAAGAACTCTCCACCGACTATCTTATTACCCTTGAGACAACCGATAAGGGTGACATCATGACTGTCGAGGTAGAGCTTTCGGCACTGTTCACCGATGATTTCACTATCTTGCAGCAACTCGAAAAAACTGTCACACACCTGCTCAAAGATGAGATTCTCGTAACCCCGAAAGTAAAACTCGTGCCAAAAGGAACTCTCGCTGTGAGTGATGAGAAAAAAGCCGTCAGAGTCAGAGACCTGCGCAAACTGTTTTAATTAATCATACTAATTAAATTTTAAATACTATGACTATACATCAGCTTTCAATCTTCCTCGAAAATCGATCGGGCACGCTGATAAAAGTGCTCGACCAACTTAAAGAGGCAAACATCCAGATTATTGCCTCTACTATTGCCGACACGGCAGAATATGGAATCTACCGGCTCATCTGTTCAGAACCTTTACGAGCATACGAGTGCTTAAAGAATGCAGGAATTGCAGTAGCACTGAGCGATGTTTTTGCACTAGAGCTCGATAACCATCCTGGCCGTGCCGCCGATGCAATTAAAGTGTTCAGCAAGGCCGACATAAGCATTGCTTACATGTTCTCGTTCCTCTTCAAAGGAAAAGGCATTTTGGTATTCCGCACCGACAATGCAGAATTGGCACGTCAAGCAATAATAGAAAACGACCTAAGCTTCGTGCCTGAAGATGATCTCACGGCATGGGTTTAAAGACAGGCCTTTATATCCACATCCCCTTCTGCAAGAGTCGTTGCTACTATTGCGGTTTTTACTCCACTACGCTAGGGGCGGAGTGGAAAGACCGATACGTGGATGCGCTACGCAAAGAACTTGAAATCCAATCTTTAGAGGGAATGAGAAAGGGGCTCTCTACCGTGTATCTCGGAGGTGGCACACCCTCACAGCTATCAGTAAAACAACTGGAGCAACTGTTTGAAATTATTGAAAACCAGTTCTCCCTCCAAGTCCTCGAAGGGATTGAAGTGACGATGGAGGTGAATCCCGACGACGTGACGGAGGAATTTATCGGGCTACTCAGACGGCTACCAGTAAACCGTGTGTCGATGGGTATACAAACCTTCAGCGATGGCCGGCTGCGCTTTCTCCACCGCCGCCATACCTCACGTCAGGCTCTGACAGCTATTGAGCGATTACACAAGGCGGATATTGAAAACATCAGCATCGACCTGATGTTTGGTTTTCCTAACCAGACACTCCAAGAATGGCAGGTCGATATTGATAAGGCTTTGTGCCTAAATGTAGAACATATCTCTGCTTACAGTCTAATGTACGAGGAATGTACCCCCCTCTTTAAACTTCGGGAGAAGGGGGCTGTTCAGGAATGCGATGAAGAGGTCTGGCGCGATATGTATGCCTTGCTGATGGACAAGCTGACCGAAGCGGGATATGAACATTACGAAATCAGTAACTTCGCCCGTCCTGGTTATCGCTCAAAGCATAACTCTGGTTACTGGAATGGCACTCCTTACTTGGGCATCGGCGCAGCTGCCCACTCCTACGATGGAAATACTCGCTCATGGAACGTGGCCGACGTTAACCAATATATTACTTCTCTAAACCAAAACATACTTCCAAGAGAAGTTGAATATTTAAGCGAAGACACAAAATACAATGACCTCATTACCACGTCTTTACGCACAAAAGAAGGTGTATGCCTTTCAAATCTTGAGCCACACCATCGCCACTATCTTATGATGAATGCTAAAAAACACATCGCAAATGGATTACTAAATATCGATAATAACCACATCCATCTCACACGGGAGGGGCTGTTTGTGAGTGATGACATAATGAGTGACCTAATGAGGATTACAACGGATGAAAAAGGATAAAGCTTTCTAATTTCTAATTATAGAGTAATATGGAAGATTTTGAAACTTTTTGGAAAGCAAACCGTGAGCGACTGCTTGCTGAAAACAAAGAATACCAGCAGGCTAAAAATCATTATAAGATGAGCTCAGGTGCCGACTGGCTGCTATTTGCTATCCCGGCTATAGTAGGGATACTATCTTTCGACCATATCCTTTTGGAGAGCGAGGTGCTGAAATGGCTCTGCTGCGCTGCTATCACAATTGTCAGCTTCGTGGTTTGCGTATGGATAAAATCGATGACCATAGGCGGTCGCTCTCCTGAGGAGATAGAGAGGGAGATAAAGGAGAAAAGAATGAAAAATGAAGAAAAATAGAACTCTAAGATATGGTATACTCCTTGCCATGGCTATGACGTTTCTGGCTGCAGCCAATCTTCTCGTAGGTTCGGAAAGCATCCCCGTAGGCAAAGTTTGGAACATTCTCATCGGTAAGGAATGCACAAACTATAGCTGGCAGTTCATCATCAAAGAAATCCGTCTGCCACAACTGCTAACAGCCATGCTATGCGGTGCGGCATTGTCGACTAGCGGCTTACTTCTTCAGACAGCCTTTCGTAACCCGCTCGCGGGACCGTCGGTCTTTGGAATAACCAACGGTGCAGGCTTGGGCGTAGCGCTTGTCATGCTGCTCTTTGGGGGCACCATCATCACAAGCACGCTCACTGCAAGCGGTTTCATCGCCGTACTATTGGCAGCGTTTATTGGCGCAATGACTGTTACCGCCATTATCTTTATATTCGCCACGGTCATTAGGAACAACATTATGCTGCTCATCATCGGCATCATGGTGGGTTACCTATCCTCCTCAGCCATTGCATTACTCAACGTCTCTGCGACAGAAGAGGGTGTGCGCTCATACATGATGTGGGGAATGGGTAGCTTTGGAGGAGTGGCCATGGCGCAGATGCCCGTGCTTGCTATCGGAACCATTCTTGGGCTGACAGGCGCTTTACTCATGATGAAACCTCTGAACGCGTTATTTTTGGGCGAGCAATATGCAGAAAGTATAGGAATGAATACACGGCGTGTGCGCAATCTACTACTCATTGTCACCGGCCTACTCACCGCCATTGCCACAGCTTTCTGCGGTCCCGTGGCTTTCATAGGACTTGCCACCCCACATATCACTCGCCTATGCCTCAATTCTGAAAATCACCGACAGCTGCTACCTCTGACAATGCTCACAGGAAGCGCCGTGTGCATGGCATGCAACCTTGTCTGCATATTACCAGGTGAAGGAACTACCATCCCCCTCAATGCTGTCACACCACTCATCGGTGCACCAGTCGTCATTTATGTAATTGTCTCAAAATACGCTTGAAAAGTTGCAGCATTCAAACTTTTTTACTAACTTCGCACCCAGATTTTATTGAACACAGAAAAAAGATGAGCGACAACCGCCATACCCAAGGGCTCACCAAAACGGTAGAAAAACTAAGCGAGAAAGACTCGCTTCGAGGACTCTTTTACCAACATCGCGACGGATACCCACTTCCATCGGGCATCATCCTTGAAGAAATCATCGACTTACTCCGAGCAATTCTCTTTCCTGGTTATTACGGAAAATCCACCGTCCATCTCGAAACCATCAGTTATCACATCGGTGTTGACATCGAGCGACTGCAACGTCGGCTTGACGAACAGATTCTTGCTGGTCTGTGCTTTGCCAGCGCAGACAAGGACTGCGACTGTCAACAAAGCACAGAACTGAAAAGACGCTCAAAGGAACTAACCATTGAAGTCTTAGAAAAACTCCCCGAGATACGCAACACACTGGCTACTGACATCGTGGCAGCCTACAATGGCGATCCCGCCGCCGTAGGCTACGGAGAAGTCATCGCCTGCTACCCCGTCATCAAGGCACTTACCAACTACCGTTTCGCACATGAGTTATACCTCCTCGGTGTACCGCTCCTTCCACGAATGATTACAGAGCTTGCACACTCTGAGACAGGTATCGACATCCATCCTGCCGCCACCATAGGACATCACTTCACCATTGACCACGGCACAGGCGTGGTCATTGGAGCCACTTGTATCATCGGCAACAACGTGAAACTCTATCAAGGTGTCACCCTCGGTGCAAAAAGTTTCCCACTCGATGAGCAGGGTAATCCTATCAAAGGCATTCCTCGCCATCCTATTCTCGAAGACAATGTCATCGTCTATGCCAATGCTACCATTCTCGGACGGATCACTATTGGCGAAGGCTGCGTGGTTGGTGCCAACGCGTGGGTGACAAAAGACATGAAACCCAACACTAAGAAATTCAAGAAAGAACAAACAAATAGTTTAGAAGAAGAATATCTCAATGGAACAGGAATTTGAGCTCATCGCCAAAACCTTTATGGGGCTGGAAGGCATACTTGCCGAAGAACTTACCGCCCTCGGTGCCAATAATGTAAAACCAGGCCGACGTGTTGTTACGTTCACTGGTGACAAAGAGATGGTGTATCGTGCCAATCTCCAGTTGCGTACAGCCATCCGCATTCTGAAACCCATTGCACACTTTCATGCATGCTCAGCCGAAGAAATGTATGATGAGGTCATGGAGATAGACTGGAGCCAATACATCCTGCCAGGAAAGACTTTCTCTGTTGACTCGGTGGTTTACTCTGATGAATTCCGCAACTCCCGATTCGTCACCTATAAGGTGAAGGATGCCATTGCCGACCAGTTCCGTGAACGCACCGGTACACGACCCAATGTCAGTGTGTCTAATCCCGACATTCGCCTGCACATCCATATTGCCGAAGACGATGCCACCCTCTCCCTCGACTCATCGGGTGAGTCGCTCCACCGTCGCGGCTATCGGCAAGAAAGCGTTGAGGCACCACTCAATGAGGTTCTTGCCGCAGGCATCATCCTCATGACCGGATGGCAGGGTGAGAGTGATTTCATCGACCCCTTTTGCGGATCGGGAACCCTCCCCATAGAGGCCGCACTCATAGCCAGAAACATCGCACCTGGCATATTCCGTAAATCGTTCGCTTTTGAAAAATGGCCTGACTTCGATGCCGACCTGCTCGACACTATCTACAATGACGACTCGCGTGAACGCCCATTCGAACACCATATCTTCGGCTACGATAACGATCCCATGGCGGTGCAGAAAGCCAACAAAAACGTACGTAACGCTAGTCTTGCGAAAGACATCACCATACATCTGCAAGACTTCAAAGACTTCCAAAAACCAGAACAGCCAGCCATCATCGTCACCAACCCACCCTATGGCGAGCGCATCTCTACGCCCAACCTACTCGCTACTTACAAGATGATTGGCGAACGTCTGAAACACGCCTTCGGTGGTAACACTGCCTGGATTCTCAGCTACCGCGACGAATGTTTCGACCAAATTGGCCTAAAACCCAGTCTGAAGACACCACTCTACAATGGCAGTCTAGAATGTGAGCTTCGTAAATATGCTATGTTTGAAGGACGCATGAAGGTATTTAGAGAAGATGGTGGCATTGTAAAGACCGAAGACGAAAAACAAGCCATGGCAGAAATGCGCCGTTTTAAGAAAACCCGTGATTTCAAACGCCGATTTGACGAAGAAGAAGAAAATGAAGAGGGCGATATCCGATCGTTTACCTTCCACTCTTTTGAGCGCGATTATCGTGGGCAACTGCGCCCCCAGCAGAAACCTCGACGTGAAAACGACGAACGCGGATACCGCAGTGACGGTGAGAGAAAGCGGTATGACAAAAACGACAGAAAATCATTCGGAAAAGATGGGCGGAAGGGAGGAAAAGGCGAAAAACGATTCAGCCGTGACGACCGTCACTCCGGCAAACACGAGAAACGCTTCGGAAGAGACGAACGCCGGAACTTCAATCCCACAGGAAACAAGCCTCGACGCTTCGAAAACGAAGACTAAACAAGTCTAATTTCAAATCTATAGAAAAAATTCTCACGAGAATTTTCGCTGAAAGGACGGCCTTTCACATGAAATTTTCGTGAGAATTTTTCATAAAAGACCATCTTTCTGTTTCACTAATCAATTTCCACATTGGGAATTTAATCGTTTTTAACATCCTCAACACATTATTTTTTCCGTTTTCATTTGCGATTGTCATTTTTTTTATGTTACTTTGCAGGCAACAATCTAAAAATCTTTAAATTATACGCAAATATGACGAACTTAACAGAGACAAGCACAGTAAGTGGCTTGAAGAGAGAAGACTTCCAAGCCACGATAAATGGTAAGCAAACAGATTTGTATATCTTGAAGAATAGTGTTGGCAACGAAGTCGCCATTACCAACTACGGCGGGGCTATCGTTGCCATTATGGTGCCCGACCGCAATGGTAAACTTGCTAACATCATTCAGGGACACGACAACATCCAAGATGTTATCAACTCGCCAGAGCCTTACCTCTCTACGCTCATCGGCCGCTATGGCAACCGCATTGCACGCGGAAAATTCCAACTCAACGGCAAAGAGTATCAATTGGCTATCAACAACGGCCCCAACTCACTACACGGAGGCAAGAGCGGATGGAATGCCCGCGTGTGGGATGCCCGACAAATGAACGACCAAACACTTGTGCTCGACTATACCAGTCCCTATGGAGAAGAAGGATTTACAGGCGAAGTAAAAGTCACAGTAGTTTACACGTTTACTGATGAAAATGAGTTAGTTATTGAGTATATGGCTACTGCCAACAAGAAGACTGTCATTAATCTCACTTCACATGGATTCTTCTCGCTGGCAGGGATTGCCGATCCCACACCCACCATCGACGACCTCGTCTGCGAAATCAATGCCGACTACTACTTGCCCATTGACGAGACCTCCATCCCAACAGGTGAAATTTTGAAAGTTGAAGGCACTCCGTTCGATTTCCGCACGGCTAAACCCGTTGGGCGTGATATTGATGCCGACAACGAGCAAATTAAGAACGGCGCCGGCTATGATCACTGTTTCGTGCTTAACAAACGCGAAGAAGGCGAGCTCTCATTTGCCGCACGCATCGTAGAGCCGAAGAGTGGGCGCACTATGGATGTCTACACCACAGAGCCAGGCGTACAGGTTTACACCGACAACTGGGCCGACGGCTACAAAGGTCAGCATGGAGCAACATTCCCCCGCCGCTCAGCCATTTGTTTTGAGGCTCAGCACTTCCCCGACACACCAAACCATCCCTATTTCCCCTCAGTGGTATTAAAACCTCATCGCCACTATCGCCAGAAGACTATCTACCATTTCGGCGTAGAGAAATAACCACCTATCAGACCTGTTAAATACGATTTATAACTACAACAATAATAACTAAAAAACATTTTAAAATGGAACAAAAACAAAAGAAGAATGGAGCTATCGTGGCCATCATTGCCATGATGTTCCTATTTGCGATGATCTCGTTCGTAACCAACATGGCAGCACCATTTGGCACAATCTGGAAGCAACAGTATGAGTGGGCTGGAATGGTAGGCAACATGATGAACTTTGCCGCCTACCTCTTCATGGGTATTCCTGCCGGTGTGATGATTACGAAAATTGGTTACAAGAAGACTGCCCTTGTGGCGCTTGCACTTGGTTTCATCGGTATCGCCGTACAGTATCTGTCGAGTACTATGAATGGTGAGGCTATTGGCACCTATGTGGTTTACTTACTCGGCGCTTTCATCTGCGGTTTCTGTGTTTGTATTTTGAACACAGTTGTCAACCCAATGCTGAATCTGCTTGGTGGCGGTGGCAATCGCGGTAATCAGCTTATTCAGACGGGTGGTTCGCTCAACTCACTTGCTGCTACGCTGACCCCGATGCTCGCAGGTGCCATGATTGGCGAAATCACAAAGGAAACCTCTCTGAGCGATGTGTCACCTCTGCTGCTCATCGCATTGGCAATCTTCGCAGTATCATTCATTATCATTTACTTCACTAAGATTGAAGAGCCCGAAGTTGAGAAATCCAACGTTATGGAAGGCGTGAAGGGTGCGCTCAGCTATCGCCATCTTGTGCTCGGTATTATTGCCATCTTCTTTTATGTAGGTATTGAGGTCGGAATCCCCGGACAGCTTCTGTTCTACCTCAGTGAACCTGGTGGTGTACTTGGCAGCATGGCTGTTGCTGGCGCTATTGCAGGTGTTTACTGGCTGCTCATGCTCGTAGGCCGTTTCACAAGTGCGTTCATCAGCGGTAAAGTTTCCTCCCGCACTCAACTCATAGTCACCTCAGCCGTGGCCATTATCCTGCTTGTTGTTGCTATCTTCATGCCAGAGTCGCAGACAATGAACCTGAAGATTGGTTTCTTAAACATTGATGCCAATGTACCTGTAAAAGTATTGCTCATCATCCTCTGCGGACTCTGTACATCAGTCATGTGGGGTGTTATCTTCAACCTTGCTACTGAAGGCCTGGGCAAATATACTCCGTCGGCATCTGGTCTGTTCATGACGATGGTTGTCGGTGGTGGTGTGATGCCGCTCATTCAAAACCTCATGGCCAAGTCGGTTGGCGATATCCCGAGCTACTGGCTCGTCGTAGCTATGCTTGCCTATCTGCTATTCTATGCACTCGTTGGCTGCAAACCCGCGAAGAAATAATTAATTTTATTCATAAAACCATTTAATCAAGAAGAATTATGGATATTGAACACGTAAGAAGTCGTTTTATCAAACATTTCGACGGCAAGACTGGTAACATTTATCACTCTCCTGGACGTATTAACCTCATCGGCGAGCACACTGACTACAATGGCGGTTTCGTATTCCCTGGCGCTGTTGACTGTGGTATTATGGCAGAGATTCGCCCCAACGGGTTGAATACCGTCATGTGTTATGCCATCGACCTGAAAGACCGTGTAGAGTTCAAGGTTGACGATCCCGAAGGGCCACGCACCAGCTGGGCACGCTACATCTACGGCATTATTCAGGAAATGCGCGCACTCGGTGTTGATGTCAAAGGTTTCAACACAGCTTTCTCTGGTGATGTTCCCCTCGGTGCAGGTATGTCATCATCGGCAGCACTGGAAAGCTGCTTTGCCTTTGCTTTGAACGACCTTTTTGGCAACAACAAGGTTTCCAAGTGGGATCTCGCACTGGCAGGTCAGGCCACTGAACACAAGTATGTTGGAGTGAATTGTGGTATCATGGACCAGTTCGCCAGTGTCTTCGGACAGGCTGGCAAGTTGATGCGTCTCGACTGCCGTAGCCGTGAGTTTGAGTATTTCCCCTTCGACCCGAAAGGCTACAAACTTGTGTTGCTCAACTCATGTGTGAAGCACGAACTTGTTGGCTCACCTTACAACGACCGCCGTAACTCATGCGAGAATGTTGTGAAGCATATTGCCGCCAAGCATCCTGACCAGACCATTGAGACCCTGCGCGACTGCACATGGGAACAACTTGAAGAAGTCCGCACTGAAGTCGGCGAGGAAGACTACAAGCGTGCCAAGTATGTGCTCGGCGAGAAAGACCGCGTGCTGGCCGTTTGCGACGCCCTTGTTGCAGGCGACTATGAGACTGTAGGCCAGAAGATGTATGAGACCCACGAAGGTCTGTCGAAAGATTACGATGTTTCTTGCGAAGAACTCGACTATCTGAACGATATTGCCAAGGAATGCGGTGTTACCGGCTCACGTATTATGGGTGGCGGCTTCGGCGGCTGCACCATCAACCTCGTGAAAGACGAACTCTACGATAAGTTCATCAGCGAAGCCAAGGCCAAGTATAGCGCCAAGTATGGCAAAGAACCCGTGGTCATCGATGTTGTCATCGGTGATGGCTCTCGCCGTATCTGTTAATTAAAAAACTAAAGAATTATGAAATCATTAAAATCATTTATTATAGGCGCAGGGATGGCGATTGTCGCCCTGGCCGCCTGCACGCCTGGCGCAGAAAACAAATTGACTCAGTCAGGACTTGACCCTGCGAAGTTCGACTCCACCATCAACGAGAAGAAAGTGCAGTTGTTTGTTTTGAAGAACAAGAACAACATTGAGGTGTGTGTAACAAATTTCGGTGCGCGCGTGGTATCGCTCATGGTTCCTGACAAGGATGGTAAGATGACCGATGTCGTATTGGGTTACGACAACATCGC
Source organism: uncultured Prevotella sp. (assembly GCA_905234845.1). GTDB lineage: Bacteria > Bacteroidota > Bacteroidia > Bacteroidales > Bacteroidaceae > Prevotella. The sequence goes on along the minus strand of CAJOIW010000021.1, from coordinate 8,872 downwards.
TCAGTATGCCGACACTGTCAACAACGCCAGCGACTTCGGCGCAGCTATCGGCCGCTATGCCAACCGCATCAACCAAGGCATCATCACCGTAGGCGGAAAGCAAATCCAGCTTCCCAAGAACAATGGCCCGCACTGTCTGCATGGCGGTTTCTCCGGATGGCAGTATCAGGTTTACGAAGGCAAGCAGATTGACGACCAGACGCTCAAACTCACCCTCCACTCGCCCGATGGCGACAACAACTTCCCCGGCAACGTGGATGTCACTGTTACCTACACGCTCAAGGACGACAACACACTCGACATGACCTTCGAGGGCACGACCGATGCTGAGACGGTGCTCAACATGACCAACCACTCCTACTTCAACCTGAATGGCGACCCGTCAGTCCCCGGCACCGACATGGAGCTCTACATCAATGCCGACAACTTCACTCCGTCTGACTCTACCTTCATGACCACTGGCGAGATCAAGCCTGTCGAAGGCACACCGATGGACTACCGCAAGCCGAAGACCATTAAGGAAGGCTGCGAGGCCGACTATGATCAAATCAAGAATGCACGCGGACTCGACCACAACTGGGTGCTCAACACCTACAAAGACGGTAAGGGCGACGACACCACCGTTGCTGCCAGCGTGTACTCACCCAAGACTGGCATCTTCATGGAAGTCTATACCAACGAGCCCGGCATTCAGATTTACTCTGGCAACTTCCTTGATGGCACTAAGGTCGGAAAGAAGGGCATCGCCTATCCCAAGCAAGCTTCTATCTGCCTTGAAAGCCAGAAGTATCCCGATTCTCCGAACAAAAAAGACTGGCCCTCTCCCTGGCTCAAGCCCGGTGAGAAATACTACAGTCATGTTGCTTACAAGTTCAGCGTGAAATAACCATCCGAACCTCATACACTCGTCAAGCCCGCCACATCTCACATGGCGGGCTTTTCTTTTCCTTGTCATAGCCGACACACTCTCTTCTGACCGTTCTGCACGGTTTCTTTCCGCACAAAAAAATATGTCGCTTTTTATTTTTTTATGTGCGTGTTTTTTATTAACTTTGCTACAAAATTTAATACATACAATTATGAACACCAAAGAAATCATGAATCGTGCAGCCGATAACATCCGCATCTTGGCTGCTTCAATGGTAGAAAAAGCCAAGTCAGGACACCCTGGCGGTGCAATGGGCGGAGCCGACTTCATCAACGTGCTCTTCTCCGAGTTCCTTGTCTACGATCCCGAAAACCCGTCATGGACAGGGCGCGATCGTTTCTATCTCGACCCAGGCCACATGTCGCCCATGCTCTATTCGGCACTCGCCCTGCAAGGACGATTCACCATTGACGAGCTCAAGGCCTTCCGCCAGTGGGACTCCCCCACCCCCGGCCATCCCGAACGCGATGTGGAACGTGGCATCGAGAACACCAGCGGTCCGCTCGGTCAGGGCCACACCTTCGCCGTAGGTGCTGCCATGGCAGAGAAATTCCTTGAGGCACGCCTCGGCCACGAAATGATGCAGCATAAGATTTATGCCTATATCTCCGACGGCGGCATTCAGGAAGAAATTTCCCAGGGTGCAGGCCGTTTGGCCGGAGTGCTCGGACTCGACAACCTCATCATGTTCTACGACGCCAACGAGATTCAACTCTCCACCGAATGCAAGGACGTCATGAACGAAGACACCGAAATGAAATACCGCGCATGGGGATGGAACGTCATGACCATCGACGGCAACAACCCCGACGAGATTCGTCAGGCACTCCGTCAGGCACAAACAGACAACGGCCATCCCACGCTCATCATCGGTCATACCGTCATGGGCAAGGGTGCCCTGCAGGCCGACGGGTCAAGCTACGAACACAATGTGAAGACTCATGGTGCACCACTCGGCGGCGATGCCTACATCAATACCATCCGCAACCTTGGCGGCAACCCCGACAACCCATTCGTCATCTTCCCCGAAACCCAAGCCCTCTACGACCAGCGACGCAACGAGCTGAAAGCCATCGTGGCAGAGCGAAAGGCTGCTGAAGCAAAATGGGCAGAAGAGAACCCGCAAAAGGCCGAACAGATGGAGCAATGGTTCAGCGGCAACGCACCTGTGATTGACTGGACCGGATTCACCCAAAAGCCCGACATTGCCACCCGTGCCGCCTCATCTGCATGTCTTTCACTGCTCGCCCAACAGGTCGACAACATGGTGGTCTCTTCTGCCGACCTCAGCAACAGCGACAAGACCGACGGTTTCCTCAAGCAGACTCACGCATGGGCACCAGGCGATTTCACCGGAGCCTTCTTACAAGCTGGTGTAAGCGAGCTCACCATGGCTTGCCTCTGCATCGGTATGAATCTGCACGGTGGTGTCATCCCAGCCTGCGGCACATTCTTCGTCTTCTCCGACTACATGAAGCCTGCCGTGCGCATGGCTGCCTTGATGCGGGTACCCATCAAATTTGTTTGGAGTCACGATGCCTTCCGCGTTGGCGAAGACGGTCCGACACACGAACCTGTTGAGCAAGAAGCACAAATCCGACTAATGGAGAAGCTGCGCAACCACGAAGGCGAAGATTCCGTGCGCGTCTTCCGACCGGCCGATGCTGAAGAGACCACCGTCTGCTGGCAGATGGCTATGGAGAACATGAGCACCCCCACCGCCCTCGTTTTGTCGAGGCAGAACATCACGAACCTGCCCGCAGGCAACAACTACGATGGTGTTCGCCGAGGCGCTTATGTCGTGGCTGGCTCTGATGCCGACTACGACGTCATCCTGCTGGCATCAGGCTCTGAGGTGTCCACGCTCGTCGAGGGTGCAGCCCTCCTCCGCAACGACGGCATTCGCGTGCGCATCGTCAGCGTGCCCAGCGAAGGACTGTTCCGTCGCCAGTCGCGCGAATATCAGCAGGAAGTGTTGCCCGAAGGTGCCCGCATCTTTGGTCTCACCGCCGGCCTGCCCGTCACGCTCGAAGGCTTGGTTGGTCATGGCGGACGCATCTGGGGCATGGAGAGCTTTGGCTACTCGGCTCCCTACAAGGTGCTCGACGAGAAACTTGGTTTCACGCCCGAGAATGTCTACAAGCAAGTGAAGGATTTTTTGTATAGTGTATAGCGTTTAGTGTTCTATAGTCTTCCCCCATTCTCCCCTCCCTTTGGAGGGGCCGGGGGAGGCTCCCCTTTAATTCTTAAGAAGAAATGAAGAATGACATTTTAATAGGTTTGGCCAGCGACCACGCAGGCTACGAACTCAAACAATTCGTAAAGCAATACCTCGACGAGCACGGCATGGCCTACAAAGACTATGGCACCTACTCTGAGGAGTCGTGCGACTATCCCGATTTCGGCCATGCGCTGGCGCGCGGTATCGAGCAGGGCGAGGTCTATCCCGGCATAGCCATCTGCGGCTCAGGCGAAGGTATCGCCATCACGCTGAACAAGCACCAGCAGATCCGTGCCGGACTGGCATGGATTCCTGAGATTGCTCACCTCATCCGCCAGCACAACGATGCCAATGTGCTCGTTATGCCCGGACGATTCATCGACACCGACACGGCCCGCGCAATCATGGACGAGTTTTTTGCCACGCCATTCGAAGGCGGTCGTCACCAGCGTCGCGTTGAAAAGATTCCAGTAAAAAACGAATGAGAAGAGAGGGGAAATGCCTTTTTGAGATTTGTGCCAACGGTGTGGAGAGCTGCCTTGCGGCTCAAGATGGTGGTGCCGACCGTGTTGAGCTCTGCGCCGGTATTCCCGAAGGTGGCACCACACCCTCATACGGAGAAATCAAACAGGCCCGTCAGTTGCTCACCACGACACGCCTGCACGTCATCATCCGACCACGCGGCGGCAATTTCGTCTATTCCCCAATGGAAATCGATCGCATGCTCACCGACATCCGCATCGCTCGCGAGCTGGGTGCCGACGGTGTGGTCTTCGGTTGTCTGATGGCTGACGGCGACATCGACGTTGCACTCAACTGCAAGTTGATGCAGGAGGCTCAAGGCATGAGCACCACCTTCCATCGGGCTTTCGACCGTGTGCGTAATCCGGAGCAGGCCTTGGAACAAATCATTGACCTCGGCTTCGACCGCATCCTCACCTCCGGTCTCGCCCCCACTGCCGAAGCAGGCATCCCTCTGCTTCGCCGTCTCAACGAACAGGCCGACGGCCGCATCATCCTCATGGCCGGATGTGGCGTAAACGAAAACAACATCGCACGCATCCACCGCGAGACCTCGGTTCGTGAGTTTCACTTCTCTGCCCGCGAACCCGTCGGTCCGTCCGACAGCGAGTTCGGTACGCGTATGCTGACAACCCAACGGCGAGTAGAAGCCACCATCAGCCAGCTCAACAGCCAAGCCCCTTAACCCCAAAACCAGCTTTCGCATCAGAAGTCTGGCCTTTTGTACTATCAAACACTAAAAATGGCCAAAACAAATATTGCGACGTTCCTCACGGAACGTCGCAATGTCATTTGCCAATGCATTTATTAATACCTAAAATCAAATATACATAATATTGGTGTCCGTTAAAACTTTTTAGTAGCACTAAAACTGCTTTAAAGTATCCTTTCAGTAACGGCTACTGCCTTCCAATCGGGGCAAATATACAAATTGATCTTATTTCTTCATTTCCTTTGCTACCCACAACACCCATTCGTCGATGTTGTCGGTGAGCTTTTGGGGATACGGCAAGGGAATCATGACATCGGGCTTATATCCGGGATTACGATCCTTGCACGCTTCTTCAAACGTATCGGCTACAGTCATTGGGAAGCTCAAATAAATGTCACTGTTTGGCAGTCGGACAGTATTAACATTTCCTGTCTGTTCGCAACCATTTGTCCGTTCGCGGCCATAGACCTTGGCATGACTTTTGGAATAATTACGTACCAACATAACCGGCGATTCACCTGCGCTGGCACTATAATTGTCAACAATGATGGCACCTTTACTTACCGATGGTGTATACTCGCCCGTTCCTTTTTCAAATGTTATCCAGTTGATAAGGTCTCCTTCTTCTGTAGAATCCGTATTGGCCAAAACCCGATTAAAGAAACTGCCAGGCTCTGTTTCACAAATTTTCTTCAGCATTTTGTTGTTAACGATAGTGTTCCTGTAAAAATACCGCTGATCGTTCATTGCACCACAGTCACACATCATCCGAGCCCAAAAGTCGCTGTAACTGTCACTGCCCCCAGGGTTTCCGCGGAGGTCAAGAATCAAGTACTTGCAACCTGATTGTTTGAACTCCTCCTCCTTTTTCAACATCCATTCCCATGTGGGAAAGTCCCCCATACAGGATGGCAGGCGAAGAAGATAAGTTTCGTTGTCCACCTTGCATCCCACAGGTTCGGGGGCGTATTCAGAAATTAGTTCTCTGTAATTGATGAGGGTTTCAGACCTTTGCCTACGAAAGAATCGAGAAGAACAACTCGTATGGCGATCGAAATTCTTATAGAACCAATAGACATAACTCCCAACTGCTTCGTCAGCATCTATCTCACACCTTATCAAACGTGCCAAGAGCGAATCTTTCATTGCCTTGTATTCATTTTCGAAGCCGCAGCGCATCAAAACGGGAAAGATGGCGCTGTTGCGTTCATTAGCATCCACTGCGAAATCGAAAGTCTCGTATGCAAGACGGACGGAATCAGGCTTGGAACCGTATTTCTGCTCGAACTCATCAGTAAAGAAACGTGAGATGTCCTTTTTCATCTGTGGTGTGTTTGTGCCAAATGTTTCTTGAATATGCTCTGGTAAGCCGCAGCGGTCCCAAACAGTCACATTTGGATGTCCCTCGTTGTCGATAGTCGTTATAGAAATGGTACCGCTGTCAAACCAATTCACAATAGCAACATGCCCGTCACAATCAAAGACCGTTTCACTTAAATAGGTGCATGGATTGAAATCACACAGCATATTTCTTTTTGGGAACCTCGCATTAGCATAAACCGTCAGTACTTCATGGCTGCCAAATATTTGATAGATTTCTTGATTGCTCCGTTCTATCCAATACTGTGATGTAGCGATGTTTGTCTGCTGCTTGCCTCGCAGTTTCCATACGCCTTGCAGACGAAACTGTTTAGCTCCCATCTTCATTTGTAGCAAGTTCAATGACCGTAGTATGGCATCGGCAGAATCATTTACCTGTTCGTATATCTCATCAATGTTTGTTTGATAGGGGAACAGACGCTCGTTGATAGTGCCTCGGTCGTTGAACCAACGTAAAATGAATGTGCTATCAGTTATACCGAAAACTTGAACTCCCTTGTTTTCTGTTTTAGACAATTCGCCCGTAAATAACAACGGTTTGCCGTCGGGATTTGTAATGTTAAAAGTGAAAGGTTGGTTAGCAAAATATGTTGGGGAGTAATTAATCATAAGTGAGATGTTCTCCTGACAATATTTATACTGCTTGAAACTTGCCTCTACATGTTTTCCGTCTTGATGAACAATTTCAATGAGTTTGTACAATCCTTTTGGATTGTTCGTCTGCGTCTGCGCCTGCCCCACCACTGCAACAATGCTAAGCAGGATAGAGATGATTGTTTTCATAATGTTCAAATAGCTTTTTATCTCGGATAAATATAACTTTTTTATCTCCTAAGAGGCTGCCTGCTCCAATATCTGTTTAAGGGTTTTCCGGGCAGCACGGAGATACGAGATGCCAAGCGAATGCAAATCAAAATACTTGGTTTCGATATGGTTACAGAGATTTTCTAATTCCCTGCACCATAACTCAAGGTCCTCTACGTTGACCTTTTCCGCATGTTGCTCCACATAACTTTTCATTAGGAGACAAAATTGTTCGAGTCGTTCTTCCGTGCTATTCATTATGGCAGTCTTAATGCCTAAAAACGTCATGAGTATCTGATTTTTATCCGTCAAAAAATTAAAGGTTCCATTTTGGGGCAAATTAATGTTTGGCTGAAGAAACGAATTGTTTTTGCGGTCTACAATTTCCGAATAGGTCATAATAAGCCGGCCGGTAATCGTCTTCAGCCTCCTACCATTCTCGTTAATATCCTGCCACTCCAATGCGTAGCAGTGGCGCCAGCCTTCAATGCCATCATCGGTATCCATAAAGCAAGCCACGATGTAGCTCACGCCTTGTAGGCCACCAATAGTAATTTTTTTCACAAATCTTCCTGATTCGGGTTTACTGCCTATCGCGATGTGATAGGTTTCAATGGGACTCTCCGATGTTTCCAGATGTCCAGAGTGTTGCTTGAGCAAATAACAGTTGTTACTATAGCTGTCCTCATTGAAAGCATCTATTACATTCTGAATGAGATCGATTTTGTTTTTCGGCATGGAAAATGCATAGACCTCACTCACTTTTATCATCTTTTTGCCTATTTTCTCCGACTCGATGTTACGGGTAACCTCAACACCTTTTGAATTCATGAGTTTCAGGTACGCTGCTATGATGTTCGTCTGTGCCTGTAAAGGAAGTACAACAAAGCAGAGAATGGTTGATAATAATTTGATTGTTTTCATACGCTATATTATTAGAATGTTAAACTTACAATTCTCTTACATCTTGCTGCATGGCACAAATCAGTTGCATCTGCTCTTCAGCGATGGCCATACGGAGCATTTGGAGTTGATGGCGACTAATACCCTCCACACTTTCCGATATTGAAAGAACTTCCTCCTGCACCGGATTGTTTTCTGCCACAAGAACAACGTTTTTTTCCACGGCAGTGACCTCTGGCAAGATTGGAATGGCTTCCGTCGTATGTTCCATGTGAGCTTCCGTTGCAGCCTGTTTGTTTTCTTCCGCAGCAGCTACACTCGTTGTCTCAACACGACAGGTTTTTCTCTTCGGCTTCAGTATATTCTCATTATAGTCTGACGCAACCACTCGTTGACCTTCAGAAGTTTTCAAGGTTTTTGAAGTTTCGGTTGGAGATGTAGTTTTCGCATGCGGAACGACAAGGGCCACCGGTTTCTCTGAATATTGTATTTTCGTCTTTGGCCAAAAAGCAAATGCCGCCACTCCGATGATGATAATAGCAACCGCAGCCACCACCTGCCATCGTCGAATGCGACGACAACTGGTGGGTGTAGCAGTAAGCTGTCCCAAAACTTTCGCTTTCAGCCCTTCGGGCATTGCTGTATCCGACTCGTTCAATGCGTGTCGCAAGGCGGGGTCGAGGAATTGACTATTCTGTTCCATGTTCCAAATTTTGTATCATTACATAAAGTCGCTTTCTTATTCGATGGAGCCGCGTAGTAACGGCGGTTTCCGATAGCGAGAGGATGAAGGCAATGTTGCGCACCGGTTGGTTGTCGTAGTAGTAGAGTGTCACGAGTGCCTGCTCCTCAGCGGTAAGCAGAGATATTGCCTTTTGTAGTGTGGCTATGCGATGCTCGCTCATGTCGGCCAGTGCCGCTGTGGCCATCGCATCGGTCACGGCATCAATCTGCGTATCGTCGATGCTCAGCGTGGGGAATCGCCGCTGGCGCACGCGCATCAAGGCGCTGTTATAGGCTATGCGGAAGAGCCACGTAGAGAAACTGCTTTTCGCTTTGAACGATGCCAACCCGGTATAGGCTTTCAGGAAAACATCCTGCACGATGTCCTCGGCTTCAACCCTGTCGCCCGTAAGTCTGGCCACCAGCCCATAGACACGCTGTCCATAACGGTCGAAAAGTTCGCCGAAAGCCGAGGTATCCCCTTGGAGCACGCGCCTGATGGTATGTTGTTCGTTGTATGCCATTTCTATTCTTTAGATGCAGAATGATGCAAAATGTCACAAAGGAAATGTATTTTTTTTTATTGCTGTCCGCTAAAAGTTGAAAAGCGACCAATCATGTGTCCGCAATGCCGATAAACAGGCATTGTGGACATAATTTTGAAAAAGTAAGCCCCCTC
>CAJOIW010000020.1:43001-77991 GCA_905234845.1 uncultured Prevotella sp. | reverse complement strand
GTAACCTAATGATTTTGCCACCACTAAGTTACTAAAAATCAACGATATGTGCAACTTTTTCATTGTAAATATCTTATGAATTTAATTCATCCAACAGGTGTATAACTTAATTTAGAGTAACACATTATGAAAGAAATTAGTGTAGCAGGCAAGAAACGCGAAGGCCTGGGTAAAAAAGCTTCGAAACTTTTGAGAAAAGAAGGTCTTGTTCCTTGCAACCTCTATGGTGAGGTTCGCGAAAATGGCAAACCTGTAGCAATGGCTTTTGCCTGTCCCTTCACTGAACTACGCAAGGTTGTTTACACTCCGAATGTCTATGTTGTCAACCTCGATATTGAAGGCGAACAGCACAAGGCCGTCATCAAAGAGCTGCAATTTCATCCCGTCAGCGATGCGCTGCTCCATGTAGACTTCTACGAGATTAACGAGGAGAAAGCCATTACCATCGGCATCCCCGTAAAACTGAACGGACTGGCACAAGGTGTACGCGACGGTGGTAAAATTAACCTCTCTATTCGCAAAATCAACGTCACGGCTCCTTACAAGCAGATTCCTGAAGTACTCGACATCGATGTCACCGACCTGCAACTCGGCAAGAGCATCAAGGTAGGTCAGCTCAGCTTCGAGGGTCTTGAACTGGCCACATCACCTGAGGTTGTTGTTTGCTCCGTGAAGACCACACGTGCCTCTAAGTCGGCTGCTGCCGCAGCTGCGTCCGAGGAAGGTGAGGAAGAAGCTGCTGCTGAATAAGACAACACGTCATGGACAAATATCTGATTGTCGGCCTGGGCAATCCCGGAAGCGAATATGCCGGAACCCGCCACAACGCAGGATACATGGTATTGGACGCTTTCGCGAAGGCGTCCAATATTTCTTTTGATGACCGACGCTACGGCTATCTTGCCGAAACAAGCATCAAAGGCCGGAAAGTATTCCTTCTCAAGCCCACCACCTATATGAACCTGTCGGGCAATGCCGTGCGCTATTGGCTCACCAAGGAAAACATTGACCTGTCACGCTTGCTCGTCGTGAGCGACGAAGTAGCCCTGCCACTCGGACAATTCCGTCTGAAAGCCAATGGATCCAACGGCGGACACAACGGCTTAGGGCACATCCAACAACTTATCGGTCAACAATATGCCCGACTGCGCATGGGCATCGGTAACGATTTTCCACACGGGATGCAGGTTCAGTGGGTGCTCGGACGCTTCGACGAAGAAGAACTGAAAACCTTCCAGCCTGCCATCGATACTGCTGTGGAAATCATCCGCAGCTTTGTGCTGGCAGGCATCAATATCACCATGAATCAGTACAACGAACGCGGAAAAGGTAAACCTTTAAATAACAAACCGCAAAGTACAGAACGGCTGGATAATCCTACATCTTCTACTTTCGAGAACCTCCCAGAAATATGATTGCTGAAGCTCGCATTGACAAATGGCTTTGGGCAGCACGCATCTTCAAAACCCGCTCCATAGCTGTCGACGCTATTAAGAATGGTCGCGTTACCATCGACGGACAGAACGTAAAACCCTCTCGGCCACTGAAGACGGGCGAGGTAGTGAGCGTGCGCAAGCCCCCCATCACCTATTCTTTTCGCGTACTCAAACCTATTGAGCAGCGTGTCGGAGCCAAGCTACTGCCCGAAATATACGAAAACGTGACACCACCAGAACAATATGAGATACTCGAGATGAGTCGTATCAGTGGATTTGTTAACCGCGCACGTGGCACGGGCCGGCCCACAAAAAAGGAGCGGCGAGCACTCGATGCTTTCGAGACTCCCGCCATGTTCGGTTTTGATGATGACAATGATTCTCTTTTCGACGATGAATAATACTATCATACTAAAAACTCAAAAAAGCCATCCCTCTAAAACAGAAGGATGGCTTTTTATGTGAAATGAGATTGTCAGTCTTGGAAATAAACACGCTTAACTCGATTAGAAATGCCTGTGAGCACTTCATAGGGTATGGTGTTGAGCAAATCGGACAATACTGTGACAGGCAGCTGCTCACCGAAAATCTCTACAGGATCGCCTTCCTTGCAGTCGATGCCAGTGACATCGACCATTGTCACGTCCATACAGATATTGCCCACATACTCCGCCTTTTGTCCATTAACCAGGCAATATCCGCCGTTATTACCAAGACGACGGTTCAGTCCGTCAGCATAGCCAATGGGGATGGCCGCAATGAGCGAGTCGCGCTCAAGAACGGTACGACGTGAGTAGCCGATGCTCTCGCCAGCTGCCACATGGCGGAGCTGAAGGATGGTGGTCTTCAACGTAGAAACATTGTTGATAATCGTGTTGGTGCGAGGGTTGACTCCATACAGGCCAAGTCCGAGACGGCACATGTCAAGCTGACGTTCGGGAAAATGCTCGATGCCCGCTGAGTTGCAGATATGCCGGAGTATCTTATGCGAGAAAGTCTGCTGCAACTGCGTACTGGCCTTATCGAAGAGTTGAAACTGATGGGCAGAGAAATCGTCAAACTCGTTATTGTCAGAACCCACAAAATGGCTAAAAACAGAACGCGGAATGACGGCACTCTGTTGCTTCAGGCGGTTGATGAGTTTGGGCATATCCTCACGGGGATTGAATCCCAGACGACACATACCCGTATCGAGTTTGATATGAACAGGCCACCCCGTGATACCCTCACGCTCAGCAGCACTAATGAGCGCGTCGAGCAGGCGGAACGAATAGACCTCTGGCTCAAGGTCGTAGTCGAAAATGGTCTTAAAAGCCACCATCTCGGGATTCATCACCATGATAGCCTGTGTGATACCATTACGCCGAAGCTTAGCCCCCTCATCAGCTACGGCCACAGCCAAGTAGTCGACAAGATGGTCTTGCAGCGTCTTCGCAATCTCAACCGCACCAGCACCGTAGCCATCGGCCTTAATCATGCAGACAAGCTTCGTATCGGAACGAAGGAACGAACGGTAATAATTGAGATTATCAACTACCGCCCCGAGATTCACCTCAAGCGTGGTTTCGTGTACACGCTTGACAAGTTTCTCCGTAATATAGTCGAAACCATACTGACGGGCACCCTTGATCAGCACTATCTCGTCGTGCATCGAGCAGAACACATCGCTTCCTAAAAAATCCTCCACATTCTGGAAAAAGTATTTCTCATCGATAGCAATGGCATCTGCCTGAGCGGAGACAGCCTCGCCAATACCGATGAATTTCTCAATTCCACGCTCAAGACACAATTTTGAGACAGACTGATAAAGCTCTTCTGCGGGCACGCCACTCTGCTTGATGTCACTTAGTATGACGGTCAGATGCTGGCTGTTAGGTGTTGGGTGTTGAAGGTTTCGGCGTTGTAGAAAATCGAGCGCAATATCCAGCGAGTGAATGTCGGAGTTGTAAGAATCGTTGATAAGCGTCAGCCCTCGCTGACCCTCTTTCACCTCAAGGCGCATGGCTACAGGCTCCAGCAACGCCATGCGTTGGGTAAGTACATCGGGCAACATGCCCAAGTGCAAAGCAACAATGGCACAGACATAGGAGTCAGCTATCGATGCATCATCGATGAATGGCAGGCGGTAGTTTCCCGGCACACCTTTATACACATAAGCCACCTCCGTTTCCGATGATTTCTTCATAACACTTTTCACAAAGAATGGAGCCTCGGAATTCGTTGCTGACCAGAATAGCCGCTCACTCTTCACATTGGCAGCTGCAGCCATACGATCGGTCAGCGCGTCGTCACCAGGATAAACCACTGTTCTGGCATCGCGGAAGAGCTTGAGCTTTTCATCACATTTCTCCTCCATCGACGAGAAATTCTCCTGATGGGCATCACCGATATTTGTCATCACGGCAATAGTGGGCTGTATAATATCGCGCAAAGCCTCCATCTCACCATGCTGCGAGATGCCCGCCTCGAAAATTCCTATCTGCGACTGCTCATCGAGCAACCATAGCGACAACGGCACACCTATCTGTGAATTATATGAGCGCGGTGATCGCGTCACTATCATATCGGGCGAAAGCAACTGATGCAACCATTCCTTGACTATCGTCTTACCATTCGAGCCTGTAATGCCCACAATAGGTATATTGAACTCGTCACGATGACGCTCAGCAAGTCGCTGCAAGGCTTTTCTCGTGTCAATAACTTTCAGGAAATTGGCATCGCCATATTTGTGCTCATAGTCTTTAGGCAACCGCTCTACCACAAAATTGCGCACACCGCGATTGTAAAGATGATCGATATAATTATGGCCATCGTTGCGGGCGGTCTTTATGGCAAAAAACAAGGTTTCCTCGGGGAAACAAAGCGAACGGCTATCTGTGAGCAAAAATGTTACACCACGCTCCACATTACCGAAGCATCGCGCCCCCACAAGCGATGTGATTTTATCTATTGAATATCTCATATTAAGAATATTTTGTTCATTTTGTTTGCAAAAGTACAAAAAAAAATTATAACTTTGCAAAATGATGAGAAAATACCTATTTTTATTATTCATACCTTTCAGTTTGTCGTTGCATGCCGACGATGTTCAGACATGGTTGAAGCGCGTAGATGAGAGTCTGGCAAAACGCGATAGCTATGAACGCAGCAAGCAGAAAAGTATCGCATCGCTACAACAACAAATAAAATCGGCCACCACACCAGAGAAAATGTATGAATTGCTCGACAACTTGTTCGAGGAATACAAATCGTATCGCTACGACTCAGCCTTCTCCTGCGCCAACCAAGAACTGGAGCAGGCCCGACTGACCAACCAAAAAGAAAAAATCTCACTAGCTCAATGCAACGTGGCCTTCTGTCTTTCCTCTTCGGGATTGTTCAAAGAGGCCATCGACATCATTGACAACATCGACATCACAAACTCCTCCGACAAACTCAAGCTGCGCTATTATGACATCTGCCAGAAAGTATGGCAAGAGGTGGCTAACTTCACCCAAACAGAGCCCTACTACACAGACTACACCAACCGCAGCAAGACATATATTGACTCTTTAAAAAATCATCTCTCTGCCAATGACGCCAAATGGTGGGAGCTGACGGGATCGCAGCAAATGAAGAACCGGCAGTTTGAAGCCGCTATCGGATCGTTCAATACGTTCCTTAACAACTACCCAAATGCTGCTACACACAACAAAGCCATGGTGGCTGCAGAATTGGCATGGGCCTATTTGCACAAAGGCGACAAAGACCAAGCCGCCATCAACTTCGCACGCTCGGCCATCTTCGACAACGAATCAGCCACTCGCGAGATCACTGCACTTTTCTTTCTCGCCAAGCTCGTCAACGAACGTGGCGATTACGAACGTGCCAACCGCTACGCACAGCAAGCTCTCGAAGACATCACCTTCTACAATGCGCGACAGCGAAAGATTGAGATTGGAGAGATTCTGCCTATCATTGCTCAAAACCGATATAACGATGTGCGTAACCAACGAAATAAGATGCTGATGCTCACCATCTTATCCGTACTGGCGTTCTTTGCCTTGCTTGCCGGTGCATTCTACATTCATAGGCAAAACAAAAAACTGAAACAAGCCCGCCATACCATAGAAGAACATAACAACCAACTTAAGATTGCCAACGAGCAACTAAAGGAAGCCAATAAAATCAAGAACGAATACATCGGACGGTCGTTCTACGTGAACGCAGAGTTCATCACTAAACTCGAGAAACTATTTGCGACCGTCAACAGAAAAATCGCCACCCGACAATACGAAGACTTGCGCAACACCACCAGTCAGGCCACACTCAACAATGAGCGCAAGAACATGTATCAGAGCTTTGACGAGACATTTCTCAAACTATTTCCCAACTTTGTGGAGAAATACAACATGCTCTTTGAAGAGAAAGACCGTAAGAAACCATCGAAGGAGAATACGCTGACATCTGAGATGCGTATCTTCGCACTTATTCGTCTCGGCATCACCGATAGCGAACGCATTGCACGATTCCTCGACTATTCCGTCCACACGGTGAACACCTACAAGACCCGTATCAAGAACCGTTCTATCGTTGAGAACGAACAATTTGAACAAAAAATCATGGAGATATAACGCTTCGAAACATGATATTCCAATGATACAAAAGCAAAGTATGCTGTATAGCAACATATTGAGTAGCAGAAGGTTACGATAAAAACCTTCTGCTGCTTTCTTATACAAAATTTTGTAATCTTTATTCTTTCGAATAAAATCTATAATTTTGCACCAGAAAATTATCAACAAACAACAACTGTATGAAGAAAAAACTATTGATTTTGCTGATGTTAGCTGTTAGCTCATTGTCTATCAATGCTGCCGACAACCCAGTGGCTAACCCAGACGCTATTGTCACGTCTGGCAACATGCGTTTCACTGTGCTTACGTCCCAGATGATCCGCATTCAGTACAGCAGTACAAAGGCATTTGAAGACCGTGCGACATTCGCCATTGTTAACCGCGACCTGCCTGTTCCTAACTTCACTACAAAGGAGGAAGACGGCTATTTGTATATTACGACCGATGCATTGCAACTGAAATACAGAATCGGTAGCACTCCAAATCCCGCCAATAAGAGACCTACCAATCTCAGCATCACGTTCAATATGAACGGTCATGAGATAATCTGGTACCCAGGCAAGGATGACGCACTCAACCTGAAAGGTACCACACGCACGCTCGACCAAGGCGTGGGCGACTCCAAGCGTACCGAATTGGAGAACGGTATTCTCTCGCGTGGCGGATGGGCCATCATCGATGAGTCACCAGCGACGAAGCGTGGCGACGGAAGCCGCACGTTTGCCTTCGATGGCGAGTACGACGGTATTCCTTGGGTAGCTCAGCCTGTTGATTCCAAAGCCTACGACTGGTATTTCCTCGGCTACGGCCATGAGTACAAGAAAGCTCTCGGCGACTTCATCAAAGTGGCAGGACGCATTCCCATGCCACCCCTTTACATCATGGGCTATTGGTACAGCAAATATCAGAAATACACCGCCACTGAGTTCCGTAACCTAGTTACTGAGATTAACAATAACGACATCCCTCTCGACGTAATGATCTTTGACATGGACTGGCACCGCAGCGACCACTGGACTGGTTGGAGCTGGGACAAGAGTGTCATCCCTAACGGAAAGGCACTCATTACCTGGATGCATAACCATAACCTGAAAGTGTCGCTCAACCTCCACCCCGCCGACGGTGTGAACGACTATGAAGACGGTTTTGCCGCCATCCGCAATGACATGGGCATGGATGCCTCTGCCACCAATGTGCCATGGCAACTGGAGAACGGCAAGTTCTATCAGACCATGTTTAAAAACATCATCCGTCTGCGCGAGTCGGAAGGTGTTGACTTCTGGTGGCTCGACTGGCAGCAAAACCTCACCAATCCCCGCATGGACGGACTGGGCGAGACCTTCTGGTGCAACCACGTATTCTATAATGACATGAAACAGCAGCGCAAAGACCGCCGCGCCGTCATCTATCACCGTTGGGGCGGACTCGGAAGCCACCGCTACCCTATCGGTTTTTCCGGAGACACCCACTCCACTTTCGGCACACTGGCGTTCGAGCCTTATTTTACCGCCACAGCCTCGAACGTAGGCTTTGGCTACTGGGGACACGACCTCGGCGGACACAACTATAATCCGCGCGACAACAACAACCCCGAGCTCTACCTGCGCTGGATGCAGTTTGGTGTGTTCACTCCTATCTTCCGCACCCATGCCAGCAATCACCCTGATCTTGAGCGTCGCATCTGGGTGTTCCCCAACTTTCCTCTGCTGCGCGAAACCGTTTATCTGCGTTACTCGCTCATGCCCTATATCTACACCGCAGCACGTGAGTGCTACGATACTGGCATCTCTATCTGCCGTCCGCTCTACTACGAGTGGCCCGAGGAGAACAACGCCTATCTCTATGAAGATGAGTACTACTTCGGCAACGACATCCTCGTCTCGCCCGTTACCACACCTGCAGGCTCTAATGGATTGGCTGTGCGCAAGACATGGTTGCCAGAAGGTAAGTGGTTCGACGTATGCCGCAACCAGCTCATCGAAGGTAATATTGAGCATACCGACAGCTATGCCCAAAACGAGATACCCTATTTCTATCGTGCCGGTAGCATTATCCCCTGTAATACCGCCGACATTCGCGACCTCAAGAGTCGTCCCGATACACTCGGCATTAAGGTTATTCCAGGAGCCGATGGCGAGGCCAACTTCTATGAAGATGAGAACGACACTGAAAACTATCAGGACGGTCTCTTCACCAATACCGAAATCAGCCAGAAACGCAGTTCCGACAGCGTGCGTCTGACCATTGCCAAACGCACTGGCTCGTTCCCCGATATGCCAGAGAGTCGAGCCTATCTCATAACATTCTATGGACAGGAAAGACCTGTTTCCGTAAATGTCAGCAGTACTGAGAACCCTGAATACGAATGGACTTATGATGAGATCAGCCGCACCGTCACGCTCAAGATTGCCAAGACCTCATGCGATGCTAATCTTTACATTACCCTCAAGCAGGAATCTACAGGCATCAATGCCCTAACGACAGGCACGGTAGAGCTGGGCTACGACCAACCATCTGAGCTCGTCGTAGCATCATTTAACAGCAATCGTCAGAAAGTCAGCATGAGAATTGTCAGTGCCAACGGCAGCGAAGTGACACAGCAGACTGGACAGAACACCCGCCACCTTGCAGTCAGCACAGCCAGTTTGCCCGCAGGCAGCTATATCTGCCTGCTCAATGCCGACGGCACCACACTCTCACGGAAATTCATCAAGCAATAATCGACCGACAAGCCTTATAAGCCCTATTAAATTCAAAAAATCAACCGCAATGAAAAAGATATTTCAAACCCTTGTGATAACGCTTATCACCCTTCATTTTTCATTATTCATTAGCGAGGCGAATGCTCAGAACGACCTCTGGATAACCGGCAGTGCCGTTCCCGGAGGCACACAGAAGCTCGTGAAGTGCCCGGAAGGCATTTTCAAATATGCCGGTACACTCAACGAAGGTGAGTTGAAGATACAGACCACCGAGACCCCAGTAGCCACTACACAGTACTACAATCCCCGATATGTTCAGTCGTACATCATCAACAACGGCATTGAGTACAGTAGCTCAACCAAAGCTGACGGCGAGCCATGGGTGGTTCCCTTCACCGAGAACCGCTACCGCATCGTGGTAAACACCAAAAGCCGTAAGGTCACGGGCGAGCTGTTCGTGCCATGGAAAGAATTGTTTATGGCTGGAGGAGCCGTCAGTTGTGGATGGAACGCCTTTGTCATGGAGCCGTTCACACAGGATGTTGATGACCCCAACGTCTTCACATGGACTGGCAAACTGGCCAACGGACTCGGCAATCCCGATGAGCAACCCCAGCGCTTCAAGCTGATGGGGCAAGACACCTGGGACCCCAAAAGTTTCCACCCATACGTTCAAGACGAGCCCATACTTGAGTCCACACAGATGCGCTACCGTGAGACCGACGATAAATGGTCCATCGACCGCGACGGCATTTATAGCATCACCGTCAACGTGTTCCACGAGACCATCCATGCAGAGTATCTCGGCACTCGTTCCACAGAGAACACTACCGACATAGACAATACCACAATCAACCTGCAGGCCACCGTGCAGGCCATAGGCAACATGGTACGCGTGAAAGGTGATGAAAAGCTACACATACAGCTCTTTACCGCCGATTCCTTACTCATAGCCAAGAAGTCAGGTAAAGAAGTAGAACTCACCATTCCCAAACGCGGCCTATACTTCATACAAGCCACTGGCAAGCACACATCCCTCACCCGCAAGATCCTTGTCGAGTAAGAAAGAGCGAATAATATTTTAATACCTAAAGACCGTCTTTTGAGAAAAATTCTCGTGAATATTTCTTCCGAAAGACGGTCTTTGCTTTTCCTCGTTGACAGCAAACTTCGTTTCGCATGAAATGTTCACGAGAATTTTTCGCAAATGATATGCTTTTATAATCTTGTTATATATAAATACTGAGGTTGATGGCAATGTTGCGACCCATATTAAAAATTCCTGTGCGGCCTGTGACGGGGTTTTCTCCTTCCCTTCGGGGAGGTTTGGAGGGGCTTGCATACTTCAACCGACTGAGATGATTCTGATAAGCGCGGTCGAAAAGGTTTTGCACGTTGAACGTGAGTGTAGCGCGACGTTTGCCGTGGATATTGAGGTCTGTACCTGCATTCATATTAAATAAGGTGTAGGATGGCGTTGCCGTCTCGGTCTCGTTTACCTCATAAAAATGGTTTTGGCGGAAATTCAGCTCCATACCCATACCGAGGAAAGGGAATAACCCAGCCCCTCCCCATGGGAGGGGAGAAGGAAGCTCATACCTCACATCGCAGTTCCATCGGGGCGCGGGGGTGTAAGGCAGCCAGCGTGAGGCTCGGGGCTGGTGCAACTGACGGGCGCAGACATAGCTGAAGCTGTTGTCCACATGCAGACCTCGCACAGGATGCATCTCTACGTTTACCTCCCCGCCATAAAGGAAAGCATCGCCCTGTGCATAGGAGAATATGGGAACGTTGTCACCATCATCTCCCGTCACCTCTTTCCCATCACCTTTTATATAAACATAATGGTCTATACGATTGGCAAAGAGAGAGAGCTGAGCGGAGATGAAATGAGAGGAAAAGTCGATGCCGAGGTCACTTTGCAGACTATACTCTGGCTTCAGATTGTGGTTGCCCACCTCATAGCGCAGGGCGCCCTCGTGCTCACCGTTGGATCCAAGTTCACTAATGTTGGGCGCACGGAATCCACGTGAAAGGTTCAGGCGGATATTCCAACGGTCGGTAATGTTGTAGATAGTACCAATGCTGCCCGTGACACCCGTGAAATGCCGGCGGAAAGGCTCGAAACGCATCTCACCATCTTCCTCAAGGGCAAAAGAGGTGAGACTGCGCCTGTCAGCACGCAATCCCCCGCTGACATGCCATCGCTCGGCGTCGTAGGAAGTTGTTGCGAAAAGCCCGATGTCGAACAATCGGTAGTCGGGAATGAGGTACTCCTCTCCACAATTCTTCGACTGCTGCCACATACCGTTCACACCTGTCACCAGTTTCCACGCTTCGCCCAACGGCTGATGGTAGTGCAGCTCGTAGTTCACTGTATGGAGGTGCAGGTCAAGCGCACCCTCATAATCCTCAAACTCATGGCGACGGTTCTGCTGATAGCCGAGGAGAGCCTTGAGCGAACCACTGCCAAGATAGAAGGTGTTGTCAAGCACTGCCTTATAGTGGTAAATCTGCTGATAGGTAGAGGGATGACCATAGGAAACCCGACTGCCTGCATCTCCCTCTCCTTCGGGGAGGGATGGGGAGGGGCTTACTATACCTGGCGAGGTGTGATAGGCCGATAGCCGGAGGACCGACTGTCCTGCCACATGATGCAGACCGAGCAGTCCTGTCAGCGCCTGCTCGCCGAACTGTGAGCCATAGACATAGCCGTCGTAGCGGTTCTTATAGGCGTGTGCGGCCTTCTGGCTCCATCGGGCATTCCAGAACAATCGCCCCTCCCTACCCTGCATGGCCAGCGAATAGTCGAAGAGGCCGTTATTTGTCTGATAGCCTGCGGAGAGGGAGGTAAGCAGCCCATCCTCACTGAGCATGGGCGCATCGTGGAAGATCACCACTCCGGCCATAGCGTCACTGCCATAGCGAAGCGAGGCAGGACCCTTCAGAATCTCCACAGAGTTCACGTTCTCGCCATCAATCTCGATACCGTGCTCCTCCCCCCACTGCTGTCCTTCCTGCCGGATGCCATCGTTGACCACCACGACGCGGTTGAAGCCAAGGCCACGGATAACGGGCTTGGAGATACCGCCGCCAGTGGTAATCTGCGCCATACCTGGTTGGCGGGCGAGAGCATCGACGATATTGGTCGATGACTGGCGGCGCAAGTCGGAGAAGTTCACCACACTGATGGGCGACGGTGAGTTCTTCATCTTTGTCGTACCCGTCAGTCCGGTCACAACCACCTCATTGATTTCAATACAAGTGTCTGCGTGTTCGTGCGCCTCACAGTCAATCGTTCCCGCATGTTGAGCTGACATCGGTACACACAAACACACCGATGCCAAAACTGAAAATATGTATTTCATTCTTGATAACTTTTTTGTTTATTATTCATTCATCATTCTTCACTCTTCATAATGAATTATGCCGGTGGAGCACGCGGACCATGAAGGTTGGAGAACAAAAGTGAGTAATAAACAATGCCCGGGGGCATGAGCTGCCGCACCATCTTGACAAAGACCGCCAGTGCGAATACGACAGCAAGAAGGAATGGCATGCCAGCGAACTGACACAACACACAATTGTCTATCGAGAAGGAGGCCGTCGAGAAATGGCTGTCATGACGAACATGGTGCAGACAATCGGAGCAGGCACCGACACCTTCCATGTCGTGGTGAACATGGAAGCCCTGTATCAACATCATCGACAGAAATACTGCCAAGAGAATACGCGATACCGTTTGCCGCCGTCTCATCATTTGTCTAAAGTCGAAAATTTAAAAGGCTAAAAGCCATGGCAAAATTAGGGTATTTCCCTGAAAGTGCCTTGATTTTTAACTTTATTTCAGAAAAAACTATTCCTATGTTTAAAACGTTAACTTCAAGGAGGGGAAAATCGTAATATTTTTGTCAGGATTTTTTCTCGTTCTATGCGAGTGAAAGGTATATCTTTCGAAAATGAAGAGTGAAAAGTGAAGGGTGAAGAATATGGCTAAAAGGTGAAACATATATGTTTCGGGGGGTAAAACACGGTCTTTTAGCTTGCGAAAGACGGTCTTTCGGGTGGTGAAAGCTAAGCTCTCGCAAGCGAAAGGTATATCTTTCGCAATACGGCTTATAAGTCTTATAAGTCCTATAAGACCTATTCGATTTATTCCCAGCCAGTTAGCGAAAAATCGAAAAGTGGCTCAAAATTGCGTTATTTGCGACCATGAGGGAAAAATTTTGCAACGATGCCATTCTCACGCCACTTTGAATGTTAATTTTTAACAGTTGAAAGGTTAACATATTTACAATTTGACGATTTACAATTTACAGTTTATTTATTGATTTTATGATTATCCGCAAAGATACCACCAAGGAAGCCCGTCGGGCTGTTAGATTACAGATAATAATTTTGATTTTAATTGCTGTCCGGTAAAAGTGGGACGTGAAGAATGAGGGAAGGTAAGGCAATGGTGCCAGTAATCACGAGAAATCACTCCGCGATGAAGTTTGGATATTTCTGAGTAAGGGCTGCGACCTTCAGGCTTGTCTCGGAAAGGAACTGCTTGTACTCCTCGCTTTCCGCATTGAACGGTCGGTGTGCGAGTGCGGCCTTCAGGGGTGCCCATTCCTTGAGGAAAGCCTTTGTGGCATCGGAGAAATAGACCTCGGCAAACCGCTCGTAGATGTATTCCACAGCCTGCTCTGAGGGGTGCAGCATGTCGGGTTTGTAGAAGCGATAGTCGCGCAGCTCGTCGTTCACAATCTCGTAAGCAGGGAAATAGTGAGCCCGATCCCTACAACCCCTCCCCATCCCTCCCCGAAGGAGAGGGAGATGCGTGCAGTCGGATTTCCTCTCCTTCGGGGAGGTTAGGATGGGTTGATCTCCCTCTCCTTCGGGGAGGGATGGGGAGGGGTTGTAGGTGGGGGTAGAGATTTTCTCTACAGCCAACAATAGCGTGGCCTTGGAGAGTTGGCTGCCGTGATAACCGTATTTGCGATAGCGAATGGGACTGACGGTGAGGATGACTTTTACATCGGGGTTGTGGCTTCGGAGCAGGCTGATGGCCTCAGCGAGACTGTCGGCGCACTCGTCTACGCTCAGTTCCCTCTCCTCGAAAAGATGCTGCGGACGCTTCTGGCAGTTATCCACCACCTCGCCCGTCTCTCTCAAGACATACACATGGTTTGTGCCAAGGGTCAGGATGGCCGTGTCGAAAGGCTCATGAATTTGCTGAATGGTATGCAGGATGCTCACGGGATTGTACATCACGCCGAAGGGATTGACCACGGTACGGAACTTCTCCTCCGTGAACCTCCGCCCCATCTCGTCGGCAAAACACGAGCCCACGAACAGTATCCGCTCACAAGGCTCTATCTGAAACGGCGCAGGTGCGATGTCTACTTTGGTTCTAAATTCCATGTTTTCTCTTTCGCAGGATGATTCCGCCCGCAATGGCAAGCAGGAGTACGGCGTAGGAGATATATGCTACGGTCTCGGTGGTGCGCACGGAAGCGGGTTTGAAGGTCAGCACAACGTTGTGCTTGCCTTTCGGCACGTTCAACGCCCGCAAGACATAGTCCACGCGTCCGAGCTCAGCAGGCTGCCCGTCGACAGTAGCCGTCCATCCAGGATAATAAATCTCTGAGAACACCACTACTCCGCCTTTGTCGCTCTCTACCTCATAGCTCAGACTGTTGGGCTCATATTGCCGCAGCGTGACGAGCGAGGTCTGTCCCTGCTCTACGGCAGTCTTCAGAACATCCTTAAACTGACTGTCGGCAACGGCCTCATGACGAAGATTGAGTTTCGCCAGTGCGTCGAGCTCGGCATTGGCATTCTCGGCATAGGTCAGTCGGTCGACGAACCAGGCGTTCCCATGGGTGTAAGGGTTGGTGACAGGCACGGTCTGCCCGCCCTGCAAAGGCATAATGAAATACTTCGCATTAAGCGCATTGAGCACCGGCCAAATGGAGTCACCTGCCACCTGCGTCATGTCACCCTGTGCCTCGGCTATGGCGGGCATCATGCGCTGCATCTCTGGAGCGATATAGGCATCGATGAGCTCCTGATAGCGGCGCAGCTTAGCGGCATGATAGCCTCCGATAGACTTATGGTAGAACGATGTCTCGTTCTCGTTGAACGTGTTGGAGGCGAGGTTGAGCACGCGGTAGTCGAGGCTCTTGTCCTTGAGTATCTGCTCGTCGGTGGCGGTTTTCTTCTGTGGCAGCTCGCGCACGCTCTTCTCCACAAACATCGCATCGTTCAGATAGCGCTTGTTCACCATCCACATGTCTACCAGACAGAGCACGAGGATGGCAGCGACCATGTAAACGGCCTTGAGCTTCCGAGCCCTATAAAGCAACAAGAAGAATGTGCCGATAACGATTATCCAGAACGAGCGCCAGCAGTCGGCAGTAAACACGGTCTCGTGCATTTGCGCCACATTGCCAATCAGCATCTGCGAGAGTCCTGCGGCTTCTGGGTTCTGCTCGCTCACCAGACGCTCTATCTGCTGGGCGGTGCTGATGTCGCCATCGGAGATAAAACTGAAGAACACGCTCGGCATTAGGGCGAACAGCAGACAGAAACCTGCGGTGAGTCCAAAGCTGACATACACAAACTTCATCTTTCGCTTAAGCAACTCGGGGTCATCGACGATCTTTTTCAATGCCATCATGCCTAACAACGGGATGGTAAACTCGGCTATGACGAGGATAGAGGCCACCGTGCGGAATTTCGCATACATGGGCACGTGGTCGATAAAGAAGTCGGTCAACGGCATGAAATTCTTGCCCCATGAGAGCATGATGGATAATATCGTTGCCGCGAGCAGTGCCCACTTCATCGGACCCTTCACAAGGAACAGTCCCAGAATGAATAGGAACAAGACAAAAGCCCCCACATAAACGGGCCCAGACGTGCCAGGCTGCGTGCCCCAGTACTCGGCAAAATAATCATAGAACTGTGACAACTGCGGGTCGGCCTTCTTCATCGCGATTTTGTCTTTCGAAAGGGGGACAGACGCTCCGCCCTTGGTATTGGGGATGAGCAGTGTCCACGTCTCATCAATGCCATACGACCACTGCGTGATGTAGTCGCGGTCGAGCCCGCTACCCGTCTGGTTGGCGGCATTCTTCTTCACCAGCTCACTCTTCCCGCGCATCGACTCCTGACCGTATTGCCAGGTGTGGTAAAGGCTCGACAGGTTGATGCAGATACCCACCGCTGCCGCTGCCAGACACACGCCTGTGGCTTTCAGCCATCTGCCGAGATTTTTTCTTTGCTCAACCAAGTAGGCAATGACCATGAAGAGAATAATGAACAGATAGTAATATGTCATCTGCACGTGGTTGGCCTTTACCTCGAAAGCGGCAAAGATGGCTGTCACGACAAAGCCCGCCAAGTATTTCCCCCGATAGGCCAGCACCACACCCGCAATCATCGGAGGCAGATAGGCCAACGCCCATACCTTCCAGATGTGTCCGGCGGCAATGATAATAAAGAAATAGGAGGAGAATGCCCAAACAATGGCTCCCAGTGCGGCCAGTGAACGACGGAAGTCGAAGGCACGCAGGAGAATGTAAAAGCCCAGCAGATAGGCGAACACGAACCACACATTCTCTGGCAGCCACAGGTGGTAGGCCGTCATCGCCTTGCCCAGCGCGTCGGTGCTGGTGTACGATGGTGCCGTCTGATATGTCGGCATACCACTGAAGGTGGAATTGCTCCAACGTGTACGCTCACCCGTACGCTCAAAATACTCTAACTGTTCCTGGCCGGCACCACGCCCTGCCGATGTGTCGTGCTGATAGAGGATGCGCCCTTCCAGGTCGGCAGGCATAAAATAAGCAAACGAGACGGCTGCGAACAACAATAATATTGCCGCGTCAACCCAATATTTCTTTAACACTTTCATCTTCATTTATTTTTTTATGGTGCAAAGATAATAAAAAAATCTTTTTTTCGTAACTTTGCAGGCAAAAAGAAACACATATAACATGAAAACAGGAATTATCGTAGCAATGGACAAGGAGCTGGAGCAGCTTCGGAAAGTGTTCGCGGAAAGCGACGTAGTGGTAGAGAAATGTGGTATCGGCAAGGTGAACGCTGCCTTGGGCGCAGCCGAGATGATTCGCCGTCACCGACCCGATGTGATTATCTCTTCAGGGTGTGCCGGTGGCAACGGCGACGGCATCAACGTGCAGGACATTGTGGTGGGTGCCGAGGTGTGCTACCACGATGTGTATTGCGGCACGGCCATCGACAACACTACGGTCTACGGACAGGTGCAGGGGATGCCGGCACGTTATAAGGCCGACCCCTATCTGCTTCGCAAAAGTGAAGAATTAAGAAGCAAAATTCGGCGCCAACAGGAAAAACTAACGAATAGTGAAGATTTACCCAACACCCAACACCCATCATCCATTATCCTCCACCCTGGGCTCATTGTCACGGGCGACTGGTTTGTGGACTCGAAGGAGAAAATGCGCAGTATCATAGAGAAATTCCCCGAGGCTATTGCCGTCGACATGGAGAGTGCCGCCATCGCACAGGCCTGCCATATCTATAACGTGCCGTTCATCTCATTCCGTGTGGTGAGCGATATTCCCCTGCGCGACACTGATGCCTCACAGTATCACAATTTCTGGGAGAATATAGCTGAAAACTCCTTCCATGTAACCCGCACATTTGTGGAAATGATAAGGGAGGATTAGAACTTATTTTATCCTTCGCGGAGAAAATCGAGCGACTCGTAGATTTCCTCACGGGTGGCAGTCTGGTTGATACGAATGTCACCAATGTCGCCCAGTAGCGTGAAGTTGATGCGGTCGGCAGTGTTTTTCTTGTCGTGAGTCATTAGCTCGAACAGCGTGGGATAGTCATCGCAGGTAATGTCAGACATGCCATAGTATTCGCGGATAAACGAGGTGGTCTGACGCAGTTTGTCTGTAGGGAAACCCGTTTTTATCGCACTCAGATAGAGCTCGCATACCAATCCGAAAGCTACTGCATAACCATGTAAAAGGGATGAGGGGCGAGAGAAACTCCACGACTCGATGGCATGGCCGATGGTATGGCCCAAGTTGAGCGCCTTGCGGATACCCTGCTCACGCGGATCCACCTCCACGATACGCTCTTTCACCCCGACCAAGCGGGCCACCATCTGCTGCAACTGCGTTAAGTCGGGCTCGGCAAGGTTGAAGTCCATCAACTCGGTCCACATCCCGACCGTCGAGATCAACCCGTGTTTTAGCATCTCAGCATAGCCCGATCGTAGATTCTCCCTGTCGAGCGTTTCTAAGAATCGCGTACAGAGGATAACGGTCTTCGCATCGCAGAACACACCAACTTCATTTTTGAATCCACCAAAGTTGATGCCCGTCTTGCCACCCACAGAAGCATCGACCTGAGCAAGTAGTGTAGTAGGGATATTGATGAACTGAATACCGCGTTTGAACGTGGCAGCGGCAAACCCGCCAAGATCAGTCACCATACCGCCACCTACATTGAGGAGCAACGAGTGGCGAGTGGCTCCGCCCTGCTGCAGACCAGTCCAGACCTGTGAAAGGCTCTCGATATTTTTATACGCATCTGTAGGCATGATAACGATAACCTGAGCCTCGCGAAGACAGTTTAATGCCGAGAGCAACGGCCAGCAAAGACGGTGTGTCGTTGCGTCGGTCAGCACGAAGAGACGGTCGTACTCGCACCTGCCGACGGCCTCTGTCACGTCACGCTCCAGATGTTCCGAAATAATGATTTCTTGTTTCATTGCTGCAAAGGTACTAATAAACGAGAGAAAAGCCAAATTTATTTGAGGTTTTCCGAGTGCAAGCGTACCTTCGGCATTAGCCAAAGGTAGTCATTTTTTTCTGACAGAATGACTGTAAGACACATTTTTTTTCATGTCAAATTAAACCTCCTAATATGCTTTACGTCTAACGATACAGTATGAAACATTATTTTATCCTCGCACTGCTGACTCTTGTTTCGATGTCAGCATTCTCACAAGAACGGAAAATAACAGGAACACTCTACGACCGCGACACCAAGGATCCGATGGTGGGGACTACGGTGCAACTGCTGAAAGCTGATAAAGACAGCACCCACGTCACAGGCGTGCTGGCCGGCGACGAAGGGAAGTTTACCATTGCCGCACCGGAAAACGGCAAATATATTCTGAAATTCACCAGCGTGGGCTACTCGCCCATGTTCAAGAATGTCACCGTCAGCGAAGACAAAGACGTGGCATTGGGCGACATCATCATGGGTGCCGATGCCATCATGCTCAAAGAGGCTGTCGCCACAGCCTTGGCACTGAAGGTGGTGGCCAAGGATGACACGTTGCTCTACAACTCGGCAGCTTATAAGGTGCCCGAAGGCTCAGTGGCCGAAGAACTTGTACGGTTGCTCCCTGGCGCACAGGTCTCCGACGATGGTACGGTAACCGTAAATGGCAAGCAAATCAAGAAAATAAAAGTCGACGGCAAGGAATTCATGACAGGCGACACCAAAACAGCCATGAAAAACTTGCCCACCTCCATCATTGAGAACATTAAGGTCTACGACGAGAAGAGCGACCTCACACGCATCACCGGCATCGACGACGGCAATGAGACCGCCACACTCGACTTCGGCATCAAACGCGGCATGAACCGAGGTGTCATGAGCAACACCGACCTCGGCCTCGGCACGCACCACCGTTACGCCGCACGTACCATGGTGGGATATATGAAAGACGACCTGCGTCTGATGGGCTTCGGCAATGCCAACAACGTTAACGACATGGGCTTCGGAGGAGGACGAGGCGGTGGCTTCGGACGCAGCCGCAACGGACTGAACTCGTCGAAAATGATTGGAACGAACTTCAACTACAATCTGAGAGACTCCGAGACACGAAGAGACATTCTTGAAATGAACGGAAGCGTGCGCTGGAACCACAACAACAGTGATGCCCGCACAAAATCATCAAGCGAAAACTTCGTATCGACCGTAGGGTCTTTCTCCAACAGCATCAATCAGAACTTTTCACGCAGTGACTCATGGAACGCACAGATGCGCTTTGAGTGGAAGCCCGACACCATGACCAACATCATGTTCCGACCCACGATGAGTTTCTCAAAAAATGACAGCCGCTCAACCAACACATCAGCCAACTTCAATAGCGATCCCTTCGAATACACTACCGACCCCCTCAACCAAGAAGCCCTTGACAACATGGGTGTACAAGGTATCGCCATCAACAACCGACGAGGTAGCTCTATCAGCTATAATGAGCAACGGCGCTTCGGCGGATCACTACAACTCAACCGCAAGCTGAACTCGAAAGGTCGCAACATTACCCTGCGCGGTGAGATGAACTATAACCGGCAAAAGAGCAACAACCTGTCAACCAATAATGTGCACCTCTATCAGGTGAAAGACCGTTTCGGCAACGACTCCACCTACCAGACCAATCGTTACAACCTCACCCCCTCAAAGAACTATAGCTACAACATACAGACCACGTACAGTGAGCCGCTGTGGAAAAACACTTTCCTGCAATTCTCTTACCAATTCAACTACAGCCACTCCACAAGCGAACGCTCCACCTACGACTTTTCCAACCTCGGTGAAGACTTCTTTGCTGGTCTCACACCGCAATACCGTAGCTGGGACAACTATCTTGCCCGACTTGAAAACCCCTATGAAGACTATCTCGATGAAAAGTTGAGTCGCTACTCGGAATACTCCAACTACATCCACAACATTGAACTCATGTTCCGCATGATTCGTGAGAAATACAACTTCAATGTGGGTGTACACGTCCAGCCGCAGATGACCAAGTTCATTCAAAACTACCAAGGCGTCTATACCGACACCGTGCGCCACGTGACCAACATCACCCCCACCCTGCGCTACCGCTACCGCTTCCACAGACAGAGCCGACTCGAAATCAACTACCGAGGCAGCACCTCGCAACCCTCCATCACCGACCTGCTCGACATCACCGACGACAGCAACCCGCTCAACATCACCAAAGGTAACCCAGGACTGAAACCCTCGTTTACCAATAACTTCTCGCTATTCTACAACAACTACTGGCAGAAACATTTCCGTTTTGTACAGGGAAGCATCAACTACTCCACCACACGGAATTCTATTTCTAATATGGTGACCTATGACGAGAAGAGCGGTGGGCGAACCACGAGGCCAGAAAACATCAACGGCAACTGGAACGTACAAACACAGATGACTTATAACCAATCTATCGATACGCTCGGACATTGGAATGTCAGTACATTCACAACTTATAACTACAGCAATGCCGTCGGCTACATAAACCTCGACCGCGGTTCTACTGTACAGAAGAACTACACCCGTACAAGTACCATCAATGAACGTCTCATCCTCAGTTGCCGCCCGACTCTGCAAAACGACTGGAGCCTCGAAGTAGAGACTGATGGATCTTTCGAGTTCCGCCACTCGCGCAACAAGCTACAAAGCCAGAGCAAGCTCGATGTTTGGAACTTCTCCTACGGTGGACGAGTCATCACCTCTGCACCTTGGGGAATGAGCCTCACTACCGATATGCACATGAACAGCCGTCGGGGCTACAACGACAATTCGATGAACACGAACGAGCTCATCTGGAATGCCCAGCTCTCACAAAGCTTTCTCAAAGGCCGTCCACTTACTGTCTCGCTCCAACTTTACGACATTCTGCATCAGCAGTCTAACTTCAGTCGCGCTATGAGCGCCTACTCACGCACCGACACCGAATACAACGCTATCAACTCCTATGCTATGGTCCACGTCATCTTCCGCTTCAACGCCTTCGGCGGCAGAAATGCCCGTCGCGGTATGGGCGATCGCCCATCAGGTGAAGACGGCCCCGGCGGTCGCGGACGCTTTGAAGGCCAAGGAGGACCTCCTGACGGACCTGGAGGATTTGGAGGTGGTCGCCCACCCGGTGGCGGCGGTTTCGGAGGACCGAGGTAAATTGAAAAATTGAGAACGATGATTAGTAACACTTTTGTAAGAACTAAACATCGTTCTCAATTTTTAATTATCCATTAAGTAAAGGATCTCTTTACTTTTCCCGTTTCAGTCATCGGAATCTTTTCTACAAATCGGATTTCACGTGGCTGCCAATATTTGGGCAACACTCGTCGGCAAATATCATCTACGGCATTCAGATTTTGATCTTCCGTCAGCAGTACCAAAACCTCTCCTAACC
Source organism: uncultured Prevotella sp. (assembly GCA_905234845.1). Lineage (GTDB taxonomy): Bacteria > Bacteroidota > Bacteroidia > Bacteroidales > Bacteroidaceae > Prevotella. The sequence continues at coordinate 56,027 of CAJOIW010000020.1, read as the reverse complement.
TTTCGTCTTTACACTTTGTAAGAACAAAAGGAGAGGACAAATGCGTGGCAAGACGTCGCTCCACCTCTTCTATCTGAATCTTAATACCGCCAGAACAAACTACATTATCTTTACGTCCTAAGATGCGGAACCGTCCTTCTGACAACAGTTCGACGATGTCATTGGTGACAAGCGGTCCGTCATGCAATTGCGGAGCATCCACTACCAGGCAATCATCTTCATTGGCGCTTACATGAATACCAGGCAAGGGGGTGTACCACGATGATGCGCTCCCACCATTCAGCCTTCTCAATGCAATATGAGAAAGCGTTTCAGTCATGCCATAAGTGCTCCATACCGCATGAGGGAAATCAAGCAATCGCCTTTCAAGCCGTTCATCTATAGCACCGCCACCTATAATCAGATGGCGTATCTGCCGAAGCCGTTCATATTCTTCTGGCACCTGCATCGAGTTGTAAACCTGCATGGGCACCATGGCTGCAAAGGTGATGAGGGGTAAAGGATGAGAGGTGGAGGATAATGGATGGCCGCTTGGCGGCATGGGCAACAAACGGAGATGTCCTACTAACGAACGCACAACCATCATCTTCCCTGCTATATAGTCAAGAGGCAGACAAAGCAAAGCGGTATCACCCTCGCACAAACCAAGGAAATCGAGAGTCATCCGCGCGCTGGCCTCCATACGCCGCTTCTCCACCCACATCGGTTTCGGTTTGCCCGTAGATCCACTGGTATGCACGAGTAGTGTCGGACTGTCATTGTGCCATTCAGCTAAAAACTCTTCTAAAGACATCACATCAAATAAACACTAAACCCTCTACATCACCCACAATTTATCACCCTTAATCTCAATCGGCATCGGAATATTGTCAGTGAAAAGCTGACCTGTCCCAAGACCTTGAGGAAAGGTAATGTGAGAACCATATAAACAAATGGCAAGCTGGGCAATGGCATATAGACCGATATTGCTTTCAAGGGCAGAGGTAAGCCATGTTCCGATTCCACGCTCACGGGCCAGAGCAACCCACTCAGTCGTGCCGCGAATACCACCATGCAACGAGGGTTTCAACACAAGGTATTGGGGACGAATGATATCGAGTAAACGAACCTTTTCCTCTCGTGTATTCACACCTATTAGCTCTTCGTCAAGAGCTATGGGTAATGGGGTCATGCCACACAGCCGCGACATCGCTACCCAATGGCCTTGCCGAATGGGTTGCTCTATAGAATGAATGTCATACTTGGCCAACTCCTCCAATCGCCTCGGGGCATCCTCTACCGAGAAACCGCCATTGGCATCCACACGCAACTCCACTTGCTCCGTTGAGAAGTGTTGTCGAACAAAACGTATAAGCTCCATCTCCTGCTGCCAGTCGATAGCTCCTATCTTCAGTTTCACACACCGGAATCCGGCATCGAGTTTCTCTTTTACCCGTGCATACATCTCATCCAATGTTCCCATCCACACAAGACCATTGATAGGGATAGAATATGAAGAATGGATGATGAGTGATGGGTGATGAGTGGTGGCCATTTCCAGACCGAAGAGCATAGACGGATAGGAACGCATTGCCTCATAGGGAATCTCTCCCGTACGCTCCACCTCATCGCAGAACCCCCGCAAAACCTCGGCATAGTCTGGACGTGCGTCACAGCTCAAGTCTGGCAATGGCGCACACTCACCGACATTTGCCTTTCCCCATAGGCGGCGATTTTCAATTCGCCGCTCACCGTCACTCACCTCCACAAACCAACTGCGACGTTCTGTGTAAACCCCACGCGACGTTCCTGCCGGTTGCCGGAAATGAAACACCCGTTCGGTGATGTCAATCTTCATGGCAGTTGTGGATATTGATCAAAATCGGGCTTGCGCTTTTCCAAGAAAGCCCGGCCGCCCTCCTGTGCCTCGTCTAAAAAATAGTAGAGCATGGTGGCATCACCGGCAAGCTGTTGTATTCCAGCCTGACCATCGAGTTCTGCATTAAGTCCAGCCTTAATCATGCGTAGTGCTAATGGCGACCGCTCCATCATCTCCTCGGCCCAAGCCACACATTCGTCTTCGAGCTGATGCTGTGGTACCACCTTGTTCACCAGCCCCATCTCTAAGGCCTCTTGTGCCGAGTACTGCCGGCAGAGATACCATATCTCGCGTGTTTTCTTCTGTCCGATGCAACGCGCCATGTATGAGGCACCGAAACCAGCATCAAACGACCCTACCTTCGGGCCAGTCTGCCCGAAAGTAGCATTCTCCGACGCAATAGAGAGGTCGCAAACCAGATGGAGCACATGTCCACCGCCGATGGCAAAGCCGTTCACCATGGCGATGACAGGCTTGGGCAACCGGCGAATCTGCATCTGCACATCGAGCACCGACAGACGTGGCACCCCATCGTCGTCAATATAGCCTCCGCGCCCCTTCACATGCATATCGCCACCCGAGCAGAAAGCCTTGTCGCCAGCACCAGTAAGCAACACCACACGGATGCGCTGCAACTCGCGACACATGGCAAACGCCTGCGACAGCTCCTGTGTCGTCTTCGGCGTGAAGGCATTGCGCCAACGCGGTCGGTTAATCGTAATCTTTGCGATACCATGATACTCCTCGAAGAGTATCTCCTCAAACTCCCTGATAGGTTTCCATTCTCGGTTGTTCATGCTGTTTCCTACATTTGTTTTCTATGCAAAGGTAAGAAAAAATACCCGAAAACCGTTGTATTTAAGTTTTTTAACATGTAAAAATACGATTCTTTACACTTTTCTTTCTATCTTTGTCGCATTATAATACAACTATAAAAACATGATTGATATGACGAATCTCAAGAAAACCACGGCAATCTTCTTGATTGCCATTGCTTATTCTGTTCAGTCTGATGCTCAGGGAATCCTCGGCCGCATCAAGGACAAAGCTGTAGAAACAGTGAGGAATAAGGTCGAAAACAAAGTAGACCGCACGGTAGACGACGCGGTGGACGACGTGATTGACGGAAATAAAACCGACAAGAAGAACAAGAACAGTCAGCGCGATAACGGCAGTGATGAGGTAACTACCTCCACAAGCGGTAAGAAGAAAGCTAATATTGAACAGCAGAAGAGCGACTTTGTGCCTGGCGCAACGGTAATCTTCGAAGATAAGATGCAAGGCGAGCAAGTCGGCGAGTTCCCGTCAAAGTGGGACCTGGTACGCGGAAATGCTGAGATTGCCGTCATCGACGGTGAGAAGTGTATCGCCATGTCAAAAGACGACAGCTGGATTTCACCACTGATGAAAGACGGTTCTAAAAACTATCTCGGCGACGTCTTTACCATCGAATACGACATGCTCTTCGATGACAGCGACAGGGATGGCGCACCAGGCATTGAGCTCGACATTATGCACGAGACCGAGCATCAAGACAACGAGCTGTTCTCTATTGAATACTATCTTGGCGGTTATGACAATCACACCTTTACCTGCAACTACTGCCTCTCTAACGAACCTTCATATACTCATAAAGACGGTAGCTCAAGTGCTGAGGCCGGTCCCTTTAATGACGGTCAGTGGCACCATTATGCATTGTCGTTCAACAAACGCGCCATCAAGTTCTATGTCGACGGTGTGCGCATTATCAACGTTCCCAATGCAAAGCCAGGTGCAGGATGGGTAACACTCTTCGGACGTGGCGGAAGCAAGCCTCTCTATGTTAAGAATTTCCGTATCGGCAAGGGTGCTGTTGAGCTCTATGGTCGTCAGTCTACCGACATCTCCGCCGTTGAGCGTGCTATTGCTGAGACCGGCAAATTCGTAACCAACAATATTCTCTTCGAGACGGGTAAGGCCACGCTGAAAGCTGAGTCAATGACCGAAATTCAGAAGATTGCCGACTACATGAAAGCCAATCCCTCTGCTCGTTTCGAGGTTCAGGGACACACCGATAATCAGGGCAGCGACAAAATCAACGACCCGCTCTCGCAGCAGCGTGCCGAGGCTGTGGTAAAGGCTCTTGAAGGCATGGGCGTAGACGGATTCAACCTTCGTGCAGTCGGTAAGGGCTCTCACGACCCCGTTGCCGACAACTCCACCGAGGCTGGACGTGCAAAAAACCGCCGCGTAGAGTTCATCAAGAAATAAATTTTACAAACTATAGCATTATGGAAAATCAGAATCAACAAAGTTTCGAAGAGAAGTTGTCGGCCGTAACGAATACCGCCGACACCACTAACCAGTTCGACCCGCAAGACATCGAACAAAACAAAGTGATGGCCATTCTGGCCTATCTCGGCATCCTCGTGCTTGTTCCCCTCATTGGAGCCAGCCAATCGAAGTTTGCCCGTTTCCACGCCAATCAGGGATTGCTCCTGTGTGCCGCCAGCATCGCATTCTATGTAGTTTACTACATCTTCCTGCACATTCTCATTGCCATTTCGTGGAAGCTGGTGTTCATCGCTACTATCTTCTCACTACTCGGACTTGTGTTCCTCGTCCTCGCCATTATTGGCATCATCAATGCCGCCAACGGCAAGGCAAAGGAGCTGCCCGTCATCGGCAAATATCGAATACTGAAGTAATTAGGAGTTGAAGTACACTTCCAACACCAAGGGGGTATCGCTATGGCTACGTAAGAGCCATTCGATACCCTCTTCTGCTGTCTTCATGTCACAGGCCGAACGGTAGCCCACGTTATTCTGCCTGCAAATTCCTTCGGCATGGGTATGATGGACACCTGTAATCATGTCGTGTGCCGCACTTTGCCGCAAGCCGTCAAAACGGTTGAAGATAGTACCACCGCCATCGTTGAGCAGCAGAACGCGTAGGTTCCCACGCAGATTTTCGTTCCACAACGCGTTCTGGTCGTAGAAGAAGCTCAAGTCACCGACGACGCACACCACCATATCCACAATATCGTCGGCTACCATCGACATGCCTGCAGCCGTCGAGAGCGTTCCCTCTATACCATTCACACCTCTATTGCAGAAAATGTGTTCACGCGAATAGCGGCAACCCAGACGAATAGCCGTGCTGTTGGCATAATGGCGAAGGGCAAAACAATCCAGTGGTTCAAACCGTTGCTCAAAATGACGCACCACTGCCTCTGCCGAATAAGTCAATGGAGTCTCGCACAACTGTCGTTTCACCCATTCGTATGCATTCGCCCAAAGCCGATAATACTCTCCCTCGCTGCCATCAGGATTCTTAAACAAATCGGGACTTGTAGTCAGATCGCCCTCCATCACGTAGCTGACATGCATATACGTGTCGTTCAACTCACCATCGATACTGACCTGCCACATCTCAACATCGTCAAGCCCACGCAAGAACTTCTTGAGCCGCTTGCTCACAATATGTCCACCGGTGTACAACACAAAGTCGGGTACGAAACGCTCATCATCGCCCACAGCCTCCATCAGTTCGTCAAGTCCGCAGGAATTTTCTTGCGACAAGGGCTCACACAGCACAAATCCTCTCCCGCTCATCGTGGTCGCACCTAACATGGTCATGTTGGCCATCTCCATCTGGCCCATCACGATAAGCGGCCGCTGTGCCTTATTCAGTCGGCTGCGAAGCTCATCTTCGTTTTCCTTGTTTAGCTCGCGAGAAAAGCACGACCATATTTTCCGCTCCTCAGGCAATGTCGCCACCGTAAACTCATAGAGCGGTTCCGAGATGGGAACGTTGATATGTACAGGTCCTCCGCCATGCTTGCGGGTAGCCAGTATAGCCTCGTTCACCAATCGGTTGCAGTACCACCGTGTCTCTTTATCATGTGTTTCAGGAAGCATGACTGCCTTCTTCACAAACCGCCCTAAGGCATCGGGCTGAGGAATGGTCTGGCCGTCTTGCTGACCAATCCATTGTGGCGGGCGATCGGCAGAGATGACCACCAACGGCACATGCTGGTAGAATGCCTCAGCCACGGCAGGCATCAAGTTGAGCAGGGCCGTTCCCGAGGTGACACACACGACCACCGGCTCACGAACATACAAAGCCATGCCCAGCGCATAGAATCCCGCACTGCGCTCATCGGTCACGGGTGTGCAGACAATATCGCCACACTCATGAAGGTTATGCACGATGGGCGCATTTCTGCTCCCTGGACACACCACAGCCCGCCGCACACCATGCGCCACGAGCAATGCGGTCAGTATATTTACGTTTTCCTTATTGCAATACATTCTCTATTCTTCATTTAGGAGCCATAACCCCTCCTGACCTCCCCGAAGGAGAGGAAAACCAACTTCACGCAGCCACCTCTCCTTCGGGGAGGGGATGGGGGTTACTTTCTCTTCATCCCCAGCCTGTAGCCCACATGAAACTGCAGGCAGTCGGCCTTCGAGAAGTTATGAGCCTTTACGTTATAGCTCAAGAACACGCGGTCGCCAGTAAATGGCAGGCTGTAGCGCAGACCAAGACTCTGGTAAGTGCTACCCTCCTTCTTTTTAGCCCAGTATCCCACTTCTCGGTATAGGTATGTTCCCACACCCACATGCAGCGATAAGTGGCGGTAGAACAGCTCATGCCGCAACCCGATCCCCCACACATGGGGGGAATAGCGATAGCCTGTTTCACCGTTCTGCTGATCATACCACTCTGTCTTTTTAGCATATTCGGCATGGGTATAGTCTATCTCTATGCCGCTGGCATGGAGCTGATGATAGCGCCACATCGCAGCCAGCATGGTGTTGAACGAATAGTAGCGGGGATTGTCTTTCGTATAATACATATAGAAATGGTCACGCAACGTGTTGATACCCACACCGGCGGTGAACTCAAGATAGGGGCCCAGAACCGACTTGTCCCTGTACTTCTTGGCGTCTCTCTCCCACTTGGGATATACCGATGTTCGCTGGGGCTGGGTGCTCCACACCATTCCCACCGACGGACCGATAGTGTTGGCTCCGAGGTTCGGACGACTCACCGTGCCATTGCTCACATGTTTAAAATCGAAGCTTGCCGTCAAGGCCCAGTGCGGTGAGAGCTGACAACGCATGTAGGGGCCGAAACCGACAAACACCGTTGCCTTTGAGCCCACCATCTCGTTGTCTTTGTTCTTATCCGGATGATATGAACGGGTGAACAGCGCTACTCCATTCTGAAAGGTTATACCCGCTCTCCACCGGCCTCGCTTCACAATGTCGTATTGTATACCACCATACAAAGCCACCTCGTGTCCGAGTCTCGACACATAATCGCTCTCTTTGCTCTGCATACGTATGCGCCCGTAGTCGCCATAAAGCAGACCAACCTGAATGGCCGGACATTTCAAGGCGCGGTCGTAGGGATTCATTTCATCCTCAAAGGCCCGCCACTGCACATTGATGTCATAGTAACCGATGTCGTGGTTTTGCATCACCTCCTTGTTGAACTCCCCCTTAGGTATGAGATAGCTGTAACCCGCATTGACCGCGACAGAGAGGTGATCCTTGAACGTGCGCACGGTGTCGCTCTCCTCGCCCCATGCGGCAAGACACAACAGCACCGATGCCAGCAGCATTAGGCTACGTGTAATTCTTGTCTGGTGTGGTTTCATAAACATATTCTTTTTTATAATAATACTTTCATTGTCTCCATCTTAGCAACCGTCTCATCCCACTCCTGACGGAGCTGGCTGTCGGGCAGCAGTCCGCCGCCGGCATAGAGCGTACAGGTGTCATCGTGCAGTTCCATGCAACGCAGCGTGACGTAGAGATGGCTCTCACCACCAATACCGAGTGGACCCGTAAAACCACTATAGTAACGACGTGGGGCCGACTCGTTTTGAAGAATGAACCGCTGTGTGTCGTCTTTCGGCAGACCACATACTGCCGGCGTGGGATGCAGGGCGGCGATAAGCTCGCCCATGCGTCCGTCATCACTCAATGTAAACCGATAGTCAGTACGCAGGTGAGCCAGTTCTCCGGCTCTTACCGTGTGCGGACCGTCGATGTCGATGTGGTCGGCAAAATGCTCCAACCGTTCAGTGATATAAGTGGCTACGAGCCGCTGCTCCATGATGTTCTTGTCGTTCCATGCCACGCCTCGCTCGTCCCAGTCACCCATGCCGATATGCTGCGTACCGGCCAGCGCCACGGTGTGATACCCCTCGGCGGTCTTCTCTAATAATGGCTCGGGCGTTGCCATAAGCCAGGTACCCGTGACGGGAGTAGACACCAATGCGATGAACATACGCGGATAACGCTCACAGGCCGAGAGGAACAAATGCCGCCCGCCGATCTCCTCAAGAGGGAATGGGTACGTGACCTCCTCACTTCTGGCCAACACTATCTTCGTAAACTCCCCAGCCATCAGCCGTGAGTGGAAATTGGCAAAGTCGATGGCATAAGCCCCAGCAACAGCTTCACCAACCCACCCCCTTCCCTGAGGAGAGGGAGAAACGTGCAGTTGGGTTTCCTCCCCTTGGGGGAGGTTAGGAGGGGTTCTTCTCCCCCTCTCTTGGGGAGGGGTTGGGGGTGGGTTATAGCTCTCCTCCCCCTGTATCACCACAATCGGACACTCCCTGCTCACACTAAATGGCGCGAACACGAAGCCATCGGTGATACTGCCTAACTCAGCATAACTGCCCAGCTGAAGCAGCTCACCCTCTTGCCTTATCTCCACATAGTGGTCGGCATGAGGCAACCGATACAATGCAAAACCTTCACTCTTCATTGTCCATCATTCCGGATGAGGGATGAGCTCCTCTCCTTCGGGGAGGTTGGGAGGGGTTTCCTCTTTCGCTCCCCTTCATAATATAATTCGTCACAGCCACCGTCGAAATCAGCTCCCCCACGCCATTGGTCAGCTCGATGTGCCACTGGTGCAGTGTGCTGCCCTTATGGAGCAGGCGCGCCCGTGCCGTCACCGTGTCGCCCTCAAGCACCGACTTCACATGACTGCCCGTCACATTAATGCCTACGGCAATCTTCCCAGGACAGAGTGCCAGCGATCCGATGCCCGCCAGGTTCTCAGCCAAAGCCAGTGTCGCTCCGCCGCTCAGAAAGCCAAACGGCTGACGGTTGCGCTCGTCAACCCGCATCCGCGCCATACACGTATCGGGCTCCGGCGTAGACAAAAACTCCATACCCAGCGTCTGCGACAGTCCGTCGCGGCGAGATATCTGTTCGATAACTTTTTCTAAATCCATGATACAACCATTATGATATTAGGATTGCAAAGTTACACATTTTTCTTGATAAAGTGAAAAAGCTTTTTCTCGATTTATTTGCATAACGCTATTAATTTTTCTTAAATTTTCAGGAGGATCGGGCTTAAAGTGTTAAATTTTTGACTTTTTCAGTAAAGAATTTAACGTTTCTGGCGGCTTGAAATATTGCCGGTGGCACAACTCTCCACCGACACCAAAACAAAGGATTCTCGAAGACAACATGTAATTCTAAGATAACCAACACGTTGCGCGGCCTGTCATTCTTCCTTTCACTCCCCTTCGTTCCCAAACATATATGTTTTAGGTTGCAAAAGACGGTCTTTTACCCTCCAAAAGACCGTCTTTTGCAACCCGAAACCTTATCTTTTGCAACCCGAAACATATATCTTTCATGGAAGAGGGATAAAGGATGAAGGACGAAAAGGGAGTGAAAGGGGAAAAAACTGCGATTTTTGAAATGTTAAAACGAAAACGCTATTTTAACACAAATCGGTTGTGCGGGATGCGTTATCACTTCAGAGCAGGAAGAACAACGACACGCCCACCACCGAGACAACGGCACCCACCACGTTGCGCCACGTGATGCGCTGCCCGAACATATAATACGACGGCCACAATATCAGGATGGGCGTTGTGGCCATCAGCGTCGAGGCAACTCCCGCCGCCGTATACTGCACCGCCATCAGCGAGAAGCCCACACCGAGGAACGGCCCCGAGAGAACCGTGAAAAACAGTGCCACAAGTCCCCGCCGGTTCTGAAAGCTGTCGGTAAACGTATGATGCGCTGACCGATACGATTTCCTGCGCAACAGATACCATGCCGTGAAGCACACAAAGCCCGACATGCACCGCACGCTGTTCGCGCTGAACGGCAGATAGTTCTCCACTGCAGGCAGCAGGTCGGCAGGCATGCTCGCCACATAATGGTCTAGCCCTATCTTGCTCAGCACCAGCCCCAAGCCCTGACCCAGCGCGGCTCCTAAGCCATAGAGAACACCCTTTCGCGGCAGTTCCAACCCCACATGCGTATGCTCACGGCCTCGCCCCAGCACCGATATGGCAATACCCGTCAGCGTGACCGCCATCGCCACCAGTGCCTTCCACGACAGCGTCTGACCGATAAGCATCCAAGCCGACAATGCTGTGAACATCGGTGCAAGCGTCATCAGCAGCTGCCCATAGCGTGAGCCGATGGTAAGATAACTGTTGAACAGACACCAGTCACCGAAGAAATAGCCCACCACACCCGAAGCCAATAGCCACAGCCACGCCTCGCGCGACGCATAGCCCAGCCCCGTCGTGCCGGAAAAGACATACATCAGCCCCACCGACAGCACACAGGCCAGCGACATACGCCAAACGTTCATCACGAAGATACCCAACCGGCGGCTTGCCACCTCTGCCGACAAGGCCGACACCGTCCACAGACAAGCCACGCCCAGCGAGATAATTTCACCCAGATACAGCATAACGCCTGCAAAAATACAAAAAAACGATGAACGATGAATTATGAACGATGAACTTTTTGTAACTTTGCGACAAAAGTCGCGAGGTTACTGCGTCTCGGCATAAAAAATAAACTCGTTTATTTTGTTCTGCCCCCGACTTTTCGTAACTTTGCACCAAAATCTCGGTAAAAGACAGATTAACAAAAAACATATTAATGGGGGGTATAGACATATTAACATAATAACATGTTTATCTTTTGACATAATGACAGAAGGACGATTAGACATATTAACAGAATGATTATCCACAAAGATACCACCAACGAAGCCCGACGGGCTGTTAAGACTACAGGCAGGGGTGTAACCCCTGCTAACGGGGGTGTTGTAGATGAACCCCGACGGGGTGACAGACCATTCTGTCGCTCTTTCAGAGCTCATATAACCGATGCCATGAGCAGGGGTTACACCCCCTGCCTGTAGTCTGTGGCCCATTCTGGGCCTTGGTGGTAGATTGCGGTAATCGTTTAACAGATATAGGCAAAATATGGCAGATATTGAGGAATTGATAAAAATGGTGATGGGCTGTGCGGCAAACATACGGCAGCAACTTGGACCAGGCTATCTGGAATCCGTGTATAAAAACGCCATGCAGGTAGAATTGGACAAAAACAGCATCAGCTATATAGTAGAGAAACCCATCAATGTTTACTATGACGGCATACTGGTTGGAGACTTCTACGCTGATATTATTGTGGAAAATAGGCTGATACTTGAGTTGAAAGCCGTCAGCACCCTGCACATGGCACATGAGATACAACTTGTGAATTATCTCACCGCAACCGGCATCGACGACGGCCTGCTAATCAACTTTGGTTCAGAGAGTCTACAATTTAAGAGAAAATACCGCATCTACCGCAAACGTTTCTAATCTACCATCGCGATATAAATCTGTTATTTGTCTATATCTGTTCTTATGTTAATATGTCTACAATCCACGTTAATATGTCTATATCATCTGTTATTATGTTAATATGTCTATATTTGTTCTTATGTTAATATGTCTATATCTGTTACTATGTTAATATGTCTATAATCCCTGTTAATCTGTTAATATGTCTATAATCCCTGTTAATCTGTTAATATGTCTACAATCCACGTTAATATGTCTATATCATCTGTTCTTATGTTAATATGTCTATAATCCACGTTAATATGTCAAACAACCGTATAGTCTCCATCGACATTCTGCGCGGCATGACCGTCGCAGCCATGATACTCGTCAACAACGGCCTCAGCCCCTCGTTCGCCATCCTCGAGCACGCCGAGTGGAACGGCATGACACCCACCGACCTCGTCTTCCCGTTCTTCCTCTTCATCATGGGCATCTCCACCTATATCTCCCTACGCAAATACAACTTCGAGTGGAACCGCCAGACCGTGTGGAAGATTGTCCGCCGTGCCCTGCTCCTCTTCCTCATCGGCATGGCCATGCGATGGTACGCCAAGTGGTGGAACGGCACACAATGGGACCTCTCCAACCTGCGCTACTTCGGAGTGCTCCAGCGCATAGCCCTCTGCTACCTCGCCGCCGGACTCTTCGCCATCGGCGTCAAGCATAAGTACACCCTGCCCACCGTCGTCATCCTGCTCGTCGGCTACACCATCATCCTCCTCACCGGCAACGGCTACACCCCCGACATCAACCAGAACATCGTCGGACGCATAGACCTCAACCTCTTCGGCTACGACCATCTCTACCACGGCAACCCCATCGACCCCGAAGGACTCCTCAGCACCATCCCCGCCATTGCCCACACCCTCATCGGCTTCTACTGCGGAAAAATAATGCTGACCCGACAGTCCAACGCCCTTTATCCCATCGGCTCCGTGCTCGTGATCCTCGGCTACCTGCTCCAGTTCTGGCTGCCACTGAACAAAATCATCTGGTCGCCCTCCTACACCCTCGCCTCCTGCGGCCTCGCCGCCCTCTGCCTCGCCCTGCTCACCAACTCTCCACGCTCCACTCTCCACTCTCCACTAAAAAAGTTCTTCCTCGTCTTCGGCGTCAACCCGCTCGCCCTCTTCGTGCTCAGCGGACTCCTCGCCATCACCTTCAGCCACATCGGCGTGAACGGAGCCGTCGCCACCTTTGCCCGCTGGCTCTTCACGATGCCCGAGCTACAGTCGCTCATCTTCGCCCTCTTCTACGTCCTCGTCTGTTGGCTCGTCGGCTACATCCTCTACCGCCGCCACATCTACATCAAGCTCTAAACACAATGACAGAAGGATTTTGACAGAATGACATAAAAACATGTTATTCTGTTAATATGTCTAATCGTCTTTATGTCATTATGTCAAAAAATAATATTGCTGTCCGGTAAAAAACAGCCTGCAAGGCCAACAACCCATAGCCCAGGGCAACGCCCTGGGTGATTGTGGTACACAAATTGCGCCCAGTA
>CAJOIW010000020.1:0-42903 GCA_905234845.1 uncultured Prevotella sp. | reverse complement strand
GCCGCCTTTACAAGCCTCGTTTGCTGAGTCAGAGATAATCCCTTTTGTCTATAGGACATCCGGGCTAACAAGTTTAAATTTTAGCGGACACCAATAAAAAAATAAACATGTTATTATGTTAATATGTCTAATCGTCCTTATGTCATTATGTCAAAAGATAAACATGTTATTCTGTTAATATGTCTAATCGTCCTCCTGTTAATCTGTATCAAGAAAAATCGCCCATCTGTCATTATACTCTAAAAAACCACCTTGAAAATTTTGTCATTCTGTCAAAAAGCCGTAACTTTGCACCCGAATATTCAATTCTATAATAAATATAAATATACCGTAACATTATCGTCAGGCGGCTGAACAAAATCGTTTATTACGTCAAAGACGATACTATACGTATAGTTGCATTCTGGGACACTCGGCGGGAACCGACGAGCCAGGCAAAGAAAGTACCGGATTAACATTCTGACAAAACAATAAACAATAATAAACAAATTAAAAAATCTCAACAAGTATGAAACACTTTACAAAACTTTTATTCATCACATTGCTCTCCGTCCTCCTCGGCAATGCGTCAGCATGGGGACAAACAACGTACAAGTTGGAACAAGTAACAAGCGTTGAAGCTGGAGGACTTTATGTATTTGAGCAAAACGGATATGTCATGAACAATACCATATCTTCAAATGCTCTACAAACAACTAACACCTACAATACTACAGGGCTTGCAGGAACTGAAACGTACGTGTGGACATTGGAGACATATTCTTCTTCTTCTTACTACATGAAAAATTGTGGTTTGGGATCAAGTGTTAACTGCTATCTTCAGAATACTAAAACTAAAACGAATTTATCATTTGTATCGAAAAGTAACGTTAATAGCGGTAATAATAGCGGTATGTGGAATTTTAATTTCCAAACAGACGGAACAGCTATTATACAAAATAGTGATAACTCAAATCGTTTTCTTGGTTTTACGTCTTCCTCATCGCATGAGTATAAAGCCTATGCGACTTCTAATTTGAGCGGCTCTACATACCCCCACGCCATTAAGGTTTACAAACTTGTTGAGGAAACGAATGTCGCCACTACACACTCGGTAACTTACAATGTGTCACCCACTGGTGCAGGTGCAGGAACAGTATCAGGAAACACCACTGTTGCCGAAGATGCCAATATTACTATTGAAGCCACTCCAAACGCTACGTGGGAGTTCGCCCACTGGACAGTAAGTGGTATGGGGTCTTCCATTAGCGACACATCTGCCAACCCTGCCACATTTACAATGGGTACCGAAGATGCTACCGTAACAGCTGTTTTTGTTCACACTACCGCTGCTGCCCCGACTGTCAACTTTGCTAACGCAACAGCCAGTGTGCAGGTAGGCAATACCTATACCAATACTTTTACTGATAAACCGAGCGACTTAACCGTTACTTATTCCGTTACCTCGGGCAGCGAATATGCCTCCGTAGATGCCTCTACAGGCGAGGTAACAGGTGTTGCTGTAGGTACAGCAACAATCACCGCATCTTGGGAGGCTGTCGAATTTGTATACAATGCAGGGTCTGTGTCGTATACCATTGATGTCACCGCAGCTCAAGCCGTAACCACCTACGAAAAAATAACCACAACCAACGAGCTTACAGACGGGCGATACCTCATCGTCTACGAAACTGGCAATGTAGCTTTCGATGGTAGTCGCACCACACTTGATGCCACGAGCAACACCAAAAGCGTTGACATCAACAACAACCAGATTCAAACCAACGAAGACATTTACTTTACCATAAACACCACAGCTGGCACCATTCAAAGCGCATCAGGTTATTACATTGGCAGAACTGCCGCAAGCAATGGTATGAATACCAGTACTACAGAAGCATATACAAATACTATAACTTTCGACAATAACAACGCCATAATAACATCATCTGGCGGTCCTACCCTGAAATTTAATTCCAACAACGACCAAAAACGCTTCCGCTATTTCGGAAGTGGGCAGCAGGCTATTCAGCTTTACAAGGAAGTAAACAACAATCCTACCATTTCCGCCAATAATGTAGACATCGCTTACGATGCCACAAGCGGTTCAATTACATACACCATCAACAACCCCGTCACGGGAGGTGTACTGACTGCAAACTGCCCAGACAACTGGCTTACCTTGGGTTCGGTCGGTGCTACAATTCCCTTCACCACCACCGCCAACAACACTGTTACGGCACGCACAGCTACCGTCACCTTGACCTATACCTACAATAAGAACGAAACCGCAACAAAGACTGTTACCATTACACAGGCAGCAGACCCCAACGCAATAATGACTATTGCCGAGGTTCGCGCACAAGAAACAGGAGATGTCAAAACACAGGGTATTGTAACGTCATGCGAAGGTAAGACAGCTTATATCCAAGACAACACTGCTGCCGTCTGTGTCTATAATAGCAGTAGCAATCTTGGATTGAGTGTTGGCGACGAGATTATCGTAGAAGGAAGTTTAACTACTTACAATGGTCTGCTCGAAATAGCTGCACCACTTACAATTTCAACTGTCTCTACAGGTAATGCCGTGACACCCACCGTGAAGACAATTGCTGAGATTAACACCGATGCCAGTGGTGACAATGATTTACAAGGCATGTACGTGAAGATTGTTGATGCTACCGTCACCGCAGTCAGTGTATCTGGCAACAGTCAATCCGTGACCATCAGTCAAAACGGACAAACAATGACTGTATATGGTGGTAGCTTAAGTGTTTCCGCGAACGATGTCATCACTGTAGTAGGAAACATTGGTTGCTACAATAATGTGCAGATTGTACATCCACAACTTGTAACCTTCGAGATTACGGCTACCAGCAATAACACTGACTATGGTACTGTTGCCGTAAGTGGGAATACCATCACAGCCACGCCTGCATCAGGCTACCGCGTGAGCACAACAACGGCTTATGAGGTGACAAGCGGAACAGCAACCGTGACACAAAACGGAAATACGTTCACCGTGACGCCCACATCTGATTGTACTATTCGGATTTACTTCGAGGCCATCCCGACACACACGGTTACCTTCAATGACAACGGACATGTTTCTACAGAAACCTATGCAGAGGGTGCAACCATCACGATGCCTACTCAGGCCAACATCGCAGAGTACACGTTTGTGGGCTGGACAACAGCGGAAATCACCGGTACGCAAAACAATGCGCCTACTTTGGTAGAGTCCCCCACAATGTCTACAAGCAATCTAACCTATTATGCTGTCTATGCAGAAGCCTCAGGAACTGAAGAATGGCTCTTCATTGGTGGTCCAGAAAATGTAACTGAGGAAGGTGTTTATGCTTTGTTGACACCACAATATTATCGGGCTTTCAATGGTACCATAAATAGTAGCAACCATGGAGAAGCTACATCAGATGGTTTTGTATTCGATGCCAATAACATCGCCACAAGAGTGCCAAGTGGAATATGTGAATTAACCTTTACAAAAGTTACAGGCACTACTAATGGCTATACCATGTACAATAAAGACCATGGATATTTATATGCAAAAAACGCAAGTTCAGGTAATTTAGATTGGCATAACTCGGAAACCAGCTATTGGGAATACGCAGCGTCCAACTGGACATACCAGTATAATAATGCATTCCTCAGAACCTATAGCGACACATCATTCCGCACATACGGAAGCAACAACAACGCCACTCTTGCTTTTGCCAAGAAGACCACTGTCAGCAGCCTTACCGGCTACCGCACAAAGGTTGCGATGAACATTACCTTCAAGAAGCAGAATACATCGGCATACTACAGTTCTTATAACCTGACGATTCCCGAGGATATAATTGCGAAGACCTACAAGGTTGTGGAAGGAAAACCGACCATCAGCAAGACATATGAGGCTGGTGAGACCGTTGCCCAAGGAACGGCAGTCATCCTGACCAGAACCAATGTGGCAGACAACTATTACAATAACTCTGGAGATGTTATCGAGTTCCGTCTCTACAGCTCAGGTGAGGGAGACATCAACAACAAACTGGTAGGCTGGGATGAGGCCACTCTGGTTTCCGATTACTATTCTGCAGATGAATACATCGCCTATGTGCTCTCAACAAAGAACAATGCCAATCCAGGATTCTACTATATGAATGGATGTACGAATGGTGAGACGACCTTCAGAAGCGGTGCACACAAGGTGGTCTTCCCTGTAGCGAAGTCTGCCGGCAGTAAGGCATCGTGGTTGTTCAGTGAGATTGATGACGAGACGACGAGCATTTCACCAGTTCATAGTTCAGAGACCATAGTTAATAATGGTGTTTATGACCTGCAAGGCCGTAAGGTTTCAACAACCGACATACAACACCTGACACCTGGTATATACATCGTGAATGGTAAGAAAATAGTTATCAGATAAACGGAATTAACAACTGAAAAAAATGGAAAAAACAATGAAACAATATATCCAACCGGAAACGTGTTTGATACACATGGCCATCATGAGTGTAATTGCCGACTCCTTCCACGATCAGGTAGGAGACGGCCAAGATGCTAAAGCCTCACTCTTTGACGATGAGGAACTGGACACCCCTGAGAATCTCTGGGAATAATACATCGTCAGCGATAACTCTATAGTTGTGGGGAGGACACGATTGTGCCCTCCCCACAACTTTTTACAGATTGTGAGATTTTCGGCATTTTCAGAGATATTAGACATATTAACATAATAACTCTTTTTCTTTATGTCATGATGTCAAAAAAAACATATCTCTGGCTTTGCCGAAGTTACTTTCATTCGAGAATGCAAAAGAAAAAATGCGTTTTCTTTTGTATTCTGCTCATTTTATCATAACTCTGGCTTTGCCGAAGTTACTTTCATTCGAGAATGCAAAAGAAAAAATGCGTTTTCTTTTGTATTCTGCTCATTTTATCGTAACTCTGGCTTTGCCGAAGTTACTTTCATTCGAGAATGCAAAAGAAAAAATGCGTTTTCTTTTGTATTCTGCTCATTTTATCGTAACTTTGCAGAATAAAAAGCTTTTTATTTTTATGAACATCTTAGAACTGAGTGAACAAGAGATTGTCAGACGGGAGAGTCTGGCACAGTTGCGCGAGCTGGGCATCGACCCCTACCCTGCCGCCGAATATCCCACAAACGCGTTTTCAACCGATATCCGGACGAAAGTGGAGAGTGGAGAGTGGAATGTGGACGGTGAAGATGAAGAGCCGCACGAGGTGTGCATAGCAGGCCGCATGATGAGCCGCCGCGTGATGGGCAAGGCCAGCTTTGCCGAAATACAGGACTCAAAAGGCCGCATACAGGTGTATATTACGAGGGACAGCCTCACCCCCGACCCCTCTCCACAAGGAGAGGGGAGTATATACGCTTCCAATGGCGAAATAACCTCAGACTCCACAAATGGCGAAAGTAACCACTCCCCTCTCCCTGCGAGAGGGGTCGGGGGTGAGGCTATTTCTTACCAAGTCTTCAAGCGTCTGCTTGACATCGGTGACTTCATCGGTGTAAAGGGGTTTGTGTTCCGCACACAAACGGGTGAGATAAGTATTCACGCAAAGGAGCTGACGCTTCTATCGAAATCTCTGAAACCGCTGCCTATCGTGAAATATAAGGACGGCGTGGCCTATGATAAATTTGACGATCCTGAGCTGCGCTGCTACGTCGATTTGGTGGTCAACGAGGGTGTCAAGGATACCTTCCTGCAGCGTGCTACCGTCATCCGCACTATGCGCAAGGTGCTTGACGAGGCCGGATATACCGAGGTGGAGACGCCTACCTTGCAGATGATTGCCGGCGGTGCCTCAGCCCGTCCGTTCATCACCCACTTCAATGCGCTCGACCAGGATATGTATATGCGTATCGCCACTGAGCTCTACCTGAAGCGACTCATCGTGGGCGGGTTCGAGGGAGTCTATGAGATTGGCAAGAACTTCCGCAACGAGGGCATGGACCGTAACCACAACCCTGAGTTCACGTGCATGGAGCTGTATGTGCAGTATAAGGACTACAACTGGATGATGTCGTTCACGGAGAAGCTCTTGGAGGAAATCTGCATCGCGGTGAATGGTAAGCCTGAGCGCGAGGTGGACGGACAGATTATCTCATTCAAGGCACCCTACCGCCGGCTGCCTATCCTTGAGGCCATCAAGGAGAAAACGGGGTTCGACTGCGAAGGTAAGAGTGAGGAGGAGATTCGCACGTTCTGCAAGGAAAAGGGCATGGAGGTGGACGAGACGATGGGCAAAGGCAAGCTCATCGACGAGCTCTTCGGTGAGTTCTGCGAAGGCACATACATCCAGCCGACATTTATCACCGACTATCCCGTAGAAATGTCGCCACTGACAAAGATGCACCGCTCGAAACCCGGACTAACGGAGCGCTTTGAGCTGATGGTAAATGGCAAGGAGCTGGCCAATGCCTACTCTGAGCTGAACGACCCGATTGATCAGGAGGAGCGTTTCGTGGAGCAGATGCGACTGGCCGATAAGGGCGACGACGAGGCGATGGTCATCGACCACGACTTCCTCCGCGCCCTGCAATATGGCATGCCCCCGACCTCGGGTATCGGCATTGGCATCGACCGCCTCGTAATGCTCATGACGGGCAAGACGTTTATTCAAGAGGTGCTGTTCTTCCCGCAGATGAAGCCAGAGAAGAAGATACCGCAGAGCAGCATCCAAGAGTGGGCCACCATCGGCGTGCCTGAAAACTGGGTCTATGTGTTGCGCAAGGCGGGCTTCAACCTCATCAGCGACATTGCCAACGAGAAGGCTCAAGGCTTACAGCAGAAAATCGGCGAGATTAACAAGAAATACAAGCTCGACTACGAAAAGCCCAGTCTGACAGAGGTACAAGAGTGGATAGATTTGTCAAAGGAGTTAAGGAGTTAAAGGAGTTAAGGAGTTAAGACAATAGTTTTTCTGATGACAAATAGTTTTACAAATATATTGTCATGGAAGAAATCCCATGAATTCGTAATCAAGGTGTATAAGACGACGAAAATATTTCCGGATTATGAAAGATTTGGTCTTAGCTCGCAATTTCAGAGAGCGGCGGTATCAATTCCAGCCAACATTGCTGAAGGTTACAAAAAATTGAGTAAAGCTGACAAACTGCGATTCATGAATATTGCGCAAGCTAGTCTTGAAGAATGTCGATATTATATCATCCTTTGCAAAGATTTGGAGTACATCAACAACTGGAACGACATAGAAGAAGTAAGTAAACTCTTGAATGGATACTGCAAAGGTATTTTGGCGAACAACTTCAAGGCCAACGAAGTAACGTCTTAACTCCTTTAACTCCTTGACTCCTAATAGTATAATATGTCTAAGATAGCAATAATCGGTGGAGGATCGTGGGCTACGGCCATCGCGAAGATTGTGGTGCAACACACGCATCACATCGGCTGGTACATGCGACGCGACGACCGCATAGAGGATTTCAAGCGTCTGGGGCATAATCCAGCCTATCTGACCAGCGTACACTTCAATACACAAGAGATTTATTTCTCGTCAGACCTCAACCGCATTGTCGAGGCCTACGACACACTGGTGTTCGTCACTCCCTCACCCTATCTGAAAAGCCATCTGAAGAAACTCAAGACCCGACTACGCGACAAGTTCATTGTCACGGCCATCAAGGGTATCGTACCCGACGAGAACCTCGCCTGCTCGGAGTATTTCCATAAGGTGTACGATGTTCCTTTCGATAATCTGGCCGTCATCGGCGGGCCCTCACATGCCGAGGAGGTGGCTCTCGAACGTCTGTCATATCTCACCGTGGGCTGCACCGACCTTACGAAGGCTCAGGCTTTCGCCGATGTGCTCAGCTCCGACTATATCAAGACGAAAATCTCTGCTGATGTCATCGGCATCGAGTATTCGTCGGTGCTGAAAAATGTCTATGCCATCGCGGCCGGCATCTGCTCGGGACTGAAATATGGCGACAACTTTCAAGCCGTGCTCATGGCCAACGCCGTGCAAGAGATGTCGCGCTTCCTTCAGGCCATACAACCACAACAACGTAACATCTACGACTCGGTCTATCTTGGCGACCTGCTCGTAACAGGCTACAGCAACTTCTCACGCAACCGCACATTCGGCACGATGATTGGTAAAGGCTATAGCGTAAAATCGGCACAAATAGAGATGGAGATGATTGCCGAAGGTTATTTCGGCACGAAGTGTATGAAGGAGATTAACCGCCGTTTGCATGTGAACATGCCTATTCTCGATGCTGTTTACAACATGCTCTACGAGCGCATCAACCCACAGATAGAAATCAAGCTCCTCACCGACTCGTTCAGATAAACACCTTATGGCAACAGACGGATACATTCCTCCATTCACCGTTTCAGCAAAAGCAATTAGCTTAATAGCCGAAATCTCAGCACAACTCGAACGCTATGCCATTCGGTTAGAACAGGCTGACGGCTTGCGTTTGCGGAAAATTAACCGTATCAAGACGATACATAGTTCTCTGGCAATAGAAGGAAACAGACTTTCCGTAAACCAAGTTCGCGACATTATCGACGGCAAAAATGTGGTCGCCCCTATCAAGGAGATTCAAGAAGTAAAAAATGCCATTGCCGCATATGAATTATATCCCACTCTCAATCCATTCAACGTAAAAGACCTGCTCAAAGCGCATGGCGTGATGATGAATGCCCTGATTGACAATGCCGGACGATTCAGGAATAGCGGTGTCGGAGTTTTTGAAGGGGGCAGATGCGTACATCTTGCCCCGCCAGCCCAACGGGTACCCCTACTCATGGATGAACTTTTCGACTGGCTCAAACGTTCTAAAGACCACCTGCTTATACGTAGCTGCGTATTCCACTATGAGTTTGAGTTTATCCATCCTTTCGCCGACGGAAACGGACGCATGGGAAGACTATGGCAATCGCTCATCTTAGGAAAGCTTAATCCTCTTTTCGAGCATCTACCCATAGAGAATATGGTCTATTCCAATCAGCAAAAGTATTATGATGCCATCACCGAAAGCTCAAACAAAGTAGATTGTGGCCCTTTTATAGATTTCATACTTGAAGAAATTCTCCACACACTCAAAAACCACCAAGGCGATAAATTTACTGATGTCGGAGAAAATGTCGGAGAAAATGTCGGAGAAAATCTACCTTACCGACAACAGCAAATCATTACTATTCTTGCTGCGAATCCATCATTGTCTGCTGCTGCTATTGCCCGACAACTGAATGTCACCGCACGAACTATTGAACGTGATTTAACACAACTTCGCGAGCAAGGTTTCCTCCGACGAGTGGGCGGGGCAAAAGGCGGCCATTGGGAGGTTATTGAGAATTGAAGATTGAGAATTACAAAATCGACAAAGGATAATTGAAATAAATAACAATGAAACTTAACAGACTAATGATTGCCGTGTTGGGAGTGATGATGATGACCACAGCACAAGCACAGGAAGTAAAAGTTTTGAGTGGGCGGAACGGTATTATTGTCCGTCAGACTGGCACAGGAACAAAAAGTTATCAACTGAAAGTAAATGGCAAGGCACATGCTTTCACACTGACTGACACCGAAGACTATCACGTCAACGGATTGCCCGAGAAGACTGTCAATGTGGTGCTCACCTGTCAGGACGGGTCGCTTACCACCATCAGCAAGGGCAAGATACCAGTCTATGGTGAGCGTTATGAGGCTACGCTACCCTCTGAATTCAATGGACATGCCGTGCTCGACCGTGAGGTTGATGAGTTAAGCCTTATACTCGATTCTAATAGTGAAACTAATCAAGCACCCCTCCCCAAGGGAGGTGTTGGGGGTGGACTACTCGGTGCCCAGATCACCTATCAGCCATTACGTGGACAATCGGCGACACGATTGCTGACAGGTAACCGCTGGACGGTGGTGACGCAGAACAATAATGTTTACCTTCGTCTGGCCTACCAACCCGAGGGTTGTGCCGACACGCTGCTGGCCGCTCCTGTTCAGATCACCGCTCAGGACATCTCGCTCATGGAGAAATGGGCGAACTTCCAGTTGCCAAAAAAGATTACAGTCGAAGTGGACGACTCTACGCTCCACTCCCCAGCTATCACACGCTATGCCAAGATTCTTTTGGGCAAGACTGAGAACGACGATTGGAAGCCGGAGATTGCCCACATGGGCGATGATGTGAACCATCTTGTCGGGGATGACTACAGCGATTTCTACAACCGTGTCATCCTGCGTGTGCTCAACGTGCTCTACACTCCAGAGGACAGCATACGAATCGTAGATGAAATGCTCAATGCCATCGGTGCAATGACCAAAGCTAAGGACGGCTTTGACGGCGGCATACCGGCCTATTGCGGTGGTCGGCCCAACAATGGCATCATCATGAAACTTAATATCCCCTACCTTGAGAACTATTACAAGCGTTTCGGTTGGGACGCGTTGGCCAACGAACAGTGGGGCATCTTCCTGCACGAGCTTTGCCATGCCTATCAGAAATCGCCACAGCGCAGCCGTTATCGCGACGACCATGCCATTGCTATCGAGGGCATGGCCGATGCCGTGCGCTTCACAGCCAAAGGCTTTGGCGAGAAGGAGCGCATTGAAGCTGGCCTTCAGGGTGCCAAGAGCGAGAAGCGATGGCTCACCCCTTACCGCATCTCTGCGTGTTTTTTGATGTGGCTCCGCAACTATGACGGCGACTTCATCCGCAAATTCGAGAAGACCATCGCCACCCTACCCGAGTGGACGGTACAGAAAGGCATCCATGCGGTGCTCGGTCCGCAATATGATGTGGAATGGCTTTGGAACAAATATATCGCAGAAGTGACTGAGGAAGCCCGCGAAAAAGGATATATTAAAGAATAGGGCTATCAAAGGAATGGAAAAGGAATAAAAACTAGGGAGGGCATATTCACAAACGTCACTCAATATTCAAACATAAATTATAAAAAATGAAGAACATTAGTTTAGACATTTCAAAGGCAGCCCAGTTTGTCGCTGAGGGTGCCGTGAAGGCTTTTGAGCCAAAGGTAAAGGACGCACAGAAGGCTCTCGAAGAGGGTACGTGCAAGGGTAACGACTACTTAGGATGGCTGCATCTGCCATCGAGCATCACTCCTGAGTTTATCAGCGAGATTGAGCAGACCGCTCAGGTGATGCGCGAGAAATGCGAGGTGGTTGTGGTGGCCGGCATTGGCGGCAGCTATCTCGGTGCGCGTGCCGTGATTGAGGCGCTTTCCAAATCATTTGGCAAGACTTCGAATGTAGAAATCCTCTTCGCTGGAAACAATATTAGCGAAGACTATCTGGCCGAGCTGACCGACTACCTGAAAGACAAGCGCTTTGGCGTCATCAATATTTCGAAGAGCGGTACAACCACAGAAACCGCCCTGACATTCCGTTTGCTGAAGAAGCAATGCGAGGCTCAGCGCGGATGCGAGGAAGCCCGCGAGGTTATCGTAGCCATTACCGACGCCGTGAAGGGCGCTGCCCGCACGTGTGCCGACAAGGAGGGCTACAAGAGCTTCGTCATTCCCGACAACGTGGGTGGCCGCTTCTCGGTGCTTACCCCTGTGGGCCTGCTGCCCATCGCCATTGCTGGTTTTGACATCAAGGCCCTTGTGGCAGGCGCTCAAGACATGGAGCGTGCCTGCGGACAGGATGTTCCCTTCGACGAGAACCCTGCCGCACAATATGCCGCCATCCGTAATGCCCTTTATGAGAGTGGCAAGAAGATTGAGATTATGGTGAACTACCAGCCCAAGCTCCATTTCATCGCCGAGTGGTGGAAACAACTCTACGGCGAGAGCGAGGGCAAAGAGGGCAAGGCCATCTTCCCTGCCTCGTGCGACTTCACCACCGACCTGCACTCCATGGGACAGTGGATTCAGGAGGGCGAGCGCTCAATCTTCGAAACCGTCATCTCGATAGAGCAGCCGAACCGTACGATGCTCTTCCCCGAGGACGAGGAGAACCTCGACGGTCTGAACTTCCTTGCCGGCAAGCGCGTCGACGAGGTGAACAAAATGGCCGAGTTGGGGACCCGTCTGGCTCATGTGGACGGTGGTGTGCCTAACATCCGCATCTCCGTGCCGAAGCTCGATGCCTACTACATCGGTCAGCTCATCTATTTCTTCGAGATCGGTTGCGGCATCAGCGGTCTGCTGCTCGGTGTCAACCCGTTTAACCAGCCTGGTGTGGAGGCATATAAGAAAAATATGTTTGCCCTGCTCAACAAGCCTGGCTACGAAGCCGAGTCAAAAGCCATACAGGAAAGGCTGATGAATGAGAAGTGAAAAACTGCCTGCGCGAAATTCTTGCTGAGCCGCAGAGGACTTAGAGAAATAAGAAAAACAACCCTGTGCCTTCTGCGACTCTGCGAGAGAAAACAGAGAAGCTCTTCCTTTCGGGGAGGAACAATGAAAAATCATACTCGATGACTGAAAAACGCTTTTTTCCAAAAGCAGTATTATTCGACATGGACGGCGTGTGCTACAACTCTATGCCGAGCCATGCCATCGCATGGCAGCGGTCGATGGCCATCTTTGGCATCCGCATGACCGAAGAGGATTCCTACATGACCGAGGGCCAGCGCGGCACCGACACTATCAAGCAACTGGTACGGGCGCAGCGTGGTATCGACATCAGCGAAGAAGAGGCCCAGCGCATGTACGACGAGAAGGCTCGCGAGTTCGGTCTGCTGCCCACCACTGAGATTATGCCGGGCGTGCGCGAACTGATGGCACTCATCAAGTCGCAAGGGTTGGGCATCGGCATTGTCACGGGAAGCGGACAGCTGCCCCTCATCGAGCGACTGCTCAACGACTTCGCCGATTTTGTCGACCGTGATCACCTCGTAACAGCCTACGACGTGACACATGGTAAGCCCCACCCAGAGCCCTACCGGAAAGGTGCCGGCAAGTTTGGTTTGGAGCCCCGTGAGGTTGTTGTCGTAGAGAACGCCCCCCTCGGTGTGCGGTCGGGCGTGGCGGCAGGATGCTATACCATCGCCGTGAACACCGGCCCACTGCCACCATCGGCACTGAAGGAAGCCGGCGCTCACCTTGTGATGCCCGATATGCACACGCTCCACAAAAAATGGCTCTCTCTCGATTTTAACATTTAAGCCTTTTTTATGTTCATTTTGTAAACTACAAGAAACGGCAGGACTGCAAAATCCTGCCGTTTTTTTTGCTCTTCCAGACCTTTTCACCCCTCTTCCACCCCACTTCCACTCCCCTTTTTCTCCCTTTTCGTTCCCTCTAAATTCCGAAACATATACCTTTCGGGTTGCGAAAGACCGCGTTTCGCTCTCCCAAAGACCGTCTTTCGCAACCCGAAAGCTTAGCTCTCAGAAACGAAAGGTATATCTTTCGGAAGTGACAGGTGAGAAGAAAAAACTGATAAGTTTTCTATGAGTCTTATTCTCAACAACTTAGCAAAAGTGGCAAAAATCGGCATTTTTCTGCCCATTCTGCCTGTCGTTTCCACACAGGTTGTTTTTTTGTAATTTGAAATGTTAAATTTTAACATTTCAAACGTTAATTCAATTCTCAAAGTATGAATGACCTTCAGCCCTCAAGATTCTGAAGTTCGCCCTTTATAAATAAAAATCCTTGGTCAGCCGTTGATACCACTCCGATCGGCTGCCGTCTGGCTGCTGCAACTGCACAGTCTCGCAAAGAAGCGATGGTGGACGATGGCGGACAAAAGCCAGTAGACTTCGCTTCGGCGGCTTCGTCGCCACCGTCTGCACCATTGTTTTCCTTGACAGATAGAAACCGAAGATGGCTGCCTCGGCCAGAAAACGCGGGACACGGTCGGCAGGCACCACCACACAGAAGACCCCGTCGTCGGTGAGCAGCCTGCTCACCCCACGAAACAATGCTTTCGCGTCAAGCGTGTCGGCATGTCGGGCAAGCGCACGACGGCTGTCGGGATTCCTCAGGCTGTTCTCAAAAAACGGCGGATTGCTCACAATCATATCAAAAACACCCCCTTCATGGGAGAACGCCCTCTTCACGATCTCCACCCTATCGGCAAATGGACTCGCTGCCACATTCTCCTGCGCCTGTCGGCAAGCCTCGTCGTCGATGTCGATGCCCACCACGCGAGCCTCTGGAAACCGTTGGGCCATCATCAGCGCGATAAGCCCCGTTCCCGTGCCCACATCAAGCACCCGTTGCCCTCCACCTTCTGCCCATGCGCCAAGCAACACGCCATCGGTGCCTACCTTCATCGCACACCGATCCTGCCGCACTTCAAACTGCTTAAACGTAAAGACATCTTTAGCCATAGTAAAATCACTTGTCCACAAATAAGACCATGCAAAAATAGCAGAAAACTTTGAAAAAGAGAGATAACCCTATACATTTTTTTCGAAAAAATATAAAAACAAAAAGTTTGGCATGTATCAAAAAGTTTTGTAAATTTGCAGCTGTTCCACCCTGATGACACTTTATTGAACCCTGTGCAGGTGTCCGCGATTATAGAAGTAGCCTCAGACGGGGGAAAACGAAAACGCTCATATTATAATGATAATGATGAAACGTAACAAGAAACTCATGCTTTGGGCGATAGCCACGACAGTGGTCATCGCTATGGCTTCTACCGCCACATTCTTTGCCTGCCACCGTGCACATGCCGACACACCCGAGCCAGTGCAGCAGGTGGAAAGTACCGAACTCATCCGCACCAGCCAGAGCTGGGATGGCGTGGAACTGCCCGACTACCTGCAGGGCCGACCCGAGCTGGTGGCCGTAAAGTACGTCTTCCCCGCCGGACAAAAACTGGGCTGGCACCACCATCCCGTGATCAACTACGGCATTCTGGTGCAGGGCGAGCTGACCATCATCGGGCAAGACGGTAAGGAGAAAACCGTACACGAAGGCGAGGCTGTCGTCGAGATGGTGAACACCATCCACCACGGCGAGAATCGTGGCACGAAGCCCGTCATCCTCTACATGTTCTACCTCTCGCAGAAAGACCTGCCCCTGGCCGTTCAACACCCCGAGATTCCCCTGGAGTAAATATTAAGTAGAAGCACATCGCGAACGAACATACGGAAAAGCGTTACTGCGTCTCGGCATAAAAAATAAACAAGTTTATTTTGTTCTGCACTCGTTTTTTCGTAACTTTGCAGCCAAATTCGCAAGAACAATGCTACATACGATAAAGAAGAACAATACGTCTATCCAGATGATTGCCGAATATGACGGCGACATCACCAACCTGCTCAACACAGAACCCACAGGAGCCGTGCCCATTCTGCCCACACGCAACATGGTACTCTTCCCTGGAGTTATCATGCCCATTCTGATAGGACGAAAGAGCAGCGTTCATCTCATAGAGGATCTGAAAGAGCACACTGAGGAGACCTTCGCCATCTTCTGCCAGCGCAACCCCAACACTGACAGACCCGACATGGGCGACCTATACGAATACGGCGTGTACGCACGACTCGTGAAAGTGCTGGAGATTCCTGGTACCGACGGCAACCTTACCGCCATCGTGCAGGCTCTCGGTCGCTGCCAGTTGCTCGACATCACGCAAAAGAAACCCTATCTGAAAGGTCAGACATGTCTCCGTCCAGAGGAGATTCCCGGAACAAACGATAAGGAGTTCGTCACTGCCATGGAAGACCTCTACAAGTCGACCAGCGAGTATGTGCACCAGAACGAAGACATCCCCGACGAGGCTCTCTTCTCCCTGAACAACATCCAAAACCCCATCATCACCATTAACTTCATCTGCTCGAACCTGCCTTTCAACACGGCTGAGAAGAGTCAGATGCTAAAAGCCGACTCCATGCTCGAGCGTGTGTTTCTCACTCTCAAGGCGCTCAACAAAGAGTTGCAGTTGCTCGAACTGAAACAGAACATCCGCTCAAAAACACGCGAAGACCTTGACGAACAGCAGAAGGAATACTTCCTGCAACAGCAAATCAAAAACATTAAGGAAGAGCTGGGACGAGGTGAAGGCTCAGTGGAAAGGAAGGAGCTGGAGCAGAAAGCAAAGAAGAAGAAATGGAGCAAGGAGGTGAAAGAGTATTTCGAGAAAGAACTCGACAAACTCGACCTCTATAACCCGCAGAGTCCGGACTACAGCACACATATCACCTATCTGCAGACGATGGTGGATCTGCCTTGGAATGAATACACCAAGGACAACCTCGACCTGAAGCGGGCGCAGCGAATACTCAACCACGACCACTATGGCATGGAGAAGGTGAAAGAGCGCATCCTTGAATACATCGCCGTGCTAAAGCTGCGCGGCGACCTCAAGAGTCCCATCATCTGTCTCTACGGTCCTCCGGGTGT
Organism: uncultured Prevotella sp.; assembly: GCA_905234845.1. Lineage (GTDB taxonomy): Bacteria > Bacteroidota > Bacteroidia > Bacteroidales > Bacteroidaceae > Prevotella. Next base: position 26,599 of record CAJOIW010000020.1, on the reverse strand, counting down.
GGGAAAGACCTCACTGGGTAAATCGATAGCCGAAGCCATGAAGCGCAAATACGTGCGCATGTCGCTCGGCGGACTGCACGATGAGAGTGAGATACGCGGGCACCGTCGTACCTACATCGGTGCTATGCCCGGACGTATCATCAAGTGCATACAGAAGGCTGGCTCGGCCAATCCTGTCTTCATCCTCGATGAAATTGACAAAGTCTCGCAGATGACCCACAACGGCGACCCGTCGTCGGCACTGCTCGAAGTGCTTGATCCAGAGCAGAACAATGCGTTCCACGACAATTACCTCGACATGGACTTCGACCTCTCGAAAGTGCTCTTCGTCGCTACAGCCAACAACCTCTCCACTATTCCTAAGCCTCTGCTCGACCGCATGGAGATTATCGAACTATCGGGCTATATTACCGAAGAGAAGATTGAGATTGCCAAGCGCCATCTCATCCCACGCGAGTTGAGTAATAACGGTTTCGATAAGCAAAAGGTGCAGCCGCAGTTCACCAAGACCGCCATTGAGAAGATCATCGAGCAGTACACTCGCGAGAGTGGTGTACGCCAGTTGGAGAAGCAAATCAACAAAGCCATGCGCAAGATGGCCTATAATATGGCACTCAACGGAGAACTGCAATCGCCGAAGATAACACCCAACGAACTAAAAGACCTGCTCGGCAAGCCGCCTTTCTATCGCGACATCTACCAGGGTAACAGCTATGCCGGTGTAGTGACGGGGCTGGCCTGGACTAGTGTGGGAGGCGAGATACTCTTCATCGAAACCTCGCTCTCGAAAAGCAAGCAGGGCAAGCTCACGCTGACGGGAAACCTCGGCGACGTGATGAAAGAGTCGGCTGTCATCGCCCTTGAATACTGTAAGGCTCACGCTGAGCGGCTTCATGTTGACCCGCGTGTCTTCGAGCAGTGGAACATCCACATCCACGTGCCCGAAGGAGCCACACCGAAGGACGGTCCCTCGGCAGGTATTACCATCGCCACCTCCATCGCCTCGGCACTCACCCAGCGAAAGGTGCGTAAGAACACAGCCATGACAGGTGAGATCACACTGCGCGGAAAAGTGCTGCCTGTAGGCGGCATCAAAGAGAAAATCCTTGCCGCCAAGCGTGCCGGCATCACTGATATCGTGATGTGCCGCGACAATAAAAAAGACATCGACGAGATACCCGAAATATACCTCAAAGGCGTTGAGTTCCACTATGTGGAGAACGTACAGGACGTATGGGACTTCGCACTGACCAACGAAATAGTGAAGAATCCTATCGAGCTAACAGTTGAAGAAGAGAAGAAATGACCTTTGAGCTGCAACACACCGACCCTTGCTCCGATGCGCGTGCCGGACTTATTACAACCGACCACGGACAAATTAAGACACCCATTTTCATGCCCGTAGGTACCTGCGGTAGCGTGAAAGGTGTTCATTTCTCCGAGTTGCGCGAGCAGGTGGGTGCACAGATCATCCTCGGCAACACCTATCACCTCTATCTGCGACCAGGTCTCGACACGCTGCAAAAAGCAGGCGGACTACATCAGTTCAACACATGGGACAAACCCATACTGACTGACTCTGGTGGCTTTCAGGTGTTCTCGCTCACTGGCATCCGTAAACTACGCGAAGAGGGATGCGAGTTCCGCAGCCACATCGACGGCTCGAAGCATGTGTTTACACCAGAGAACGTGATGGACACCGAACGCATTATCGGTGCCGATATTATGATGGCATTAGATGAATGCCCGCCAGGACAAAGCGACTATCAGTATGCCAAAAAGAGCCTCGGACTGACGCAGCGATGGCTCGACCGTTGCATTAAGCGGTTCAACGAAACCGAGCCTCTCTACGGTTATCAGCAGAGCCTCTTTCCCATTGTGCAGGGCTGCACCTTCAAAGACTTGCGACAAGAGGCTGCCAAGCATGTGGCTGACAAAGGTGCTGACGGCAATGCCATCGGGGGACTGGCCGTAGGTGAACCCACAGAGGTGATGTATGAGATGATAGAGGTGGTGAACGAGATCCTACCTAAGGACCGACCGCGCTACCTGATGGGTGTGGGGACACCGCAGAACATTCTCGAGGCCATCGAACGCGGTGTAGACATGTTCGACTGCGTGATGCCCACTCGTAACGGCCGTAATGCCATGCTGTTCACCTACGAGGGTACGATGAATATGCGTAACAAGAAATGGGAGAACGACTTCTCTCCCATCGACCCTGACGGGTGCGCCATTGATCGTCTGCACACGAAAGCCTATCTGCACCATTTGTTCAAGGCTGGGGAACTGTTGGCCATGCAGATAGCCAGCATCCACAATCTCGCCTTCTACCTGCGGTTAGTCGGCGATGCCCGTAAGCACATTGAGCAAGGCGACTTCACACAGTGGAAACACTCTGTCATCGAAGACATCGGACGAAGAAGATGACGGACAAGTAAAGAGTGAAAGAAATGGAAATCTCAACGATAAGAAAATACCAAAAGCCCTTAAGACGTATCAAACAAATACGCTCGGGGCTTGCCACAGCCACCAACTGGTTGCGCACGCACTTGTCGTTTCTTGGTTTCCTTAATCCCCGCCGCTACTTGAAGATTCTCGACTGGTATATCATTCGCAAGTTCATCGGCACTTATTTCTATTCCATCGCGCTCATCATCTCCATCTCCATCGTCTTCGACGTGAACGAGAATCTGGCAAAATTCTCGCAGTACCATGCCCCGATGAAGGCTATCGTATTTGACTACTATGCCAACTTCGTACCCTATTTTGCCAATCTCTTCTCACCGTTGTTTGTCTTCATTGCCGTCATTTTCTTCACCTCAAAGCTTGCCGGAAACTCTGAAATCATCTCCATGCTTGCAGCGGGCGTATCGTTCAAACGACTGATGAGACCCTATATGATTTCTTGCATTATCATCTCCGCTCTGTCGTTCTACCTAAGCGGCTACGTCATTCCACATGGAACTGTTGTCCGACAGAACTTTGAAACAATGTACAAGAACAAGAAAAAGAATACGTCGGCAGAGAACGTGATGCTACAAGTTGAACCAGGCGTGATTGCTTACATTCAACACTACGACAATACGCGCAAACGAGGCTATGGCTTTTCGCTTGACAAATTTGAGAACAAGAAACTTGTGAGCCACATGACCGCCTCAGAAGTACAATACGATACCATCAGCGACTCTAAATATCACTGGACGGCCCGCAACTGGAAAGTACGCCAGCTTCGCGGCCTGCGTGAGCATATTACCAACGGAGCGCAATGCGACACACTCATACAAATGGAGCCTACTGACCTTGTCTACTCCAAAGGACAACAAGAGACATTCACCAACCCGCAACTGAGAGAATACATTTCGAAGCAGATAGATCGCGGGTCAGGCAACGTCGTTCAATATCAGGTAGAATACCACAAGCGCATCGCCTCGTCGTTTGCCTCGTTCATCCTCACCACCATCGGCGCATCACTCTCTTCGCGAAAGCGAAAAGGTGGCATGGGACTATACCTCGGCATCGGCCTTGCGCTCAGTTTCGGCTATATCATGTTACAAACAGTATCGTCGTCATTTGCCATCAATGCCAACACGCCACCCATGCTTGCCGCCTGGATTCCGAACATTATCTTTGCCGTCGTGGCATGGTTCTGCTACAGAAAGGCACCCAACTAAGGCGTGCAGATATTTCTTATGAGCATAAAAGAGAGTTTACAGGAACGAATACTGATATTAGATGGTGCGATGGGAACCATGATCCAATCGCTCTGCCTGCCAGATCAAACCTTCCATCGCGGAAAGTTCTACAACTGGCAGCAGTCGCTCGTCGGCAACAACGAAGTATTGAATCTGACAGCTCCCGAAATTATCAGCAGTATCCACCGCAGATATATCATTGCTGGAGCCGACCTCATCACGACCAACACATTCTCCGCAAATCGCATCAGTCAACACGAGTACGGCTGTGAAGAACTTGTCCGCGAGATGGCTACGGCAGGAGCACGCATCGCCCGACAAGTAGCCGATGAATGTCAAGAACGAAAGATTTGGGTAGCAGGATCAATGGGTCCTACGTCGAAATCGCTCTCGCTTGCACACGACATGAACCATCCTGCATCACGCGCCCTCGGCTTCGACGATATGGCCTCAGCCTATTACGAACAGGCAGAAGCTCTGATAGCGGGCGGTGCAGACCTATTGCTGCTGGAGACATGTTTCGATGCATTGAATACCAAAGCCGCGCTCTATGCCATTCAGCAATTGAATGAAAAATTAGGAACAACCCTGCCCGTTATGGTATCAGTCACCATCAACGACCGCAGCGGACGCACACTTACCGGGCAAACGCTCGAGGCTTTTTATATCAGCATCTCCCACTACCCTATCCTCAGCTTCGGATTGAATTGCTCTTTCGGAGTGACTGAACTGCGACGATTTGTTGAGCAATTGTCAGCAACAACTCCCGTATTTGTCAGTCTGCACCCCAATGCCGGTTTACCTAACGAAATGGGCGAATATGAAGAGTCGCCTGAGTTTACGGCATCCCATCTTAAAGATATGGCCAATGCTGGTCTGCTGAATATTGCCGGAGGGTGTTGCGGTACAACCGACAACCATATCAAAGCCATCGCACAAGCACTGAAAGGTCTCCGACCCAGAAAAGTGCCCGAAGCCGACCAACGATTAAGAGTCTCTGGACTGGAGGCATTGCTCATTGATAAGCAGACTACCAATTTCATCAACGTAGGCGAGCGTACTAATGTGGCTGGCTCACGGAAGTTTGCCCGTCTCATTGTCGAGAAGAAATACGACGAAGCCATGATGGTTGCCCGCAACCAAATTGACGGTGGGGCTACCGTCATCGACATAAATATGGACGATGCCATGCTCGACAGCCAGAAAGAGATGCAAACCTTTGTTCGTTACACGGCCAACGATCCGGCCATTGCCCGCAGTGTGCTGATGATCGACTCCTCCGACTGGCCGACCGTTGTTGAGGGTTTGAAGAATGCCCAAGGCAAGTGCATCGTCAACTCCATCAGCCTGAAAGGTGGAGAAACCGATTTTCTCTCTAAAGCACGAGAAGCTCATCGACTGGGTGCTGCCGTCGTCGTGATGGCTTTCGATGAAGAAGGGCAAGCCACAACCTTTGACCGCAAGATTGCTATTGCCCAGCGGGCATATCACCTGCTTACAGGCGTCGGATTTCCTCCACAAGACATTATCTTCGATGTAAATATCCTCTCCATCGGTACAGGAATCAAAGAACATGCCGACTATGGGCGCGATTTCATCGAAGCCGTGCGATGGATAAAGAATCACCTGCCCTACTGCAAGACCAGTGGTGGTGTGAGCAACCTCTCGTTTGCATTCAGAGGTAATAACACCGTACGCGAAGCCATGCACTCCGTATTCCTCTATCATGCCATCAAAGCGGGACTCGACATGGCTATCGTCAACCCCGCCATGCTGCAAGTGTATGACGAGATTGAGCCTCACCTGCTGAAAACAGTTGAAGACGTCATTCTGAATACTGATGATAATGCCACCGACCGACTGCTTGCACTTGCCGACCAATTGAGGAAAGAGGAGAAAGGAGAGAGGAAAGATGGAGACGCAGAAGATGACAATGCCATCATTTGGCAGTCGAAAACGATTGAAGAACGACTAAGCGATGCTCTCATTAAAGGCAATAATGCTTATCTGGCCGAGGACTTACCTGAGGCTGTGCGTGCCTATAACGGCAATGCGGTCGACGTTATTGAGAAACCGCTCATGCAGGCAATGGAACACATCGGCCAGCTCTTTGGCGAGGGTAAGATGTTTCTACCGCAGGTGGTGAAGTCGGCTAAGGTGATGAGAGAAGCCGTTACTTTATTACAACCTTATCTTGACAACGAAAAAACTGGCGACAGCGAGAAACCTCTTGCCATCATGGCCACTGCCGACGGTGATGTTCACGACATCGGCAAAAACATTGTCGGCATCGTGCTCGGATGCAATAACTTCGCCGTCCACGACCTCGGCGTAATGGTACCCAATGAGGTCATACTGGAAGAAGCCAAACGGCTGAAGCCATGTTTCGTAGGTGTAAGCGGACTGATAACCCCATCGCTGAAAGTCATGGAAAACCTCTGCCGACTATTTCAGCAAAATAACATGGATGTGCCTTTGCTCGTAGGAGGTGCCACAACCTCCGCCGTACACACGGCAGTGAAACTGGCACCGCTCTATGATGGTTGCGTGGCTTATGGCGGTGACGCATCGCAAACCGCTGTATTGGCGAAAAGACTCCAAATAAATCGGGATGAGACCATCCGGCAGATTAAAGCCGAGCAACAACTCATCCGGGAAACCTACGAGGAACAGCATACGGAACTCGTTCCCTACAAAGAAGCTAACCAGAAAGCGCCTCGGCTCTCTTTCAGTGCTCCCTGCCCCACCGCAGAAGAACTGTCAAGGAAAATTCCCGCCAAGGACATCAACATTGCCGATATGGTTCCCTATATCGACTGGCGTATGTTCCTGCTATTCTGGGGATTCAAAGGCGAAACGCTACAGCAGCTACTCGTCAACCCGGAGGCCGAGAAAACGCTCAGCGAAGGAAAGCAATGGCTGACTGACGCCATCTCCCAAAACCGTCTGCAACTGCAACAATGCCTCAGCTTTGAAACCGTAAAGAAACATGGCAATGACCTCGTGTCCTGCGACGGTACCGTCATACCCATGCTACGCAGTCAGAACAAGACCGGAAACTTTCTTTCTCTTGCCGATTTCTTCCACGAACAAGCAGAAAGACCTTTGGGGCTCTTCACCATCGTGGCAAGAGATACAGGACAAGGAGCAAAGGACAAGGAACAAGAAAGCCTCATGTCGCACGCCATCTGCGCACGGCTGGCTGAGGCTTGCGCAGAATGGCTCCACCGTCACATCTTCGATAAGCAGCACGCCATACGTGCCGCCTTCGGCTATCCAGCGTGTCCGGACCACTCGCTGAAGCGTATCGTCATCGACCGCTTACAAGCCGCACAACAGTTGGGCATCAAGCTGACCGACCACTATTCCATCCTTCCCTCCACGGCGATATGCGGACTGTTCATCATGCATCCCGATGCCCACTATTTCTCCGTCGGCCGCATCGATCGTGAGCAGTTGGGAGACTATTGCCACCGACGAGACATCACTCTTAACGAGGGTGAGCTGCTTTTGTCAAAATACGTTATTCAACCAACATCCTAACTTTGAAATTTACGAGTCATGAGTAAAGTCATTGATATTCTGAAAAGCAGCAAGGCGCCTTTTGCCTCGTTCGAGCTTGTTCCGCCACTCAAAGGAAGCGATGCCAGTCTGCTATACCGCACGCTCGAGCCCCTGATGGAGTTTCACCCGCCGTTCATTAACATCACCTGCCACCGCGACGAAGTGGAATATGTAGCCAATGCCGACGGTACCTACACCAAATTGACCCTCTCCAAGCGTCCCGGCACCATTGCCATCGTAGGAGCCATTATGCGCCAATATCAGGATGTGGAGATTGTACCCCACGTCATCTGCGGTGGTGCCTCAAAGACACAGATAGAGAGTGAGTTGCTCGACCTCCATTTCCTCGGTATAGAGAATGTGGTAGCTTTACGCGGCGACGCCATGCCCGGGCAACGACACTTCCTACCCGAGCCCGACGGCTTCGCCCATACCAATGAGCTCGTCGGCATGATTCACAATCTGAACAACGGCAACTGTATCGATCCAACCGTGAAAACCGATTTTAAGACCAGTTTTTGCGTGGGAGTAGCTGGGTATCCTGAAAAACACTATGAAGCCGCAAACCTCGATGCCGACATCATGAACCTGAAGCGCAAGGTGGATGCTGGAGCCGACTACATCATCACACAAATGTTTTTCGACAACCGGCGATTCTATCAGTTTGTCGACCTGTGCCGGAAGGCGGGCATTACCGTGCCCATCATTCCCGGACTGAAACCCGTCTCATCGCAGCGACAAATCGACCTGCTGCCCCGCTCATTCCATATCGACATCCCACAAGAACTCGTCGATATGCTACGCAAGGCAAAAACCGCCGAGGAAACCTATCAAATAGGTATCGACTGGTGCATCTGCCAAAGCAGTGACCTGCTCGCCCATGGTGTGCCTGCTATACACTACTACACCATGGCCAAGACCGATAACGTAAGAAAAATCGTAAAAGAAGTATTATGAGATTTGAAGAATTAGATTTAAACGACAATATTCTCGACGCGCTCTACGACATGCGCTTCGAGACGTGTACCCCTATACAGGAAAAATGCATCCCAGAGATACTTGCCGGGCGCGACGTGCTCGGTGTGGCACAGACGGGAACAGGCAAGACTGCCGCCTACCTGCTGCCCATCCTCTCGATGATCGACGACGGCGGCTATCCGCGCGATGCCATCAACTGTGTTATCATGTCGCCCACCCGTGAGCTGGCGCAGCAGATCGATCAGGCCATGCAGGGCTTCAGCTACTATCTGCCCGATACGTCAAGCATCGCCATCTACGGCGGCAACGACGGCAACCGCTACGACCAGGAGCTCAAGAGCCTGCGCCTTGGTGCCGACGTGGTCATCGCCACACCTGGACGGCTTATCAGCCACATCTCCATGGGCAATGCCGACTTCAGCCGAGTATCTTTCTTCGTGCTCGACGAGGCCGACCGAATGCTCGACATGGGGTTCTCCGAGGACATCATGACCATCGCCAAGGAACTGCCCAAGGACTGTCAGACCGTGATGTTCTCCGCCACCATGCCCGAGAAGATAGAAGAGCTGGCCAAGACCCTGCTCAAAAACCCCGTCGAGGTAAAGATTGCCGTCAGCAAACCCGCTGAGAAGATACACCAGAGCGCTTATATATGCTACGAGACACAGAAGCTCGGCATCGTGAAAGACCTGTTCAGATCCGGCGACCTCAAGCGCGTCATTATCTTCTCCGGCAAAAAGCAGAAAGTAAAACAGATCAATCAGGCTCTCGTGCGCCTCGGCATCAACTCGGGCGAGATGCACAGCGACCTCGAGCAGGCACAGCGCGACGAGATGATGTACCGCTTCAAGAGCGGGCAGCTCGATGTCATTGTAGCTACCGACATACTCTCACGAGGCATCGACATCGACGACATTGCCATCGTCATCAACTACGACGTGCCACGCGACCCCGAGGACTACGTACACCGCATAGGCCGTACCGCCAGAGCAGAGCGCGACGGGCGCGCCATCACCTTTGTCGCTGCCGATGACCAGCGTTTCTTCCAACAGATTGAGCGTTTCCTCGAAAAGAAGATTGAGCGCGCATCACTGCCCGAAGGACTCGGTGAGGCTCCTGAGATGCGGCCGCGTAGCGGTACGAAAGCCAAAGACCGCCGCCGCAAAGACCGCAATCAGCAAGCCCATCGCCACAAGCCTCGAAGAGTAGAGAAAGAGGAGAAAGCCCTTCCGACCCATCCCGAGCAACCCCTCCCGACCTCCCCAAAGGAGAGGAGAACGCCCGCCCGTAGCCTTCCCCCGAAGGAGAGGAGAAATAGAAATAACGAGGACAAGAATAGAAAGAGAAAAAAACATCACCCATCATCCAACACCTATCACCCATCTCTCCCCCAGCGGGGGGAGTCGGAGGGGGCTAAAGAGAGCGGCTTCAAGGCGGTCATCAAAAAACCCCTCCGTTGGCTCCACTCCCTCGGAAAGAAAAAGTAGAACTATATCTTATAGAGCCGTAAAATTTCTGAAATCTCCTCTTATCCTCTAAAAAATATGGGCAGGTTGTAAAGCCTGCCCATATTTTTCATAAAAGGATGAACTCCATCATTTCACCACTATTTTCCTTGTGCTGCCATCGCTCATGCGGAATCAGCCAAGCACTAGGCGCGGCTTGCCTTTCACGACGCAAAAGATAAGGTTTCACAAAGTAATAGTATATATATTACCGAGTAAAAGTATATATATTACTTAGTAAAAGTATATATATTACCGAGTAATATATATACTATTACTTGATGAAAGACGGTCTTTCGGATGATGAAAGGTAAGCAACGGGATGATAATAGGCGGTTAACGGGCTTTCGCGGCATTGACATATATCAAGAAAAGGCCTCATAAATTATCTTTTTGAAGGTTTTGCGGGATGTTTACTTTCATTTTGTTGGTATTTTGCTGAAAAAAGTGTAATTTTGCAAACGGAAAGAAGTATTAGCTTAACATATTTTATAAACAAAGAAAAAGGTAAAAAGATGAAAGCAACAGAAGTAGTAGAGCAATTGAAGCAGCGGTTCCCTGGTGAGCCGGAGTACATTCAGGCCGTTTCGCAGGTGCTTCCCACCATCGAGGACGAGTACAACAAACACCCAGAGTTTGAGCGTGCCAATCTGATTGAGCGTCTGTGCATCCCCGACCGCGTGATTGAGTTCCGCGTGACGTGGACCGACGACAAGGGTCAGGTGCAGACCAACATGGGCTACCGCATTCAGCACAACAACGCCATCGGCCCGTACAAAGGTGGTATCCGCTATCACAAGTCGGTGAATCTGGGTATCCTGAAGTTCCTCGCTTTCGAGCAGACGTTCAAGAACTCGCTCACCACGCTGCCTATGGGTGGCGCAAAGGGCGGATCGGACTTCTCACCGCGCGGTAAGAGCGAGGCTGAGGTGATGCGTTTCTGCCAGGCTTTCATGAACGAGCTGTACCGCCACATCGGTCCCGACGAGGACGTGCCCGCAGGCGACATCGGCGTTGGCGGACGCGAGGTGGGCTATCTGTTCGGACAATACAAAAAGCTGACTCACCAGTTCCAGGGTGTGCTCACGGGTAAGGGTATCCCCTTCGGCGGATCGCTCATCCGTCCCGAGGCCACTGGCTACGGCACGGTGTATTTCCTGACCTCGATGCTCGCCACCCGCAACATCTCGCTTGAGGGCAAGCGCGTGCTCATCTCTGGTGCCGGCAACGTGGCACAATATGCCGCTGAGAAGTGCATCCAGCTGGGCGCAAAGGTGATGACCATGAGCGACTCTGACGGCTACATCTACGATCCTGACGGCATCGACCGCGAGAAACTCGACTACATCATGGAGCTGAAGAATATTGAGCGCGGACGCATCAAGGAATATGCCGAGGAATATCCCACCGCACAGTACCACGAGGGTCAGCGTCCCTGGCACGAGGTGGCCGACATTGCCCTGCCCTGCGCTACACAGAACGAGATTAACGGCGAAGAGGCCGCAGCTCTCGTCGGCAACGGTGTCATCGCCGTGGCCGAGGGTGCCAACATGCCCTCTACACCCGAGGCTATCAAGACATTCCAAGACGCGAAGATTCTCTACGCTCCTGGTAAGGCTTCGAACGCTGGCGGCGTGAGCGTCAGCGGACTGGAGATGACCCAGAACTCTGAGCGCCTGTCGTGGACGGCCAAGGAGGTGGACGACTACCTGAAGCGCATCATGAACGACATTCATGAGAACTGCATCAAGTACGGCACACAGCCCGACGGCTACATCAACTACGTGAAGGGTGCCAACGTGGCAGGTTTCATGAAGGTTGCCAAGGCCATGATGGCACAGGGAATCGTCTGATAAACAGCACAAAGATTATCTATATAGCAACAGGGGCGCGGTATAAACCGCACCCCTGCTTTCTTTTACACCGTTGTACAGACGCCACAATGTGACGTCTCTACCTCTTTCAGTCCTTAACTATCATCTTCTTGCCGTTCGTAATCACGATGCCCTTGTAGCCTTTGCCTACGCGCTGGCCTTGAAGGTTATAGACGGGAACTCCTCCCCGACCCTCCCCAAAGGAGAGGGAGTTAAGAGACTCTGAGCCATGGACCGCTTCGATGCCAGTACCACTGAGGAGGGAGAAGTGGAGGTAGATGGGATTGCGGTCTCTGCCCAGGAAGAAGTATTTTCCTTCGCCGTCGATAATCTGATACATAATCTCGAGCGTATAATTCTTTCCAGGCTCCAAACCTTCGGTCACGCTACGGTTAACATTCCTTCCAAAATAATCCATCTTATGCTCCGGATTTCCTTGCGAGTCGGTGCCACTCATCTCGTTATATTCGTTGGAATCGAGTCGGTTCCAACCGCCATCCTGACCTTCCTCAAAAACCTTATACTGCAAACTGACATCGTTGATGGTCACATCTTCATTACGTATGAATCCTACGTGAAAACCTTTGATGACAAGCGAACTGAGCTGCCCGGGCTGGTCGGTTGGCTCGTAAGTGGCATCGCCTGAAACCATATATTGTCTGTCGTTTCCATCAACGGCAATCGTCAAGGAAGCAGTATTCTTCTTATAGAACTTCACCTTCCAAGATCCTCCACCTTCGCCCGTGAAAAAGACAACCTTATAGTTTGCGCCGCCATTGTTGAAGAGAATGTCGCTACCCGAGGAGTTCTTGGCCTGAATAAAGTACTCGAACGTCTTGTTCTTGTTCTGGCTCAGCCATTTTTCTTCCACGAGCTCGATACCCTCGCCCTCCGGTTCCAAGACCCACTTGCCATTGCCCAGAGACTCCAGCGGGATGGCTCGCCACTCATCATCGGGTCCGAGTCCGCCCTCACTGGTGCTATACATTGTTCCAACAAAAGCAACATCGCTCACCGCACCGGAAGTCTCCACCTCTACCTTCTGTATCATCAGCGAGGTTACCGCTTCTTCCAAAACCACATCCTCAAAACCCGAGGAAGACAATGGTACAGGGAAAGACTCACCACCGTTCTCCTTGATGGTCAAGGTCACACTTGTGATCTCCTGTGCCAATACACCCGATACTATCGTAATCAGCACGAATAATAGTGTAAAAAATCTTTTTTTCATTTTCTAAAGGCCATTAAGTTATACTTTAATAGGATTTTGTCTCAAGAACGCTGCAAAGTTATATATTTATTCTGATAATAAATCATTTTATAAGAAAAAAAGCAAGAAAAAGTATAAAAACACATTATTTCCTAAATGACGACGGAATAGCCGTGAATGGCTCTTTGATGGTGAAGGTATTCTCGTAGCCTTTTGTCTTTATGGTATAGGTGCGTCCTACCTTAAACGCGGGACTGCCTATGAGAGTGGCACTTTGACGAAGGGAGAAGGGAACGGTGACAGTAAGAATGGTCTTGCCGCCGTCATCGCAGATATAGATGGGTGCATCCTCCACAATGTTAAGGCCACTGAGCAATATGGTAGGCTGCTTGGCGGTCTCGTTAGTAGGCACAGACGGCATCTCGCCAATAAAACCTCCTACTGTGAAAATGGTACCACCCTCAATAGCAATTGGAGCAAAGTCACTGTCAAGTCCCTCTTCTGGCGGCCCCACCTGACTCCAAGCATAGACGGTGCCGCCTGTGATGATGATAGCAGGGCTTATTTCCAACTCACTATTACCTCCAAATGGAGGGAAAAAACCTCCCTCAGGATTGGCATCAACAGCATCGTTGCCTATGCTTCGGGCTATAACATCAGCACCATTAAACTCTATGGGGGCATTAGCGTTGATAGCATCGTCGGTGGCCAGCACATCTACATTGCCTCCATTGAAGACTATACCCTCTTTGCCTTCAATGCCCTCGGCACCAGCTGTGTTGGTCCTCACTGTCACAATGCCGCTGTTAATGATAATTTTTCCTTTCGATGCTATGCCCTTGGTCGAAGAGATATATTTGTGTTTCCCTCCAAATCCACCTCCAAAGGCAGGCATATCATCTCCAAAATCGGGCGGTCCCTCTCGTCTCAGACTGTCATTACTCTCTGGACGTATCCCACCAAAGGGTGGAAAGTTACCAAAGTCTGGTGGACCTCCACGTCTTAGACTATCATTGCCGAATGGAGGTGGCCCGCCAAAATCGGGCATTTCTCCGCTAAACTCTGGTGGAACACCCATAACGAAGGGTTTTTCGCCCAGATTATCGCCCGAGGTCGTCACGTTGAGTGTCAGATTCTCAATAGTGATATCCTTCTTGGTCTTGATTCCGCGACAACCGTCACCAGTGGCGACGATGTTGAGTTTTCCTGTGCCCGAGAGCAGCAACTTGTCTTTCGCCCAGATAGTAGCCGCTTTATGGTTAGCCGTATCAGTGCAAGCGGTAATAGTGAGCGTGTTTTCCGTGTTTTTAACCGCCTCGATCTCCACCTTTTTCTTATTCTTCAGCCAGAGCGGTGCCCCCTCCTTACTGGTCAGTGTCAAACCGTCGAGCTTCACTTTGGCCTTTCCAGCGGTTTTCAAGACGAGCTGTCCGTCATTACTCTTGCCTGTCAAACGAAGAGTGAGCAGGTGATCTTTGTACAGGCTCTCTATGCTCACCTTTGCACCATCGACAGTCACGCTGACGCTGTCCCGCGCCTTTTGTGTCACTTTTGCCGATGTACCTTTATAACAAATGGTGATATCTTCCGCATGACACACACTAACGATCAGAGGCACTATCCAAACAAACAACTTTTTCATAGAATCTTTATTGATATAATGAAAAATCTCCAACCTTAAACGATTGGAGACTCTTGACTTGAACTTGATAATCCTTTGCGGTGCGTACGGGACTCGAACCCGTGACCTCCTGCGTGACAGGCAGGCATTCTAACCAGGCTGAACTAACGCACCATTTCTTGATTAGCGGGTGCAAAGGTAATGAGAAAAATTGAATGCTCCAAATTTTTTGCGACTTTTTTTATAAAATTATCTGCAGTAGACGGGCATCCAGATATTCGTCACCATCGTACAACCACTGACTTAATATAGCCTCGCTCATGAAGCCAGCCTTTTGAAACAGCTGCAATGCAGCATGGTTACCCTCTTCAATAACGGCGTAGAGCTGGTGAAGGTGGAGTGTATGACGGGCGTATGACACTAGCTCCTGAATGGCTCGAAGTGCATATCCGCGCCGACGATAGGGCTTCTGCACCACAATACCCACCTCGGCTCGATTGTGCTGGGGACTGAAATTCTGGAGGTCGATAATGCCTATGGCCTTTCCCTCTACCTCAATGATGAGACGTACCTGCCGGTCTGTATAGATGTCGCCAGAAGACTGCGCGATGTAATCGTGAAGCACATAACGCGAATAAGGAACATTGGTCGTGCCGATGTTCCAGAGCTCACGGTCGTTCTCTATGGTATAGAGCAAATCAAGATCCTCGGGTTCTATGGCTCGGAGAAGGTTCATTTGAGTATTTCCTCTGCTGTAATAACGGTACGCGTCTTACAATTATAGGTTCCGATGCGCACGTTTGGCTTGGGTTCCCGACCAAAGATTTCAAAAATGCGGTCAAAGCTGAAGGCATTAACGTCGTAGACCACATAGATGCTATCGGCATCGGGTAACGACATGGAGAGATGTCCGTCAGGAAAATGCCGTTGGTCTGCTTCGACAAATCGGGCATCAAGTCCTTTTTTCCGTGCAATCTGACGACATTGGTCCGTAGCCTTTGTGGTACCAATGAAGATGTAGAGCGGTTCTTTCTTGCGATGCTTGTTGAAGAATCCGAGGCTCTTGCGCATCTTCTGCACCTGCATCTGCACAAGGGCAACTGAGGCTTTCAAGTAGATGGCTGTCTTGATGGGAATGGAAAGTAACAGGCTCATGTGGCTGTAGTGCTTTCGGAAGAAGATGAGCATGGCCTCATAGAACACGTGGACGTAGCGGAACGATGATTTCTGTGTGCTCTCGCCCTTATAGTGAAGTATGCGAAGGGGCAGATACCAGTTCTCATATCCGCCCTTGATCAGGCGATAAGAGAGGTCGATATCCTCACCATACATAAAATAGTCTTCGTCTAACAGTCCGATATCATCGAGTGCCTTGCGACTCAACAGACAAAACGCTCCACTGACAATATCTATCTTCGCGGCCTCGTCCCACGACAAGTAACTCATGTAATACCGACCATACCGATGGCTTTTCGGATAACGGGCACAGAGTCCGCACATCTTGTAGAATGAGGTCATGGGCGTGGGTAGTCCTCGCCGCGACTCCATGGCATCCTCGCCGTTCGACTTCAGCATCCGCACGCCTACCGCCCCCGCCTTCGGATGATTTTCCATGAAGGCCAGAGCCTCTTTGATGACTCGTTCGCCCACGATGGTGTCGGGGTTGAGCAGCAGCACATACTCGCCCTCGCTCTGACGGATGGCGATGTTGTTAGCTCGCGCGAAACCGAGATTATGGTTACAGCTGACGATGTTTACCGACGGAAACCGTTTGGTGAGAAAGTCGACCGAGCCGTCACGTGAGTGGTTATCGACCACATACACATCGGCATCGATACCTTCTATCGCCCGCTGAAGTGCCACGAGACACTGTTCTACATAGAACTTGACATTATAGTTTACAATGATAACCGACAGTTTCATTCTTTCGTTTTCATTATTTGTCCTCCTCCGAGGCGGAGG
Organism: uncultured Prevotella sp.; assembly: GCA_905234845.1. Classification (GTDB taxonomy): domain Bacteria; phylum Bacteroidota; class Bacteroidia; order Bacteroidales; family Bacteroidaceae; genus Prevotella. The sequence continues at coordinate 10,190 of CAJOIW010000020.1, read as the reverse complement.
ATTCCAGCTCATTGTTGCACCGGCTCCTTGTCGGCACGATAAAGAACATGCAAAGGAACAAGATGATGCCCATATAGCCGAAGGCCGGGTTCATGAAGAGATAGTAGAGCAATATGTTGACCAGCATCAGATCGCCTATCATCATGAGACGGACCATTGCCCAACGACGCAACCCCTCGGGAGAGATAAGCTCGCGTTTCACCCTTTGAAACTTAAACAGGCGCAGCGCCAAAGGTATGAGGCAGATGGTGAGCAACTCCATGATGGTCAATACCACGAACTCAGTCTGTTTCTCCTCTGCCAACTCACCATTGGGCAGCAGGTTTGTCTCGCCTATCACTACTAAAACGACTGCCACAACCAATATGGCTATGAACACAGACATCAATATCTTTTGTGTTTCTTTCATATTTCCTTTTCACTCTTCTCTTTTTACTCTTCTCTCACCCTTTCTCCATTTCCGTGCGGTTGAGGATGGCACGTCCAAGAGTCACCTCGTCGGTATATTCGAGCTCGTCGCCTACGGAGATTCCTCTTGCTATAACACTTAACCGCACATTGTAGGGAGCAAGCTTACGTGAGATATAGAAGTTCGTCGTATCGCCTTCCATCGTCGAGCTAAGTGCCATGATGACCTCACAGATACCACCCTCACTCACGCGTTTCACCAATGAATCAATCTCGATGTCGCTCGGCCCGATACCGTCCATGGGCGAGATAATGCCTCCAAGCACATGATAGAGACCATGATACTGCTGCGTGTTCTCTACAGCAAGCACATCCTGAATGTTCTCCACCACGCAAATGGTCGAAGTATCGCGCCGCTGATCGCTGCAAATAGGACAGAGATCAGTATCGCTGATATTATGACACACACGGCAATGTTTCACGTCGCGCCGCATCGTTGCCACTGCCGAAGCGAAGGCTTCTACCTCCTCGTTAGTCCTGCGTAACAAGTGGAGCACAAGGCGCAAGGCTGTCTTGCGCCCTATGCCCGGCAACTTGGAGAACTCCTGTACGGCTTTCTCCAGAAGCTCAGACGGATAGGCCGAATCCATCTATTTCGCTTGGCTTTACGTTCTTAATCCTTGTACAGATAGACTCCGATGCCCACCTTCAGACCAACGGATGAATATTTGCTGTGCGATTTGAACGACTGCTCGTAATAGACGGCAGGCTCAACGGTGACGGTACGGCTCACGAAGAAGGCATAGCCCACCTCCACACTCGGACGAACGTCGTTGATATTACAACGATGAGAACGGGTCTCTCCTGTGGGAATTCCTTCATTTATTACGGGAACTTGCTCCTTGTAGTCTTGATGAACAAGGTTGCAGTAGGCACCGAGGAATAGACCGTTCTGAATGATGTAGTAGCGTCCACCCGCACCAATCTTGTACTCATTCGACGAGGCATCGCTGCCATTGTGCTGGAAGGTTGCTTGCCCGAGGAGCATCAGATTGTCGGCCACGGTATAACCAGCCTGTGCAGAGACTCCAAGGTTGAGGTGGCTGTCGCCACTGTAGCTGAGGTTCAAGCCTGTGAGCGAGGCTCCCACATAAAGTTTACCTTGATCGAACGGACCGATGTCGCGACCTTGTGCGCTTGCCGACGTTGCCATCATCAGGGCGATGGCCATTACTGTCAATACTCTTTTCATAATTGTTGATGTTTTATAGTTTATTTGTTATTTTTTTCTTTTCGATACCATGCGACAAACCACACCAGGGCACCCACGAGCACCACTGCGCTGCCAGTATAGGCAATGGCAGATTGTAGTCCGAATGCCTGCTGCGAGACGAGCAGGAAGGTTGCGCTGATCACCGTCATGAAGACTGCAGGCACGAGGGTGAGTACGAACGGCTTGCGCCAGCGTGCCAGATAGACCGTGATGGTCCAGAGCGTGAAGACAGCCATCGTCTGGTTCGACCAGCCGAAGTATTGCCAAATCACGTTGAAGCCGTTAGGATTCTCCATCTGCCACACAAGCAGCAGGATGGCGGCTGCAAACATCGGGATGCAGATGTAGAGGCGTTTTCTGATGCTGCGCTGCTCCAGATGAATGGCCTCGGCAATGATGAGCCGTGCCGAACGGAAGGCAGTGTCGCCACTGGTGATGGGTGCAGCCACCACCCCGAGGATAGCCAGGATGCCGCCAACGATGCCGAGCCAGCCCGAGCAAATCTCCTTCACCACTGTGGGGGCATCAAAGAACTGCACGAGCGACTTGCCGCCGTCGGCCTGGGCCATGAACGCGTTGACGGTGTCAGCAGAAACCACCTCGCGCCAACCGCCGTAATAGAAGAAATACATCGAGGCCGTGGCCCAGATGAGTGCCACCACACCTTCGGTAATCATGGCGCCATAGAAGATGGGGCGGCCCTGCCGCTCATGCTTCATGCAACGCGCCATGAGCGGACTCTGCGTGGCATGGAAACCACTGATGGCTCCGCAAGCTATCGTGATGAACAGACAGGGAAACACGGGATTCTTCCCGATGAATCCCTCTATGCCAAGGCTCGGCTGCGCATGAGCAGCGGTATAATCGCTCATCGAGGTCCACAGCTCGGGCAGGGCTGGCATCTTCACAATCAGTCCTACCAACAACGCAGCTGCCATGAACAATAGCGAGAAAGCGAAGAGCGGATAGATCTTACCGATAATCTTGTCGATGGGCAGCATCGTGGCGATAACGTAGTAGACAAAAATGCCGATAATCCACGCCATCTTCGTTCCCCAAATGGTGTCCATGATTATGGCTGGACTATAGACAAACACCACACCGACCATCATGAGCAGCAATACAGAGAAGACGAGCATCACGCGCTTCGTCGCCCTGCCGAGGTAGCGGCCCACAAGCTCAGGCAGCCCTGCTCCGCCATGGCGCACCGAGAGCATTCCGATAAGATAATCGTGCACGGCACCAGCGAAAATGCAACCCAGCACTATCCATAGATAGGCCATCGGCCCGTACCATGCGCCCATGATGGCTCCAAAGATGGGCCCCGTGCCGGCGATGTTCAGAAACTGTATCATAAACACCTTCCATCCAGGAAGCTCTATATAGTCCACACCGTCGGCTTTCGACACAGCGGGCGTAGGACGGTCGTCGGGAGCAAACACCCGCTCCACCAGACGGCCATATATCATATAGCCCACTATCAGGGCCACCAGACTCAATGCAAAAGATATCATCTTTCCGTTCCTCTTTTTATCATTTCTGAGAACTCACCCAAATCTGCCACACAGAATTTAGGAAAACTTGAACGAGTTACATCTTCAAAATGCCTGTCATTAGTCACTATAACATCTGCCTGACAAGCAAATGCACAATCTACAAATTTATTATCGTCAGCATCCTGTTTTATCAATTCCAAACGGTAATAAGGTTCTCTCCTTTCCACATTTCGTGAACATGATATGGTGTTCAAGAAAAGGTGGGCTGCTACAGGAGAAGCCTTCCTACTCAAGATTTCCTCATACTCAAGCAATATTGCCGTGGACACACATAGAGTGAAACTATTGTTTAAAAACTCATCAAAGAGAAAATTATACTGGCTTTCCGCACCAAGTATCTGCAAAAGACAATTGGTGTCAAGCACTACTCGCAATTGTGGCGTTTCTGCTTTCATCCCCTATAAGGTGTTCTGAGATGTTCTTGCTTGAGGCTGTCCAAGGTTTCCTGATTCAACGTGCCATCATCCCATAGCCGTTTCATTTCCTTTTTCAGTCTGGTTGCATAGAAATCGCGCAGCACTTCCATCAAATCATTGACTTCCTGTTCATCCTTTGCCGAAGCAAAAGATTCGAGTATCATCATTTGTGAACGATTCATAGAACTTAATTGCATTTCTTTTCCCTTTCTTTGGTTTTCTTGCTGCAAAGTTACAACTTTTTTCCCTTTGCGCAAAGCATTAGGCCGAATTTCTGCACCCGCGCGCGCAAAAGTGCGCTTATTCGGAGCGGTCGTACTCGGTAAGCCATTCAAGCTTCGTGCCGGCGCAGAGGTCGCGCGTAATAGTGTGGTCGTGGTTGCGACGGCCTGATGGCACAAACCGGCAGAGCACCCGCCGGATGTTACGCGCAATAGAAAAATCCTCCGGACGGTCCACCATATCGCTCTCCACCGTCAGGTGGAAATAGCCTAGTCCGTCGAGGCAGACCGTGTTGCCCAGCTGCAGCTCCTCTTTCATCGTGGGTACCAGCTCGGCCAGCACCGCATAGATGTCGCTCACCTTCAGCGTGCAGTTCTCCTGCATGCGCTCCGCCAGTTCGCGCAAGTGCACCTCCTCATTCTTTTGCACCCGTGCACGCCATTTGCCATGCTGAGCCTTGTTTCTCGGATTCTTCATCTGCTCTAATCTCAGTCTCAATGCCATAGTCTATTTCTCCTTTATTTCGTTGTTATACAATTACTTACATCTTTTCAGAAAGCATCCTGCCAACCTCTGTACTACGGAAGCATTTCTTTGACCTTGTAATATGGGCCATATTACTTTGTAAAACGGGCCGTATTACTGGGTAAAATGGGCTATATTACTTTGTAAAACGGCCCGTTTTACTTTGCAAAGGTACAACATTTGAAAAGCGAAAGCAAATTTTCGGTCATAAAAAATGTAAACATCCGCACAAGAATAGCAAATCTTCTTAAAATCGCGGGCCATTGCTTTCACAATCGGAAAAATATGCTTATCTTTGCCCTATGCAACGACGACTACTCATTATACTATTATATACTGCGCTTACTGGAACTCTCCGAGTCGCAGCGCAAACCGAACAGCAGCCACCGAAATACGAGACACGCGCCGTATGGCTCACCACCATCGGCGGCATCGACTGGCCGCGAACGAAAGCCACCAGTCCCACTGGAGCCGAACGACAACGACAGGAGCTATGCCGCATGCTCGACCGGCTGCAACAAGGAGGCGTCAACACCGTACTTCTGCAGACACGTGTACGCGCTACCACCATCTATCCCTCAAGCCTTGAGCCCTGGGATGTCTGCCTGACGGGAACGGCAGGGCGCTCACCTGGCTACGACCCCCTGCTGTTCGCCATCGACGAATGTCACCGACGGGGCATGGAGCTGCACGCGTGGCTCGTCACCATGCCCATCGGCAAGTGGAACGGCGCAGGCTGCCGGGCCGTGCGAAATAGCCATCCTGGCATCGTCAGGAAGATTGGGCAAGACGGCTTCCTCGACCCCGAGCGCACCGGTACCGCCGACTACGTGGCACAGCTGTGTGAGGAAATCACGAGCCGCTACGACATCGATGGCATCCACCTCGACTATATACGCTATCCCGACGAGTGGCGCATCACCGTGCCCCGACAGCAGGGACGCGACAACATCACCCGCATCGTGCGGGCCGCCAGCCAGCGCGTGAAAGCCCTGAAGCCATGGGTGAAGATGAGCTGCTCGCCTGTGGGAAAATACCGCGACCTGACACGCTACTCCTCACGCGGATGGAACGCCTACGACAAGGTGTGTCAAGACGCGCAAGGATGGCTGCGCGACGGGCTCATGGACGTACTCTTCCCCATGATGTATTTCCGGGGCGACCAGTTCTATCCCTTCGCCATCGACTGGGCCGAGAACTCCTACGGGCGCACCGTCGTGCCAGGACTTGGCATCTACTTCCTCGAAGAGGCCCGATGGCCCCTCACCGACATCACACGAGAGCTGCACTTCCTCCGCCAAATCGGACTCGGGCACTGCTACTACCGCAGCCAGTTCTACACCGACAACGCCAAAGGGCTCTACACCTACGTCACACGCGAGATTGACCGCTACCCTGCCCTCGTGCCGCCCATGACATGGCAGAGCACCACCCCACCGCCCAGTCCGCAGTCGCTCACCCTCAACAACGGCAGCAGCGGCATGGCCACTCTCGAATGGTCGGCACCAACAGGCGCGTCCTCCGGCAATCTGATGTTCAATGTCTATGCCTCACGCCAATACCCCGTCGACATCGATGATGCGCGAAACCTCGTAGCCACACGTATCCACAAGACCTCGGTGACGGTTCCCACAAGTCCCGACATGTACTATGCCGTTACCACCACCGACCGCTACGGACTCGAAAGCCGAGCCCTGCAGCAGTATTCTGAGCACTCCACACCTCAACAATTCGAGCCATCAACACCCCTCCTACGATGCGACGGGCGCACCGTGCGACTGCCCAGCCACATGAACACCATCGACTGCGACTTCATCGTGGTGGAAACCCTACAGGGCACCATTGTCCACTCACAACGCTCCACCCTCCATACGCCACTTTCCACGCTTGACATCAGCCGCGTGCCCGAAGGATTCTACTGCCTCCGCGCCATCGGCAAGAAGAACCGACAGCACCGCCTCGGATTCTTCATGGTAAAGAGATAAAAGAACGTTTTGATTAAGCCAGATGAGCAGAACAAAGCTTGCTTTGGTTCTGCCATGGCGGGAAAAAGGTAGAATGAAATTCAAGGTAAAATAAAAGTGATAATATATTAAAAACAACTATCATATTTTGTCATCTCAAAAAGAAATCATATTTTTGCAGCAGAAATGAAAAGGCTCTTCATCAGCATACTCATGGTTGCCATAGCCCTCGGTAGCTTTGCGCAAACCGACTCGACCGACATCAGCATCGACCGGCCACTGCCTCGCATGTGGCAGGACAGCTACCGCTACGGCATGTTCGGCCCATGGCTGCACCAAGGCCTTAACGTCAAGCTCGACCTCTCGGCCTTCGCCACCTTCGGCCATCATGCACACCACGGCGGAGGATTCGGGCAGTCGCTGTCGGCCACATGGCTGCAACCCGTCAACGACAAGCTGTGGGTAGCCACAGGAGGCCGACTCAGCAACATCATCTATGGCGGTGACTCCTACCGCGACGGAAGCCTCTACCTCATGGCAGGCTACCGCTTCAACGAACGTTGGGAAGCCTACATCTTCGCCGAGAAAACCCTCACCAACAACCACGCCCCGCGCTTCCGCTACGACGGCTGGGGCTACGGATATGGAGGCATCTACGGAGGCTACGACCCGCTCATGCACTCTCTCATGCCCTACGATGCCGTGCCCGCCGACCGCATCGGAGCCGCCGTGCGCTACAACTTCTCGCCAACCTTCAGCATGGAAGTCTCCGTGCAAGGCATCTGGCCCCGCTACGATTCCTCCCCCTACCTTCAACACCCATCATCCAACACCCACCAATACAACTACCCCATCGGCGAGAACTATTAAAAGACGTTTAAAAAACAATTAGAGATATAAAGATAGATACATAAAGAAGTGGGCAACGCTCTCTGTGCGTTGCACACTTCTTTTTTAGCTATACCAAATTGAGGGTGTCGCCTGTGCGTAGCGATTGTCCTCTTCATTGTAGACATTGTCTAATTCGTACTCCTCCTGGTCGTACGACAGTCTTCTTTGTTTCATGGTGTTATCCTCCCTTTGGCTGCTGTCTCGGCAGACAGCCTTTTTAATTCACCTAAGGATCCGAGACTCCCTTTTTTGTTTAGATTAAGTGTTCTATGTTTCGCACTCAACGCGCCACATTCGCATTGCAAATATAGGGAATTATTCTGGGGAATGCAAGCACAGCAGAGCTTTTTTATATTTTTTTATGGTCTGTTAATATCTGCACGATGCGCTCGGCACTGCGCCCGTCCCATCGCTCGGGTATGGCAGAGGGTTTCCACTGCCCGCTAACCATGCGTCCCACTTCCTCGCCCAAACGGTCGGCATCTTCGCCCACAAGCACGTTGGTACCCACCTTCACTGTCTCGATGTGCTCGGTATAGCTGTTGAGCGTGATGCAGGGCACGCCGTTGAATGTCGCCTCTTCGGCCACGTTGCCTGAGTCGGTGATGAGACCCATCGCGTGAGCCGTCAACCATCCGAACTCCAGATAGCCGAGGGGAGGAATAAGGTTGAAGCGGGTGGCAGGCGACGGGTGATGGGTGATGAGGAGGTTCTTAACCACCTCTGCCGCCCTACCGCGCAAGGGTGCCACGATGGGCACACCGGCAGCCTGCTCCATCATAGCGGTAAGCATCTTACTGAGATTCTGCTCGTCAGAGAGGAGCGCCTTACGATTGAGCGTGAACACAATATAACGACCTGGCTCAAGCCCCAGTTCGTCGACAACAGCGGGTCGCTGCCAGCGATCATGATTGAAGCGCAAGTTGTCGATAAGGATATTCCCTACCATATAGACGCGACTTTGCTCGGCACCCTCGCGGTTGGTAATGCTGTTGGCCGAGAGGCCTGCCGTGAATAACAAGTCGGAGAGTCCATCGATAACCAGCCGGTTGATTTCCTTAGGCATGGAGATGTCGAACGAGCGCGTTCCTGCCACAAGGTGAGCCAGCGTGATACCCTGCTTCTTGGTAACGATAGCAGCCGCCATGGTGGAAGCAAGGTCGTCGACCACAATGACGACATCGGCCCTGTGCGCCTGCAGATAGCGCTCGAAGGCCGACATCACCTGCCCCGTGAGTTCGTTCAGATTCTCACATTCCACACCGAGAAAGACCGACGGCCTTGCTATCTGAAGGTCGCTGAAGAGCGACGGCTCTAACGTTGAGTCGTCCTCACGTCCGGCATAGACAAGCGTATAGGCAATATCTCTGCCCATCTGTGCCGCTTTCTCTATGGCATGGACAATGGGAGCTACCTTCACGAAGTTAGGCCGCGCCCCAGCTACGATACAGATATTCATTGTGCGTCTTTGAACAGTTCCTTAATGCCAGCAATGGAGCCCAGCATATTGGTGGCCTCGAAAGGCAGATAAACGGTTTTCGTCTGGTTGTTGGCAGCCAGTTCCTCCATCATCTGGATATACTTCTGCGCCAGCAGGTAGTTAGCGGGATTGGTGGACTTGCCTACGGCCTCTGTAATCTTTTCGATAGCAATAGCTTCGGCCTCAGCCTTGCGGATACGGGCCTGTGCCACGCCCTCGGCTTTCAGTATCTCCTGCTGCTGCTCAGCCTCGGCACGGTTGATGGTGGCAGCTTTCTCACCTTCCGACTGGAGAATTTGCGACTGCTTATTACCCTCGGAGGTAAGGATGGCTGCACGCTTATTTCGCTCGGCCTGCATCTGTTTCTCCATCGCCTGAAGCACACTCGATGGCGGAATAATGTCCTGCAGCTCAACGCGGTTCACTTTCACACCCCACTTGTCGGTGGCATCATCAAGCACAGCACGCAGCTTGGTGTTGATGGTGTCGCGCGAGGTAAGTGTCTGGTCTAACTCCAACTCACCGATGATGTTACGCAGGGTTGTCTGCGTGAGTTTCTCAATGGCATTAGGCAGATTGTTGATCTCATAGACCGCCTTGAACGGATCCATAATCTGAAAATAGAGCAGAGCATTGATCTCCATTTGGATGTTATCCTTCGTAATCACATTCTGGCGGGCAAAGTCGAACACCTGTTCGCGCAGGTCGATGGTTGTGGAATAGACATAGCGCCCATGCATCATGGTGACGACGTTCTTAGCACGGTCAATGAAGGGGATGATGATGTTGATACCAGGCTTCAGCGTGGCATAGTACTTTCCGAGTCGCTCGATAATCTTGGTCTCGCTTTGCGGAATAATCACGACGGTCATCTTGACGAAAATAATGGCCAGGATGACTAAGGCAATAAGTGCATAAGTTACAAAATCCATAATGATAATTCTTTATTATTAATTATTAATTGTCTCTACCGTAACGATAATGCTCTGGCGGTCGGTCACACGCACGCGCACATCTTTCTCTATAGGCTGCCCGTCGGCAGAACGTGCCCGCCACTCGTCACCATCGACCTTCACATAACCATGTCCGTCGGCAGGGATGGCCTCGATAACGCGACCTTCGCGCCCGACGAGCGCGTCGGCATTGCTCTCACGCTCCTCGCCGCCATGGTGTAGCCGCCCCACCAGCCGAGGCCGGATAAGCCAGATGCTCAGCACCGAGCCAACTGCAAAGATGAGCACCTGTGCCCAGAAAGGAATGCCGAGGAATGTGGATACTGCGGCGCACACGGCACCAATGGCAAAACAGGTGACATAGAAGTCGCCCGAGGAAAGTTCAAGAATCAGGCACACTGCGGCAATTATCGACCACACGAGCCACAAATTAGTTGTCAGATAGTCTATCATAATTCTTATATGTTTAATTGTTTTCGATTGTAAAGTTACAACTATTTTC
>CAJOIW010000019.1 GCA_905234845.1 uncultured Prevotella sp. | reverse complement strand
GCCGTTTATTGCAAGCCCCGTTTTTCTGAGTCAGAGATAATCCCTTTTGTCTATAGGACATCCGGGCTAACAAGTTTAAATTTTAGCGGACACCAATATTAAGAAATAAAACATCAATTATCACGAATTATTCATAAATTCTCATCAATTATAATTCATGGCTAATTTATGGTCAATTTATGGGAATTTGTGTTAAGATACAAAAATAAATTCTCATCAATTTTTTTCATTTGTGTTAGAGTGTCATTAGTGGACAAAGTAAACGCCATCTGTCGAAAACACGTTTCTTATGTTATAATGTCTAAAAAGCATACCATTCTGTCAAAAAATATCGATAAAATGGTTCAAAATTTATAGATAATGGTTCAAATTTAATAGTCTAATTTAATAATTATGTGTAATTTTGCAGCCGTATATTTATTTTTGGACAAAATAATTCAAAACATTAATATTAAAACCAAAACGTTATGAAGAAACTTTTATTCATTTTAGGAGGGATTCTCTTATCCCTCAGCGCAAGCGCAGGAGGAGGCAACACGACAAAATGTCTGTATGTGAAGGCCATTGCTCAGCCGACTGGTGCCGGTAAGGTGTATATGCACGGAAGGCTAAAGAGGGGTGACAACCCCGAGAATGAACCCGAGCGGAAGTGCATCTGGGATAGAACCGGAGGCACAGGTACGGAAAATGTCGACAACGGCTGGGCAGGAGAAGCCTATATTAAGGCCGTCAGAGGTGAAAATGGCTCTATGTCTGGCTTCGACTGCACGGGAACCATTGGCAGGTATGAGTTTATCCTCAACAACGAGCCAGAGGCCGGCTATGAGTTTGTCTGCTATTCAAATGTGCTGAAGACCGAAGACAATGCCGTTTATACCCCCACGGAGTGCTATGCCCTGATTCATGGTGAGGGCACTCTCGGCCGCCGGGTAGAGGATTTCAACTACAATGCGCCTGAATCGGCATACGGTGATCTTAACGAGGACAACAAGGGCAATCATTTTATTAATGGTAATCTCGATTCTAAGCGTCAAAACGATCCTAAGGATGATACTCCTGAGAATGTCTTTAACTCAATATCTAAAGAGAACCAAGGCGACTATTTCTCTGCGGATCCCGACAGGACCATCTATGCCATCTTCCGTCCCGTTGGTGCAGAGTATCCCAAGTTTGTAGATGACCCCTATCAGGCTCATTTCATCAACTTCCCCAACTGGGGTGTGTATGCTTACGCGTGGACAGGGACAGAGGCTGAGGGTAATGTAGTGAAGCTCTTAGGTGATTATCCCGGCAAAAACGTAAACGATATGGTCGGAGCGTATGCAAGACTTTACAATAATGATTATTATGCGAAGACGGTCAGATTCACCACTGCTCCCGAGTATATCATTTTCAATAATGGTATTACTGGTAATGGCGAAGAAAAATGTGGTGATATGACGTTCATCAACGGTGGTTATTATGCCTGGGATCGCGATGGCGGTAACATCAGCAAGTTTGTCTTCCTTGAGACCGACAAGGCTTTCCAAATTGAAAATGACACTCCCATCCAGGGAATGAGTGCTTGCTTTCCGCGTCAGTTTACTGTAAATCAGAAGTCGACGGTTTGTCTGCCGTTCGCTCTTGATGCTAATCAGGCTGCTGAAGCAGGAACATTCTATGCGCTGACTACCGTAGATGGCAGTAACGTGAGCTTCGAGGAAGTAACTACTGGAATCGCAGCTTACACCCCCTACGTCTTCGTGCCTAAAAAAGAATATCCGTTCGAGAAAATCGACGTTGGCACTCTGCCCAAGAGCGAGTTGCATGACGTGACGCTGTCGAATGGTGCGAAGATGATCAGCACACTGGAGAAGACTACCGTCAGCACCAATGACGAGTACACCTACTATGGTTACAACACCAATACTGGTGACTGGGTAAAGGTTGTTTATGGTGGTATTGGTACGCTCCGTCCGTATCGCGCCTGCCTCGCCGTGCCCACCAGCTCGGCTACCGCAAAGGCTGATGTGCTCACCGCAACATTCGACGATGCAACAGCTATCGAGAAGGTAGAGAACGTTGAGAAGCAGAGCAATAATGCCGTTTACGACCTCAACGGTCGTCGCGTATCTCCGTCGGTTAAGGGTGTGAAGATTATCAACGGAAAAAAGTATATTAACAAGTAAAAGGTAAGGAGGACAGAAATATGAAGAAATGGTATATCATTCCCGCAGTTAAGGTTTCTAACGTAAACAGCGAGTCCTTACTTGCCAGCTTGAGCGAGACGCTGGGTGGCAATGGCGAACGTGAGGTTGAGTTCGGTGCCAAGGAGTTCTTCGACGATGAAGACGATGCTCCCCAGTCTGTCTGGGACACAGAAGAATAATCTTCATAAGTTAAAAACCGCGCTTGTTGCGTTACCGCAATAGCGCATATCAGCCAAGAATGGTGGTGCGTCAAGATTGACGCACCACCTTTTTTCTTTTCGACAGACTGACATAAGGACATGTGTTTCGACATATTAACAGAAGAACAAATTTCAACGCGGCATGCCGCGTTGATCTCGAAACAGAGACATAGAGACGTTTTTTGACACAAGGACATGTTTATCCTCAATTCATAAACTAAAAGGCCGAATTGTCAGAAACCAAGTCCAGCATCTTCGAGCAGGAAGGGAATGACACCGACATACATGATGCCGTCATCATCCGTCCATTGCTTTGTATTTCCATCCACAATCACAATTTTTCGGAAGAAGTCGCCCGAGTTCTTCAATGAGAATGTCTCCTGACCCTTCTTATCCTCTGTATCTACATTCAAGGCTGATTGGATGTAAATTTTTTCTTTGCCGGTATTAACGATAAAGTCTATTTCATATTGTGACTGTTGTTTCTTACCTTGTTCATTGACACGAGTAACCTCCACAACTCCAACATCCACACTATACCCCCTTCGTATCAGTTCAAGGTAAATTATATTTTCCATCAAATGGGACTTTTCCTGCTGGCGGAAATTCAACTTGGCGTTTCTCAGTCCCAAGTCCATCGAATAGAACTTCTGGGTATTCTCGAAGTAGCGTTTCCCTTTCACGTCATAACGTTTGGCAGCAATAAACAGGTAGGCATCTTGCAGATAATCCAGATAGTTCTTGATGGTATGGTCGGAGGTGCTGCGTCTCATCAGCGTACCTGCGGCATTGGCGAGATTATGGGGGTTGGTAAGCGAACCTACAGCCGAAGACAGCGAGTCAATCAACGCTTCAAGTACCTCATCATCCTTTAGCTTGTATCGTTCCACAATATCCTTGATGTACACATTCTTGTGGAGATCTGCCAGATACTTACGTTTCTCAGATTCATCCTTCTCTGTGACTGCCAGTGGCATGCCACCATACGTCAGATATTCTTCCAAAGCATCAGCCTTTTCCAAGCCGGACACAGCATAATACTCCTTGAAAGACAACGGATATACCTTAATTTCCGTTCCACGGTCACGGAAATTGGTGACGATGTCTTTTGACAGCATCTTTGAGTTTGAGCCTGTCACATACACGTCCAGGTTGCTTCTTGCTATCAGATCGTTCAGAATATCATAGAACGTGATATAGAGCATGTCTTTGTCCTCGTCGGGAATCAAGTTCTCATCCACGTCCTCATTCTTTACCTTGAATGACAATTGAATCTCATCGATGAAAACATAATACCGCTTGCTTCCATCTTGAGTTTGGCTTAGCACATAGCCGTACAATTCATTGGGATTCCTGTACTTGATATGTGCTTTTCTGTCAAGTGCGATTTCTATGAAACAATCTTCTGGGACTCCCTTATTTTTAAGGTAGTCCTTATACAAAGTTGAAAGGAGGAATGACTTGCCGCAACGTCTGATGCCAGTAATGATTTTCACCTTCCCGTTCCATCGTTTGCTCAGCAACTCATTTACATATCTGTCTCGCTTTATTACCATGGCCTCTTATCTTTTAATGCAAATATTGTCAAATTATTCGACTGTTTTTGCAGCGCAAAGATAGTTGTTTCTTCTGAAACAGGCAAATAATTAGTCAATTATTTACGCGAGTTCGGGATAAGAAAATGCGTCTATAACGTCTGCTGAAGAATATCTTGCGTCTTTGCATTAACAAGCTATATTACAAATTAAACATAAATTACCACAAATTAACCATGAATTTTTACATCAACCTTTTGGGGGGAAGGAACAAAGACCTATTGGGCTTGTTCTAATTGTTTGTAGTCAATTTTTCCACGATTGGTGCGTGGCATTTCATCGATGAAAACGATGTTGTGGGGCACCATATAGGGGGGGAGATGTTGGCTGCAATGCGCAAGGATAGCTGTTTTCACTTCCTGATTGGCTTCAATGTTTTCGTTTAAAACGACAAATGCTTTTGGCCAGGCGATGCATTGCTTATCAGGTACCCCCACTATGCAACTCAACGCGACGGCGGGATGAGTTTCTATGACCTGTTCGATGCGTTCGGGAAATATTTTGGAAATCAAACCATCTTTGTCCTTAATCATTATTAGTCGCTTAAGACGCCCACTGACGTAGATAATGCCGTCACGGGTCATATATCCGAGGTCGCCGGTGTGCAGCCATCGTGTGCCGTCGGCATCGACATGAATCATCTCGTCGGTGGCTGCCTGATTGCCGTAGTAACCCAACATTACCGAAGGTCCTGAGAAACAAATTTCGCCGATTTCATCGTATGTAAGTTCGTCATCGGTGCCCACCTCGACAATCTTACAATTGGTCTTGACGTAGGGAATGCCAGAACTACCATCGGCATCATACCATGGGAATGTAAGTGTTGCCCCACTGACCAATTCAGTCATACCAATGCCCTTGGTCAGATTAACGGGTGATCCGTGTGCACGGAGCACGTTGTTAACTTCTCGTTCCATCTCAACGGACATACTCTCGCCTGCTGTTACAATGCAGCCAAGTGTATTAAAAGCGTCCTTTGCTATCTTGTGCGATTTCAACAGAACCTCAAAATAGGCAGGGATGGATAGGATGTAATTAACCTTAAAGCGACGAATGTACCAAGCCATTTTCTTGGGGTCATACCGGGGTATCAGCAGCACACGGAAACCACTGGAGAACGAAGCGAGCGCAGCTGAAAGACTGTAGTTGATGAAGGGTGGCAGGTGGACCATCGTGCAATCTTGTCGTTTGGACCCTCGGTCAGCCAACATCTGTCTTCCGTGCGAGTTGTAGTTCAGATTCGTGCACATCACGCCCTTAGGATCACCGGTCGTACCGCCTGTATGAGTGATGACGGCCACGTCGTTGTCGGCTCGCTGGGGCTCCGGTAGTTCGATGTTCTGTCCGTGCTGAATAAAACTGTTCCATGAGATAATGCGGTCGTCCTCGATAATCTTCTCGTTGGTCTTTAGTCGATAGAGCCATTTGAAAAGTGGTGAGAGCGACTGCACGGGCGAGACCACAATGGCTTTCTCGACCGAGGTCTCCTTGAGTGCATCGCCGACGAGTAAATAGGTGCCGGTGAACATCAGAAAGAAACGGCTCTTCACCTCGTTGAGGTAGTTGCAGATCTCGTCCTTGCTGGCCAGGGGATGAATGAAATTGGCGATTGCGCCAAGACGGTTCAGCGCATAGAGGGTGTAAACCATCTCGGGGGTGTTGGGCATGGCCACGGTGACAATATCATTGCGTTGCACGCCTAAAGCCATGAAAGCGCGGGCACAGCAGTCGATTTTGCGGAACAATTCGCCATAGGTAATGTTTTTGTTCTGGTAGTGAATGGCGATGTTGTGAGGATAATCCTTGTTGACCGCCAAGAGAAAATCATAAATTGACCCGGTCGGCTGCGATGCATTGATGGCCTCTTCACTGTAGACCTTCAGCCACGGGCGGTCTATCGACGGATATCCCGTCAGTTCTTTCTGTCGGTTTTCCATAGTTTTCCTTTTTGAAAATATTGGCTGACGCAACGTGTCAGAAGTATTGCCATCATCAGTTCATGCGCCCACTCCACACGCCCCATGTGAACTGAGAAGTACACCATAAAGGCAATCAGTACGACAGCATAGAAGCCATACACGCGATAGAACCACGGGGTTTTGCGCAACAGCAGCCATAGCAGCAGCGGCAACAGATTGAAGACTACAAATAGCAGATTCCATACAATGCCAAACAGCTTCATACAGGAGGCATAGAGCAGATAGGCGGAGAACAGCGTGTAGATGACAAAAAGCGTCACATCAATCACCTTTGGCAGTCGCCTCCAATGAAATAGCCATTCCCCCAAGGTCACAAGTAGCACAAACGCCAACAACAGACCAAACACGCGAATGGGTGTCCACCAAGTAGGCGAAGGTTGCCATTTGACGGGCAGCAGTTCCTTGACCTCACCCTCGAGGGCTGGGCGTTCAGAGCCGTCAAGACCAACAATTCTGGCTTCCGGTAACAATTCTGCCCATAGGGAGGGGCTGATAAATAAATCCAACGGACAGGGCTCGTCAGGAGGAAGAGCAGACAGCATGGTGAGAGCTAAAAACTCTATCCAAGGACTTTTCCCCATACTTTTCGTAAGGCCATCGCGACTATTCATCAACAGGAGACCGCGCTTCGGATAGACGATGTCCTCGCTCTGTAAGATAGATTCTACAGAATGGAAGGCCGACGAGGTGCAGTTATGCTCCATGAAGTCGAACGGCTGGGTCATGCTTTTCATCATCTGGTTGTCCAACAGCTCCCAGAGTGCACGTTCCTCAGACAAAGTCAGGTTTAGCGGAAATTCCCATACCCCGCGTCCTTTTTTACGAAAGTCTTTGATGTACTCGTCGAACTCAACAGCCTCGAAGCCCGCCCGCATCTTTCCAGCCATCAATACGAGATTGAACAAGGGACCTTGGTCCAGATACGTGACATAGGAAAAGCAGTAATCGAGTTTTTCAGAAGGACATCGCAGGCGAAGCCCCGTGTGACCCATATAAAAGAACGTACCCTCTCCTGGTGAGGAGATGAGGACACTTGCTGTCACGAAATTACTACTGTCGGGCAATACTTCAAACGGCTTTGCAGTCGTACTGTCGCTATTGAGTTTCGTATTGTTTACTTTTGAGTTAGGGAAAGGAACGGCCTGGCTGCTCACACTACCTATTACAAACAGCAAGAGAAACCATGCAGTAACCATTGACTTGAAAACAATATGACCGGTTTTTCTTTTCATGCGTTTAACCAAAATACGAATACATTAAGTTTTTTAGATTTTATTAAACTTCATTGAGAGGTGTTCTAATTGCTTAAAGTCAATTTTTCCCCGGTCGGTGCGAGGCATTTCATCGATGAAAGCAATTTCGCGGGGCACCATATAGGGGGGGAGATGTTGGCTGCAATGCGCAAGGATAGCTGTTTTCACTTCTTGATTGGCCTCAATGTTTTCGTTTAAAACGACAAATGCCTTAGGCCAGGCGATGCATTGCTCATCAGGAACACCCACCACACAGTTCAATGCGACGGCAGGATGAGTTTCTATGACATGTTCGATGCGTTCGGGAAATATCTTAGAGATTAAACCATCCTTGTCCTTAATCATAATCAGCCGCTTGATGCGTCCGATGACGCAGATTGTTCCATCGCGAGTAATATACCCGAGGTCGCCGGAGTGCACCCATCGTGTGCCGTTCCCATCGACATGAATAATCTCGTCGGTACCCTTCTTATCGCCATAGTAGCCTATCATTACGGTTGGTCCCGAAAAGCAAATTTCACCGATTTCATCGTATGTTTTTTCAATGTCTGTACCTATTTCGACGATTTTGCAGTTGCTTTTGATGAAAGGTACACCTATGCTTCCTTGGCCGTTCTCTCCAGAGGAAGTATGTGCAACGCCACCAGTCAATTCTGTCATGCCCATTCCAATGACCAAATCGACAGTTGATCCATACTCCCGAAGTATCTTGTTCACATCGCGTATAGTAACAGCATCCATACTTTCGCCACCAGCAGCAATTAATTTCAGGCTTTGAAAAGCATCTTTCCGAATCTTCGAAATGTGCAATATGGCCTCACAACATGCAGGAATGGAAAGAATATGATTAACCTTGTAATAATATATGTAATCCGCTATTTTATTGGTTTCATAATGAGGAATCAGCAAGGTGCGGAAACCCATTGAAAAAGACGTGAACAGCGTTGAAAGGCTGTAGTTGACAAATGGCGGTAAATGGATCATCGCACAGTCTTGTCGCTCACAATCACGTAGTTTCATTTGTTCCCATTTGGAGACATAATTCTTGTTAGAACATACGACACCCTTTGGGTCTCCGGTTGTTCCACCTGTGTGGGTAATGGCTGCGGCATCTTCGTCAGCTCGCTGCGGTGCGGGGAGGTCAAGTGTCTGACCGTCGCAGATAAACTGCTTCCATGAGAGAATACGCTCATCCTTTGCAAGGGCCTCTTTACCTTTTTTCAGTCGGTATAGAAATTTGATAATGGGCGAAAGCGATTCGACAGGTGAGGCCACGATGGCTTTCTCGACTGAGGTTTGGTTGAGGGCATCTTTGACAATGGCATAGGTGCCAGTGAACATCAGGAAGAAACGGCTTCTGACCTCGTTCAGATACTTACAGATTTCCTCTTTCCCTGCTAAGGGGTGAATAATGTTCGGTATGGCACCAAGGCGGTTCAGCGCATAGACGGTATAGACCATCTCGGGGGTGTTGGGCATGGCCATGGTGACAATGTCGTTGCGTTGTACGCCTAAGGCGATGAAAGCCCGTGCGCATTGATCAATTTGAGCAAACATTTCACCATAGGTGATGTTTGTTTTCAGATAATGAATAGCGATGTCGTTGGGATAGTCGCGGTTGTTCGCCAATAAACTTTCAAAAATGGTATCTTCAGACAATGGCCGGTTAATCCATTCTGGACTATAGTTTTTCAACCATGGCTGATCTATGGATGGATAGCCTGTGAGCTTTTGCTGTTTTTCCATGATTTTTTATTTTGAAAATAACGACTGATACAACGTGTGAGAAGCACGGCAAGGAGGAATTCGTGCGGCCATTCTATTCTACTTTGGTAAATCCAGAAGAATATCATGAAAGCGACCAGTGCGAGTGCGTAGAGGCCATAGACTTTACCAAACCAGCGTTTCCGCCGGAAGAATAGCCATAGCAGCAATGGTAGCAGGTTGAATACCAACAGGAAATTGTTCCACGACACGATGAACAATCTGACGCATACTGCATAAAGCAGAAAAGCTGAGAATATCGTATAGATGACAAAAAGCATCACATCGATTGCCTTTGGCAGCCGTCTCCAATGTAACAGCCACTCTGCCAAAGTTACGAGTAGCACAAACGCTAATAGTAGACCAAACACGCGGATGGGTGTCCACCACATAGGTGTAGGTTGCCACTTGACAGGTAACAGTTCTTTAACCTCGCTATCGAGAGCCGGGCGTACCGAACCGTCAAGACCGACAATCTTGGCTTCCGGTAACAATTCTGCCCATAGGGAGGGGCAGATAAACAACTCCAATGGACAGGGGTCGTTGGGGGAAAGAGCGGACATCATGGTAATGGTTAAGAATTCTATCCAAGGTGTCTTTCCCATGATTTCCGCAATACCATCGCGACGATTTTTCAATAAGACTCCACGCTTCGGGTAGACGAAATCTTCGCTTTGTAGTATTGATTCTATAGACTGGAAAATTGACGAGGTGCAGTTATGCTCCATAAAGTCGAATGGCAGGGTCATGCCTTTCATCATCTGATTGTCCATTAGTTCCCAAAGTGCGCGTTCCTCAGACAAAGTCAAGTTCAGTGGAAATTCCCGTACTCCGCGTCCTTTCTCACGAAAGCCATTGATGTATTCGTCGAACCCAACAGCCTCGAAACCAGCCCGCATCTTTCCAGCCATCAATACTAGGTTGAACAGGGGACCTTGATTCAGATACGTGACATAGGAGAAGCAGTAATCGTGTCCGAACGAGGGACATCGCAGGCGCAGCCCCGTGTGCCCCATCGCATAGAATGCCCCCTCTCCTGGTGAGGAGATGAGAACACTTGCTGTTACGAAATTACTACTGTCGGGCAACACTTCGAACGGCTTTGCTGTTGTGCTGTCGCATGTAACTTTCGTGTTCTTTTCCTTTGAGTCTGGGAAAGGAACAGCCTGACTGGTCACACTACCTATTATTACAAATAGCAAGATAAACCATGCTGTGGCTGTTGTTTTGAAAACAATTTGACAAGTTTTTCTTTTCATGCGTTTAACCAAAATACGAATACATTAAGTTTTTAAGATTTCGTTTTGCAAAAGTAGTGTAAAATTCCAAATATGCCAAAAAAAAGCGGGTGTTATATCATCATGTCGAAAAACAAAACATCCTTTTGGTTCAAATTTTATAATTTTTGGTTCAAATTTAATAGGTTTATTAGATTATTATGTGTACTTTTGCAGCGGTATTTCGACGAAATTATTTTTTATTATAAACTAAAAACAAAACGTTATGAAAAAGTTTTTACTGATTTTAGGAGGAGTGATACTCTCTCTTAGCGCAAGTGCAATCGGAGAAGCTTCTGTCAAGCATCTTTACGTAGTGGCCGAGGCTCATCCGACAGGAGCAGGTACCGTGTATCTGCATGCAAAAAACAAAGCTGGCAACGCTGATGCTGAGCGCCAGTATGTCTACGACCGTACTGGTGGTAGAGGATCCAGTCCTACTTGGAACGCCGATCAAGGTTGGGAAGAGAAAGCCGAACTTTGGTATTGCCCAGGTGAGAATGGTTCGATGAAGGGTGTCGACTGTACAGGTACGAACCCCATCTATGAGGCCGTAATGATGGCACAGCCTAACGATGGCTGGGAGCTGGTCTGCTATGCTAACCAGATTAAGGAAAGCGGCATCTACACTCCTGAGGACTGCTACGCCCTGATTCATGGCGACTCCGGTGATCCCCGCGAATGTGACTTTGATTACACTGGTGAGGAGTATCATAATGACAATACTGGCGAGCACTGGATTAACGCCAACAACAACCTTGCTGCTCATAACGATAAGGATGGTTCATCTCAGAGCGACGTTTTCAACGCCATTACCGGTCTTTGGTATACTCCTGTTGATGCTCAAGTCTATGCTATCTTCCGTCGCGTAGGCGAGGAATTGCCAAGATTTGTGAAAGATGCTATCTATTTCGTGGATATGGCTGGCTGGAATGAGGTGAAGGCATACGCATGGAATCAGAGTGCAAGTGGTACTGAGGTTGTTTCATCTGATTGGCCTGGCGATGACATGTCTGACGCCGGTATCACGAATATTTATGATCAGGAGATGCCCACTTATAAGATTTCCCTCCCCAATACTCCACAGTTTGTTATCTTCAACAACAACGACCAAGGCGAGCAGACTGGTGACATGACCTATATCAGCGGTGCTACCTATGCCTACGACGGCTACACCGCGACGAGCAAGCTGATGTTCATTGATGGTGACGAGGAGTTCCAGATTCCTGCAGAGACTGCTATCCAGGAAATGAACATGTGCTATCCGCGCTACTTCGAAGCTGACAGGAAGACGACCGTTTGTCTGCCCTTCGCACTTTCAGCAGACGCTGCTGCAGCAGCCGGAAAATTCTATAAGATTATCTCTTACACGAATGGCACGTTGGTATTCGACAAGTTAGAGGGTGCGATTCCCGCCAACACGCCTGTTGTCTTCGAGTCTGCAATAGATGGATATCCGTTCGAGGACATCTTCGTTGAGACCCTGCCTGCTACTGAGTTGCAGGAGTTAGTGGGCGATGACGGTAGCAGACTGCTTAGCACGCTGAAGAAAGAGGATATCTACCGCGGTGATGAGAATCCCGAAACGACCTATTTCTACTTTGACGATGAAGCTGGCGAGTGGAAGGTGCAGTATAATATTTTCGGTTATAACTATGTGACTCCTACACCGTACCATGCAGTTGTTGGTGTTCCCACTGATAATGTTCCTGCCACAGGTATGGATAACGGATCTGTTGTGCCGGCTGTTTACGATGGTCAAGGTTCGACTGGCATCAAGAGTGTTGAAAACGCTGAGAGCGTGAACAACGGTGCTGTTTACGACCTTAACGGCCGCCGCGTATCACCGAGCTCGAAGGGTGTCCGCATCGTAGAAGGTAAGAAATATATCCAGAAGTAAAGATTTATAACAGATTTTTATTCAACGCCCCCTGTCCCCCTCTAATCTTAGAGGGGGAATTTGTTTGCTTATTCGTAAGTCTTGTAACTATAGAACTCCCCCTCTCTCCCTCGAACTCCCCCTCTAAGATTAGAGGGGGGTGGGGGCGTTGATTTAGATGGGATAGGGGGTGTTGAATAACCTATGATTAGAGTGGGTGCCCAAAGGCGGGGGTGTCGAATGACTTGCGGAAGTAGAGTAACAGATTTTAAGAAAAGCCCGTTTCCGTTTAACACGGAGACGGGCTTTTTTTTGACCGATGGTCCCGCTCGTCCGAAATAACGCAAAAATGAGCGGTTTTCTCAGTTTTTTCTAACTCGCTGGGTATAAGGCTTATAGGTCTTATAGGACTTATAAGTCTTATAGGGGTATCGTGAAAGATATATGTTTCGCTTGCGAGAGCTAAGCTTTCGGGTGACGAAAGCTTAGCTCTTGGAGTCCTAAAGACGGCCTTTTACCACCCGAAACATATACCTTTCGCATTCTGACCATACTTCTCACTTCTCACTTTTCACTTCTCACTTCTGAAAGATATATCTTTCACTCGCGTAGAATCGGAAAAAATCTCGACAGAAAGTGTTAATTTCGTGACGGGCAATTTAAGGGTTGTTAACTTCTCGGGCTTCGCCCTAATGAATAATGAAGCGTGTGGATTATCATGACGATGCGATTTGTGCGACAAAATGTCATATTTCCCTTTCGCGGCATGACATGTTTGTCAGTTGGCACACCATTTGTTATGATAAAGGCGGACGTTTATGTCCGGTAACTTATTGTCGATTATAAACAAATAAAAAAAGGAATAAAATTATGGGAAAGATTATTGGAATTGACTTAGGAACAACCAACTCGTGTGTAGCCGTATTCGAAGGCAACGAGCCGGTTGTGATTGCCAACAGCGAAGGCAAGCGTACCACTCCCTCGGTTGTGGGCTTTGTGAAAGATGGTGAGCGCAAGATCGGCGACCCCGCCAAGCGTCAGGCCATCACTAATCCGAAAAACACCGTTTACTCTATTAAGCGTTTCATGGGCGAGACCTACGAGCAGAGCCGCAAGGAGGCTGAGCGCGTGCCGTTCACCGTGGCTAATGAAGGAGGATATCCGCGTGTCGATATCGACGGCCGCAAGTACACACCGCAGGAAATCTCGGCCATGGTGCTGCAGAAGATGAAGAAGACCGCTGAGGACTATCTCGGACAAGAGGTGACCGACGCCGTCATCACCGTGCCCGCCTACTTCTCCGACTCGCAGCGTCAGGCCACGAAAGAGGCCGGACAGATTGCCGGTCTTAACGTGCAGCGTATCGTCAACGAGCCTACGGCTGCCGCACTGGCCTACGGTGTTGACAAGGCTAACAAAGATATGAAGATTGCCGTGTTCGACCTTGGTGGCGGCACGTTCGATATCTCTATTCTGGAATTCGGCGGCGGTGTGTTCGAGGTGCTCTCCACCAATGGTGACACCCACCTCGGCGGCGATGACTTCGACCAGGTCATCATCGACTGGCTCGTCAATGGCTTCAAGGCCGACGAGGGCATCGACCTCTCGAAAGACCCGATGGCCATGCAGCGACTCAAGGAGGCTGCCGAAAAGGCGAAGATAGAGCTCTCGTCGACTACGACCACTGAGATTAACCTGCCCTATATCTCGGCTGAGGGTGGTGTGCCCAAGCACCTCGTGAAGACCCTCACTCGCGCACAGTTCGAGCAGCTGGCTCACGACCTCATTCAGGCTTGTCTCGTGCCTTGCCAGAACGCTATACGCGACGCGAAGCTCTCAACCAGCGACATCGATGAGGTGATTCTCGTCGGAGGATCAAGCCGTATTCCCGCCGTGCAGACTCTCGTGAAGAACTACTTCGGCAAAGAGCCGTCGAAGGGTGTCAACCCCGACGAGGTAGTCGCTGTGGGTGCCAGCATCCAGGGTGCCATCCTCAACAAGGAAGGCGGCGTAGGCGACATCGTGCTGCTCGACGTGACCCCGCTGACACTCGGTATCGAGACTCTCGGTGGCGTGATGACCAAGCTCATCGATGCCAACACCACCATCCCATGCAAGAAGAGCGAGACTTTCTCGACAGCCGTCGACAACCAGACCGCCGTCACCGTGCACGTGCTGCAGGGTGAGCGCCCGATGGCCGCACAGAACAAGTCGATCGGACAGTTCAACCTCGAAGGCATCGCACCCGCACGTCGTGGCGTGCCGCAGATTGAGGTGACCTTCGACATCGATGCCAACGGTATCCTTAACGTGTCGGCCAAGGACAAGGCCACTGGTAAGGAGCAGGCCATCCGCATCGAGGCATCCTCTGGACTGAGTGAGGACGAGATCAACCGCATGAAGGCCGAGGCCGAGCAGAATGCCGAGGCCGACAAGCGCGAACGTGAGAAAATCGACAAGCTGAACCAAGCCGACTCGATGATCTTCACCACCGAGAACTTCCTCAACGAGAACGGCGACAAGATTCCTGCCGACCAGAAACCGGCCATCGAGAGCGCCCTTCAGACCCTGAAGGATGCCCACAAGAATGCCGACGTCGCTGCCATCGATACCGCCATCAACAACCTCAACCAAGTGCTGCAGGCTGCCTCGGCACAGATGTACCAGCAGGCAGGAGCAGCCCAGCCCGGTGCCAACCCCGGCGACGCAGGCTTCAACGGTGCAGGCGCAGGTTTCAATGGTGGCGCCCAGTCCGGCTCCGACACCGCCCAAGGCTCCAAATCCGACGACAACATCCAAGACGCCGACTTCGAGGAGGTGAAGTAAAGTGAAATAATCTATAATCAATAAAAGAGTCGCGCGCAGCCATGAGGTTGCGCGCGACTCTTTTCATGTTTGCCAAGGAGATTGGTTTAAGGAAAAATCGTTGGGAACTTTGCCCGGTGGGCATGAAAAAAGGGCTCCGCCGAGCCCAATCTTTGTTAACCTTAAATCTAATACCATGAAAAACGTTGCAAAGATAATGAGTTTTTGATTATCTTGCAAGTTTTTTGCCATTTTTCTTTCAATTTGTTACGATTCTTGATATAAATCAAGTAGAATTGAAACAAAAAGGAGACTTTTTTGATAAAAAACAAAGAATACCCTTATATCATTATGTCAGAAAAATCTCGTCATTCGGTATCAGACGAGTTCGAGGGCATAGTATTGATAGTCGTGTAGAACGGTGAGGAGGAGCGAGATGCTGGAGGGCTCACGGCGTTGGATGCCGAGGGTTTGCTCCACTTTTGCGGCGAGGCGTTCTATTTGTTGGGTGTTGGGCGTTGATTGTTGGGTGGTGAGGGTCTTGCGTATGACCTCAGCCTGTGCGATGGAGAGGTTGGCGGCTTGTGGATAGACGGGCCGGTAGTCGGGGTTGGCATAGTGGAAATCTTGGAGTGTGACGTTCAGCTGCTGGTAGTTTTGCAGCCTAATGACGTAGGTTCCAGCGGCCATGTCACCAAGCCGTTGTCCTTTGTGGTTGAGTATGATGAAGATGAGGCCAACGAAGAAGAAGCCCTCGTCTATCATGAGCAGAAGCCATCGGAGGAGGAGCTGGCCGATGCCTGGCTGCGAACCGTCGGCGTTTACCACCCGTATCTTCTGGCTGTGCTTACCGATGGTCTGTCCGTTGAAAAATGCTTCGCAGATGAAGGAATAGAAAATCGCGGGCAGGTAGACAAGCCATACAAAAAGGATAAGCAGACCGTCGCTGATGTCGATATAGCCGAGGATGTCTTGTCCCTTGATGAAGCCTGTGGTGACAGCGCAGAAATACAGGAACACAATAACATTGTCTATGATGCGTGCAATCATACGCTCTGCTACGGTGGCTGGGGTCTGCGAGATGCGGACAAACTGCCCGGTGACGATGTCGGCCTTCATAAGGATATAAAATGTTATATTTTTTGCAAATGTAAGGTTTTTTCCTTACTTTTGCAAGTGAAAATGAAGGAAATTGTTTTTTTACGTAATAATCTGCCGAAGTGGCGGCGTGCAGAGCAGGTCATCGGGGATACCTATTGGCATACACCCGACGAGCTGGCCGACTTGTACGGCGATATCACTTCCGACCTTTCCTTCGCTCAGACCCATTATCCTGACTCGCGCATCACACTCTATCTGAACAACTTGGCCTCGGCCATCCACAACGAGATTTATAAGAATAAGCGTGAGAAATGGTCGCGCCTGCTGACGTTCTGGACGCGCGAGGTGCCATTCACGATGTGGGAGGCTCGCCGTCTGTTGCTCATCTCATTGCTGATTAGTGTGGTGAGCGCGGTAATAGGCATGGTGTCACAACTGGCCGACCCAGAGTATTGTCGTATCATTCTGGGTGACTATTATGTGGACATGACACTTGACAATATCTCTCATGGTACGCCGATGGCAGTCTATGACGGTGGGGGAGAGATGGGTATGTTTCTCGGCATCACGATAAATAATGTCTTCGTGTCGTTCCGTATGTTCGTGTTGGGTATCCTGACCAGTATAGGTACGGCATGGAGTCTCTTCCAGAACCTCGATATGCTGGGCTGTTTCATGACGTTCTTCTATCAGCACGACCTGTTATGGGAGGCATTTCTGGCGGTGTTCCTTCATGGCACGCTCGAGATTTCGGCTATCATTATTGCTGGAGCTGCGGGGTTGGCCTTGGGCAACGGGCTGCTTTTCCCTGGTACCTATTCGCGCATGACGTCGTTCCGTCGTGGAGCCCGTCAGGGATTGAAGATTATTGTGGGTACGGTGCCTGTGTTTGTTGTGGCAGGCTTCATCGAGGGCTTTGTTACGCGCCATACCGAGATATACGACGGGGTGCGGCTGGCTATCATCCTGCTGTCGCTGGCGTTTGTGCTGTGGTATTTCGTCTGGCTGCCCCGTCGTATAGGGCAATCAACACTCTCTCATAAGTCTTCGGATTAATTCCTGACAAATGCAGAATGTCGAATTATAATCAAATAAGATAAGAAATGGAACAGAAATTTCAAAAGATTGAGCTATACAAAGAGCGCTTATTCGGTGACAAGTTTTCGGCCACGTTCGATTTCGTGAAAGAAAACTGGCGGGTAGTGCTCCGCTTTATGAACTATCTCGTCCTGCCCGTCTGCCTGTTGCAGTCGCTGGGTATGGATTCGGTCTTTGGCGCAGCTTTTACGAATGCCGCGAGCGATGGTACCATCAATAACGGGCAGTTAATCCATATGCTCGTTTCCTATGTTGTCTATATTGTGTGCGTCATGCTCGGCACATTGTTCGTCACGGCCATAGTATATGGTCTGATGCGACTCTACGACGAGCGACCAAACCGTCTGTCGGGACTGACGTTGAAGGAGTTTCGTCCGTTGCTTTGGCGACTCATAAAACGCAGTTTTGTGCTGGGGCTTGCCATGATACCTCTCGTGTTGGTATTCGGTGGAGTAGTCGTGGGAATCTATATCGCGCTTTTCTCCATCGATCCTGCGCTGGGTGTGCTCTTGATGTTGCCTTTCTATTTCGGTGTGATTGCTGTGTTGTTGCCGCTGATGCTGGCCATGCCGATGTATCTGATGAACGATAACGAGACAGCCTATGGCGCTATTTTCAAGGGATTACGCTATGGATTCAATACTTGGGGAGGGCTGTTCGGCATTGTTTTCGTAGTGGGTATGATAGCCTATGTGGTGGCGACGGTTGTGATGATGCCCTATATGGTGGTCTTGATTATCAAGGGTGTGATGGCTACGAGTGACGAGCCCCAAACAGGTTTCATGGCCACCGTAGGTCTTCAGGCACTGGTATATGTGCTCGGCATTGTTCAGGCTTTCGGCGTGTATCTAGTCTATGCGCTCAATTATGTGGCAGTGGGTTATCATTACGGTCACGTAATGGAGAAGTTTGAGGGTGTGTCAGTGGCACATGGAGTCGATAATTTTGAGACTATGTCGGATACCCATGAGGACGACAGTCACCTTTTCGATAATCTGCACGACATTGATAACTTCGACCGTCTATAACATCCTTTCATTTCCCCTTCAAGAAGAATGCTCGCTCTCACTGATACCCTCACCGTTGACTCCACGATGATAGCATCGTGGCGCAGTGATGCGGCCTATGACTATAACCGCGAGCTGATGCAGTCGGACTTCAGTGTGACGGAGTGGTTGCTGGAGCAAATCGATTGGTTCCTGAGAACTCTTTTCGGTAGTGGTAACGCGAATGATATGCGTACTACGATATGGATTATCGTAGGTGTGTTGGCATTAGTTCTCGTGGTTTATTTCTTCCTCCACCATCGTGCCCGTATGTTTGCTCAGAGTAGTGAAGCTGCTGTCGATTACGACGTGACCGAGGACACTATCTACGGTATTGACTTTGCCGCGGCCATTGATCGTGCTATGCAGTCGGGGAATTATCGTGAAGCCCTGAGGCTGATTTATCTGCAGACGCTGAAGCAATTGAGCGATGACGGGCGTATTGACTGGCAACCTTATAAAACACCGACGCAGTATGTGGGTGAGGCTTATCCTCACTCTGAAGAGAAGGGTGGTGGGGATGCCTTCCGTGAGTTTACCAATCACTTCTTGCGTGTGCGCTATGGTGGTTTTGAGGCTGATCTGTCATTGGTTGAGCGGATGCAGATTCTGCAACGCGAGATAGCGAAAGGAGGTAAGCATGAGGAGTAGTCGAATCTTTTTCATCGGTATCGCTGTTGCAGCCGTACTCATCTTCATCTTGCAACTGCGGGTGCCGCAACGATTCTCGTGGAAAGAGTCATTTAGTCCCTACGATCGTCAGCCCTTTGGCTGTTACGTTTTCGACAGCATCATGCGTCATTCATTTGGTGGTGACTATCAGGTGGTGCATAAGACATTGAGACAACTGAACCACGAGAAGGAATACCGCAATAGCAACATTCTCATCATAAGTACCAGTATGAATTTGGGCGATGTAGACCTGAACAGTCTCGACTCGCTCCTGCAGAATGGCGCACAGGTGATGATAGCCTACGGGCCAAAATACATAGAAGACAGCGTGTTGTATAAAAAGTACGGCATAGTAGTCAATGCATCTACACCGTTCAACATATCCTGGCTAAAAACTCAACTCACTACGGGATTTGATGAAGAGATCTATGATACCATCCAATGGAATTCCCCTGTACATGGCTATCCTAAAGCCAGTTATTCTATCTATAAATTGCTGTTGTCGGCATCGCTCAGTGGAAGGAATCGTAAGGCTGAGACACATGGAATAGTCAGTTGGGTGGATCATGTTGGTAGTTTGAGTACAGAAAATGACACGTTGTCGGTGCTTACCTCTGTGCGGCGTGGCAAGGGTGAGCTCATAGTCGCCTCCATGCCCCTGCTTTTCACTAACTACGGCATATTGGACAAAAACACAAGTCCATTCACACATCGTCTGATGACACTCATTGCCAGTCGTCCCATCGTTCGCACGACAGCCTATACGAATACTCCTGACATGGAAGCGGCACGGCTGTCGCCCTTCCGCTATCTGCTATCACAGCGACCACTCCGGTGGGCGTTGTGGCTCTCGTTGCTGCTCATCGCTTTGTTCATGGTGTTTACAGCCCGCCGACAACAACGTGTCATTCCTATTGAGACACCGCCGCGCAACCATACGCTGGAGTTTATCGGGCTTATCGGGACACTCTACTATCAGCAGCGCGACCACGCAGACCTCTTGCGGAAAAAATGGGGTTACTTCGCAGAAGAGTTACGTAGCCGCTTAGACCTCGATATTACCGAGGCGCAGAACGACAACGCCTCAGCCGATATCTTGGCAAGGCGGACAGGCATGGACAAACTCGAGACTGCGGCATTGTTGTGCGAGGTGAGACAGGCATTGCAGATTCGCTATGTCACCGACCACCAGCTCCAGTCGCTTATAGGAAGAATGAACGAAATAATGAAAAAATATAAGATTCTAAAGTTATACGACAATGGAAGAACAAAGAACAAATCTCAGTATGTTTTCTGATAAGATCAATGCGGTGAAAGCAGAGATAGCCCAGGTCATCGTCGGTCAGCAGGAGGCAGTTGACCTGTTGCTCACGTGCATTCTGGCCAATGGCCACGTGCTCATCGAAGGTGTGCCGGGAGTGGCCAAGACGCTCACGGCTCGTCTGCTCGCACGTCTTATCGACGCAAAGTTCTCGCGTGTGCAGTTTACCCCCGACCTTATGCCCTCCGACGTGCTCGGAACAACGGTGTTTAACATGCAGACCTCGTCATTCGACTTCCATGAAGGCCCTGTCTTTGCCGACATCGTGTTGGTTGACGAGATAAACCGTGCACCGGCCAAGACGCAGGCTGCTCTTTTTGAGGTAATGGAGGAACGGCAGGTAACCATCGACGGCGAGACCCATCGCATGGGAGACGTCTACACTATCCTAGCCACACAGAATCCCGTGGAGCAGGAGGGTACATACAAGTTACCCGAGGCCCAGCTCGACCGCTTCTTAATGAAAATAACCATGGGCTACCCAACAACGGAAGAGGAGATACGCATCTTGGAACGGCATCAGGAGAATGCCGCTTTCACTCGACTGAACGAGGTGAAGCCCATCATTACTCAGCCTGAGCTGATTCACCTTCGCACATTGCTTAGGAGTGTGGTCGTGGACCGTTCGTTGTTGCAATACATCGCGCAGATAGTGGAGCAGACGCGTACCTCACGAGCTGTGATGCTCGGTGCCTCGCCACGTGCCTCGGTGGCTATGTTGCAAACGGCCAAAGCCTTTGCTTTATTGCAGGGACGTGACTTTGTGACACCCGACGATGTCAAGATGGTCACACCTGCCGTGCTTCAGCATCGTCTCATCCTTACTGCCGAGGCCGAGATGGAAGGCTATACATCGGAGAAGGTGGCCAGGAAACTCATAGACAAAGTCGAAGTTCCCAAATAATAGGTTAGTACTCAACACTAAGCAGAAAAATGTTTCTGAGTCGTAGGTTTTATCTTGTTGCTTTTGCCGTGATATTGGTCATCATTGGCGAACAGGCATGGAGTCCGTTGTTCTTCTTTGGACAAGGGTTGCTTGCATTGTTGATCGTGGCTGTTACGATTGACGCTGCCATGTTGTGGCATCGAAGGGGTATCACAGCATCAAGAAGCCTGTCGCATCGGTTCTCCAATGGCGACGACAACACGGTGAGCCTGCGTGTGGAGAACAGCTATTCTTTCCCTGTATGGTTGACGGTCATTGACGAGATACCCGCCCATTTCCAGCGGCGCGACATCGCTTTTCCACTTCAGCTGAAGTCGCAGGAAGGTAAGAACATCGATTATCGGCTGCGACCCGTGAGGCGTGGCATATATTCGTTCGGCCGACTCCGTGTCTTCACCTCCACCGTTCTCGGCCTACTCCAGCGGCGTTTCACCTGTGCCGAGCCCTGTGATGTGAAGGTTTATCCCTCGTTCCTCATGTTGCGTCAGTATGAGTTATTGGCCATCAGCAATCGATTGACGGAGATGGGCATCAAGAAAATACGCCGTATCGGTAACAATACGGAATTTGAGCAGATAAAGGACTATGTGCAGGGCGATGACTACCGCACCATCAACTGGCGTGCGACGGCCCGCCGCCATCAGCTCATGGTGAACGTTTATCAGGATGAGCGGTCGCAGCAGGTCTTCTCCGTCATCGACAAGGGGCGTACCATGCAGCATGCTTTTCGCGGTATGACCTTGCTCGACTATGCCATCAACGCCTCTCTCGTGCTCGCTTACGTGGCGATGCATCGTGAGGACAAGGCTGGACTTGTAACATTTAACGACCACTTTGACACCTTTGTGCCCGCCTCGAAGCAGCCTGGTCATATTGAGACTCTGCTCGAACGGCTCTATGCCCAGCAGACCACCTTCGGCGAGTCAGACTATTCCGCCCTCGTGGCTCATCTCGACAAGCACCTCTCCAAGCGCTCACTCCTCATTCTCTACACCCATTTCATCGGGCTCCAGTCGATGCATCGGCAATTGCCCTATCTCATTCAGCTTGCCCGTAGACATCGGTTGCTGGTCGTGTTCTTCATGGATAATGAGATTAAGGACTACATCGCCTTGCCGGCTACCGACACAGAAGACCTCTATCGTCACGTCATCGCCGAGAAGTTCGAGCATGAACAGCGACTCATCGCCTCGCAGCTGTGCCGACATGGCATTCTCTCTTTGCTCACCACCCCCGACCAGCTTTCCGTTGACGTCATCAACAAATATCTTGAGATGAAATCGCGCCAGATGTTATAACCAGAAACATGGTGTAAATATAATAATTTGACAGAAAACACGTTATAGAATTAGAACGTTTTGATTAATCCAGATGAGCAGAACAAAGTTTGCTTGAAGTTTTCCGAGCGTGAACGATTTATGAAAAAAGGTAGTATGAAATTCAACTTTTATTTTTAATCATAAACAATATGAAAAAGTATTTAGCAGAACTTGTAGGTACATTCGTACTTACTTTCCTCGGCTGCGGTGCAGCCGTGGCATTGGGTTGTGGTGCAGAGAACACCGCAGCTATCGTGGGAACAGCCATTGCCTTTGGTCTGTCAGTAGTAGCCATGGCCTATACCATCGGCGGCATCTCGGGTTGCCACATCAATCCCGCCATCACGCTCGGTGTGTTCCTCAGCGGCCGTATGAGCGCAAAAGATTGTGGCATGTACATCGTGTTCCAGGTTATCGGTGCTATCTTGGCTGCCGCAGCTTTGGCTGGTATTGTTGCCACCGATCCGAGTGCAGTGATTACCACAGCCACGGGTGCTAACACCTGTGCCTTTGGTGTTACCAATGGTCTGATTGTTGAGATTGTGCTCACTTTCCTCTTCGTGCTTGTCGTGCTTGGTGCTACAGCCAAGACCAATGGTGCCACCAACAACTTCGCAGGTCTGGCCATCGGTCTGTCGCTCATTCTCATCCATCTCGTGGGTATCCACTTTACTGGTACGTCAGTCAACCCCGCACGTTCCATCGGTCCCGCACTCTTCGAAGGCGGTGATGCACTGAACCAACTCTGGGTGTTCATTGTAGGTCCGTTTGTAGGTGGTGCTATCGCAGCCCTTGTGTGGAAGATTATCGAGCCTGCTGAAAAGTAAGGTCTCTTCATATCCTTATTACAAAAGACCGTCTTTGGAAAAGCCAAAGACGGTCTTTTGTAATAAGTTTCACGAGAATTTGACGTAATAGACGGTCTTCCGTTATTCTGTCTTTTCGCTTTTGCTTTCTTCTTTATTCTTAGGCAAAACCTCGACAGTAACCTTGGCAAGTCCCTGTTGGAGCATACCGAGGTCGCGGGCGGCTCCCCATGAAAGGTCTACGATGCGTCCGCGCCCATAAGGTCCGCGGTCGGTTACACGCACGATAACGCTCTTGCCGTTGCCCAGATGAGTCACCTTCAGCCTTGTGCCGAAGGGGTAGGTCTTATGGGCGCAGGTGAGGCTATCGTGATGCAGGCGCTCGCCATTGGCAGTCTTACGGCCGGTCCATTTCTTGGAGTAGTAGGAGGCGATGCCTGTGGTCGTCTGTGCACTCAACAGTATAGGGCAGAAGAGTGCAAGGAATAGGATTTTCAGTTTCATAGTGTTTAATTTTATAGGTCTTATAGGTTTTATAAGGCTTACAGGTTTTATCAGTTTAGAGTTTTCTGGGGGTGTATTTGCATACCACACCCCCAGAAAACTTTACACAATGCCTTGGGCCATCATGGCGTTGGCGACTTTCATGAACCCAGCCACGTTGGCACCGCGCACGTAGTCGATATAGCCGTCGGCCTGCTTGCCGTACTTCACGCATTGTCCGTGGATAGAGTGCATGATGAAGTGCAGTTTTTCGTCGACTTCTTTCTCGGTCCACGTGATGCGCATGGAGTTTTGTGTCATCTCGAGCCCAGATGTGGCCACACCTCCAGCGTTGACAGCCTTGCCTGGAGCAAAGAGCGTCTTCGTGTTGACGAACTTCTCTACAGCCTCAGCGGTGCATCCCATGTTCGACACCTCTGCCACGCATAATGGCTGATGGGCGAGAATGTGGTCGGCATCGTCGGCGTTGAGCTCGTTTTGTGTGGCGCAGGGCAGATAGATGTCGGCCTTCTGCTCCCAAGGTTTGCGTCCCTCATAGAAGGTCGCGCCATCGAACTCCTCGGCATAAGGCTGGCAGATGTCGTTGCCGCTGGCGCGAAGCTCGAGCATGTAGTCGATCTTCTCGCCACTGATACCTGCGGGATCGTAGATGTAGCCGTCGGGTCCACTGATAGTGATAACCTTCGCACCCAGCTCTGTGGCTTTCTTGGCAGCGCCCCATGCCACGTTTCCGAAGCCGGAGAGAGCCACGGTCTTGCCTTTGATGTCAATATTGCGGGTCTGGAGCATCTGGTTGACAAAGTAGAGTGCTCCGAAGCCTGTTGCCTCGGGGCGTATGCGTGATCCGCCATACTCAAGCCCCTTGCCTGTAAGCACTCCACCAAATTGGTGGGTGAGCTTCTTATACATGCCGAAAAGATAGCCAATTTCGCGCCCGCCTACGCCGATATCGCCTGCGGGAACATCCTCGTCGGGGCCAATATGTCGGTAGAGCTCAGTCATGAAAGCCTGACAGAAACGCATCACCTCTGCATCGCTGCGACCGCGGATGGAGAAGTCGCTGCCGCCTTTGCCGCCGCCCATCGGAAGAGTGGTGAGAGCATTCTTGAAAGTCTGCTCAAAGCCGAGGAACTTCAGAATGGAGAGGTTCACCGACGGATGGAAACGCAGTCCGCCCTTATACGGGCCGATGGCACTGTTGAACTGCACGCGGTAGCCGATGTTCACATGAACCTCGCCTTTGTCATCTGTCCAAGGCACACGGAATGTGACAATGCGCTCGGGCTCTACGAGCCGCTCAATGAGCTTTGCCCGTTCAAATTCGGGATGCTGGTTGTACACGTCCTCGATAGACAGGAGAACTTCTTTCACTGCCTGTAGGTACTCGTACTCGCCTGGGTGCTTACGCTCAAGCTCTGTTAAGATTTTCTCAACTTGCATAATAGTATAAAATTGTAAATAGATTTATTTATCATGGTACGGTCGATTTGGTCGGCCAGTACAATTATTCAGGATGCAAAATTACGCTTTTTGTTGTTTACAGCCAAATAAAACGTTGTGAATTTTTGGAAGTTAACGGTTTTTATTGTACTTTTGCATGGAAGAAACCATATAATGTAACAGAGAAATGAAAAACGAAAAAACTTTATTTAAGTCGGGTGCATGTCGCTTATGGCTTATGTTGATAGGAATAATGTTGCTTTTGCCTGCTTCGGCACAGACGGGTAAAGAATTGCTCTTCACCCAATGGGTGGAAGATTTGGAAGACGGCGGAAAGATGCTTTACGATATGAGCGATGGACAGCATTTCATACAAGCCTATGCTTACACTGAGACCTATTGCGAGGAGATGCATGGTGCTTTCACGCCTGGGGTGTTTTACCAGATTGGCAAATATGACATGATTGTCGAGCCGAATGGTAAGGATAATGGTTCCATCAAATATCGTAACAGACATGGCGAGGTATTTGAGGTGTGCCAGTATTTCGACTTGACGAAAAATAAGATAGGCTTACTATTTGAGGGCGAGTTTGAACATGAGGCAAAGAAAGCCACACGGTCTGTCGAGGTGGTAAATCCGGAAACTGAGGAGCTGAATGTAGAAGACATGAACACCGTGTGGAACTACTGGGACGAGACATCCGATGTGTTGAGCAATCTTTGTGAGGGAAAAAACCTTCATCAGCTTGAATACCAAGCCGAGAATGCCGATGGCTATTCTTATGAGGCGTGGGGGCGCAATGTCAAGGCCAACGCGTGGGAGTTCCAAAAGACGGGTGATGATGCATTGGCGATTTTCTGTATGATAAAAAAAGAAGAATACAAGGAAGTGAGAATCATGTTCTCTGACCCTCAGCTCCTTCTTATTTATGAGAAGCAATTGGCGCAACATGGCTACTTTAAGCATAGCACGCGTATGGATGAAGGTATGAAACATACCTACTATGCTCCCGACAGCTACGAAGAGGAAAGCGACGAGCCCACCTATATCATCATCGAAGACGGACAGGGACTCTATCAGCTTTGCTTCATGGATATGTTGTAAGACCCAATACCCATCACCCATTACCCCTTGTCATGCATCAATAAAATTTGAAATATATCAAAAAAATGATAGGGAGTTTTTGGAGATGCAAAAATAATATGTTAACTTTGCAGAAGATTTTTAACTATACAGTATAAATATAAATTTTTATGGTAAACTACAAAGATTTAGGTCTCGTGAACACCCGTGAGATGTTCAAGCGAGCCATCAACGGCGGCTATGCTATTCCTGCTTTCAACTTCAACAACATGGAACAGCTTCAGGCCATTATCAAAGCTTCTTCCGATCTTCGTTCGCCGGTAATCCTTCAAGTATCCAAGGGTGCGCGCAACTATGC
This sequence comes from uncultured Prevotella sp., assembly GCA_905234845.1. Lineage (GTDB taxonomy): Bacteria > Bacteroidota > Bacteroidia > Bacteroidales > Bacteroidaceae > Prevotella. Next base: position 10,962 of record CAJOIW010000019.1, on the reverse strand, counting down.
AAACCAGACACTGTTGCGCTATATGGCACAGGGTGCTGTGGAATATGCTAAGGAGCTGGGTTGCAATCATCCCGAAATCTGCCTCCACCTCGACCATGGCGACAGCTTCGAGATTTGCAAGAGCTGTGTGGACTTCGGATTCTCATCCGTGATGATCGACGGCTCCAGTCTTCCCTATGAAGAGAACATCGCCTTGACGAAGAAGGTTGTTGAGTATGCCCATCAGTTCGACGTGACTGTAGAGGGTGAGCTCGGTGTGTTGGCTGGTGTTGAGGACGAGGTTGTGGCAGCTGAAAGCCACTACACCAAGCCCGAAGAGGTGATTGATTTCGTAAGTCGCACAGGTGTTGACTCACTCGCCATCTCCATCGGCACCTCACACGGTGCTTATAAGTTCACCCGTGAGCAGTGTACCGTTGACCCCGCTACTGGTAAGCTCGTTCCCCCGCCACTGGCATTCGACGTGCTCGATGCCATCATGGAGAAGCTGCCTGGCTTCCCCATCGTGCTTCACGGATCGTCATCGGTTCCACAGGAATATGTCGACATCATCAACGCCAACGGTGGCAAACTGCCCGATGCAGTAGGTATTCCCGAAGAACAGCTCCGTAAGGCTTCAAAGAGCGCTGTTTGCAAGATCAACATCGACTCCGACTCTCGTCTGGCCTTTACCGCTGCCGTGCGCAAGGTATTTGCTGAGAAGCCCGGTGAGTTCGACCCGCGCAAGTACTGCGGTCCCGCTCGCGACTTGATGATTGAGCTTTACAGCCACAAAATCAAGGAGGTGCTCGGTTCTGACGGCAAGCTCGCCAACTGCGACTAAGCCGGAGAATAACCCCCGATTTATAAAAGACCGTCTTTCGGAAGATATTCCCTAGGGAATTTTCTGCGAAAGACGGTCTTTTGCACTCAGGAAGATAAGCTTTAGCAATACAAAAGACCATTTTTTATATCTAAATTCTATATTTTGGAAACCAGTCATTTACAAATAGACGAGAACAATATGAAAAATCACTCATTTCTCGGTATTATTTTCACGGTGTTTTTATTCCTGTCGGCTTGGGCTTCCCTTTCCGCGCAGGAAGTCATTGATGACTCTATAGACCAATTGATGAGTCGCATGACACTTCAGGAAAAGCTGGGTCAGCTTAATCTTCTTCCTGCTGGCGACATCACAACGGGCAAGGCCATGGAGACACAGATAGGTGCCGATATTGCCGCAGGAAAGCTGGGCGGGGTCTTTAATATAAAAGGTGCCGACCGCATACGCGAACTGCAGGAGATAGCCGTCAATAAAAGTCGTTTGGGTATCCCGCTGCTTGTGGGCATGGATGTGATTCACGGCTACGAGACTATTTTTCCCATTCCTTTGGCTCTTTCGTGCTCGTGGGACATGAACGCCATCTTCGAGAGTGCCCGCATTGCGGCGAAGGAGGCCAGTGCGCAGGGTATCAACTGGACTTTCTCACCAATGGTCGATATTGCCCTCGATGCCCGATGGGGCCGCTATGCCGAGAGTGCGGGTGAAGACCCGTGCTTGGGAAGCCATGTGGCTGCTGCGATGGTTAAGGGATACCAGGGTGATTTCAGCAGTGCCGAGAACGTGATGGCTTGTGTGAAGCATTTTGCTCTCTATGGCGCTTCTGAGTCGGGACTTGACTACAACACGGTCGATATGAGCCGTGTGCGCATGTACAACCAGTATTTTCCTCCCTATAAGGCTGCAGTGGAGGCTGGCGTGGGTAGTGTGATGTCATCGTTCAATCTTGTCGACGGCGTGCCCGCAACGGCCAACGGCTGGCTGATTAACGATGTGTTGCATCAGCAATGGGGTTTTAACGGCTTTCTCGTCACCGACTATGCTTCTATAGCTGAGATACTCCAACACGGAACGGCTGCTAATCTGAAGGATGCTTCCGCTCAGTCGCTCCTAGCCGGAACCGACATGGACATGTGCGCTCAGGGATTTATCGGCACCCTTGAGCAAAGTCTGAAAGAGGGGAGAGTCACCGAAGCCGACATCGACCAAGCCTGTCGGCGTGTGCTTGAGGCCAAATATAAACTCGGACTCTTTGCCGATCCGTACCGCTATTGTAACAAGAAACGTGCTACACGCGATGTTTTCACAAACGAGCACCGTCAGGTAGCTCGCGACATTGCGGCTGAGACATTTGTCTTGCTGAAAAACGAGGATGGTCTCCTGCCCTTGAAAAAACAGGGAAAGATTGCGCTCATTGGTCCGCTGGCCGATACCCGTGCCAATCTTGCCGGTACGTGGTGTGTGGCCTATACTCCTGAGAAGTACAGCACGCTGCGCGAGGCCATGAGCCGTGCGGTACAGGGCAAGGCCGATCTGCTCTATGCCCAAGGCTGCAACATCACCTCGTCAGAGGCCTTGCAGAAAGCCGGTGAATTTGGAAAGACCATTCCCCGTGTCGATGATACCGCGGCAATGGATGAGGCCATGCGCATCGCACGCGAGGCCGATGTTATCGTCTGTGCCATGGGCGAGAGTGCCGATATGAGCGGTGAGTGTGCCAGCCGCACCTCGCTCGACATGCCCGACGTGCAAGCCACGCTGCTCCGACAGCTGAAGACTCTTGGGAAACCCGTCGTGCTGCTCAATTTCTCTGGCCGGCCTACCGTGCTCACATGGGAGAACGAGCACCTTGATGCCATCATGAACGTGTGGTTTGGCGGGTCGGAGGCCGGCGATGCCATCTGCGACGTGCTCTTTGGCGACAAGGTGCCTTGTGGCCGCCTTTCCATGTCGATGCCATGTGCTACCGGTCAGGAACCGCTTTACTATAACCATCTGAATACGGGGCGACCCGTTCCTGATGGCACACCCGAGTTCCGCAAATATCAAAAAAACTATCTCGATGTACCCAATGGAGCGCTCTTTCCCTTCGGCTATGGTCTGAGCTACACCACTTTCAAATACGAAAACCTGCGGCTCTCATCATCGGTCATGAAGGAAACGGAGTCCGTCGTGGCTACGGTGACAGTGGAAAACACCGGTAGTCGTGATGCTGATGAGGTAGTACAGCTGTACGTTCGCGACCTTGTGGCCAGCATCTCGCGACCCGTGAAAGAACTGAAAGCCTTTGAGCGCATCCATCTCAAAGCAGGTGAGCGTCGAGAGATACAGTTTGTCATCAGGCGCGACCAGCTCGGTTTCTATAACCAGTCTCTCCAATGGACAATTGAGTCTGGCGACTTCGACATCATGATTGGCCCTAATAGCCGTGATGTGAGAACAATTAGGCTTGCTGTAAAATAAAACATTCCCCGCCAGCGGGGAATGTTACAAGTTTAATGGTCTTGGTTGCATATACTCTTGTCCATAATAATCTTATTTATCCGTGAGCGAATAGCTCCCTCATTACGCTTAAAAAATAGTGAAAGCTCCTTGACATTTCCTCCTTTCTCATATAAAAACCATAGACGTTCATCATCTTCTTTGCTCCATGGCTTGTATGCATTGGGATATAATTTCCTTTTTTCCTCAATAGTATTAGCGTTTTTTTTTAGGTTGCTTTTCAGTTGGCATGAATAGTGATATGTCTAGAGATTGAGACGTACAAGAAAACTCAGTTAATAGGCTGGGGTGTGATACGACCGTAGGTACATCACCTAATGGGATAGCATAGAGCCATTCAGGATTACAAGGTTCGCCACCAATGCCGAGAATAATGGTGACGGGAATCTTTCTCGTTGCAGAAAAGGCTTTGTATTTTTCTATGGAAGTTTTGGGAAACAGGTTCTTTTCGATGTCGTTATCCAGTCTTTCCCGCCATTTACATTCTACGGCAAATTCCTTTTCGTCGTGGCGGAACACAAAGTCTGGGTTGCTGTTGTTTCTCGGACGAATAAGTCCAAGTGACTTGTCTCCTTGCCATTCCTGTAGTATGAGCGGACCGTTGTCATGAGGATTAAACAAACTGAGTACATAGTCTTCAAACTCACGTCCTTTCAAGACATCTTCTGGCTGTGTAATAGAGCGAATGCGGAGGTGAATAGTGACATATGACCGTTGTAGACGTTTGTGAATGGCATGAATGCCCATGTCAGCATAATACATCCGAAGCAGTACTTTGTCTTGTGCCACCGTCCATCGCACATGTCGCAGCTTAGGCTCCTCTGCCATCTGGCAAGTATTATTATCAATAAGTTGTGTCACATCTTCCCGTCCTGCCAACATAGGAAATACACTACCATTCTTGTTGACATAGCCGCATACGATGTGTTGGCATAGCGACAGCACGTACTCATTTCGTAATCTCGGTGTGGTTCCCTTTCCTCGTGGTTCATCACGTTTTAAAATGACGATGAGCATTCTATCTTCTTGTAAAGCCTGCTCTATCTGAAGATTATTGACATCAGTAAAACGGTTCATGACAAAAAGGATAGTTGGTATCTTAGCAACGAGTAGGGCCTTTAGGACCTCGGCTTCCATTTCTGTAGAATTGAAACAGACAATGCAATCCCTTTCTGTTAGGCTGTCTGTCCATCGGAATACTTGTTCATATAGTCCTATAGGTGTCATCTTTGAACAAAGGAAAAGCGTTTTTTCCTTGTCCAACAGGTTTTGATTGCCTTTCGTCTCAATAATCCGCATGGCATTACCAATTAGATAAATAAAAACTTTATTCTATCGGTTGGACATCGATGGCGATGACACTGCCGGTGACGGTGTCGAGTTTGACGCGGGTAAGCATTTTACCCTTGAACAGGTTGCCGCTGAGGTTTTCGGTCTGACCGAATTGTGCGGCATAAAGTTCTTGCTCAAAGAGAGTTTCTTTAGGTGAGGAAAGCGTTATCTTGATTTTCCCTGGAATATTCACGATAAGTCCGATATCGTCTTTAGCCTTGTTAGACGATGGGTGTTGGGTGTCGGGCGACGGTAGTGGTTTCAGTTGTTTCAGGTCTTCCACCTTAATATAATACGGCTCTCCTGCGAGGTCGTCGGCACTGGTGAGGCCTAAGCGTGTAGAGAAGCGAAAGGCGACATCCTCGGGTTTATCGGGTTGCGGGGTGTAGCTGATGGTTTTTTCAAAAGTCTGGCTTGTTTCCTCTCCGTCGAACAATTGGAGCAGGGCTTTCTCTTGTTTGTCGAGTCGGGCAAGCATGGTTTTCAGTTGCTCACCGTCTTTGGGCATGAACTCGGCCTCGCCCCGCTCAAGCTGGTTGCGCGACTCGCGGATGGCGTATATCTCCTTAGCCACGAGCTCGGCCAGTTTGGCGTTGCTGCCTGCGGCCAGCATCTCCTCGGTGAAATAGTCTCTCGGATTGAGCTTGGCTGGTTTGATAGACAGGTAGGGTTTGGGGATAAGGTCGGCGATGGGCAACACATGATAGTTGACATGTGTGAGCAGTCCGTTGTTCTCGCGCTGCAGACTGATGATGGTGTGCTTTTTGTCGATGGTGACGGTGTATTGCTTTGTGGTGTCCACCTCGCCGACGGTTTGCATCTTGACATCAAGGATGCGATAGGTGGTCTCGTTGGTGTTCCTGACGGGCTTTTTCAGGTAGCGGTCGGAGTAGAGGGCCAGATCTCCTGCGGTGAACGTGGTCTGTTCGATCTGCAACGTGAATTTTAGGACAGTCTTGGGCAGATAGTAGTTGAGTCCTTCAACGGGCGACTGGGAGAAAGTGAAGAGTGAAAAATAAAAAGTGAAAAATAAAAGGACTGTTCTTTTCATAGTTGAGAGTTGAAAAGTGAAAACATAAATTATCACGAATGAGTCATAAATTATAATTCATGTAATGGAAATTCTTTTAGTCGCTTCGCTTTGTAAAAGCGCTTACGCGATTACGTGTTAAAATGAAAAGTTGAAAGTTCACTCTTCATTCTTTTTTACATTAGTGTTAGTCGTTGAGGCGTTTGAAGGCTTTGGCCAGATAGCGGATGATGTCGGATGCAATGAGGCTTTCCTTACCTAAATCCTTAACGGCGAGGTCGCCTGCAAGTCCGTGCAGATACATGCCGAGGATGCAGGCCTCGCGTTGCTGGTAGCCTCGTGCGAGTAGTCCGCAGATGATGCCGGTGAGCACGTCGCCGCTACCTGCTGTTGCCATGCCTGAGTTGCCAGTAGAGTTGAAATAGACATGTCCGTCGGGTACACAGAGTGCAGAGTAGTGACCCTTGAGGATGATATATCCGTTAATCTTCTCAGCCAGCTCGCGAGCTTTGGAGAGTTGTTCGTAGCAGCCGTTGCTGGCATTGCCCGTGATGCGGTCGAGCTCTTTGGGATGTGGGGTCATGACGATACCTTTGGGTAGTTGCTGCATCCATGTGCGGTGGTTGCCGAGAATGTTCAGACCGTCGGCATCGATGATAGTCGGACATGAGCTTCGGCGAAGCTGCGAGATAAGGGCGATGGCGGTGGTCTCGTGAGCACCTAACCCGGGGCCTATAGCCAATGCGTCGAAGTCTTCGGTGTCGATGGCTTCAGAAAAATAGGTTTCTTCGCGGTCTACCGAGAGCACGGCCTCGGGTACTGCCGTCTGCAAGATATCGTAGTTCTTGCGTGGTGTGCGGATGATGACCTTTCCTGCTCCGGAGCGCATACATGCCCTTGCCGTGAGGACGGCTGCGCCAGCCATGCCATAGCTTCCTGCCACAATAAGCGCGGTTCCCATGTCTCCCTTATGGGCGAAGTCGTTGCGTGGGTGCATGAGCGGACGAATGTCGTTTTCTTCGATGAGCCGGAACTGACTGTCGGTTTTCCTCACATATTCTTCTGAAAGCCTTATGTCAAGCACTTTCAGCCTTCCGATATAGGGCTGATTGTCAGCGAAGAGCATGGAGAGCTTCTTATGTTGGAGGGTTAATGTGAGGTCGGCCTTGATGATGTTAGCACGGACGTTGTAGGTGTTGTCCTCGGTCATCAGTCCCGATGGGATATCGATGCTGACAACCGTAGAGGGTGACTGGTTGATGTATTTTACAAGCGATGCAAATCCTCCAGCCAGTGGTTTGTTGATGCCCGAGCCGAAAAGCCCGTCAACGACAAGCATTTTCTCATCGAGCTCTGGTGGGTCGAAGTCTATGGTCACCTCTGTAAACTCCTTGATACGGCGGCTGTCGATTATGCGCTGTTTGTTGGTGGCACACTCGTCGGAAAGACGGTCGTGAATGTTGAAAAGATAGACGGAAACCTGATAGCCTTCATCGGCCAGCAGACGTGCTACAGCCAAAGCGTCGCCGCCGTTGTTGCCAGGACCAGCAAAGACCACCACCGGCCGGCGATTGTCCCATTCGCTACGTATGGCGTGTACGATAGCTTTTGCAGCACGCTCCATCAGGTTGAGTGCAGTGATAGGCTCATGCTCCAAAGTGTATTTGTCGAGCTCACGGATTTGGTTTCCAGTAAATATTTTCATATTCAATTACAAAGATTTTGCCAGCGAGCGCAGAGTCAAGCTTGCTTAATCTATGCCGAGCGCAGCTAAATCTTCTGCAAAGATTTTACCAGCGAGCGCACAGTAAAATTTACTTGATCTATGCCAAGCATAGCCAGAAATCTTTTGCAAAGGTAATGTAATTGGAATAAAAAAACAAATTTTATTTCTTTTATTTCATATTTTATGGGTAAAGTGGCAGAATTTTCGTAAATTTTTGTAATTTTGCAGCAATTTCAAAGAACAATCTCTATGGCTATAGTAAAAATCAAGGACAAGACGTTCGCGACGTCAATTCCCGAGAGTGTTATCCTGCAACGTGTGCAAGCCGTGGCAGACCGTATTAACCATGATATGGCTGGCAAGAACCCCTTGCTGCTGGCTGTATTGAACGGCTCATTTATGTTTGCTGCCGATCTCATGCGCCACATCACTATCCCCTGCGAGATATCCTTTGTTAAGCTGGCCTCCTATGAGGGTACTACTTCGACGGGAAAAATCACTGAGGTCATCGGCATTAACGAAGACTTGACCAACCGCACCATCATCATCGTGGAAGATATTGTCGACACAGGTCTCACCATGAAGCGCATGATAGAGACGTTGGGTACGCGCCATCCTGCCTCCGTCCATATCTGTACAATGCTTGTGAAGCCTGAGAAGCTGAAGGTAGATCTCAATATCGAGTACGCTGCTATGGAGATACCTAATGATTTCATCGTGGGCTATGGGCTTGATTATGACCAGCAGGGACGTAACCTGCGTGACATTTATACACTCGTGCCAGAAACAGAAGAAAAGAATATGAAAAGCATTAATATGAAAAACATTGTGATATTTGGCGCACCTGGTTCCGGTAAGGGAACACAGAGTGACAAAATGATTGAGAAGTATGGTTTTGAACATATCTCTACGGGCGACGTGCTCCGCAACGAGATAAAGAATGAGACCGAATTAGGCCGCACGGCAAAACAGTATATTGACAATGGACAGCTTGTGCCTGACGCACTCATCATCGATATGCTGGCCAAAGTATATGACTCTTACGGTAAAGACCATCGGGGTGTTATCTTTGATGGTTTCCCCCGTACCATTCCACAAGCCGAGGCTCTCAAGGAAATGCTTGCTGAGCGTGGCCATAGCGTGGCAGCCATGCTAGAGCTCGATGTTCCTGAGGACGAGCTCATGACGCGTCTTATCAAGCGAGGGCAGGAGAGCGGACGCAGCGACGATAATGAGGAGACTATTCGCAAGCGTCTCGACGTGTACCACAGTCAGACATCGCCACTCATAGACTGGTATGAGAAAGAGGGCATCCGCAATCATATCAATGGTCTGGGCGATATTGACCAGATTTTCGGCGACATCTGCAATGTGATTGACAGCATATAATTTTAGAACAACGAATTAAGACGAAATTCCACGAATAAGATGAGTTTCTTCCATTTTGGAGATTTGTATAATTCGTTTTAATTTGTTGTTGAAGGGCTTATGGAGAGCAATTTCGTCGATTATGTGAAAATTCTTTGCCGTTCGGGCAAGGGGGGGAGAGGGTCTATGCACCTTCGCCACGTGAAGTATAACCCTAACGGCGGTCCCGATGGTGGCGACGGCGGTAATGGCGGCAGCGTCATTCTGCGTGGAAATCACAATTATTGGACCTTGCTCCACCTGAAATATCAGCGTCATGTCTTTGCCGAGCATGGAGGTAATGGCGGGCGAGATAAGTGCCACGGCACCAATGGTAAGAATGCTTATATCGAAGTGCCTTGTGGAACGGTAATCTACGATGCAGAGACAGGGAAATACATCTGCGATGTGACCTACGACGGCCAAGAGGTTGTTCTTCTCAAAGGCGGTCGAGGCGGATTGGGCAATTTCCAGTTCCGTTCGGCCACCAATCAGGCGCCGCGTTATGCTCAGCCTGGTGAGCCAATGGAGGAGCGTATGGTCATCCTTGAGTTGAAATTGCTGGCCGATGTTGGTCTTGTAGGTTTTCCCAATGCCGGCAAGTCAACTCTTGTGTCTTCTTTGTCGAATGCCCGTCCAAAGATTGCCAACTACCCTTTTACCACAATGGAGCCCTCGTTGGGCATCGTGGGTTATCGTGACAACAAATCGTTCGTGATGGCCGACATCCCAGGTATCATCGAGGGAGCCAGCGAAGGACGCGGACTCGGATTGCGTTTCCTGCGTCATATTGAGCGTAATTCGTTGCTTCTCTTTATGGTGCCTGGCGATACGGAGGACATTCGCCGAGAATACGATATATTGCTCAATGAGTTGCGGAAGTTCAATCCCGATATGCTTGACAAACACCGAGTGCTGGCCGTCACCAAGTGTGACCTGCTCGACGAGGAACTCATCGATATGTTGCGCCCCACATTGCCAGATGACCTGCCTGTGGTCTTCATCTCTGCTGTCACAGGCTACGGACTGAACGAGCTCAAAGACCTGCTGTGGGCAGAGCTCAACGCCGAGAGTAATAAACTGCAGATGGCAATCAGCGAAGACATCATTGTGCATCGTGACAAAGACCTCTCCCGATTCCAAAAGGAAATGGCCGATGAGGGCGAAGACGAGATTATCTATGTCGATGAAGACGAGATAGAAGACCTCGATGATTACGAATACGAAGATTTTGAATAGTGACAGTTCCTGTGCTCAATCATTATGCACTCGATGATGACGTGGTGGCATTCTCGACAACTCGTCGAGGAGGAGTGAGCGAGGATAGATATGCATCGTTCAACATCACTCACTATTGCGGTGACAATTCTGAACACGTGATGCAGAACAAGAAGCTCCTTGCCGAAGTGCTTAGGATTTCTCCTCAAGACATCATCCTTCCTCGTCAGACCCATCAGACGAATATCCTTCATGTTGATGCCGACTTTTTCAACTTATCAGAAAGTCAGCGCAGTGCGCGTCTTGAAGGTATTGATGCTCTTATAACTAGCCAGCCAAAAGTTTGTATCGGTGTGTCCACTGCCGATTGTATTCCCATTCTCTTATACGATAAGTTTCACCATACTGTTGTTGCCGTTCATGCAGGTTGGCGTGGAACCGTAGAGCGTATTGCTGAGAAAGCCATCGCTGCCATGCAGCAAATCTTCGGCACCCAGCCCGAACAACTCACTGCAGTTGTCGGCCCAGGTATCTCTCTGGAAAACTTTGAAGTGGGTGAAGAAGTCTATGAGCAATTCCTACAGCAAGGTTTCAACATGATGCGCATAGCACGCCATTATGCCAAATGGCACATCGATTTACCTTTGTGCAATCGTCTGCAACTCATTGAGACAGGGCTATCTCCTGAAAACATTCTCATGTCAGGTATCTGTACTTATCGCCAACATAATGACTATTTTTCCGCTCGCCGATTAGGCATTCTTTCAGGCCGCATCTTTACGGGAATCATGATGAGATAAGTTTACTTTTTTAATTATTGGTGTCCGTTAAAATTTAAACTTGTTAGCCCGGATGTCCTATAGACAAAAGGGATTATCTCTGACTCAGAAAAACGGGGGCTTGCAATAAACGGCCTGCTAAGGCCAA
>CAJOIW010000018.1 GCA_905234845.1 uncultured Prevotella sp. | reverse complement strand
CAGCAGGCGCTGGACTCGGCCTTGACCGACTGGCCGATAGAGGGAGCGAGGGTGGAATACACGATGGAGAAGGCGGAGTACAAAAACTGGAACGCGGAATGGGAAGAGTCTGGTTTTGAACCGATTATCATCGATAATCGCATCAGAGTCTATGATGCCCGCAACGCCAATAACGAGCTCACCCTTCAGCCCTCACCCCTCATACAAATCGGCATTGAGGCGCGTATGGCTTTCGGCACGGCCAACCACGAGACGACACGCATGATGCTCTCTACCCTACTCCGGTGCAACCCCGAGGGTAAGCGCGTGCTCGACTGCGGGTGCGGCACAGGCATACTGGGCATTGCGGCCGCCAAACTCGGCGCCACCGACGTGGTGGGCTATGACATCGACGAGTGGAGCGTGGAAAATGCACGCCATAACGCCGAGCTGAACAACGTCGGGAACATGGAAGTCTTTCATGGCTCGCGTCAGGTACTCTCGCATGTGAGCGGGGTGTTCGACATCGTGATGGCCAACATCAACCGCAATATCCTGATCGACGACATGGCGGCCTTCACCGAGGTGATGACCAAGGACGGCGTGCTGCTCCTGAGCGGATTCTACGAGGCCGACACCGACCTGCTCATCGCTAAAGCACAGGAGTTAGGGCTACGCGAGAACGGCAGATCGCAAGAGAACGGATGGGCAGCCATCAGCCTCAAACGCCAGCCATAACCACCCGAAATATTCTAGAAACTCTAGACTAGCTAGAGAATCTAGAAAATCTAGAAAATCTAGAAAAACTAGAAAAACTAGAAAAATCTATACCAATAGGAACAAATCACCGTCATTCCCCATAGATGCGCGGAATGGTGAGTTGCCGCAAATCATAGAACGAGCCGTTGTAGACATTGAAGTCGACATACCCCTTTATACCCGGCAAGCGGCCGACATCAGTGTGCTGCCAGAACTTCCAAGGCCCCTCATACTGAATCTTGTTAACATAATAGTGGGCTATCCAGTAGGGATAGTCGTCGAAAACGGGAGCATTGAGATACTGCTGCTTAAATTTATAATAGGTATAAAGGATGGGCTTCACATGATACTTGTCCTCAACGATGTGAAGCCATGTGAGCACATCGCGCTGGAAATCCTCTATGCTGCGGTCCTCGGGCATGTTCTCAATATCGAGCACGGGGGGCAGGTCGCCCTTCTCGAGCTTCGCGTGCTTCAAAAACCAATAGGCCTGATCGCGCGCCGACGACTTGTTGCTCCAGAAATGATAGGCACCACGGATGTAGCCGTACTCGCGCGCCTGATAGAAGTTCGACTTGAATTTCGGGTCGAGACGCGTGGAGCCCTCTGTCGCCTTGATCATGATGAAGCGCAGGGGACAGCCCGCTATCATGCCGTTACGCAGCTTGTCCCAGTTGATGTCGCCCTGATAGTGGGAGATATCGATACCGTGAATCTCATAGCCCGCAGGATATTCGGGGTCGCCAAAGAGCGCACGCCAGCGGAAACCGGTAGGACCGACAAAGAAATAGTAGAAAGCCCAGAGATAGACACACAGCATCAGCGTGCCGCCTATCAGCCAGGCTTTCCTTTTTTTTGAGGTGGCTTTCTTCTTGCGAGAATTCTTTGCTACTCTCCTAACCACTCTTTTCTCTTATCTTTTATCACTATTCTCCTTTTACTCGTGCTCCAAGGCAAGGGTCTTCGTGGGCTGGTCGCAGACATCGGCAGGTCCCCAATACTGGATAGGACCAGGATAGACGTAGCAGGTGTTCTTTGCCCACTCGTCGCGCTTGGCCGCAAATGCCTTGAACGGCTTGCCATCGAGCTCTACGAGCGCCTTGCGGATAACGGGCTTCATCTTACCGTTGCGACGCTCCATGTTCATCATCATAGTGATGGGCACACCACCAGCCTTCCACTCATCGGTGGGAGCCGTGGTGTTCTTCACGATGGCCATGTAACCAGTCTTCCCAGCCGCAATCAGCTGAGCGGCACTGGTACCGAGCGCATAGCAGTAGTCGGCGTCGAAGTTCGACGGGGCGGCACAACGTCCCTCGTAACCGAAGAAATGGTGCTGGGGAGCGAACTTGCCCACATACTTGCCCTCTTTCTTCCACTCGGCCAGCTTGGCACCAACCATCTCGGAGATAAGCTTCTCGGTTTCGATGAGCGACACCTGAACGTTTCCATGCGGGTCGCGGTCGAGCGAGAGCTGACGGGCCACACCCTCGGGAAGGGTCTCGAACGTGGCACGGTTGGCCTCGCTGAGATGAGCAAGGATGTACTCGCACTGAGCCTGCTTGTCAAGGTCGCGATAGTCGTTGCCATGAGCGGCGAGCAGGTCGTTGAGTTCCTGAATGAGACGGCCGATGGCGGGGATGAACTCGATGAGTCCCTCGGGAATGAGTACCACACCGAAGTTGTTGCCGTCGGCTGCACGCTGGGCTACCGCACCTGCGATTTGCTCAACAATCTGGTTGAGCGTAAGGTCTTTCTGCTCCACCTCCTCAGAGACGAGGCAAATGTTCGGCTGGCACTGAAGGGCGCACTCCAAGGCGATATGGCTGGCCGATCGACCCATCAGCTTGATGAAATGCCAGTATTTGCGAGCAGAGTTACAGTCGCGCTCGATGTTGCCGATAAGCTCGGAATAGGTCTTGCAGGCGGTGTCGAAACCGAAACTGGTCTCAATCTGGTCGTTCTTCAGGTCGCCGTCGATAGTCTTCGGGCAGCCGATGACCTGCACACCGTAGTTCTTAGCGGCATAGTACTCGGCCAAGACGCAGGCATTGGTATTCGAGTCGTCGCCACCGATGATGACAAGCGCCTTAATGTCGAGCTGGCGAAGAATAGCCAAACCCTTCTCAAACTGGTCTACCTCCTCCAGTTTGGTACGGCCGGAGCCGATCATGTCGAAGCCGCCCGTATTGCGATACTCATCAACAAACTCGGCGGTAATCTCCACATAGTCATGGTCGACCAGACCACCAGGACCCATCAGGAAACCGTAGAGACGGTTCTGCGGATTGAGCTTCTTCACGGCATCAAAGAGGCCGCTAATCACGTTATGACCGCCAGGAGCCTGACCGCCACTGAGGATAATGCCCACGTTAAGAGCCTTTGCCACAGGCTGGTCGCCCTCAACGAACTCTACCAGCGGCATTCCGTAGGTGTTGGGGAACAACCGCTTGATGTCATCTTGATTGTCTACACTCTGTGTGGGAGCACCCTCCTTCACCTTTACCGCACCCTTCAAGGCTGTTGGCAACTTAGGCTGATAAGCAGCCCTTTCTTTTTGTAATCTGCTGATTTCCATATTCGATATGTTTAATGTATGTGTTCAAAACGTTTTAACCCTGCAAAGGTACTCTTTTTTTGCGAAAAATGAAAGCGAAAATATAAGAAATCGGAAAATATATCATTTTTTTTAGAAATTATTTGGTTTTTCATTCGATTTGCATTACCTTTGAAAACGTTTTATTAACTCATAACTATCATGGCAAACAAAAAAGAACTGAAAAGCACCATTAACAATGTGTGCAGTGAACTGATTTCCGAAGCCATCGCCACCAATCTCTATGCCGGCAAACAGGACTTCGAAAACGTGGAGGCAATTATCACTGCCGTGCTGAAGATTCGCAACGATTATGTCATGCGCATCTCCCACCCCGAGCCAGGTATGCCGCAGAAGGACTATTACAAACACCTCATCACTCAATTCAACACACAGGCGTCGGAAATCATCGACCAAATCCTAAACATCAACTAAAACATCATGTGGAAGAACTTCTGCCGGTGGATGCTGTACAAGCGAATGAGATGGACAGCCGACGTCACCGTAGACATCCCTAAACGTTGTATCTTCTGCCTGGCGCCACACACGAGTAACTGGGACTTTATCATCGGCCAGCTATACAGTGGCGCGGAAGGAATGAAAAACAATTTCCTGATGAAAAAGGAATGGTTTTTCTGGCCGCTCGGAGGCTTGTTCAAGCGTCTGGGAGGTATTCCCGTTTGGCGCGACAAGAAGACAAGCCTCACCGACAACCTTGCCAAGACAGCCCTCGAGCAAGACACCTTCCGCCTTTGCATCACCCCAGAGGGAACCAGGTCGCTCAACACGGAATGGAAGAAAGGATTCTATTTTATCGCGCAAAAAGCTCAAATACCTGTCTTATTGTATGGGGTTGACTATCAGAAAAAACGCATACAATGTACCATGAGCTTCGTCCCGACAGGCAACATTGAGGAGGAGATGCACATGGTAAAGCAATATTATAAAGACTTCAAAGGCAAGTATCCCGAGAATTTCTCCATAGGAGAAGAGGAAAGTGGAGAGTGAAGAATGAAGATGATCAGGCGACTACTTACAATCTTTTGCGCAATAATGACCATGACCCCAGTCTTCGCGCAGAAAAGTAACTGGGGAAACATTGACTACAAGGGCAATCCGTGGGTGAAGAACGTATCAAGCCCCAATAAAATCTCGCGCGGACTCTACAATCGCCACCTCTCCGTATGGGCAAGCCACGGACGCTATTACGATGAGAAGAAAGGCCAGTGGGAATGGCAGCGACCCTATCTTTTCTGCACCACCGAGGACCTTTACACGCAAACCATCGTCGTTCCCTATCTCATTCCGATGCTCGAGAATGCCGGCGCAGTGGTGTTCACACCACGTGAGCGCGACTGGCAAAAAGAAGAAATCATCATCGACAACGATGATGCCAATCGGGCTGCCTTTTATCGGGAGAGCGTTGTAAAAAACGCATGGACCACAACCACACAAAAGGGATTTGCTCGTCATCAGGGAAGCTACCGTCATGGTGAGAACCCGTTTGAAGCCGGTACGGCCCGCATGAGCAAAACCGCTAAAGGGAAATACCCGTCAACCGTATCTTATCAGCCTAACATCAGCGAGGAAGGACGATATGCCGTCTACGTCAGCTACCAGACAATGGCGAACAGCATCTCCGACGCCGAATACATTGTCTACCACAAAGGCGAGCAAACCACCTTCAAGGTGAACCAGCAGATGGGAGGCTCCACATGGGTTTATCTGGGCACCTTCGATTTCGACAAGGGCTGCAATGCCTACAACCGTGTCGTGGTAACCAATACGTCAAAGCAAAAAGGTATGGTCACGACCGATGCCGTACGCTTTGGAGGCGGCATGGGAAACATCACCCGAGGCGGAACTATAAGCGGACTACCCCGTTGTCTGGAGGCTGCCCGCTATTATGCGCAATGGGCAGGGGCACCGACAAGCGTCTACGGCTCACGCAAAGACGATTATGGCGATGACATCATCACACGACCCGTGATGACCAACTGGCTGGCTGGAGGCTCCGCCTATGTGCCAAGCACCGAAGGGAAGCGTGTGCCCATTGAGCTGAACTTGGCCATTCACAGCGACGCGGGATTCAGAAAAGACCTACAATCGAAAATCGGCACACTCTCTATCTGCACCACCGACTTCAACAACGGTGTCTTTGGCAGCGGCCTTTCCCGACAAGCATCAAAACGCTTTGCCGAAATGCTCCTTGACGGGGTTTACAATGACCTCACGGTTAAATACGGAGCATGGATAAAACGCGCAACATGGGATAAAAACTATGGTGAGACACGTGTGCCGGAAGTGCCGTCGTCTATTCTTGAGATACTCTCCCATCAGAGTTTCCCCGACATGAAGATGGGGCAAGACCCGAATTTTAAGTTCACCCTTGCACGTTCCATCTACAAAACCATTCTGCGGTTTGTGGCCAACCAACATGGTAGCAGCTATGTAGTACAGCCACTGGCTCCCGACAATTTTGCCGTGCAACTTGTGGGTAACAACAAGGTCAGACTATCGTGGGAAGCCGTGAGCGACCCACAGGAGCCAACCGCCCAACCCACCGCCTACAACGTCTATACCGCCACCGGCACAGGAGGATTCGACAACGGCACACGCGTGAAATCCAATTCCATAACCCTGAAGATTGAGCCGGAAACCATTTACAACTTCCGAGTGACAGCTGTAAACGATGGCGGAGAAAGCTTTCCCACAGAAACGTTGTCGGCTTACTCACAACCCGACGCAAGAAAAACCGTGCTCATCGTCAACGGCTTTCATCGGCTCTCATCGCCTGCTGTCATCGACAACAATATCCAACAAGGCTTTGACATGAACGACGACCCAGGCATCACCTACGGGCTTACCGCAGGATGGAGTGGCCGGCAACAAAACTTCGACACCTCGAAGATAGGCATAGAAAGCCCAGAAGGGTTAGGTTACAGCGGAAGAGAGCTATGCGGACAATTCATTGCCGGCAACGACTTCAATTATATCACCACCCATGCCGATGCCATTGCCGCCACACATCTTTACAACATTGTCAGTTGTTCGAGCCACGCCTTCGAACAAGGCTCCGTCAGCACTAAAGGAATTGCCTGCATCGACCTGTTGCTGGGATTGGAACGGAACGACGGCCATTCACTCGTTCCCTACAAAACCTTCTCAATAACCATGCAGAACAGGCTGGCCACCTTCACACGCAATCATGGAAGACTCTTCGTCAGTGGTGCCTACATTGCCTCCGATGCCACCACACCTACCGACAAGGCTTTCTTGCAAAGCACTCTAAAGACAAGCCTTTCCGCAACGTATCGAACGGAACAGTCAGGTGAGATTACAGGCATGGGTACGTCACTTAGCATCTACAATCAGCTCAACAGTCGACACTATGCCGTCACCACCGCCGATGTGCTCACAACCACCGACGGAACCGCATTCCCAGCTATGCTTTACGGCAATGGAACCGCCGCAGCCATCGCCTATCCGGGAACAGATTATAGATGCTTCACTATGGGATTTCCCTTCGAATGCATCAGAGAACGCGACAAACGGTTGAAAATCATGGCGGCAATTCTCCAATTCATCAACTTGTAAACATTTCGGAAATTAAGAAGTTAAACGACAATAGTGCTCAACATTCCAACATTTTAACATTTCATTATGAAGATACAAACCAACCCTTCAGGCACACGTAGCATCGAAATCACTGAACGCCACCTCGAGACCATCGACCGCTATGCCCTGTTCACCAATCTTACCGACAGCAACGGCATCATAGAAGAAGGTGTGCTTGAGAAACTGAAGCTGAATGTGCGCTCATTGCTCGAAGGAGAAGCCGGCAAAGACCGCGACCTGCTTGACCTTTGCCTCGACGTCATCTACAACAGCAATATGAAAGCCTTTGGCCTTGGCAAACTGCTCATGCTCTACCTGAAATGGAAACAGGAGACAGCGACACAGCTTACCGCACAGGAAAACACCGAACAGTCGGCTGATGAACAAGAGTGAGCATTCTTACCCCCGCCTAACCGATTTCCTGCCCACAACAAAAAAAGAATGTGAGCTTCGCGGATGGGATGAACTCGACATCATTCTCTTCTCTGGAGATGCCTACGTTGACCATCCGTCATTCGGAGCCGCTGTCATCGGACGCGTGCTTGAGGCTGAGGGCTATCGCGTAGCCATCGTTCCACAACCCGACTGGCACGGCGATTTCCGCGACTTCAAAAAACTAGGGCGACCCCGTCTGTTCTTCGGCATTGCCCCAGGCTGTATGGACTCGATGGTCAATAAATACACCGCCAACAAACGACTGCGCTCCGAAGATGCTTACAGCCCCGACGGCCGACACGACTGCCGCCCCGAATACCCCACCATCGTCTATACAAAAATCCTAAAACAACTCTTTCCCGACGTGCCCGTCGTGCTTGGCGGCATTGAAGCCTCTATGCGACGGCTTACCCACTACGACTACTGGCAAGACCGACTCCGCCCCTCCATCCTCATCGACTCCGGTGCCGACGCTCTTATCTACGGTATGGGAGAAAAGGCCATCTGCGCCATAGCCGAGCGATTAAGCAAGAAACACTCTGACACTACTTGGAGCGACATTCCGCAAATCGCCTACCTCGCTCCTGCTCCCCTCTCTGACGGGAAAGGTGGTGAGGCTGTCGTCATTCTGCACAGCCATGAGGAGTGTTTGCACTCGAAGCGTGCTCAAGCAGAAAACATCAAGCTCATTGAGGCAGAGTCCAACAAGATGTATGCTGCCCACATTGTTCAACATGTGGGAAAGCAAGTGGTTGTTGTCAATCCACCCTATCCTCCCATGACCACCAAAGAGCTTGATGCCGTCTACGAACTGCCATACACCCGTCTGCCCCACCCTAAGTACAAGGGTAAGCGCATTCCCGCTTACGACATGATCAAGCACTCCGTCACTATTCATCGCGGTTGCTTCGGTGGATGTGCCTTCTGCACCATCTCCATGCATCAGGGCAAGTTCGTTACACCGCGAAGCAAGGAGAGCATCTTGCGCGAAGTGAAGCGCATTACCCAACTACCCGATTTCAAAGGCTACCTCAGCGACCTTGGAGGCCCCTCAGCCAATATGTATGCCATGCGGGGACGCAACTCGAAAGCCTGCGAGAAATGCAGCCGTTACTCCTGCATTCACCCCAAGGTCTGCCCCAACCTTGACAACGACCACCGGCCTCTGCTCGAACTCTATCATGCCGTCGATAACCTGCCTGGCATCAAGAAATCCATCGTTAGCAGTGGCGTGCGCTACGACCTTCTGCTCCACAAAACTGGCAACCCCGACATCGACCGAGCCACGCAGCAATATACCCGCGAGCTCATCACCAGGCACGTCGGTGGACGTCTGAAGGTTGCCCCCGAGCACACCTCTGACCAAGTGCTCCATTTCATGCGTAAGCCATCGTTCAAACTCTTCCACGCCTTCTGCCGCCTCTTCGAACGTATCTGCCGAGAAGAACATCTCAACTATCAAATTATCCCTTACTTCATCAGCAGCCACCCAGGCTGTACACTTGCCGACATGGCCGAGTTGGCAGCAGAAACCAAACGGCTGAATTTCCACCTTGAGCAAGTGCAAGACTTCACCCCAACCCCCATGACCATCAGCACCGAAGCCTACTACACCGGCCTCGATCCCTTTACACTCAACCCCATCTACACCGCCAAGACCCAACAGCAGAAACTCGCCCAACGACAATTCTTCTTCTGGTACCAGCAGCAGCAGCGATCAGCCATTGAGCGCACCCTCCGGCAGATAGGCCGCCCCGACCTCATCCGCCTCCTCTATAGCAAACCGAGACGATAAGAAACAAACTCTCACCGTGTCATTATTCATCTTTCGCGATGCGAAAGCTAAGGGTTCGCAAAGTAATAGTATATATTTTACTCGGTAATATATATACTTTTACTGAGTAATATATATACTTTTACTCGGTAATATATATACTTTTACTTTGTAAAAGGTAAGCGTTCGGATGACGGGAAGTCATCTTTCATCCGATAAGGGGTTGTTTTTCATTTTGTTCGGGTGCGCATAGCACATCAGCATTTTGCCGTTAAGGACGCAGGATGATGACCTTGAACCAGTCTTTCAGCAGTTTCCGGTATCGGTTTTGGGAGTCGGCAATGAGGATAATGGTCTGTGAGCCGTCAACCAGGCGGGGACCAAGCGTCATGCCCTCATAGTTAGCAAGGCGCGGCGGAACGGAGGGGAGTCCTGTTTTCCATGAGGCAACAAGTTGTTTGTCTGCGGTATTCTCTGGGTATATGCGATAGAGCTTGCACCACACAGTTGCACGTAAGCCGCTGCGAGCCATCCACACCTCACGCTCAAGCACAAGAAGCGAACCGTCGTCTAAAGCAAGCATCTCAGACGGGCCATAGGCATACGGCCGCCCATGTTCGGGCTGTTTACGAGGCGGGGCGGGGAAATAGGTAAAACTATTAAGAAAAGAGGAAGAACGAAAGTCAATAGCATATAGTTGACGGGAATCGCCTTCGGTCATAGTCCACAATTTCTGTGTGCCGGCATCGTAAGCCAGCGACTCATAACCCTGCGACTTTGAGGCTGTTGGCAACTGCAGCGACCAACCCGTAGGCCGCCCGTCAAGACTATACTCAAGAATACGGCTATCGGCCTCGCCCACCATCATCACCGTGCCGCGCTCAGGAATCCAGACAATGCCCTCGGCATCACGATTAGGCAGTCCGCTACTACGGAATCCAAGATTCTCCACACGGCGGATGCGCCCCTTCACCGAATCAATGTCAATGTGGAAAATGAAAAAACCATCGGTCTGCGACTTGTCACTCACCACGGCGTAACGGTTACCACCCAGCCATGCAATACCACTATAGTTACCTGGCGGAATGGCTTTCTGAAACGACTGCTGGCGCAACACCTTGACACGAACGGGAGACTGCTGCGACCATCCCGACACCGACCACAGCAAGCACGTCCACAAAATGGCAGCCGAAACGGAAAACTTGTTCACCTTGATTATATACCGCATCATATACTACTATAACGCACCCTCTTACTTTTTATTATATGGACTATGAATTATGGACCATGAACTATGAGTAATCCCCCTCCCCATAATTAGGTATTTTTCTGAAAAAAAGTACCAAGCTGGACTGAGATTGCGCAAAAATACGTAACTTTGCATGCTGGGAGCAAAAAAAGAGGCATGAAACTGAGTGAATTAAAGACTGGTGAAAGCGGGCTCGTAGTGAAGGTGGGCGGTCGCGGCAGTTTCCGCAAACGCATCATCGAAATGGGATTTGTGAAAGGGCAGGAAGTAAAGGTATTGCTGAATGCCCCGCTCATGGATCCCGTAAAATACCGAGTGATGGGCTACGAAGTGTCGCTGCGCCGTGAAGAAGCTGAGCTGATAAAGGTAGAGACTGACCCTATTAGGGAAGAGAATATTCACTCTTCCAATACCAAAATAGCTTCAAAAGTATCCACAAGCAAAGTAACCACTCCCCCGCCTCACAGGGAGGGACAGGGAGAAGGCCTGTCGGCTCTTTCCGTCGCCCTCGTGGGTAATCCCAATTGCGGAAAAACCTCGCTCTTCAACGTTGCCAGCGGTGCTCATGAGCATGTGGGCAACTATAGCGGTGTCACCGTTGACGCAAAAATGGGACATGTCAGCTTCGAAGGCTATGAGCTTGACCTCGTAGATTTACCAGGCACCTATTCGTTGTCAGCCTACTCGCCCGAAGAGCTTTACGTAAGGAAACAAATCATGGAGGATACACCCGACGTGGTTATCAATGTCATTGACGCGAGCAATCTCGAGCGTAACCTCTACCTGACCACCCAACTCATCGATATGGACATCCCGATGGTGTGCGCCCTCAATATGTTCGACGAGACTGAAAACAGGGGCGACAACATCGACCTGCAACAACTGAGTACACTGTTTGGCGTGCCAATGGTTCCCACCGTCTTTACCACAGGACGAGGCATAGACCAACTGCTCCGCACCGTCGTAGCCGTAGCCGAAGGCACCGAGCCCACAGCACGACACCTGCACATCAATCATGGCACCTACATCGAGGCCGCCATAAAGAACGTACAGAACGGACTGAAAAAGACACAACGCATCAGCCGCCGCTTCTCCACACGCTACATCGCCATCAAACTTCTGGAATACGACAAGGAAACCGAGAAGTGGCTGACCAATATGCTCGGTGACACTAAACAACTATTCCAGTTGCGCGACAAAGCCGCTGAAGACATACGGCAACATCTGAATGATGACAGCGAAACAGCCATCATGGATGCCAAGTACGGTTTTATCCATGGAGCGCTGCAAGAAGCCGAATATCAAACAGGAAACAAAAAAGATGTCTATCAGGCCACCCACCTCATCGACAACATCCTTACCAATCGGTATGTAGGTATACCACTCTTCATTGCTATGATGTGGCTCATGTTCGAGACAACCTTCTCGCTCGGACAATACCCAATGGACTGGATTGACATGGGGGTCGGCTGGATTGGCGACCAGTTACATTCACTGATGCCAGAAGGCCCGCTTAAAGACATGCTCATCGACGGTGTGATAGGCGGCGTGGGGGCCGTCATTGTCTTCCTGCCACAGATTCTCATCCTCTATGCCTTCATCTCATTCATGGAGGACTCAGGCTACATGGCCCGCGCGGCCTTCATCATGGACAAACTCATGCATCGCATCGGACTGCACGGCAAGTCGTTCATCCCTCTCATCATGGGCTTCGGCTGCAACGTACCCGCCGTGATGGCCACGCGAACCATAGAGAGCCGACGGTCGCGACTCATCACCATGCTCATCCTGCCCTTTATGAGCTGCTCCGCACGGTTGCCCATATACATTATGATTATCGGAACCGTCTTCGCCCCACGCTACCAGTCGTCGGTAATGATCTCGCTCTATGTCGTCGGCATCCTGACAGCCATGCTCATGAGCCGGTTCTTCTCCAAAGTGGTATTCCGAGGCGAAGACACACCATTCGTGATGGAGCTGCCGCCCTACCGTGTGCCCACATGGAAAGCCATGCTACGCCACACATGGGAAAAAGGCAAACAATATCTGAAGAAAATGGGTGGCATCATCCTTGTTGCCAGCATTATCGTGTGGGCTCTCGGTTACTTCCCCCACGACAACAGTCTCAACAAACAGCAGCAACAGGAACAAAGTTACATCGGACACATTGGCAAGGGCATAGAGCCTATCTTCCGTCCGCAAGGCTTCGACTGGAAACTCGACGTGGCCATATTAAGTGGTGTCGGGGCAAAGGAGATTGTCGCATCAACCATGGGTGTACTCTACAATGTCGAAGAAGCAGAAGACACTGGCAGCAAAGAAGAAATTTCCCCTATCGCACAGCATCTGACACCCGTCACAGCCTACGCTTTCCTGCTTTTCGTCCTACTCTACTTCCCCTGCATTGCCACAATAGCAGCCATCAAGGGCGAAACCGGCTCATGGCGTTGGGCCCTCTTCACTGCCCTCTACACCACTGCCATTGCCTGGATTATCTCTGCCCTATTCTACCAGATAGCCACAAGAATTTGAACCATAAAATACATAAAAAGCCCTGCAAGTCGTTGACCTGCAGGGCTTTCATGTAGTGGATAGGGGAATCGAACCCCTATGCCAAGATTGAGAATCTTGTATCCTAACCATTAGATGAATCCACCATTTCAAAAAATCGCTTGCGGAAGCTGGGGGATTCGAACCCCCGGTACGGTAACCCGTACGGCAGTTTAGCAAACTGCTGGTTTCAGCCACTCACCCAAACTTCCTTTACCGGTTGTTCTGAAAAGACCTCAGCATTCTTGCAAATGCGGGTGCAAAGGTAATGCTTTCTTTTTAATTCTCCAAATTTTACAGAAAGATTTTTTCATTTTCCCTAAAAAACTCCACGACTCAGCGCATATTCGCATCAACGAAGGAGAGGGGCATGAGATCATTTGTGCTGTCTACTACGATTATGCTGGCGGTACCATAGAGGAGAATGCGCAGAGGCCGTTTGTAGCGGTCTTCTATTTCGAGCATTACCTGCCGGCACTGTCCACAAGGACTAATGGGGGCAGCAAGGAGGCCATTCTGGTTCATGGCTGCGATGGCGATGGCAGTGATGGGCTGATCGGGACATTGCGCTTGGGCTGCAAAGATGGCAGTACGCTCGGCACAAAGGCCACAGGGGAAAGCAGCGTTTTCCTGATTTGCGCCTATTACGACACGTCCGTCGTCGAGCCGTAAGGCAGCACCAACGTTAAAATGACTATAGGGGGCATAGCTGTTGGAGGTTGCCTCTATGGCTTTCTCCACGAGCTCCTTGTCGGCAGGTGTAAGTTCATCTATCTGACATTGATGGAGCTTGATTTCTATATTCAGTTCTTTCATGAGAGATAAGGATTTACAGGTTGCTTATTCTTCAGTCTTGAATGATTCGAAACATCCGATGTCGGGTTTGTCGTCACGTGTACGCCCGTCTCGGTCAACAGGAATGGCCGTAAGTGGATTAGCGGCATCGATGGCGGGGCTAATGGTGTCGAGCCGGAAATCGTAGCGCAGGTTGTCGATATCGATTTTGGCAAAGTGTTTCTTTCCTCCCTTGATAGTGTCTTCGGGATTCTCAAATATCACATCGACGAACTGTGCTTTCATTTCTTCCTCCACTTCGGGTGTGCGCATGATGCAATGGTCGAACCGATAGACGAAAGTGGTTGTCTCCTCACCTGTCTCACCCATCACCTCATCGTCGGAATAGCCTGTGACAAGCGTGTTCTGGCAGTTGAACATCAAGAGCGGATGCTCAATGGCTGAGAAGCGAAGAGCCACGCCTCGGTTAGCATCAAAAGGATAGTATTGCGCAAGCGTCGTGTTATTCACGTCGCATTGTCCGCCATGAATGGAAAGGCAGTCGCCGAGAGTGTTCGACAGTTGGCAGTTGTAAACGCGTGTCAAGCAATTATAGGCAATAAGCCCATGTCCCTGACAATTGTGAATCGTACTGTTCTGCAACAGCAGTTTCTCTTTATACACATCGGCAGAGTCACAAACAATACCGTTGAACGTACTGTGGATGTCGGTGTATTCTATCTGGTTGTCATACGATTTTTCATAAAAGTGTATACCCTGCCACTGTCCACTTACGAAGTCATAAGGCAGATAATCGAACATACGGTCAATGCGGTCGCCGCGCAGCACCACGTTGTGTTCTGCCGTGCCTTTGGTGAGCAATGTTCCATAGACGTCGATTCCTGCATCACCATGGAAATAGAGGGTCGAACCCTCCTCGATGGTGAGTGTGGCCCCCTCCTTCACGGTCAGTCCGCCATAGATGATAAGAGGCTTCTCACTGGCAGTGATGACGGAGTCGTTACTGACTACGGGATTGCGCAGAATGGTCGCGTCCCACGAGAAAGCATTGAGATTAACCTTCTGCTGCACACCGCTTTCGAGCATGAAGATGAGATTATCCTCTATCTTCTTCGGCTTGTCGCTGCCTGTCTGCGGTGAGGTAAGTTCCACAAACACGCGGATACTGTCTTTATTGCGCACCTCTATGTCAGGCACTTGAAAGCCCGAAGCCTGCCCGAGATAGGCTCCGTCTACGTTCACACGAAAACCTGTCTGGTTGCCACGCTCAAGTCTGACGCTCGTACACCTGATGCCGTCTCCCGAACGGTTATAGACCCAGAACGACTGGGTTGCTGTGGGCACGGTGGAAAAGATGGTGTCGAGCTTGACCGTATCAGTTGAGAAAGTCAGCAGATGGGAGGGCGACGCGGTGAAACTGTCGTCTTCACTGCACGAGGCGGCGAAGGCGGCAACCATCACGACACTTACTGCGAAAAATAAGTATTTCAGCTTCATGATATACCTATAACGTAAAACCTCCCGTTTTATTGTATGAAGGGGCTAATAGCTCTCTTCTGCGGAAGGGAAATCCATGGTCTTCACGTCGCGCACATAGTTTCCCACAGCATCGGTCATTCGTGTGGCCAGGTCGGCATATACACGGAGAAATTTAGGACGGAAGCCCTGTGTGAGCCCCATCATGTCGGCATACACGAGTACCTGACCGTCGGTAGCATTGCCGGCACCGATGCCGATAGTGGGACAAGAAACCCGTCGGGTGACCTCCTCTGCGAGCTTGGCTGGCACTTTCTCAAGCACAATGGCGAAGCAGCCAGCCTTATCGAGTGCCTCTGCGTCGCTCAATAGTTTCTGCGCCTCCGCCTCTTCTGCCGCACGAAGTCCGTAGCCCCCGAACTGGTGCACGCTTTGTGGGGTAAGGCCAAGATGTCCACACACAGGAATACCTGCGGCAAGAATGCCTTTAATCGTATCGAGGAACTCCACACCGCCTTCAATCTTTACTGCATCCACGAGCCCTTCCTTCATGATTCTCACTGCATTGCGAATACCTTCTTCGCAAGAGGCCTGATAGGAACCGAAGGGCATATCGCAGATGACGAGTGCGCGTTTTACCCCATTAGAGACACATCGGGCATGGTACACCATCTGCTCAACCGTGATGGGTAATGTGGTCTGGTTGCCACATATTACGTTTGAGGCCGAATCACCTATGAGAATACTGTCCACACCTGCCTGGTCAAAAATGCTGGCGGTAGTGAAATCGTAAGCCGTGAGCATGGCTATCTTCTCGCCCTGCCGTTTCATCTCGGCAAACGTCTTCGTGGTGATTTTCTTGTTGTCTTTAATTAAATATCCAGCCATAGCTTATCATATAAAATTAGAAATTCATCAGTTCGTCAATAGTGATATTTTCAAAACTCTCTATCACGGTGTCGCAAACAGGTTGTAGCAATTCCCTCGGGTTAGTAGTGGCTACTCCGATGACCTTTATCCCTGCATTCTTACCAGCCTTGATACCGTTGAAACTGTCTTCAAAGACCACACATTCGTCTTTTCCAACTCCCAGACGCTGCATAGCCGTGAGATAGCAGTCGGGCGCGGGTTTTCCTCTTTCAAAGTCCTCTGCTGTCAGTATGAGGTCAAAGCTATCAAACAACTCAGGATGTTGCCGATAGACATTCTTCATTTTCTCCATATCGCTGCTCGTCACGATAGCCATTCTCACACCCCGTTGCCTCAATTCGTTCAACACCCATTTACTTCCCGGCACATAGGCATAGTTCATCTCATGTTCATACTGCTCCACCTCGTGACGGATGCGCTTTTGCAACTCTTCCTCAGGAAAGTAACGCTCAAAGATTTCAACAAGCGTCATACCTTTGATGACATTGGCAAAATTATCATAAGGCAGATGGAGATTCTTTCCCAGCTGTTCCCAGAACTTCGTGTATAGAGGCTCTGTATCGAAAACCACGCCATCGAGGTCGAAAAGGGCTGCTTTCATCATTTTTCTTTATCACTTACCATGAAAAACGCTGCAAAAGTACAAAAAAAAATGAAAGATTAGGGACGAATGATGATTTTTTATTACTTTTGCAGCATGAAAAAGCTGCTCATACTATCTGCAATTGTATTGGTTCTCTGCGCTTGTATGGAGGAGAAAACCAAACCTGTCCATATTACTGGTCTCCACTTCGATACTTTGGTTGTCGACACCAACGACGTGTTGCTGGGCGACACCATATCACCGATATGCAGTGTGAGTATCTCCTTACAAATAGCCAGAGGCAAAGGGGCTGAGGCTATCAACCATACCATTCTCAACTCGGATATCCTCCCCCCCGGATACGTTGAAACCAGCAACAAGGCACTTACTCCAGAGCAGTACCTCGACTCATTCGTCTGCCACTACATCGATCAGTATAAGCGCGACTACACCCCACTCTATCTTGACGATAAGGAGAATGCCAGCTCTTACGACACCTCATTTACTCTGACGACCTCCACACAAAGTGCCTGTGAGGGTATTATCGCCTATGAAGCCGACATCGACTTCTTCGGCGGCGGGACGCACCACACCCAGCAGACCATCGTACTCAATATTAATGCCAAGACGGGAAAAGTACTCACGCTCGACGATATCTTCAGACACGGCTATGAGCAGAAGCTACAGCAAGAACTCCTGAAGAAACTCTGCAAGAAATTCAGTGTCGCAAATGCTGCCGGACTTGCCAGCAAACAGGTTCTCGTCGACGGCCACATCTACATTCCCGACAGCTTCATTCTCTTCAAAAAGAAAATACAATTCATTTACAACCCTGCCGAGATAGCCCCTTACGACATGGGAGAGATCAGACTCGACATCGACAAGAGCGCGCTGAAGGGGTTGATTCAAGACACGTTCTAACCTATCCACCATGCAACACATCCTCAAATATTTTCCCAATCTCACCGATGTGCAACAGACGCAGTTTGCCGCACTGGCCGACTTGTATCAAGAGTGGAACGCCAAAATCAACGTCATCTCACGCAAAGACATCGACAACCTCTACCTCCACCATGTGCTCCACTCTCTGGCCATCGCCAAATATCTGGAGCAAACGCCCCCCAGCTCCATCCTCGACCTCGGCACTGGCGGCGGATTCCCAGGTATTCCTCTGGCCATCATGTTTCCCCAGTGCCATTTCCGCCTTATCGATGCTACGGCAAAGAAGATTCGCGTAGCCACCGAGATAGCCACCGCCATTGCATTGAACAATGTAGAGGCTGTGCATCTGCGTGCAGAGGAGGAAAGAGGACTATACGATTATGTGGTCTCTCGCGCCGTCATGCCCCTGCCCGACCTCATGCGCATCGCACGCAAGAACATACGCACCGGCCTTATCTGTCTGAAGGGCGGCGACCTCACCGAAGAGCTCCGCCTCTTCAGCAAGATTGCCAAAGTCATCCCCATCAGCAACTATTTCGAAGAAGAGTGGTTCAAGGAGAAAAATGTCATCCTCATCCCCAACCATAAACCATAAAGCCATAAACCAACATGATTCAGTGTAAAACCTTTGTCTGCAACATGCTGCAAGAGAACTGCTACGTACTGAGCGACGAAACCAACGAGTGCGTCATCATCGACTGTGGCGCCTTCTATACGGAAGAGCAGGACGACATTCAGAGTTATCTCAAGGAGAAACACCTCCGGCCCGTCCGCCTCATCGCCACACATGGTCATCTCGACCATCACTTCGGCGATGCGTTCATCCATGCCGCCTTCGGGCTGCAGCCTGAGGTGGCTGAGGAGGACCACTCCCTCATGCGTAATCTCGAACGACAGGCCGAGACCTTCTACGGCATCAAGCTCGAGGGGCAATATCCCGAGCCCACCGCTCTTGGCGACACCGTCAGCTTCGGCAACCACACGCTCACCGTCATTAAGACCCCTGGTCACTCGCCAGGCTCCGTGTGTCTATATCTGAAAGACGAAGACCTGCTTTTCACTGGCGACACCCTCTTCCGCCGCAGCATCGGTCGCACCGACTTTAAGGGCGGCTCCATGATGCAGATCATACAGAGTCTGCGACGCATCGTACAACTCGGCGACGACACCAGCGTGCTGCCCGGACACGGACCCGCCACAACCATTGGCGAAGAACTCGCCCATAACCCCTACCTCGAACGATGAAGGCCGAACGCATCATCCTCGGCATCGACCCGGGCACCAATGTCATGGGGTACGGAGTAATCCGCGCCGTCGGCAACAAAGCCGAGATGGTGGCCATGGGTGTCATTGACCTGCGACGGCAGACCGACCCCTATCTGCGCCTCGGCCATATCTTCGAGCGCGTTACGGGCATCATCGAATCCTATCTGCCCGACGAGATGGCTGTCGAAGCACCCTTCTTCGGGAAAAACGTGCAGTCAATGCTCAAGCTCGGACGCGCCCAGGGCGTAGCCATCGCCGCCGCCATGCAACGCGACATTCCCATACACGAATACGCACCGTTGAAAATCAAGATGGCCATCACCGGCAACGGCAGCGCATCGAAGGAACAGGTAGCCGGGATGTTGCAACGCCTGCTCAACCTACAAAAAGAGGAGATGCCCAAGTTTATGGACGCTACCGATGCCCTCGGCGCGGCTTACTGCCATTTTATGCAAATGAACTGCCCCGAGACCGAGGGCCCCCACTATCGCAGCTGGAAGGATCTTGCACGTAAGCAAGGTAAACTCTAACCGTCCATCTGAACCCGTCGCTTAGCCTCAAAAGACCGAAAGACCAGCCCTCACAACATGAGAACTGGTCTTATGTAAAGTAATAGTATATATATTACCGGGTAAAAGTATATATATTACCGAGTAAAATATATACTATTACTTTGTGAAACCTTAGCTTTCGCATCACAAAGGCTAAGGTTTCGCAGGTTAAAAGTGTATGTTGAGGTCGATGCCTGCCTGAATGGGACGGCCACGCTGGGCAAAGGTAAGGGGTTCGCCCGTGGCGGCATTCTGCACGGCAAAGGTATTGTAACGGGTGTCGGTAAGGTTACGCACCCAGAGACCCACGCGCAAGCCGCTCACCTCCACATCGGCATGAGCGCCGAGCAGGGCATAGAACTTCTGGGCGTAGGTATTGGCCTCGTCCCAGTAGATTTTTCCCAGTCCGCTGACATTCGCGCCCACGATGATGGTGAACGTGCGAAGGGGAATCCGATAGTCGGCCATAGCCGAGAACGCGTGCTGCGGCACGTAAGGCACATAATTATCGGCATAGTCGGTATCGTCGTCGGTCTTGTAGTCCTTGAACTGTGCATGGGTGTAGGCATAGGTCGCGCCCCACGTAAGACGGTCACCGAGAGCTTGTCCGCGCAGAGCCGCCTCCACACCGCAGCTGAAACTCTTGCCGGCGTTCACCATCATACGCCCGTAGCCGAAGTTCTCGGTCATGACGGAGAGTTGCTGGTTGCGTACCTGCATGTAATAGGTGGAAAGATCGAGCTGAAGGGCACGCCCGAAAAGATTGAGGTGGGTGCCAAGCTCATAGTTCCACGAGGTCTCAGGCTTATAGGCGATGGCCTCACGGACATCGGCATAGGCGGCATCGTCGTGCTGTATCTCCATGTCGCCGCGCGCGGTCTGGGCATAGCCTTGCAACTCGGTCTGTAGTATGTCGCTGAACATCTGAATGTTATAGCCGCCAGCACGATAGCCTTTACTGACAACGGCATAGACATTACTGCCCTGACGATCCACTCGCCATGTCAGTCCCAGCTTGGGCAGCAACTGGTTGAAGTGGTCGTGCTCATGACGGCGCAAGGCAGAGAAGATAGAAGCCTGAACGCTCGTACCCATCACCGACTCGTCTAACGTCGTACGCGCATGGGTGTCGTAGTCGATGGCCGTATGGCTGTAGTCGTAGCGCAGACCGAGCGTGGCGGTGAGTCGGGAAGTGATGTCGAGATTCGACTCATGGTAAAGGCCAAAATTCTGCTGGGGTGTGCGGAACAGGCCAGGAATGGGGTCGATGGTCATGTCGATGCGGCAACCGCCAGCACGCGCAATCATGTCGGCGACAGTCTCGACAGGCATCCCCGTGCGGGCTACCATCGCATTGAGCATCCCGTAATAGGCATAGTCGGTGATGGTCTTCGAGAGGTAGCGGTTCATCTCGTCGTGGAAGATGACTGGCGCGTCGGTGGCAAGACCGAGCGTAGAGAAGAAGGCACCTGTGGTCCAATGCCAGATGCCATCGGTACGGCTCTTCAGCGAGAGCTCCTGCGTGAAGGAGTTCTGCCGCTGACGCTGCGTCATGTGCATATAGTCGCCGGCGGTGTAATCGATGTCCATGAGCATGTAGTCACGCAGATACTGATACGACGTGGCCGAGTTGAGGTCAACGTGCGGGAGGTGCCACGACAGGCTCAGTCCCGTGTTGAACAGGTTGCGCCGATAGTTGCCCTGACGGTTACTCTCGGGTGCAGGCGTGCGGCCGGTCTCCATGTTGAGCAGGCCATAGGGAAAAGCGTTTTGCCGCACATATTGGTAGTCGGCCACATAACTGATATCCAGGCGGTCTGATGGGCGGAGCACAAGCCGCAGTTTTCCGCCAACCTCATCGGAACGATCGGCACGGTCGCCAGTGGTGACATTGCGGAAGAAACCATTTTGCCCGCCATAGAATCCGGCAAGCGAGAACGCCACGCGGTCGGTCAGTTTCCGGTAGTGGGCAACCTCGGCAGTCCGATGGAAACGGGTGCCGATGGAAAGGTTAAGGTCTGTGCCCTGATAGGTCATGGGGTTGCGCGAATAAAGGCGCACCAGACCACCCTCGGTATTCTGACCGTAGAGCGTTCCCTGCGGACCGCGAAGAACGTCGACACGCTCTACGGCATAGGTATGCGTGTTGAAAACGCTCTTCGTCATCAACGGGATATCATCGACATAGACGGCAACGGCGGGATTGTTCACTCGTGAGCCAATACCACGCACGTAAATTGAAGAGGTGTAGCGCGAGCCGTAGTCGGGCATCACAAACGAGGGCACGTAGGCCGACAGCGAGCGCAGGTCGTGCACACCGAGCCGATTCATGTCGGCGGCAGAGACCATCGTCGAACTGACAGGCTGCTGACGCAGACGGAAAGCCTCCTTTGGTTGCGAGATGACGACCACCTCATCGAGGTCATAGACTCGCGACGTATCCGAAATTTCAACAATTCCGCCATTTGCCACGGCGGCAACTGTTACCAAAATACCTATAACAAATAGAACTATTCTTTTCATTACACTCAGTTTTTCTTTCTCGGCTGCAAAGGTATAAAGAACATTTTTAACCCGCAATCCTCATTTATTAGGAACAGACACTTAAAATGGCACGCTTTTTGCATTACCCTCTTCGGAATCTAAAAAACAAACAATAATATGCAAAAAGGTAACATCGGGGTTACGACCGAGAACATCTTCCCCGTTATCAAAAAGTTTCTCTATAGCGATCATGAGATTTTCCTGCGCGAGATGGTCAGCAATGCCGTAGATGCCACGCAGAAGTTGAAAACACTCAAAGAGAAAGGTGACTTCAAGGGCGAGCTGGGCGACCTCACCATCCACATCAGCCTCGACGAGAAGGAGAATACGCTCACCATCAGCGACCGAGGCATCGGCATGACGGCCGAGGAGATCGATAAATACATCAACCAGATTGCCTTCTCTGGGGTAAACGATTTTCTTGAGAAATACAAGGACAATGCCAACAATATCATTGGCCACTTCGGCCTCGGGTTCTACTCGGCATTCATGGTGGCCAAGAAGGTGGAGATTGTCACCCGCAGCTACCGCGACGACGCGCAAGCCGTGAAGTGGAGCTGCGACGGATCGCCCGAATACACCATCGAGGATACGGAGAAAGATGACCGCGGCACACACATTATTATATATATAGACGACGACTGCAAGGAATTTCTCGAGAAAGCCAAGATTGAGTCGCTGCTTCAAAAATACTGCAAGTTCATCCCCGTACCCATCGCCTTCGGCAAAAAGCAGGAGTGGAAAGACGGAAAGATGCAGGACACCGAGGAGGATAATATCATCAATAATGTGGAACCGCTATGGACAAAGACACCGTCAACACTCAAGGATGAGGACTACAAGCAGTTCTACCGCACCCTTTACCCCATGCACGACGAGCCATTGTTCTGGATCCACCTCAACGTCGACTACCCCTTCAACCTCACAGGCATCCTCTACTTCCCGCGCATACAGTCGAACATCGACCTGCAGAAAGGAAAGATACAACTCTACTGCAACCAGGTCTTCGTCACCGATCAGGTGGAAGGCATCGTGCCCGAGTTCCTCACCCTGCTCCATGGTGTCATCGACTCGCCCGACATACCCCTCAACGTCAG
The DNA here is from genome assembly GCA_905234845.1 of uncultured Prevotella sp. Classification (GTDB taxonomy): domain Bacteria; phylum Bacteroidota; class Bacteroidia; order Bacteroidales; family Bacteroidaceae; genus Prevotella. Next base: position 32,285 of record CAJOIW010000018.1, on the reverse strand, counting down.
CCGTTCCTATCTGCAAAGCGATGCCAACGTGAAAAAAATCTCTACCTATATCACCAAGAAAGTCTCCGACCGGCTCAGCAGCATCTTCAAGGAAGACCGCAAGCAGTATGAGGAGAAATGGGACGACCTCAAGCTCTTCATCCACTACGGCATGCTCTCGCAAGACGACTTCTACGACCGCGCCAAAGACTTTGCACTGTTCAAGGACACCGACGGCAAGTTCTTTACCTACGAGGAATACCGCACACTCATCAAGGACAACCAAACCGACAAGGACAAGCGCCTCGTCTACCTCTACGCCAATGACTGCGAAGCCGAGTACACCTATATCCAGGTCGCTAAAGAAAAGGGTTACTCTGTACTGCTCTTCGACGGACAGCTCGACACACCACTCGCCTCCATGCTCGAGCAGAAACTCTCTGACGGCAAAGAGGGAGTTTCTTTCGTCCGCGTCGACAGCGACACCATCGACCGCCTCATCCACAAGGACGATGAGCGGAAGATTGAGCTTACCGACGACGAGCGCGAGATGCTCACCGAGACCTTCCGCTCGCAACTGCCGAAAATAGAAAAGACCGAGTTCCATGTAGAGGTTCAGCCTATGGGCGAGCAGGCACGGCCCGTCGTGATTACCCAGAGTGAGTACATGCGACGCATGAAAGACATGTCACGCTACCAGAGCGGCATGGCATTCTACGGACAGATGCCCGACATGTATAACCTCGTGCTCAACGCCGATCATCCGCTCATCAATTCTCAACGCTCAACGCTCAACTCCCAACTCTCATCCATCCTCTCTCCTGTCTCCTCCGAAATAAAGGGGCTTGACGCACGTCTTGCCGCCCTGCGTCAACAGAAGGACAAGGCCAACGACGAGGAGAAAAAGACCATCGATGAGACCATCGGCGAGACCGAGAAACAGATCCAGGAGCAGCGCGACAAGAAGCGCACCCTCATTGCCGACAACGCTAAAGACAACGCCGTCGTCCACCAGCTCATCGACCTGGCGCTCCTGCAGAACGGTCTCCTACGTGGCGAAGCCCTCGACCGCTTCCTCGCCCGCTCCGTCGACCTCATCACAGATTAACTTTTTCGACACAGAGACACAGAGACATATTTTGAGGGAGGAAGACATATTAACAAAATGACATAAGAATAGAAATTATTGTCTCTGTGTCTCTAATGTCAAAAAGAGAGGTAAATTATGTTAATATGTCTTCCAAACCCTGCCCTTATGTCTAAGATTTTCCCATTTTTCCGAGAAAAATCAAAAAAAATGCACTTTTTTGAAAAAAAAAACTCAAAAATGTTTGGTGATTAAAAAAATATGCCTATCTTTGTACCAAAATTTGAAGGATTGTGTCAAATCCGCAAAGGAAAACAGATTAAACATTAACATTATTAATATTAATAACAATTTAAAATTTATCATTATGAAAAAAGTATTTTTACTCTTTGCTGCTGTTGCTATGAGCGTTAGTGCTATGGCACAGTTTTCTGCTCAAGGAAACAATCACTTGACCGTGACCATTTCGGATTCTGCAGATCCTGCTAACGTTCCGTTTACTGTTTCTTTCAAAACTGACAAAAACCTGATTGCTATCGAAGGTAAAGTCGTTGCAAACGACGCAAAGTTGGGTTATTCTGATGAGGAAGAGGGATTGTTCTTTGCACAGAACAAATCAATATTCCCCTCTGCATCTACCAAGGGAAAGTGGAATGCACATGAGTCTGAAGAAACTGGTTATGTTTATTTTGCTATGGCTCCGGATGTTCCAGATAAAGCTACCCCTGTAACAGGTGAAGGTGACCTCATGACTGGTATTCTTAATGCAACAGGGCTTGCTGACGGTGATTACAGCCTTACTTTCAAAGATGTTATTTTCAGTGACAATGACGACAGTGCTCTCTATGCTATTGTTGGTAATGGCGCACAGACGACAACTCTTGATGTTCCTTTCACTGTTGAAGGTGGACAAGTTAAGGGTGGCTCTAAGTCTGGTGTAAAGGGTGTTGTTATCGACGAAGAGACTGCTCAGAAGAGCATCTACAACATTCAGGGTATGAAGATTCGTCAGACTGTTCCTGGCCGTCTCTACATCGTAAACGGTAAGAAAGTAATCGCCCAATAAGTGACCATATAGAGTGTGTCGCTCTCGGGCGACATACTCATTCTCATAGACAAAATAATTACTAACAAATAAACAATTTAAAGATTATGAAAAAATATATGATCGCTTTAGCAGCAGTTTTCGCTTTCACGGCAAACGCTGGCTTGAATACCGCTAAGGTAAACGTAGATCCCACCATCGTTGAGAAGCGCGATATCCATGATGTCAATCAGGATGGTGTAGTAAGCGCATTGGATGGTGTCGCTGTTTACAAAGCTGCTGCTGCAGGTTCTACTGACCTTAAGCATTATGATGTAAATGAAGATGGTGTTGTCTCAGCTTTGGATGGTGTTGCTACCTATAAGTGCGCAGCTGCAGGTGGCTGTGACAAGCAAGTTGACAAAGACTAATAAGTCACATAATTCAATAAAAAAGTGGTATCGGTTCCGATACCACTTTTTTGTTCCCCTATCATTCTGCCCTCGATGAACGCAATAGATGTTGAAACGAAAATGCAAATTAAAAATGCAGGAAAGTGTTCATGTTTGGAAAAAAGCAAATATATTTGCTTTTTCGCTCGTTTAATTGTACCTTTGCAGAAAGATTATTCATAACATGAAGAAGTTTGTAATGATAATGGTTGCCGTGCTGGCACTGGGAGCTTGCAAGGAGCAACCCAAGATGACGACGGAGCTACTGGAGGGCAGCATGTGGTCGACAGCAAGAAGTATGATTCACATGAGCCGACTGGCTTTCGCGGAGAATAACGAGATGATTGTCTTTACTTCTGACAACTCCGAGCAGAAGGAGCAGATCGATCTGGCTTTCCGTTGTACCTACACCTTCGACGAGCCTTCGCAAACAGTAACGATGAAGATGAAAGACTGTATAGCCGGCGACAGCATAGCGATTCATCGCATGATTGACGGCAAAAAACTTCATCTGAACTACGACGGCCACGACCTGCACATCGACGGTGAGGTGCAGGAGCTCAATGGCGACTATTTCAAAGCCAACCACGACCACCATCACCATCATTAACTGTGGAGTCAAGAGGTCAGAACCACCCGAGTTCATCTACCCGCATACCACTGCTTGGTAGCCTCACTACCAGCGCGTGGTAGCGTAACTACCAGTTGCTGGTACTACGACTACCAACGGCTGGTACTCGCAGTACCAGATTTTCGTTTTTTGGGGTACAACAAAACTTGCCACGGGCTGAGCTACACACAAGAAAAGAGAAATAAACGATGAGAGTAAAACTTTCATCGTTTATTTCTCTTTTCTTGTGTGACTCCCGCGGGATTCAAACCCACAACCTTCTGATCCGTAGTCAGATGCTCTATTCAGTTGAGCTAGGGAGCCTCCTTTTTCAAATGCGTGTGCAAAGGTAGTAACTTTTTCACTATCTGCCAAATTTTTCGGGGTCTTTTTTCTAAAAAACTGTTTCCCCAGAGTATTTTGACACCTCTGACAGATTTACTCAAGCTATGAAACGACATTCTGTGGCGCACCTTCCACAAAGGCTCTGACATTGGCGACAGCCACTTGCATCAATCGTTTGCGTGCCTCTACCGTCGCCCAGGCAATATGTGGTGTGATATAGGCGTTGGGCTGACAGAAGAGCGGATTATCGGTCTCGGGAGGCTCGTTGATCATCACATCGGCACCGTATGCCGCCAACCGTCCACTCTTCAAGGCATCGGCCACAGCCTGCTCATCGACCAGCGGTCCACGTCCAGTGTTGATGAGGATGGCACCAGGCTTCATCTTTTCTAATCGTTCTCGGTTAATGAGGTGAAGGGTATCGTCGGTCAACGGACAATGGAGGGTGAGGATGTCACTCACGGCCAGCAGCCCATCGAGGGTGGTCTTCTGTATGCCTTCGGGCAGGTCGGAGGAGTTCTTACTGGTAAATGCGAAGACATCCATACCGAAGTGACGAGCGATGCAAGCCACACGACGTCCGATGTTTCCAAGTCCAACAATGCCGATTGTCTTGCCAGCAAGCTCAACAAGCGGTGTGTCCCAATAGCAGAAGTCGGGGTTACTACTCCAACGGCCCTCGCGTGTCTGTCGGGCATAGTGACCGATACGGTTGGTAATGTTGAGAATATGGGCAAAAGTGATCTGCGCCACGCTCTCGGTGCTGTAGGCCGGTATGTTAGTGACGGTAATGCCAAGCTCACGGGCGGCCTGCGTATCAACGGTATTGTAACCGGTGGCAAGGATACCGATATAACGGAGCTTTGGTAGCTGGCGCAAGACATCGGCGGTAAAGCGCACTTTGTTAGTGAGCACTATCTCCGCGTCACCGATTCGAGGGATAACATCCTCTGGAGCTGTGCGCGGGTAAATGGTAAGGTCGCCTATTGTCTTCAATTCATCCCACGAAAGGTCGCCAGGATTGGCAGCATGGGCATCTAAGATTACTATTCTCATAGAGATCGGTATGTGGTTTATTGTTTATGGTTGATAGCTCTCCTCCTTTGGGGAGGTCGGGAGGGAATAGTATTAATTCTCGTATCGCTTTCCCCAGCAGCGAAGCATATATTGGTAGAGTTTTTCCTCATTGGGCGAGGTGTGCTGGGCATGCCAAAAGCGGTTTTTCTGAAGTTCATCGGGCAGGTATTGCTGACTGACAAAATGGTCGGGATAGTCGTGGCTGTATTGATAACCATCGCTATAGCCAAGTTCTTTCATAAGAGAGGTAGGGGCATTACGCAAATGGAGGGGAACAGGGAGGTTGCCGGTCTGCCTCACTGTTGCGAGAGCCCCGTCTATGCCAAGATAGGCGGAGTTGCTTTTCGGAGAAGTAGCCAGATAGACCACAGCCTCGGCCAAGGGAATGCGGCCTTCGGGCCAGCCTATCTTCATTACCGTATCGAAAGCCGCATTGGCCAATAGAAGTGCGTTAGGATTGGCCAGACCAATGTCCTCGGCAGCGGAGATGACAAGGCGACGAGCAATGAACTTCGGGTCTTCGCCACCCTCTATCATGCGAGCCATCCAGTAGAGCGCCGCATCGGGATCACTACCACGGATGCTCTTGATAAAAGCAGAGATGATGTCGTAGTGCATCTCACCATCCTTGTCATAGGCTAAGGGGTTCTGCTGAAGTTTGCTCACCACCAACTCATCGGTGATGATGATTGTCTCTTCTGATTTTCCAAGCTCTTTGGATTTTCCGGAAAACCCAGACCCTGCGGATAGGTTGGAACTCTCCACCGCCAACTCTAAGATATTGAGCAGCTTGCGGGCATCGCCTCCGCTATATCGCAACAAGGCATCAGTCTCACGCAACTCTATCTTCAGCTTCTTAAGCTCCACATCTTGCGTCACGGCACGATGAAGAAGCTGGAGCAGGTCGTCTTTCTCCAAAGATTTGAGCACGTAGAGCTGACAACGAGAGAGCAACGGACGTATTACCTCGAACGACGGGTTCTCCGTTGTAGCACCGATGAGTGTCACAATGCCGCGCTCCACAGCTCCGAGCAGCGAGTCTTGCTGCGACTTGGAGAAACGGTGTATCTCATCGATGAAGAGAATGGGCGAGGCATTGTTAAAGAAGCGGCCTTTCTGTGCACGGTCTATCACATCGCGCACATCCTTCACACCACTCGTCACCGCCGAGAGCGTATAGAACGGTGTCTCCAGCCTGTGGGCGATAATCTGCGCAAGCGTGGTCTTCCCCACCCCTGGAGGTCCCCAGAGGATGAACGACGAGATATGTCCCGAGTCGATCATCTGCCTCAGCACCGAGCCTTCACCCACCAGATGCTGCTGACCCACATAGTCGTCAAGCGTGCGTGGACGCATCCGCTCTGCCAAAGGTTCACTCATATCGTAACGTTTTCCTTAAAGATTTAGTTTGCAAATATACTGATTTTTCCCGAGAAATGCCACTCCCCCGTGCAAGAAAATCGCATCTGCATAATGAAAAAAAGTTTTTTTGCCTTTCTATAACTTTTTTTCTGCGAAAAACTTGTAAAATAGAACGAAAGTATTTATTTTTGCACCGCAACAATGAAATACTCAAAGAATCAAAAACAGTTATTTATGAAAAAACCAAAAACACTGACATTAAAAAACCTCACCAAAGGAACCGTCTGGGATATACAAGAGAACGATGTGTTCCGCCTATGGGAGAGTGCCATGAAAGACGCGGAAATGAAGGACAACATGAACCACTATCTTGACATTCTCAAGAGTGCTTTCGACATAGAAGTGCTGACTGTGGACAAGCCTGCGGTGAAGAAAAAGTATGAGGAACGCGGGTTCAAGATTGCCGCCGTGCGCATGGGCGACGAGGAGAAAGTAAAATGGGCCGTAAAGAAGCGTCCCATCCTGCGCATTACCGACCTCACCTACGAGAATATCCGACACATTTCTGCCGCCAAGCTCATCGAAGTGCTCGACCGTAACTTCGGCGGAGGATGGGACTCCATCTCGCAAAGCATCAAGGACATCATTGAGAGCGGCTTTGACATCTCCACCACTACTCTTCCCAAAGACCGCCTACACAAACCTGGAGGAATGTATGAGAAGAAAGTGGAAGACGGCTTCGAGGTTCTCGAGATACCTAAAGGCACATGGATTGAGGCTATCTTCGCCAAGGCAAAACCTGAGATAGAAAAACCTCACATGCGATTTGAGAGTGACGAAGAAGAGAATGAGGAAGAAACCGAAAACCAAGAAACCACAGAGAATGATGACTTCGAAGACGATGATTTCGACGAAGACATGCTCACCGAGGAAAGTTACCGTACCACTTTCGAAACCGACCCGGAAGACCTAACCCTGGAGGCTGTAGACGCCGCTGACGAGGACGAAAGTTTTTAACGCACATGACTGGCAAACCGCCAATGATGACATATAACCATTCCGCCGATGAGAGCAATGACTTTCATCGGCGGAATGGTTATTTATTAAGCGTTGAAGCCTGTACTTATTTCTTCTCAGCCTTCTCTGTTTTCTCCTCAGCTTTCTTGGCAGGTTTGTAAGCCTTGTTCAGTCCAGCGATAACCTCATTGGTAATGTCCATGGCTTTGTCTGCGTAGAGGATGTTGTCCACCATTCCGCCCTTGGTAAGAATGAGAGTGTATTTCTTATCCTTATTATATACGGCAAGGAAGTGCTGTACCGAATCGTGAAGTGCTTTATTGTACTCCTCAGTCTTCTGCTGTATCTCATTGGTCAGACGAGCCTGCAGGGCTTGCAAATCGTTGCTCTGACGCTGTATGGCGGCCTGTTGTGAGGCGGCTTCCTCACGGCTACTGAAACCATTGCTCTCATACTTCTTCTGGAAATTAGCGGCGGCGGCATTCAGCTCTTTCTCCTTGGCAGCGAGGGTGTTCTGGATGTTTTGGCTCTTCTTCTCAAGATCGAGGGTCGACTCTTTGCAGAACTGATACTGGTTGACGATGCTATCGCTCTCAACATAGGCGATGCGCAGCTCCGTGGGAGCCTGTTTGGTTTCGGAGGCAGCCTCCACTTGTGGTTGCGACTTGTCGCACGATGCCACAACAAGGGCCATGAGGGCAGTAGCTGCGGCACAGGAAATAAGTTTCTTGTTCATTTTCTTCATTATATTTTTAATTTTCAATTCTCAATAATAGCATCCTCAACGTGAAATCTTATCAGAGACGAGTTCTTTGCGAAACAAATTGTTATTCAATATGCTCCCCCTTTCTGGCGGGCCTCGCGGTCTTGGTCGATGACACAATGGATGCCCCGCTCACGCATAGCCTCTGAGTCGTGGATGTGCTGTGAGGTAAAACGGCCATCCTTGCGGAAAAGTAGCTTCACGCAGAATAATGCCATCGCAACAGCAATTATCAATACACTTATGAGCAACGTTTTCAACATTTCTCGTAACGTTAGATAAGTTTTTCGCTTCGCTCAAGGAAACTCCTCTGGCATGAAAAAGCTCAAATAAATTTGGCTTTTCACTCGACTTTTCGTAACTTTGCCGTGCCGAAGCACGTTTTATCGGTGTGCAAAGGTAATACAAAAAGCGAAAACAGCAAAATAAAATAACATAAATAAAGAATTTATATGGAATTAAAACCAAAATGCGTGTTCGAGCAGTTTGCCCGAATTAATGCTATCCCGCGCCCGTCGAAGCGCGAAGAGAAAATGATTGAGTATCTCCGTGAGTTTGGAGAGAGTCGTGGACTCGACACTCAGGTAGACGAAACCGGCAACGTGATTATCCGCAAGCCAGCCACGCCAGGCATGGAGCAGAAGCCCACCGTGATTCTGCAAAGCCACATGGACATGGTGTGTGAGAAGGTGCCTGAGGTGGATTTCGACTTCGACCGCGATGCCATCCAGACCTATGTTGACGGCGAGTGGCTGCGTGCGAAAGGCACCACACTCGGTGCCGACGACGGCATCGGTTGTGCTATTGAACTGGCCATCCTCGACTCCGACGATATTGAGCACGGCCCGCTGGAGTGTGTGTTTACCCGCGATGAAGAGACTGGTCTCACGGGTGCCGAGGGTATGAAAGCCGGATTCATGACAGGCGACATGCTCATCAACCTCGACTCTGAGGACGAAGGACAGATTTTCGTCTCCTGTGCCGGTGGGCGCAACACCACCGCTACCTTCCACTACGAGCGCGAGACAGCTCCACAGGGCTGGTTCTTCCTTACCGCAAGCGTGAAGGGACTCATCGGCGGACACTCAGGCGACGACATCAACAAGAAGCGCGCCAACTCGCTGAAACTGCTCACCCGCTTCCTCTATCAGACACAGGAGCGACACGGGCTACGCCTCGCACAATTCAATGCCGGCAAGCTGCACAACGCCATTCCGCGCGACGGCATCATCACGTTTGCCGTTCCTCAGGACAAGAAGGAACAAGTGCGGGCCGAGTGGAACATCTTCGTCAGCGAGGTGGAAGAAGAATACCATGTGACGGAAAAGACCATGGAGTTCCACATGGAGAGTGCCAACGTGCAGACCGTGCTCCCGCTATCCGTCAGCGAACGGCTCGTTCAGGCCATGCAGGCTGTCGACAGCGGTGTGTTTGCCATGTGTCAGGATGAGGAGATTGCTTGGCTCGTGGAGACCTCAAGTAATCTGGCCAGCATCACCACCGGCGAGAAGGAGGCGAAGATTGTCACCTCACAGCGCAGCAACGTGATGAGTGCGCTCGACAATCAGGCTGCCACAGTGAAAGCTGCCTTCCAGCTTGCAGGTGCCGAAGTGGTGCAGGGCGAGGGCTATCCCGCATGGAAGATGCGTGCCGACAGCAAGCTCACTGCACTCACCGTGGCATCATACCAAAAACTCTTCGGCAAAGACCCAAAAGTGCTCGGCATACATGCCGGACTGGAGTGCGGACTGTTCTCCGAGAAATATCCCAACCTCGACATGGTGAGTTTCGGACCCACCCTTCGCGGTGTGCACTCACCCGACGAGCGACTGCTTATTCCAACAGTACAGATGGTTTGGGATCACCTGCTCGACATACTCAAGAGTGTTTGACCTGAACTTTTAACCCCTAAAGGCCAGAAAAAAACTAAAGGCTTTAAGGTACTAAAAAAAGAACCTTTGCAAGACATGAAAGCAAAACTCTTTTCTACCCTACTTCTGACCGCATTGCTCCTCGTGGGCTGCGGTCAGGGGCATGAGGTAAAATCGCTGATCAAAGGCTTTGTCAGCGAATACATGTCAGGCGATCGGAAGAGCGTCACCTACTCGCGACTCGACTCCACCCGTTTCGTCACTGCCGACGACATCGCCACCATGCGTAAACGTCTGCCCAAAGCCCGTTACGTCAACGTGAAACCACCCGTAAAACTGCTCTTCATGAGCACATCCTACACCGACAATCAGGGCAACAACCACCGACAGACATTCTACATCGACGAGCAAATGCAAGGCATTGTCTGTTTCAAGGAAAACTGACACTTGCATCCCTACTCTAAGGGTGTATCATCTTACTTTAACAACGAATTAAAACGAATTTTACGAATTAAAACACCGCAAATTATTGGTGTTCCTAATTCGTAAAATTCGTTTTAACTCGTTGCGTCTTAGATTTTTTAATGTCGGGGCGACAGGATTCGAACCTGCGACCGCCTGGTCCCAAACCAGGAGCGCTACCGGACTGCGCTACACCCCGTCCTCGTTTCGGGCTGCAAAATTACTGCTTTTTCTGCAATTCCGCAAGTTTTTAAGCTACTTTATTTGATAATGCCCTGCTCAATGAAGATTTTCTTCAATGCCTGCACACCACGCTCCACCTGTTCTTCAGTATGCGTAGCCATGAGTGCGAAACGCACGAGCGTATCTTGTGGTGCACATGCAGGAGGTATAACCGGATTGATGAATACACCAGACTCATACGCTAAGGCTGTCACGAGGAATGTCTTTTCAACGTCGTGGACATAGAGCGGAATGATGGGGCTCTCGGTGTCGCCAATCTCAAAGCCCTCTTCGCGGAAGCGCTTCAAGGCATAGCGCGTCACCTTCCACAGTTCCTCTATACGCTCAGGCTCTTGCTGTATGATATGGAGAGCCGTCATTGCTGCAGCTGTTGCGGCAGGCGTATTAGATGCCGAGAAGATGTATGAACGGCATGTATGGCGCAGCCAGTTGATGGTATCAAAATCACTGGCGATGAAACCACCGATAGAGGCGAGCGACTTGGAGAAGGTACCCATGATGAGGTCAACCTCGTCGGTCAATCCGAAATGGTCGCAAACACCACGCCCCTGCCGACCGAATACGCCGATGCCATGAGCCTCGTCGACCATTACCGAGCAATTATATTTATGTTTAAGCTCTATGATCTCGGGCAATTTACAAAGATCGCCTTCCATCGAGAACACACCATCGACGACAATGAGCTTGATGGCTTCCTGCGGCAGCTTCTGGAGCACGCGCTCGAGGTCGGCCATATCGTTATGCTTATAGTGCAACTGCTTAGCGAAAGCCAACCGGCGGCCGTCAACGATGCTGGCATGGTCGCGGTCGTCGCATATCACAAAGTCGTCTTTGCCCAGCAAGGCAGGAATCACTCCCTGATTTACTGAGAAACCGGTGGAGAAACCGATGGCATCCTCCTTGCCCTCGAAGGCAGCAAGCTCTTTCTCCAACTGCACGTGAATATCGAGTGTTCCATTGAGGAAGCGGCTTCCAGCACAGCCAGAGCCGTATTTGTCGAGAGCATCCTTTGCGGCTTGTATGATGCGAGGGTCACCCGTGAGCCCTGTATAGGCATTGGAGCCAAACATGAGAACACTGTGCCCGCCCATATCCACTTCAGTACCTTGCTTGCTGGTTATCTCGCGGAAATAGGGATATACATGGGCAGCCATGAACTTCTGCGGCTCACGATAACTCTTGAATTTTTCTTGTAATTGTCCCATTATTACTTGGTTTAAAAAGAAATCTCCCCATGGCTCGAACAGGAAAAAATCTTTTTACAATTCGATTTAGGGTGCAAAGTTAATAAAAAAAGATGAAAGAGAAAAACGGAATGACGAAAAATTACATTTTTAGCAAAAAATACATTATTCTTTCTTTCATTTCTCGGTTTTTATCATTACTTTTGCAAAGGAATGAAAAAGCGCATCGTGTTCATCATGAACCCTATATCGGGCGCGGCCAGCAAAGCTGACATTCCACGCCAGATAGAACGCGTGCTCGACCATGAGAAGTTCGACTATGAACTGATTATGACCGAGCGGTCGGGGCATGCCACGGAGTTAGCCGCCCGCGAACGCGAGCGTGGCACCGACATCGTGGTGGCCGTAGGTGGCGATGGTACGGTGAACGAGGTAGCACGTGCTATTGTTCATTCACAAACGGCACTGGGCATCATTCCATGCGGTTCAGGCAATGGCTTGGCTCGACACCTCCTACTGCCGATGAACGTGAAGAAGAGTATCGAGATTATCAACATATGCGAGATTAACGACCTCGACTACGGCATCATCAATGGCCATCCGTTCTTCTGCACCTGCGGTATGGGATTTGACGCATTCATCAGTCATAAGTTTGCCGAAGCTGGCAAACGCGGTCCCATTACCTATGTGGAAAACGTGTTGCGCGAAGGGCTAAAATACAAACCCGAGGTTTATGAGATACAAGACGAGAACGGCACCACACGTCATAAAGCTTTTCTCATCTCATGTGCTAATGCCTCGCAATATGGCAACAACGCCTACATCGCCCCACAAGCCTCGATGAGCGACGGGCTGATGGACATCATCATCATGGAACCTTTCGACGTACTCGAAGCCCCGCAAATCAGCATCGACATGTTCAACAAGACACTTGACAAGAGCTCAAAGATTAAGACATTCAAGTGTAAGCAGCTGCACATTCATCGGAAGAAGCCTGGAGTCATCCATTTCGACGGCGACCCTGTCATGGCAGGCGAAGACATTGACGTGGAACTCAAGGAAAAGGGCATCCGCATCATCGTGAACCCCGATGGCAACAAAGATTTGCGGAAGCCCAATATGATACAAAGTGCCGCCGCCGAACTGTTCAACGAAATCAACGTCGTCCGCGAAGACATCACCAAGCAGACCCGCCACGTGATTGCATTGAGCAAGGTGTTGCAGCGAAGACTAAATCTTTAAGTCAGGAGTTAAAACTACTCAAACATCTCCACCCACTTTTTGAACCGTTCTACGCCAGCCTCACCAAATTTTGTGAGGCTGCGGATGGCTTGGTCGATGGTTTTCACATGTTCGGGATGGCTTTTTGAGTAGAACTTGTCGGCATAGCAGATCAGTTTTTCCTCCAGTGTCTCAGGAGTAAAATCTCGAAGAGGCATGGGCAAACCTTGCTCAACGATCTCCTCTTTCGTGATGCCTGCACCCGTGTGCCGCTCGCAGACGCGGGCGAAAGCCTCACCCCCGCCCCCACCGCAAGGGGTGAGACTGGTAAGGCTTCTTATCATCTCCGCTCCCAATATGCCATGACGGATATAGGGCTCTGTGCCACGACAATGAATACCAGGGGCATCGCATCGGATGATACCGATGTCGTGAAGCATGGCGGCAGCCTCGATAAACTCACGGTCAAGGCGAAACTCGGGGTGGCAATCGCAGATGCGCAAGGCATGGTCAGCCACCTGCCGGCTATGAAGAAGGAGCAGAGACTTCAGCTCGCTGGTCTCTGCTCCATAGTAATGGTCTATTATTTTCTTCCAGTCCATTATTTATTCCTGCGGGCGCTCGATATAGGCCACGATGTCGCCTTTCTGAATCTTCGAGCCTTGGCGGGCATTGATTTCCACAAGCTTGCCGCCGAGAGCTGCCTTCACTTCAACAAACTCACCCCAGGGCGCCATGATATAGCAGAACACGTCGCCTTCCTTATACTCTTTTCCGATGAAAGGCTCAACGGCCGGCACAGCCTCGCCGTCGCCCTGGAACTCCCAGAACACCTGACCCTTGACGGGTGCCACGATGGCATCGGCCTTGGCATGCTTGAAGGCGCTGAGCTCCTCGGGCGAGAGGTGCGTGCCGAGGGCGGCATCCTTTGCCTTCTGCAAGTCGGCAAGGAAATTCTTTTTTGCCTGACCGCTCTTGTAGTTGCGGTATTGCTCGGGATGCATGGCCAGCTCCCACAGCTCCTCGTCGTCTTGTCCGTAATCCCAGCCATTCTCGTCCATTTCCTTGCGGAAGTCGTCGAGGGCATTGGGATAGAAGGTACGTGGGTCGTCGGTGACAAACTCACGCCCTTGCTTCTCGGCGAGCTCGATAATCTCGGGAGCCAACTCGCCAGGCACCTTGCCGCTCTTACCGAGAATCATGCCCCAGATGGCATCGTCCATCATCACGAATCGACCCTTGCCCTGTTCGAGCGTGAGCAGGTTGAAGAGGGCAATGTTCTTCACATACTGCGAGAACGGCGTAACGAGTGGCGGATAACCCACGCGCGGCCAGACGTACTCAACCTCGTTGAACAGGCGCACGAGCATATCGTCGGTCGACAGCTCCGCCTCACCTTTCTTAGCGCGCTCTTTGTTGATGACACCCATGATGCCACCGAGATCGGCCATCATCGAGCCCATCATGCCACCAGGCAATCCGCATCCAAGCAAAAGCGATGACATATGCTTGTTGCCAGGATTGATGAAGTAGCCCAGCCAGTCGTCGATGAACTCCTGAGTGAGTGAACGGGCTTTCATATAGGCCTCCATGTTGATGTCGGGCACGTCGAAGCCCTCATTGCGGAGCATCGACTGAACAGAGATAACGTCAGGATGAACCTTACCCCATGATAGCGGCTCAATGGCCGTATCGATAATATCGGCACCGTTCTCGCATACCTCAAGAATTGAGGCCATCGACAGACCAGGACCAGAATGGCCGTGATACTGGATGACGATTTCGGGATGCTTCTCCTTGATGCGGCGCGTGAGTTTTCCGAGCAATGCTGGCTGACCGATGCCTGCCATGTCTTTCAGGCAGATTTCCTCGGCACCGGCTTCAATAAGTTGGTCGGCGATATGATCGTAATAGTCGAGCGTATGCACTGGCGATGTGGTGATGCAGAGCGTGCCCTGCGGCGTCATGCCTGCCTCCTTGGCCCAGCGGATGGAGGGGATGATGTTGCGAACATCGTTCAAACCGTCAAAAATACGGGGGATGTCCACACCCTGTGCGTGCTTTACCTTGTACATCAATGCGCGTACATCATCGGGCACGGGATACATGCGAAGCGCGTTCAGACCACGGTCGAGCATGTGGGTTTTTATTCCTACCTCGTTGAAAGGCTTACAGAAAGCGCGTACGGCATCGTTGGGGTTCTCACCTGCCAATAGGTTCACCTGCTCGAAGGCACCACCATTGGTCTCTACACGGGCGAAGCAGCCCATCTCGATAATAACGGGAGCAATGCGCTCCAACTGGTCTTTACGTGGCTGAAACTTACCCGAGCTCTGCCACATGTCCCGATAGACGAGACTGAATTGTATCTTTTTCTTTGTCATTTTTTATTGTTACATCAAAATGACATAAGGACCGTTTTCCCTTGTCACTTTTTCTGGGCTGCAAAAGTACTAAATAAAAATGACACTACCATCATTTGCCTCTCCTTTTTATTGATTTATAACATTATCAATAATTGTTACGACAAATTCAATCACGACATCATCATTCCATATAATTTAACAATTCCTCGTTTGCATTTAACACCAAATTTGAAGAATTTTCAAGCAGAAGTCGCGCGGACGAGAATTTTTCACGTATGCGTGTGCAATGCGGGAGTCCCTGCAAACAGAGGGGGAAAAAAGGATGATGGATAAGTATGTGCAAGTTTCATTTTGCGAAAGATATATCTCTCGCCTGCGAAAGGTAAGCTTTCGGGTTGCGAAAGACGGTCTTTCGCAACCCAAAACACGGCCTTTTGCACCCCGAAAGATATATGTTTGGGAATGAAAAAGGAGCAAAAAGGGGATGAAAGAGAAGTAAATGGGTGGAAAAATAGCATTTTCGCACGCTAGAATGAAGGTTCTACTCGACAAAATCCGTTAACATTCCAACCGCCGATTTAAGAGTATTTAACTAAATTTTGTGAGGTAAAAACCTACTAATCAAACAAAACTCATTACCTTTGCAGAAGTTTTAGCTGCACTCGGCAAAATCGGAACAAGTTCCGTTTGCACTCATTGGCAAAATCTTTGTAGAAGTTTTAGCTGCACTCGGCAAAATCGGAACAAGTTCCGTTTGCACTCATTGGCAAAATCTTTGCAAAAAATAAAAAAAACGATGACAAGATATACAAAGACATTACTCATCGCATTTGCGGCGATAACGATTCTGGCCGCCAGCTGCGGACGAAGAGGAAAAGGCGGGAATGATCAGCAACAGCTACAAGAATGGCGGTTGCCAGGCGACTTGGCAGTCTATGGACTGACATGCGAAGGGTCGGGCGACACGGTACTGGTGCTCTTACCCGAGGACGGTAGCGATCCTATCCGTTACAACATTGAGCAGGCCACAAAGGAGGGGCACGTGCTGGGCAATCCGCAGACAGGCGACCGCACGGCCATCGTGGTAAACAAGGATAACAGTCATGTGGCTGAGCTCATCATCGACATCGATGAGCTGAAGGGTATTTGGTGTTATCAGGTGTTGCCTACGGTGCGCGAGGGATATGAGCTGACCGACTCCCTGCGCCGGCTCTATTTCATCCCACGCGAATACGGCTTTGCGCTACTGCGCCAGTGGACGGCACAGAGCGTGGGCTATGTCAGCGAGGGAAATGCGTTAGCAGGCGAGAGTCCGGTAGTCTATCCGCAGCTGGGCTATTTCACCGACTGGCACTTGTGGAACGGCAAACTCGTTATCGTCAGCGGAACACCCAAACTGGGCAAAGACAATGAGCCCACTGTAACAAATAAGCACAACGACACCTGCGACATCGTCTATCTGCGTGACGACTCGCTTGTACTGGCCTCCCCAAGGGAGGGGGACTTGTTTGAGTTTGCTTGCTGCCAGGCATCACGAATGGCTTCGAGGGGTGAGACATCGCGCAGGGTCTTCAGTTCAGAGGAGCCGCCGCCCTGCGTCAGTGAGCGCGTGGCGTTCTCGCCAACGACCAGCACGTTCTTGTATTTCGAGAAATCGATGGGAAGAATCTTTCCAGACTCCCCTCCCTTGGGGAGGGGCTGGGGGTGGGTTTCACTTTTCATTATATCGGTACAGCCGCTCTTCGGCTAAGCGTTCATACCTCGTGCCAGGACGGCCATAGTTAGCATAGGGATGAATAGCTATACCGCCACGTGGAGAGAATAAACCCTTAACCTCAATGTAACGCGGATCCATTAGTTTGATAAGGTCTTTCATGATGGTGTTTACACAATCTTCATGGAAGTCACCATGGTTGCGAAACGAGAAAAGATAGAGTTTCAGACTCTTGCTTTCCACCATGCGCTTGTCGGGAAGATACATGATGCGTATCTCAGCAAAGTCGGGCTGACCCGTGATGGGGCAAAGCGTGGTGAACTCAGGACAAAGGAACTCGACCCAATAGTCGTTATCCCCGTGAAGGTTCTCAAATGTTTCTAATACTTCGGGGGCATAGTCGTCGCTATACTCCACTTTCTGTCCGAGCCTTTGCAGGCCCTCGTCTTGACGTGTATTCATTGTTTCTTGTTTTGGTAAAGGGGGTTGAGCAAGTACCCCTGACATGTTAATCAAGTGCAAAAGTACAAAATATTTATCAATTATCAATTGTCAATTATCAATTATTTTGTATTTTTGCAGACAATAAGGAAAAATAAACAAAGAATAGACCGATAATATGAAACGACTAATTGCACTTGCAGCCGTCGTGGTGGCTGCACTGCCGCTGATGGCACAATCGAACAAAGAGGCCGCACAGGCCAAGTATGTGATTAACGGCACAGCTCCCGAGGGGGTTCAGAAAACCTATCTTGTTAATGTGAGCGGACGCAACGAGTCACTCGACAGCGTGGAGGTGAAAAACGGGAAATTCCGTTTGGAAGGCTCCGAGGCCAAGGACAATTTCTTCGGCGTGAAGGGCCAAAAAGGCATCATCGTGTTTATCAACGACGGCACACCGCTGAACGTCAACCTCACCGACATGACACTGAAAGGCTCCCCGCTGAACGAACGCCTGAACAAATATGACCGCGAAGTCGATGCTATAGAAGCCAAGATAGAACCAATAGGCAAGGCGATTACGGAATATCAATCTTCGGGCAACCGTACAGAAGAGGAGATGAGGGCCTTCATCGGACAGTTGTGGCCACAGGTTGAACCCATCCAGAAGGAGCAAGAAGAATACATAAAGAAAATCGTCAGCGAGAACCACGATAATATTATTCCCGCGTTTTTCATTAAGACTGCCATCACTGGTGAAGACGCCGAGGCAGAGATGAAGGAGTTTTTCAACCCGTCGTATGCCTACGTGAACCACCCGGCATGTGCCAGTGCCAAGCAATATCTGGAGGCACAACTGTCAAAGAACAACATTATCGGCACACAGTTCATCGACCTTGAAGAGAACGATGTCGACGGCAAGCCCCATAAGCTGAGCGAGTATGTGGGCAAAGGCAATTACGTGCTCATCGACTTCTGGGCATCATGGTGTGGCCCATGCATGGGTGAGATGCCCAACGTGAAAGCCAACTACGATAAATATCACGCTAAGGGGTTCAACGTCGTGGGGCTTTCCTTCGACCGCAACGCCGATGCTTGGAAGAAAGCCATCACGGAGAAAGAACTGAACTGGGTTCACCTCAGCGACCTGAAATTCTGGCAAAGTGCTGCCGCCAAGACCTATCAGATACAGGCCATCCCCTCGTCGCTGCTCGTCGACCCGGAAGGGAAAATCATTGCCCGTGACCTGCGCGGCGAAGCCCTCGGTCAGAAACTCGCCGAAATCTATGGTTTTTGACAGATAGCGCGTATAGCGTTTATGTGCTATTGTCTCAAATCCCTGTAGAGACGCCACTTTGTGACGTCTCTACAATTCCCAAAATCCTTAACTCCTTAAAAATATGAAGAAATCACTGGTTTTACTCATCGGTCTGCTGACTTGCCTGACGGTTGCCAGCCAGCCTATAGGAAGCAATGCGGCAAAACGAAAAGCTATGCGCTTTATGCGCCAAGAAAAACTCATGTTGGTGGCGCAGTCTGCAACAGACAATCCCACTTACTATGTATTTAACTCAACCGACAGGCAACGCGGTTTCGTCATCGTCTCTGGTGAAGAGAGCACCGACGAAATCCTTGGCTATGCCGACAGCGGAACATTCGACCCTGAGAGTATGCCCGAGGCCTTGCGCTGGTGGCTGCAATGCTACGACGAGCAAATCAAAATGCTGCGCAGTAAAAAGGCGACAGCCGTCACCGCGACGACCTCCAAGAAAGCCATCAGTCCATTGGTTGCCACAAAGTGGGGACAGAACGATCCCTTCAACAACCAGTCGCCTGTTTATAAAATAACCTATAACGAAACAACTCATAAGAACGACACCACTTATTATGTGACAGGTTGTGTGGCTACGGCAATGGCTCAGATAATGAAATATTGGAGCTATAACAAGGCTACTGCCGCCATTCCCGCCTACACCTCCTATACACGGGACATCGAGCGCCCGGCACTCCCTGCCACGACATTTAACTATGCGGCCATGAAGAATGCGTACAACTCTAAAGAACGCGGAGCCGCCGTCGATGCTGTGGCCAAGCTGATGAAGTATTGTGGACAGTCCGTAGAAATGGACTACAATACTGGTGGCTCCTCGGCAAGCATGTCTACCGAGAGTTTCACCAACTATTTCGGTTACGATACGGGGGCAACCATTGTAGGACGTGCAACCTATACCACCTCAGAATGGGAAGACATTATCTACAACGAGCTTGCCGCCAAACGTCCCGTGCTCTATTCTGGCAAGTCGCCAACTAGCGGCCATGCTTTCATCTGCGACGGCTACGATGGTAACGGACTCTTCCACATTAACTGGGGATGGAGCGGTTCGAGCGACGGATACTTCAAACTCTCCGTGATGAACCCCTACGACAAAGGAACTGGCGGAGGCACCAGTTACGACGGCTATACACGCTTCCAGACGGCTATCGTAGGCCTGCAACCCAACACAGGAAATCCCCCCGTAGAGGATGTGCGCATGACGATGATTAACATGGAAGCCTCTACGACAACTTTCACACGCTCGTCGTCCTCACAAAACTTTAACATCAATTTCGTATTCGGTGCATACAACAATACGAAGAACACCTATAGCTTTGATCTTGGCTTTGGTATCTATCAGAACAACACTCGCGTGAAAGAGTCTGTCTGGACAACAAACCTTGAGCTAAAACCCAGTTACGGCTATAAGGCATGGGAAGCTAAGAATGTGAGCTTCGGATCTGGCATCACCAACGGAACCTATCTCATCAAAGGCATCAGCCGAAAGAGCGGAACAACCACGTGGAAAGATAATTTTGACAGCAATCGCTACTATCTGAAACTTACCATCAACGGCAACACAGCCACAATAGAGGCTGTGACGGCCACCGAAAAACTGCGCATTAACTCTATCAAAACCGAAGGTCGAACGCACGTGAACCGTCTTGTAACGGTCAGCATGAACATTACCAACCAAGGCAACGTGAATGAGAGCTACATTTATCTCTTTGTCGACGATAAGCAAGTGTCTTCTATTGGCGTAGCCCTTGACCCTGGTGCCACCGATGATTTCACCATGCACTATGTACCAAAAGAAGCCAAGGTGCAAAGTATCCGCGTGTGTTCCGACAACGACGGAAGCATAGAGTTGGCCCGTTTGGCAGTGACCATCGTCACACCGCCTGAGCCCAATCTCACCGTATCGAATGTCAAGGTTGCCAATGCCGTAGAAACATCCTCACCCTATATCATCCGAGGAACAACCTTCAACGTGACATGCAACGTGAAAAACGTTGACACCTATAATGGATTCAACGATGAGATAGAAGCCGTACTTTATAAATATAACCCTGAAGACGGCTATGGCTGGTCGTGCGGATCTGCCTTTAGTGAAACATTCCTTGCACCTGGTGAGCAGAAACAGATAGAGTTCTCCTTCAAAGAGCTCATCAACGGAGGACGCTATTGGGCGGTGTTCTATACCTACGATAGCAATGGCTCACTTAAAGAGATAGGACGAACCTATTCGTACACCATCGACGGCACAACAGGAATATCGCCTGTTCTGGGCTCAGAGTCCCTTAACTCCCCCTCCTTCGGGGAGGGTCGGGGTGAGGTTCCCGTCTACGACCTGCAAGGCCGCAAGGTTTCAACAACCATCTTCCCTCCTTCGGGAGGATTGAGGGGGGCTCACCTAACACCTGGTATCTACATCGTTAACGGAAAGAAGGTCGCAATTAAATAATAACAAAAGAAGAGAGGGTGTTTTGAACACCCTCCTGGCTCTTAAAGAATTAAAACTTTGAATGCTGAAGGTCGAGCTGGAACCTTCAGCATTTATTCATTTATTTGGCCTTACTCACAAGTTTTGACAAATCCTCGGCAAGGTCTACCATGGCCAATACACGACGTTGCTCGTTGCTGTAGGATGCCTTTCCTGCACAATCAAATTCAACAGTGGCAATAGTTTTCTTGTCACTCATGGAAACCACTTCGATAGTGCCTTCCACGTGTGCTCCACGTGCCCAACCGCCTAACATTATAGCGGCCGCAGTGCTACCATAGTGGAATTTCTTGACATGAATAATCACTTCATATTGTGCTGCATCTTCGTCATCAGTAATTTGAGCGAACTTCTTACATTTCTTGTTGTAAGTAACATCGAAGGCCGACTCACCTGCCGCAACTTCAGCAGGGTAATCTTTCTGCCAGTCTGAGCCTTTCTCTGCAAGGAATACGTCTACTTTTTTGTCTTCAATCAGCATTTTAGAATAATCCCACGTAACGAGGATACGTGCATCACTGCTTTTTAACGCTGCTAACGAACCCGACTTGAGCTCAACATCAGCCTTACTGGTCATTGCCACTAAAAGCGCGACCATTACAAATAAAATTTTTTTCATTGTTGTTAAAGTTTTAAAAGTTAAAATAGAAAAGTTTTAGTCTTGATATTATGATTACACTAAAGTCAATTATGGTAAATTAGGTCGCAGATGTATTCAGCCAAATCGTTAAATGCCTGTTTGACACCTAAATATCCTGCAACAGGAGCTTTCATTTGTGTTCCGAAAATTTTCAGTATCTCTATGACGGCGAATGGGGTATCTTCGCCATGGTGGTAAAACTCAGCATACCCGCTAATGGAAGCACCTCCAAATCCACTTTTGGCTCCCATCTGACAGTTTTTTACAACTATTTTCATTCTCAGTGGCGCACTCTCGTCTGTAGAGATTTTAGGACCCTTTTCGATGTCATCGTCCCAACGTTCACAGAACCATTTCCTGATAGTTGGAAATTCCCGGTTGAATTCTTCTATAGAACTGTCAAAATCTTCTATAAGATGTTGTTCAAACGGTTTTCGGTTACCTCTACACTTGCTAAAATCTATTTCGCAAAATATCTTGCCTCCGTTATCTTTCAGTGGTGTAAGAGATCCGCTTTTCAATCGAAGAGGATTGTTACCGGCAAACACTGGAATACTGAGTGTTATTGCCATGAGTAACAATAAAGGTCTCATAGCTGATTTAATGGTGTGATGTTTCATTGTGTCTGATACTGTTATTTAAACTTTTTGTGAGTTTTATTCTTTATCATGTGCAAAATTATAAAAAATATTTAATACAAGTGTCGATTAACACAAAAAATGTTGAAAAACAAATTCCACATGTTTTTCAACATTTATTTTCCCGTCTCACGTCAGTGGCTGTTGGCTCAAACCTCTCAACTTTTCTATACGGCATTGCTGATGAGCCAGGACATATAGCCGAGGAAGACAGCAACGAGCACAAGACCTTCCCAACGTTCAATGCGCAGCTTTGTGAATGAGAACAGCCACAGCATGAGCATAGACACAACCAGAATGGAAAAGTCGATAGTCTTGATGCCCTCAATCTGCATAGGACTGATGAGACCCGTCGCGCCTAAAATCAGCAGGATATTGAAGACGTTGGAACCCAAGACATTACCGATGGCGATGCCCGATTTGCCCTTGCGCGCGGCGACAATACTCGTTGCCAGTTCAGGCATTGATGTGCCTCCAGCCACAACCGTCAAACCTATCACAGCCTCAGACACGCCGAAAGCCTCGGCCAATGCCGTCGCATTATCCACAAAGACATTAGAACCGATAATCAGACAAGCCAGACCAAGGAGAATATAGAAAAAGGAAAGGCCCAACAGTCTACCCCCCACCCTTGGGGAGGGGTTGGGGGTGGGTTCCTCCTCATCAGCACGGTCACTCTCCTCCCCCACTGAGAGAGCAGCTGTGGGATGCTCCTCTTTGTCGGCACGACTACTCTCCTCCCCTACAGGAAGGGGTTGGGAACGGTATTTCAACGTCACGAACATGAACACGAGAAAGCCCACAAAGAGCAATGCGGCATCGATGCGCGAGATGTTACCGTTAAGACACATGACAAACAATGCCACCGAGGCCACGAAAGAGAAAGGAATATCCTTGCGAACAGTCTGCGGAAGGATGGTCATCGGAGCTACCGCAGCAGCACAACCCACGATGAGCAGCGTGTTGAAAATATTACTACCCACGACATTACCGACGGCGAGGTCGGCAGTACCCTTCAGTGCCGAAACCAAGCTTACACAAAATTCCGGCATCGACGTACCCATAGCCACGATGGTCAGGCCTATCACTATCTGCGGTATCTTCATGCGCTCGGCAATACCCACAGCGCCGTCGGTCAGCCGGTCGGCGCCCCACAGCACCACGGCCACACCAACTATAATCAGGATAATATTGAGAATCATATCAAAGATTGAAATATCCAAAAAATTACAATGCGCAAAATTACTGGATTTTACGCACTACACCAAATTTTTTCCAGACAAAATGCAAAGTCCCATCCATAACCCACAACAAATAGAATTACTTAAAAACACCTCAAAAACTACAGGAAAAGCCAGTTAACCACCTGAAAAAAGTCCTTTCGATTACCAATACGTACTGTTTGATAAAGTAATATGGGCCGTTTTACTAAGTAATATGGGGCATTTTACTGAGTAATACGGGCCGTTTTACCGAGTAATATGGGCCATATTACTTTATCAAATGCCACATATTGCCCTGCGAGAGACAAGCATTTCAACATCAGAACACAAAAAAGAGGATAGCACAAGCCATCCTCTACACTTTGACACGATGTCGGTTAGTCGACGGTAATCTGTCGCGTAACCTTGTGTTCCTCCTTTTTCACTTTGGGCAGGTCTACCGTGAGCACGCCATCGGCCACACGGGCAGCGATGTTGTCGCGGTTGACGTCGTCGGGCAGTATCAGCGTCTGCTCATACTTCGAGTAGGCAAACTCGCGACGCAGGTAGTGAGCCTTCTTATCCTCCTCAGTCTTTTCCTGCTTGCTTTCCATCTTGATGGTCAGGTCGCCGTCGGCATTGATGTGCACATCGAAGTCGTCCTTCGTCATGCCCGGAGCGGCAAGCTCCACGATGTACTCGTCAGTGGTTTCTTTTACGTTGATGGCCGGAGCGGTTGCATTGGCCTTCGGCATGTTCACTGTGTTGAAGAAGTCGTTGAAGACTTCGGGTAACCAACTGTTTCGATAAACTGGTAACATAATCATTCCTCCTATAATTTTAAAGTTGTTGTTTAATATTGTTCTTTTGCCTCGCAGCCAGTTTGCGACTGCGCTACACCCTCTATAGTGCAAGGAATGTACCAGCAACTATTTTGCGACAAATTGACAGCACAAGAAGACAAAATGTCAGCCCGCATTTTTTCTTTTTCATTATTTTCGAGTTTCATATTTTTACATTATCTTTGCACCATGATAATTGCAAAGATGGAAGACTGCGGACGCTACTATGCGTTGCACCCGCTACTGAGAGCGTTTTTCGAGTATGTGAAGACCCACGACTTCTCTGAGGCAAAGGCCGGCAGGATTGAAATCATGGGCAAGCAGATGTTTATCAACTTCGAGGATATGGACCTGCAGCCACGCGAGGAGCGACGGCTTGAGGTGCACCGCCGGTATCTCGACGTGCAGATACCCCTCTCTACAAGCGAGGAGGTGGGCTGGCAACCATTGTCGACGCTTGCAGGCGAACCTGAAATCCCCTATGACGAGCAGCGCGACGTGGCCTTCTACGACCGACCCGCCGCAACATATTTCACCGTACACCCAGGGGAATTCTACATCCTCTTCCCCGAAGATGCCCATGCACCGTTCATCGGCAACGGCCGCATGCGCAAGCTCATCGGAAAAATAGAAATCGGAGAATAGCTTTATTCTCCGATTTTTGTGTTATCTAATTTTGCGCTTGTGTCCCTCTACATCTTTGATATAGGTAAAACAGTCAAAACGGGTATAACCCATCTGCTCCAGTGTCTTTCGGCTGCGGCGCACATCCCAGCCATTGTTGTAGTCGGGGATACGTGGCAGACGTATTATGACATGCTCTTGGAGCCCCTGCTCGGCCAGCCATTGCAGGTTATGAAGTGTCTGCCGGTTGCTGCGACACGTGTAGCGACGATAAATGTCGGGGTTCATGTCCTTCACATCCACGAAATACTCATTAACGTAGGGCAGCACCTCCTCCAGATGCTTGCGGGGCACGTGGAGCGACGTCTCCAGCGTGATGTTCCAAGCCCCCCCGTCGCCTCCCTCCGAAAGAGAGGAACATACCAGTTCACAGAATGCCCGTATGAAACCGCTGCGCAGCAACGGCTCGCCACCACCGAACGTGATGCCGCCACCCGTAGCCTGAAAATAGAGGTCGTCGATGCGCACTTCCTCTAACAGATCTTCGAGCGTAACCGTCTTCCATAACCCCGACGGACGCAGACACTGCGGATTCAGACAGTAGCGACAACGCAAAGGGCAACCGTGAAACGTGACGAGCGTGGTCACCCCTACCCCATCGGTGGCTATCCGATGTCGGCTGATACCGATAAGCGGCGCTTCATTTTTCATCATATCGCCTTCCTCATTTCCATTTTCTGTGCAAAAATACTAAAAAAATTTTTTCTTTTCGGTATAATTTATTATTTTTGCAGAAATAAATCATCATTTAAAACATGACTCGGGGAAAATCTATCTGCAACACGCTGAAAAGCATCCGTCAGAAAGTGGCGGACGAAAACGGCATCGACTACAAGCCTGTGGAATGTAATCACAAAGGCGATTGTCTGGGCACCTGCCCTGCCTGCGAGGCTGAGGTGCGCTATCTCGACCAGCGGCTCAACGCCATGCGACTGGCGGGAAAAGCTGTGAAAATAGCCGGCATCTCCTTGGGTATCACCGCGCTCACCGCCTGTCACTCATCGAAGAACAAGCCCTCGTCAGTTCGGGGAAAATACATCATTGAGCAGCCGACGGGCATAGAGCCCAAGATCATTCAAGACTCTACTATACAAATGCCGACAGAATAAATCTCTACACTACACCCCATCCCTACAGTAAAGTACAGTAAAGAATTAAAACTCATTACACTATGAACAGAGGTAAATCAATCTGCAACACCCTGAAAGGCATCCGTCAGAAAGTGGCGGACGAAAACGGCATCGACTACAAGCCTGTGGAATGTCACCACGAAGGTGAATGTCTGGGCACGTGCCCTGCTTGCGAGGCTGAGGTGCGCTATCTCGACCAGCGGCTCAACGCCATGCGACTGGCGGGGAAAGCCGTGAGAATAGCCGGAATATCCCTGGGCATCACTGCGCTCACCGCATGCCACTCATCGAAAAAGCCATCAAAGGATATTTATCCTCTCGAAGGCGAGCCTCCCATCAGGCAGGAAGACACGAGAGACGTGCCTCTCATGGGAAAACCCGCTATACCCGTAGACACGCTCAACCTGATTTCCACACAGGAAGACGGGACGAAAGTGTTCGGTATGGCAGAAATGATGCCGAATTTCCGTGGCGGACAACAGGCGCTGCAAGAATACATCAAAGAAAACCTACACTATCCGTCAGATGGCACCGACGTTCAAGGGCGTGTCATCGTTACGTTCACCATTGAGAAAGACGGTAGCATCAGTGAACCGAAGGTAGTGAAGTCGCTCTCGGAAGCCTGTGACCAAGAAGCCCTACGACTCGTGAAGAATATGCCCAAATGGACTCCAGGCAAACAGGACGGCAAGTGCGTACCCGTAAAGTACACGATTCCTATCGATTTTAAGAATAAATAAACATGAAGAAATCATTTCTTCTTCTCTTTGTCTTGTGTCTGCCATTCATCGCAAAGGCACAGGCCATCGACGCGTTCATCAACGACAACGACGGACAATACACCAACATCCGCAACGCTCCAAAGGGAAATGTCGTGTCGATGATACCCACCTCGCACATTGTTTCGCTTTGCATCGAGAAACCGAAAAACGGCTGGTGGCAGATTTGCGGCATCGACGACATGGATGAAAATTTGGACGAAATGGACTCCAACTACCTGAAAGGCTCTAAGACAGGCTATTGGATTCACTATAGCGTGTTGGCTATAGGCACTCGCAATTATGGTGGCGAGACCCTCCGTCTGCGCCGCAGTCCAGCCAAAAGCGCACCCGCCGTCTATTCCTTCAGCGAGGAAATCGTCCTTATGCCCATTGATGTCAAAGGTACGTGGGTGAAGGTCAAAACCGCCGACGGTAAGTACACCGGCTGGATAGAAGAGGAATGGCTCTGCGGCAACCCCGTCACCAACTGTTGCTAAACCATTCAGACTCAGATTCCATGGAATCGATGATACCTTTTATCTTCCCACTCGTTGTAGCTTTCGCATTCACTACATCTTCATGCAACGAGGGGAGAGCGGGTAATAACAGGGAAGCGTTCGTACAAGGAGACACACTTATCGACGACACTAACAAGAGTGATGCGACACAACTGCTGCAAAAGGACAGCACGATTATAAAGAATGAAACTCCACATGAGGGATTTGTCTATGCGAAGACCCTGATACCCGACTTAGTGGAAGAACTGCGCTATGCGACCGATAACAATTTCATGGGAACCAAAGCCGGCGGCTATGAGTGTAACCGTGTCATCCTCACCGAATCTGCTGCCATAGCGCTTAAGGCTGCTGCCGATGAGTTTAGGGAGATGGGCTATGTCGTCAAGATTTACGATGCCTATCGTCCACAGCGAGCCGTCACGCATTTCGTGCGTTGGTCACAGACCTCAGACCAAAAGAACAAGGCCGACTATTATCCTACTCTCAACAAGTCCAAGTTGTTTCCCACCTACATAGCCCGTAAGTCAGGGCATAGTCGTGGCAGTACTGTAGATATGACCATCTGCCACAAGGACACAGGAAAAGAAGTAGACATGGGTGGTCATTTCGATTATTTCGGTCCACCGTCGCATCCCGATTTCATGGGTAAATATGAAGGTGGAAACGTGACCAAGCAAAACTACGAAAACCGAATGTTGCTTAAGAACGTGATGCTGAAACATGGTTTTAAGGCCTACTCCAACGAGTGGTGGCACTTCACGCTGCTCGGCGAGCCCTATCCCAATACCTATTTCGACTTTCCCGTAAAATAATCAGCGCTATTATTAACTTTTTAATAAAAAAGCCATGAAAAGGAATATATATACGATGGTGGCTGCATTATTGCTCATCATGACCTTGTGCGAGATTACGGCTATCTCACACGCAATACCTTAACATTTGAAATGCCGACACATAACATCGGCAAATGAAACATATACGTTTCAACAAAAATTCCCTAGGGAATTTCTTGCGAAAGATAAGCTTCCGGAGAAAATTTCCTAGGGAATTTTTGTGAGATACCGATGTCTGATCTATGCTTCCTCTTCGTTGCGGTCGTCAACGTTATCTCCCTGCGTTGGTTTGAGAGCATCCTCAAAGTCGGTGATACCATTCTTCACAAGGATATCGTACCACTGGAGTAGTTTCTTGATGTCACTATCATGTACGCGCTCGCGGTCGTACTCGGGCAGCACCTCAGCAAAATACTTACGGAGCTCCTGCCCTGAAGCTTTACGGTAATTGATGGAGCAAGCCTTCGACTGCTCTTTCTCGCCCACGTTCTTAAGCACCTGCCAGAGGGGGATGTCCTCACTGTCAGTATACATAGCGACGTCGGCAAGACTGGTCACACGGTCGGTAGCAAATGCGGGAATACGTCGTTTTGCCTCGTCGAGAGTTTCTACTATCAAGGTTTGCTTGCCACGCGAAACCAGACGGAAGAGTCCTGGTTTGCCGGCGATGGAGAGAATTGTTTCCATTGTTCTTAATTTTTCGTGTATTTATTTATTGAATTTAATAATTCTTCTATCTGACTATTGAGGTCGTGCTGACCGTCGTTAACAATTTCATAGTCACTACGGCGAAGCATTTCATCTTGTGGCAATTGGCGATTAATCCATTCAAGTGTTTTTTCACGGCTGATGCCATCACGCCTCATCACACGACTGATACGCAACTCATGTGGAGCGGTGACACAGACGATGATATCGAATCTGATGCGCTGGTCGAACCGGCTATCGAAGAGAATGGCACTCTCCAACCACTCATACCCAGACCGCAGGAAATCACGGGCCACCACAGGATGGACAATGTCGTTGACAGCCTGTTTGTTAGCTTCGCTTTTGAGAAGGAAAGCTGCAAGGACAGGTTTTTGCAAACTATCGCCTATGTAAACCTCCGGACCGACAAGTCGGCAAAGTGAACGACGGATTCTTACCGAGGAACGCATGAGCCGTTTGGCTGCCGCATCGCAATCATAGACACTGATGCCATACTGTGTAAGCAACTGGCACACATGGCTTTTCCCTGCCCCGATTCCTCCTGTAACCGCTACGCGCATAAGTTATTTCTGCTCGATGAGATAATCCACCTGAGTGGTTTCCAGTTTGGCATTGCGCACGGCTTGTGGGCTTTTCAGCAAATGAATAGTGCATTTGTCGGAGGCATTCTCAGAAAGCTCATTGTAGTCGGCTACGACAGAGAACTGCTCAGAAGAAAGATTGCGAACCATGCCTGCACCAACGGTAAACTTCACCACGACCTTCCCGGGGAACGTGCGCAGCAATTTGTCGTCGGGCATATTCACAGCTTTTATCGGCACTTCGATGCTCTCCTCTGTGAGCACGTCTGGATAGAGCCCGATTCGTACGGTCTGCGGCACGCTTTTCACTCCCTTAATCTTTGCCAAGGGCACATCGCGGACGATGGTATCCTCAAAGTTGGTGATTCTGAGATACTCCGTACTGACATATTTCACGCTGTCAAGCAGTTGCTTGCTGGCATAGATGGTAACCATCTCGGGCCAGAACTGCACCTGCGACAAATAATAGCTCTTACCTGGAACGACAGAGCCTGACAAACGGACAGGCACGCGCTTAGTCAGCCCATGGTTGAAGAAAAACTCCAACCTGTCTGGTTTGATAGAGACCACCTTTGTTGATGCTGCCAAACGTTGAGAAAGCTGACGCTGCAACTCGCCAATTGGCACCGTGCCCTTTCCCTTCGAGGTGTTGGCAAAAGTATTGAAGGCGACTATGACGGGGCGGATTCCTTCACCATAGACATAAGACGCTAGCACAAAGCCCTTGTCACGAACAGTGACCCGCAGAGTGTCGTCCATCTCACTGGTAATCACCGCATTTTTCGGTACGCCAGAAAGTTGTACGGGCACATAGATTTCCCGCTCATAGTCTTCATTGAGTGTCATCACAAGCCAGAAAATGCCACTTAGCGCAAGGAAAAACAAAAAAATAAGGAACTCCTTGTTCAGCAATCTGAACAAGAAACTCCTCACTTTTTCGGCTACACGTGTCAGCCCTAATGCCATTGTTTAAAATCCTTTAGGCTTCTCTAATCTTCAATCTTTCTTAGCCGGATCTTGCTGCGTTACATCGGCATAGACATTACCTTTGTCTACTGTGATGACCACGCCTCGAGCAATCTCCACCTCAACGGCATTTTTTACCTGGTCGACGCGCTTCACGGTTCCATAGATACCGCCGCCGATAACAACCTTCGCACCTGCCTCCAACGCATTCTGGAATTGGCGGATTTTCTTCTGTCGCTGCTGCTGCGGACGAATCATGAAAAGCCACATGATGGCAAAAATGGCCACCATCATAATAAGCATCATACCGCCTCCGCCACCTTGTGGCTGTGCGGCCTGCAAAAACATTACATTCATTCTATATACAATTATTATAGTAATTATTCTTCTTCAGCCCCCTGCTCTTCCTCCTGTTCATTTCCGCTTTCCTGCTCTATGTTTTTCTGGCGGTGCATACCCGGCACGGCCATCGGCTTTACCATTCTGCCCGTAGCAATGAGATTGCGCGCAATGGCATCAAGCATACCGTTGATATAGCTCGAACTGCGTGGAGTGCTGTAGAGCTTAGCCAACTCGACATATTCGTTTATGGTGACCGAGACTGGAATGTTGGGAAAATTAAGCATCTCTGCAATGGCAATCTGCATAATGACGATGTCCATATAAGCCAGCCTGGAGAAATCCCAGTTGCGTGAGTTCTCGCTCATGCAACGCTGATACTGCTCAGCATTGAGGATGGTAGCCCGGAAAAGACGACGGGCAAAGTCGCGATCCTCTTCTTCCTTGAACTCAGGCAACAGGTCTTGCTGCCTTCCATTCACAGGATCGAAGCGCTTTATGGTCTTTAACACGAAAGTGTCGACCACCTCTTTGTCATCATTCCAATAGAGGCTTTTCTCCTCAAGCACGCTGTCAAGATCGCTATTATCTTGTATAAGCTGCTTATAAAGTTTGCGCCATACCTCCCGGTGAGCCTCATAAGAATCATCGGAGCTGGACATATACTCTTTGTAAATCTCGCTTTGCTCTATCAGGTTGCATAATGTACGCACAGTTTCAATATCATCTTCCCATGAGAGGTGCTGTTCCTCAACAAATTTGCTGAGCATTTTATTCTCTTCGAGTTGTAAGGCAAACTTATTATAGGCAAAACGCTGCGACGGCAATTCTGTTCCTTCGCGCTGAGCCCGATTGATGCCAATCTCCACGCGCAGACGCTCTTCGCGGGTAATAGCCACTATCAGCAACAAGAGGTAATTGTATAAGTCGTATGCTTTCGACAGACTGAAAAGCAACTCTTTTTCAGCATTATCTAAGTTTTTGCTACCGTTCTGATAATAGGCGTAGGTTAACTGGACTATCTTAATCCTTATCAGTTCACGATTAATCATGCTTTAATTTCTCTAAATTAAAATAACAAATACAAGTTTTCCAACGGCAAAGTTACTAATTTTTGCCGAAAGAACAGGAATATGAGAAGAAGAAATTACCATGCCTCACATGCGTTTTAACATATTTTATCAATAAAAGATAAAAAAAATTGTCGGTCATCTACTTTCATTCAGCAAAAATTAGTACCTTTGCAGCCGCTTTTAACCATAGCACACCGTGTGATGGCGAATTAAGGCAACAAATTTATGTATAACTTACCCGTTGGATGAATTAAATTAGTGCGTATTTAACTTGCCCTATAGGTTTATGATTGAGAAAATTGAAATACTGCAACATGGTGAAAGCTGCGATTTT
>CAJOIW010000017.1 GCA_905234845.1 uncultured Prevotella sp. | reverse complement strand
GGCTGTCGGCGTCGGGCTCGGCAAACTGGTGGAGCATGCGCT
Organism: uncultured Prevotella sp.; assembly: GCA_905234845.1. Lineage (GTDB taxonomy): Bacteria > Bacteroidota > Bacteroidia > Bacteroidales > Bacteroidaceae > Prevotella. Next base: position 42,597 of record CAJOIW010000017.1, on the reverse strand, counting down.
CGGTCATCTGGGCGTTGCAGTGGACCCTCCCCAGCCCTCCCTGTTTAGAGAGGGAGCTGAAACGCTCGGTCTGTATCTGGCGGGCTCGGATGACGCGCTCGCGGATGGCCGACGAGGGCTCACCCGGCTGCATCTGCGAGAGCTGGGCGAAGGGTACGGCCTGGATCTCGCAGTGGATGTCGATGCGGTCGAGCAGGGGGCCGGAGATTTTGCCGAGATAGCGCTGGATTTGTCCGGGGGTGCAGACGCAGTTGTGGGTGGGGTCGCCGTAGTAGCCGCAGGGGCAGGGGTTGCACGAGGCTACGAACATGAACGAGGCGGGAAACTCGACGCTGTACTTGGCGCGTGAGATGCTGATCTTGCGGTCTTCGAGCGGTTGGCGTAGCACCTCGAGGGTCTGCTTGTTGAATTCAGTGAGCTCGTCAAGAAAGAGCACCCCATTGTGCGCCAGGCTGATTTCCCCAGGCTGGGGATTGACACCGCCGCCTACGAGGGCGACTTCGGAGATGGTATGGTGGGGTGCGCGGAAGGGGCGCTGCGAGATGAGCGACGTACCCTTGCCTATCTTTCCCGCCACACTGTGAATCTGTGTGGTCTCGAGACTCTCGGCCAGTGTGAGGGGTGGGAGTATGCTGGGCAGACGCTTGGCCATCATCGACTTGCCGCTGCCGGGCGGACCTATCATAATGAGGTTGTGCCCGCCTGCTGCCGCTACCTCGAAGGCTCGCTTTACGCTTTCTTGTCCACGCACGTCGGCGAAGTCGAGGTCGAACTGACATTGCTGTTCGTAGAACTCACGGCGCGTGTCAACAACGGTGGGACTGAACTGCTCTTTTCCCGTGAGGAAGTTGATGACATCCATCATCGACTCCATGCCGTAGACGTCGAGGTTGTTGACTACGGCAGCCTCGCGTTCGTTCTGCTTTGGCACGATGAGTCCCTTGAATCTCTCTGCCCGTGCACGAATGGCGATGGGCAGTGCGCCTTTGACGGGCTGCAGGTGGCCGTCGAGGCTGAGCTCGCCCACCATCATATACTTGTCGAGCTGGTCGGTGGGAATGTCGCCGTTGGCGGCGAGGATGGCGATGGCTACTGGCAGGTCGAACGAGCTACCCTCCTTGCGCAGGTCGGCAGGTGCCATGTTGACGGTGATGTCGGCATGCGGGAAGCGGAATCCGTTGTGCTGCATGGCGGCGATGATACGGTCGCGCCCTTCGCGCACGGCGGCATCGCCAAGTCCCGTGAAGTGATACAGCATACCTGGAAGAAGGCTTACCTCGATGGTGATGGTGGTTACTTCAAGTCCGTTGACAGCAGCGCAGTAGGATTTTACAAGCATAGTCTTTCGGTTTTATTTCTGCAAAAATACAAAATAATTATCAATTATCAATTGTCAATTGTCAATTATTTTGTATTTTCGCATCATGAAAGAGAAGATGGAACCGTTTGGCACGCCCGAGGGGGCGAAGATGAATATATGGGGCTTGCTTAAAAACATTCTGCCCTATGTGATGCCTTACCGCGGTCTGGTGGCGGTAACGCTGGTGCTGACGCTGGTGGGCTCGCTGATGGCGCAGGTGAATGCGGTGGTACTCGACCGTGCCGTCGACAGCATCAATGCGCTCATACAGGCTCCTGACGGATTCTCGTGGGGCGCGGCGGTGCGTATCCTGACGGTCATCAGCATCATCCTGCTGGGCAAGGAGGTGGTGGGCGCGTTGGTGACGTTCTTCCAACGCTACTACGGTGAGCGCATGCGCATCCTTGTGAGCCGCGACCTGTCGCTGCGGGTGGTGGAGCGGATACTGTCGTTCCGTATGGCGTTCTTCAGCTCGGAGGGCAACGAGACGGGCCGACTGCAATCGCGCATCGACAGGGGTATCATGAGCCTGTCGAACACGGTGAACAATTTCTTCATAGAGATACTTCCGCTTTTCACCAGTGCCGTGCTCGCATTGGTGCTGATGTTTGCTGCCAACTTCTACGTGGGGCTTGTGGCTCTGTGCATCATTCCTATTTACTTCTATGTCACCTATATTCAGGCAAGTCGCATGAAAGGTGGCCGCCGCAGCATTTTTGGAGGGCATCAGGCCGTCAGCCAGGGCATTCTCAACATTATCGAGAGCATGAACGTGATCAAGTCGTTCAACCGTGAGCGCATAGAGGCCGACCGGCAGGCAGGACTGCAGCGCACCATGACCGACCTGCAGCTGGGGCTGCGCAAGCAGAGCTATATGTTCAACGGACTGAAGAGTTTTCTGGAGCAGATTGGCACGGTGCTCATCATCATCCTTACAGCCTATCTGGTGCTTACGGGCTACCCAGGCATGACCATCGGAAAAATCATGTACCACGTGATGCTCTTTGCCAATGTGAGTGCGCCTATCCGGCAGCTACACCGCATCTACGACGATATGAACGACGCGCTCATCTATGCCGAGGGCTTCTTCGGCATTCTGAAGGCCGACGAAGAGGTGGAGCCTACGGGCAGCCATCACCCCGACGAGGTGAAGGGCGACTTCGAGCTGAGCCACGTCGACTTCACCTATCCGGGTGGCACGAAGGCGCTGACCGAAGTGTCGATGCGTATAGAGAGCGGAAAAATCACGGCTTTCGTGGGGCTGAGCGGTGCCGGCAAGACCACCATCGTCAACCTGCTCGACAAGTTCTTCAATCCCGACAGCGGCAGCATCAGCCTCGACGGTGTGGAGCTGAGCCAGTGGGACACACGCTGGCTGCGTGAGCACATCGGACTGGTGTTGCAGAAAAACCATATCTTCGACGGTACCATTGAGGAGAACATCCGCTACGGCAATCCTGACGCCACACACGACGACGTGGTGTGGGCTGCCCGTCAGGCTTTCCTCTACGACCAGGTGGCCGACCTGCCCGACGGCTTTAACACGTCGGCCTTGCAGCTCAGCGGCGGGCAGCAGCAGCGCGTGGCCATTGCCCGCATGTTCATCAAGAACCCGCCCATCATCTTCCTCGACGAGCCTACTGCCAGCCTCGATGCCATCGCCACCGAGCAGATAAAAGCCAGTATCGATGCCATTAAGCAGGGCCGCACGGTCATCATCATCTCGCACAATATCGGCCAAATTATCGATGCCGACCAGATTTACGTGCTTGAGCATGGTCGTGTGGTGCAGCAGGGGAAGCCCGAAGAGGTCTATCGGCAGGGCGGACTTTACAAGGATATCTTCGATGCCAGCGCCCGCAGCATGAATGTCGACAAGATTGCCGACACGATGGCCGGCACCTGAATGGCAGCGTTTACACGCTGACGGCTTACCTTTCTGCATCCAAAAGCTTACCTTTCACAAAGTAATAGTATATATATTACTTGGTAATAGTATATATATTACCGAGTAAAAGTATATATATTACTCGGTAAAAGTATATATATTACTTTGTGAAAGGTAAGCTTTTGGATGCAGAAAGGTAAGCGTTGGAGTGATGAAGGCCCAACGTTTTTCAAGGGAAGAGGTTTTTCAGCCGTTCCTCGATTTCTTTGTTGGTAAGACTACGGGCCACGACGCGACCGTTTTGCACGAGGATGTTGTCGGGCACGGTGGTGAGCCCGAGCTGTCCGATGATTTTTCCTTCGAAGAGCATGGGGTCGCAGATGTTTGTCCAGCCGATGGTGTCGCGCTTGAGCTGATCGTCTGCGAGTGCTTTGTTACCGTCGAGGCTGATGCTGAGCAGGGCGAGCCGGTCGCCGCCGCGCCGTTTCATCCGTTTGAGTATGCGTTGCTGTACAAGACTCTCCTGGTTCCATGTGGCCCATGTGCTAATGACGGCGACAGGCGCGGTAGCCACTCCTCCCTCGCTGATGCCTTTCAGGGATGAGCCGGGGGCTGTCCGGGAGAGTGCCTGCAATTGGGTATGGAGGCGGCGAAGGTAGTTGTTGTCGGGTTGTTTGTCGAGCATGAGCTGTGCCAGTCGCTGGGCCTCGCTGTAGTCGGGCTGTGAGGTTTGAATGAAATAGGTTCTCAGGAGGTGGGTGCCGACGATGGAGGCGGGATGGTCTTCGATGAACTGCCGGGCATACTTCGTGATGTCGGGGGGTGAGGCGTTGGCTATCTGCTCGCGAAACCCGTTCATGAGTTTGTTTTCCTTGGTACCGCTGACGGTCATCTCCTTCAGGTGCGAGGCGTCGCCCCTGATGCTGACGCTCTTTCCGGGTTCGGCAAAGACGGGTTGCTCGGTGAAGTTGGGAAAGACGATGACCAGCGTCATCGGACGGTCACAGGGGGTCTCATAGGCGAAGCGTCCGGCCTCAACCTTGATGGTGTCTACTTTCCCGCTTCTGCTGTCGGGGCTGTAGATGTAGAACTCGCTTTGCCCGATGTTGATGAGTCGCCCTTCGAGACGGAAATGGCGGCTGTCGGTTCCGCAGGAGAGGATGAAAAGCGACGAGAGTAGGATGAGGGTGTATCGGTTGAATTTCATTTTTTGAAATTGCTGAATTCTAGGTCGTTTTCGGCATAGGAAGCCAGGGCGGGGTCTTTCTTGATGGCATCCTTAAGATTGGCTGACACGGCATATTGATTGCCTCTTCGTGCGGCAAGAATGGCACGGAGATAGTCGGTGAGCGCGTCGGGGTTAGGGATTTTCTCGAGCGTCATGGCGGCATTGCCATATTCTTTGTTGAGCAGTTGTGCCAATGCCATGTTGTTGGTGGCTACAGCTCCGAAGTCTTTGACGGCTTGTGCGTAGTTTCCTTTGGCAAGGCTGAGGATGCCGATGGCCTCGCTGACGTTGCCGGTACGTGTGGCTTTGGCAATGTTGCCTTCGGCCTCTTGCAGGTTACCGCTCTTCAGTTGCAGCAGTCCGAGGTTGGCCAGCGGCTCGGCGGCGTTGGGATTAACGCGCAGTGCCTGACGGAGATAGTCGAGTGCGGTCTCTTCCTGTCCTTGTGCCAAGGCGAGTGTGGCCAGATTGTTGAGTGGGCGATAGTCGGTGGGGTAGAGCTGCGCGGTCTTCTCGTAGATGGTCTTTTTCTCTGCGGTGTCGGTCTTCGTGGCCGCGAGGTAGAGTAGTTCGTCGGCAGTGAGCTGTGCGGGCTCGGTTGTGAAGGTGCGCTCAATCTCTTCGTCGGTACGGCCGACGGTCTCGTAGTTGATGATGAGGCGTGATCGGCGCAGTTCGGGGAGGATGCCGTTGGCGAGTTCTTGGAAGCCTTCGCTCATGTTGCGAATCTGGCGTTCACGCTCGGCAGGGTCTTTATACATGGAGAGCACGCGCAGGATAACATCCTTGTCTTGGATGTTTGAGGCTTGCACAAGTTGCTGGAAGCCTTCCCAGTCTTGTGCGGTATAGCGTGCGTCGACATTGGTCTTCAAGCCCGTCTGCTGAAGCTGTTCTTTCACGTAGCCCTCCGAGACATTCTGCCGGCGATTGGCAAGGCGGTCGTTGAAATCAAATCCGCCCTCGGGCGACGCATAAGCCTGCACTTCCACGTTCTTGATGTTAAGCTCGCGGTCGGTATTGATTTTCTTGAGCAGGCGCACAAACTCTTGTACGGAATTGTTCTGCAGCTCGCTCTTGCGCAGGTTGGCCTCGTTGACAAGGAACTTGATGTTGGCTTCCTGCCGCATCTGACGACTGTGCTGGAACGAGTCGGGCGCAAGACATCCGCCGTTGGAGAACATTGTCAGACGGTATAGCTCAGAGGTGGCAATGGTGCCGTGGGCGATTTTCACCTCGGGAATATTGATGGTTTTCTTTCCAATCCGTGCGTTGAAAGTAAGATAGAGGTCGCTGCTCAGGTATTCGGGCTGATAGGCGAAATCGGCCTTCATCGTGTAGCGCCCGCCCAGACGATAGGAGATGGAGTAGTCGTTGCCCTGCACCCTCTCGCCCTGAAAGGTATATGGTTGTCCCTGCTGCTTTGCACCGGCTGTCCGTAGTTCGGGTGTGATGGTGACGACAGCTTTCCGCTGCATGTATTTCTCGGGGAACATTCCACTGATGGTGACGGGAATCTGTCCGCCTCGCGACTCCAACGGATTGGGTGTCACCGTGAAGTTGTCGGCCGACAATGCGCCCATCTTTCCTGAGCAAGCGGTGAGTATGAATAAAGCAATAGCGGAAAGGGAGAAAACAATACTTTTACGCATAGGAATAATGTTTAAGGTGCTTTTGGGAAAAAAGTGCCTCGAGCGGGACTCGAACCCGCACAGCCATCACTGGCCAAGGGATTTTAAGTCCCTCGTGTCTACCAATTCCACCATCAAGGCTCCCAAAAATATGAGCGGAAAACGGGACTCGGACCCGCGACCCCAACCTTGGCAAGGTTGTGCTCTACCAACTGAGCTATTTCCGCAAAGGCGGCTGCAAAGTTACGGCTTAATCTCGTAACCGCCAAACGATTTCACGTTTTTTAGCGTTTTAAACTAAAAACCTTCTCTTTTCTCCGTAGTTTCTCATCAGTTGTGGACGATGAGGATGTGGCCGTTGTATTCTACGCGGTAGCGGATGAGTTTCTGACCGTCGGTGTTGGGATAGCCGTTGTTGTTGAGGTCGTAAGACCGCTTGCAGTTCTTGCAATAAACCCACTGTCCGTTGTTGGCCCATGCGAGCGGATAGCGGTAGAGGTTGCTCGTAGCCATACAGTTGGGACACTGATGATCGAAAGCGTAAAGGCCGTTGCCGAGACTGCTGTAGCCGATGATGAGGCCATTGTAAGCACCAAGGGCGTAGGTGATGCGGCTCTCCTTCTCGGTAGTGAGGGCATCTTCGCCCTTCGTCTTCCCGTCGTTCAGTTCGGAGATAACGTATCGCACACCATTGCGAGGTTCCGTGCTGACATAGACGAAAATGCCGGAGGCCAGTGGATTGAGGGCGTTCTTGATGACGCTCACGTTGTGCACCTCGGTGTCGAAAAGGAAATAGCATCGGTAGTCAAGACTATACTCGTTGTCGTTGTCGCTGCAGGAGCAGAACAACAGCAGACTTGCCAGTGCACAGAAAAGTGAGGATTTCTTCATTTCTCTATATTTATATTTATAGGTGCTTATAGGACTTATATTATAGGTTTTATTGGCCTTTCAGTTTCTTGAGGGCTCGTTCCACGCGGTCGAAGTGGAACTCGGCGATGAGCGAGTCCATGAGTGCGATGATGCGGTCGTTGCAGAGATTGCCGATAGATCCTTCATGGGTATGATGGATATGGCGGTCGGGCTTGAAGGTGCCGCGCTCTATCTCCATGCCCACCTGTTTGTAAGCATCGCGGAAGGGCACGCCCGACGCAGCCAGACGGTTCACCTCCTCGACGGAGAAGATGGGGTCGTACATAGGATTATCGAGAATCTGGCGGTTCACCTCCATCTTCTCCACGATGTAGGCAGCCATCTGTAGACAGTCGGTCAGTTCGTCGAAGGCAGGCAGGAACACTTCCTTGATGATTTGCAAGTCGCGGAAGTAACCCGTGGGCAGGTTGTTCATGATGAGTGTCACCTGTTGCGGCAAGGCTTGCAGTTTGTTGGCTTTGGCGCGGATGAGTTCGAAAACATCGGGGTTTTTCTTGTGTGGCATGATGCTCGATCCCGTCGTACACTCCTTGGGTAATGTGATAAATCCGAAGTTCTGCGAGTTGAAGAGACAGGCATCGTAGGCAAGTTTTGACAACGTTCCGGCTACGGATGCCAGTGCAAAGGCCACGTTGCGTTCGGTTTTACCGCGTCCCATCTGGGCATAGACAGCATTATAGGCCATCGACTCGAAGCCCAGCAGGTCAGTGGTCAGCTGGCGGTTAAGCGGGAAGCTTGAGCCGTAGCCTGCTGCTGAGCCGAGCGGGTTGCGGTTGGCTGTGCGGTAGGCGGCCTGCAACAGGAGCATGTCGTCGCATAGACTCTCGGCATGTGCGCCAAACCAAAGCCCGAACGATGAGGGCATGGCCACTTGCAGGTGGGTATATCCAGGCATGAGCACGTCCTTCAGTTCTTCGCTTCTTGCGACCAGTCTGTCGAAGAGAGCTTTCACTTCTTCCACCACCTGTTGCAAGGCATCGCGCGTAAAAAGTTTCAAATCCACCAGCACCTGATCGTTGCGCGAACGGCCTGAATGAATTTTTTTCCCCATTTCACCGAGATTTTTCGTCAGCATCAGCTCCACTTGCGAATGCACATCCTCTACACCGTCCTCAATCACGAAACGTCCTTCCTCGGCCTCTTGATAGATGGTCCGGAGGGCTGCGAGCAGAGCTGTGAGCTCGTCTTTCGTGAGCAGGCCGATGCTTTCGAGCATGGTGATGTGAGCCATAGAGCCGAGCACATCGTACTTAGCCAGATAGAGGTCTAGCTCGCGGTCACGACCCACGGTGAAGTGTTCTATCTCGCGTGTCATCTCAAAATTCTTTTCCCAGAGCTTTGTCGCCATAGTTGTCTGTGTCTTTGTTAGGACTCTAAGATTTTAAAAGTCTTTAATACGGCATATTCTGTAAAGCGTCGGCAATTTTCTCTATGCCGGCTTCAAGCGGTTTCTTCACCATTCCCTTGATGAAGGGGTTGAGCTCGGCCTTGATGACGAGACGCATCTTGCACGACACCTCGCTCATGGGGACTAGTTGAATCCAGAAGTTGAAAGGCATGGGACTTCTCTCGGCCTCGAACTTGATGGTCTTCGGGGGTACGCGCTCAATAATGCGCAGGCGGATGTCGCCAGCCATGGGCACATTGATGCCAATGGAGTCGCGGTCGAACGACAGTCCGGCCAATTGCTCGGCGGGAAGGTGATGTTTCAAGTGCTCCAGATTTTCCAGATTGCTCAGTGTATCGAACACGCGATACTGCGGAGCGTTGATTTGCCTTACGGTGCTTTCAAATGTTGATGTCATAATGGTTTGTTATTTCAAAGTTTTCGGAGATATTGTTTTTATTTATTCCACTCTTCGGGATTTTGTCGCCATTGACGTAGGGCGGCGAGGTCGGTTTCGGTGACGTAGCCTGATGCGACAGCCTCATCGATGAGGTGGTCGTAGTCGCTCAGCGTGTCCAGTTCTACTCCAGCTTTTTTGAATGCCTCTTCGGCTTGGGGAAAACCATAAGTGAACGACGCCACCATGCCCAACACGCTTGCTCCGGCTTGTCGTAACGCTTCTACCGCCTTGAGTGAAGAGCCGCCAGTGGAGATAAGGTCTTCCACGACCACTACCCTTGCCCCTTCGCGCAGCTCACCCTCGATCTGGTTGCCCATACCATGATCCTTCGGTTTTGGGCGCACATAGACGAAGGGAAGACCGAGTTGGTCGGCCACGAGCGCACCTTGTGCGATGGCTCCTGTGGCTACGCCTGCAATGGTATCTGCCTCGGGATAGCGCGTGAGAATGAGGTGGGCAAGCTCAAGCTTGACCAATGTACGTACGGTGGGGTAGGCATTCACACGGCGATTGTCGCAATAGATGGGTGAGTGCCATCCGCTGGCCCAGGTGAACGGTTCCTGCGGGCGCAGCTTCACCGCTCCGATCTTTAACAAATGGCGGGCAAGAAAATTTCTCGTTGTTTCCATGCTGATAGGAATAATGAACTTATTTCCCTGCAAAAGTAATCAATTTTTCGGAAATATGTTGCTATGTCATCACAGAATTTGCATTTTCAGCTAAATATACGGTTTTTAAGTGACGACAAACGATGGCTTGAATGACGAAAGACGGTCTTTTGGATAAAATTCCCTAGGAAATTTTATGCGAGAGATGGTCTTTCGGAAGAAATTCCCTAGGGAATTTTGCATGAACGATGGTCTTTCAGAAAATGGTGGCTAAGTGTGTGTGAAGCCAAGGCTCATTACGCTGACTTTTACCTCTCCCGCTTTCACCAGTTCTTTGGCGCATGCGCAGACCGTAGCACCTGTGGTCACCACGTCGTCTACGATGAGCACATGGCGGCCGTGAACGCGCTTGGGCTTTAACAACTCAAAAGCTTCTTCAACGCCTTCCATGCGCTCCCATCGGCCTTTATGCGTCTGGCTGCCGTTGAAAATGTTGCGCCGAACAACCTTATTATATAGGGGTAGTCCTGTTATTTCGGCCACACCTTGGGCTATCGACTCTGCTTGGTTGTAGCCACGGTCGTGCTGCCGACCGCGCGTGAGAGGAATGGGCACGATACAGTCTATTCCCTCGAAGAAACCGTGAGAGGCAAATTCCTGTGCAGCGAAATGTCCTAACTGGAAGGCATAGTCAGGATGGTGATGGTATTTCAAATCGTAGATGGCGTGGCTGGTTTCCGACTGTGGCTGATAGAAAAACATAGCCGCAGCCCGTTCTATCGGAATGCGTCCCCAGAAGCATTGTGCCATCTCGTTATCATAAGCGTCAGCGGCAAAATCCGTACGTGGCAGGTGAAGATTGCAACGGGCACACAACACCTCCTCGCTCTCGGCCAACCGCGATCCACAAGCCACACATGCACGGGGCGCAATCAGGTCGAACAGCCGATGCCAGAAACTAACCTGCCTCATTTTTTCCGAGTATTGGCTTTTCGCTTGCGTGGTTTTCTTTCTTTTGCCACTGCCATTTTCACGCTGCGGCGCATCAGCTCCAAGGCTATTTGCTCATCGCTCAGACTGGGGTTGATATTATAGGCTTCAGCCACTGCGCGGTCGTTGGCTTCGTGAGCCCGCAGCAACTCTTCTGGCATGGAAACTCGGTCGTAAAGGTCGGCCAATGAAGAGTCGGGATATAAGGCACGAGCATCAAGTATGGTCTGAGCCGTAAGATTTAGTTGTTGCTGTTGCTCTTCATTGAGTGAAGGCCAGGGGAAGTTGTTGTAGACAATGCCGGCAGAGTAGCGAAACCTACTCTCTAATCTCCCACACACCACATGCATCCACGCCATGTGGATACGTGAGGAGAGTACAGCAAAGTGATAGAGTTCTATGTCGGGTATGATTTGTATGGCATCGCTGCCCATGTTTTCTGGCCCCAGAAATCCCATCGGCACGTAGTCGCGGTTTTCAGATGAGACACGGGGCACGAGCATATATCTACTCTTGGGCATATTTTCCACATGGAACCGACGTGGTGTTTTAGATAGTTCACGTGTGTCCTTACTTGTGCTATTTTGGCGGAAAGTAATAACAGCTTCTACACGTTTTCGGCATAGTGGCATATGGTTAAGTTCAGCTGGCGTACACTCCCCAAGCCACAAACAATAGCGCGGACGACGGTTGATGAATTCGTCGGCACCATACCAAGGATGGAAATATTTTTCTGATGCTGGCTCCTTTACTATGAAATCTTGCATTTCTTCCTTGGTAAAGAGGTAGTTGCCATCATCAATGGGCTTGTTGCCGATGCCCATTTCGGGTACAGTGCACAGTGGCTTGCCCCTGTTCCAGATGAAGAAGTTTTCGGCATCCATCAGATAGGGATTGATGTTGCTGGCTGCGATAGAATCCTTACCTTCCTCGAAAATGTAGTGTGTCGTTTGTCGTTTCCTTTGGTTGAGGTAGAAGCCTATGATGACGCAATGAACGTGTGCCATCTCATCGGCCTTGTTAAACCATCGGAAGGTACGCCAGGCAAAGGATATATGGGTATGATAGTGGGTCATGAGTGGATACCAGAGCGGTGCCACTTGCTCACCTTGAGTGATGCTGTTGGTTGATACGAAAGCGGCGGCAACATTTTTCTTGCCCTGCATATATTCGGCAGCCTTGGCATACCATGCACATACAAAGTCAAGGCTGCCCTGCTTGTCCCATACACGTTTTCCGCCAATGCGGTCGGGCATAGCTTGCAGCAGATCCGCACGCTGAGTGTCGCTCATCTTCTTGTTTCCCTGAAAGGGTGGATTGCCTATGATATAGGTTGGGGAATAAGCGTATCTTTTGACAATTTCGTTCCAATTAGCCGTGAGCGCATTGGTGCAGTGGATGTTGGCATTACGTTGAAGGGGGAACATCTCAATGTGACAGTTAAGTACCTCTTCGGTGCGTTGTATCATCTGGCATTCGGCTATCCATAGCGCAGCGCGTGCCACATTGGCAGCAAAGTCGTTGAGTTCAATGCCATAGAACTGGCTTATCTGTACGCGACAGGGGTCTACGTTCATCGTATAAGTCTGAAATGTAAGGCGGAGTTGTTTGCTAAGGGCTTGCAGTTCCAGTTCATGTAAGGCTTTGTACGTTTCGGTAAGAAAGTTTCCACTGCCGCAAGCAGGATCAAGGAAACGTAGTGAGGAAAGCTTAGTGCGGTAGGTTTCTATGGCTTCCTCTGTAGCTTTGCGTTCTGTCTTACTTTCGGTTGGCATGGCCAATAGGTCATCGAGTTCAGTCTGTAGCTCGTCGAGGAAAAGCGGACCAATGAGCCGGCGGATATTACGGGGAGACGTGTAGTGCATACCTCCGGCATCGCGTACACTTTTCTCGACAGTGCTCTCGAAGATGCAACCGAAGTTGGTAGGTGAAATGTCGTTCCAGTAGAAGGGTTCGCCCGTTTCGGGTATAGTTAGGTTCCATGCTCCGAGGAGCAATTGTCTGGTTTGTTCCGAAATGACAGGCGTGGAATAACTGGAATCATTTTGAAATAGGCCACCGTCTACATAAGGGAATGCGAGCAACTCTTTGGGGGCAAAGCGCAAAACACGACGGTCGCGTTCCTCGTAATCAAGAAACTCAAAAAGGTCGTCAAATGCTTCTTTCAAGCATTTAGCTGATTTTCCTTCTATAAAATTATGTAAGAAATTGTTGAATAGTCCAGCATCTTCGGCAAATAGGAGAAATACCCAACGCACGCAGAACACGTTGAGACTATGAGACTCCTCGCTGTTCAAATTCTTGCGCCGGCCCAATAAAGATTTATACAACTTGTGTACATACTCGTTGGCTGTTTTTGCTACATACTCCTCTGTACGTTTTTCGTATTGAGCTGTTGTCTCGTAAGGCTCAACCAAGAATTTCAGTTCGCGCCATCGTGTGGGTAGTTCTTCAAGAAAGATGACATTTTCGGCAGCGGCCTTATGGAAATTATCAAATATGCGGAATTCGTTGAAATTGCAGGCGATGATAAACCTTCCCTGTTGGGGCTGGTCGAGCCAATCGTAGTAGCGTTTGGCCTGCTCCATGGGGGTAAGTTCCATGCCGTCGCTCTGCATTTCAGGCTTGTCAAGATCTATACCAAAGCTCTTTTGCTCTATCACCACCTGCGAAGTCTTCACGTAGACATCGATGGCTTTCGTGCGAGTTTGCCTTACGGAATTGGGTACTTTAACCGTTTTCTGCACTTCAATCTCATTGCGGGCACGGTCTATTCCGAAAACATCCTCTAAGAGGTCTTCCCAAAAGGTTTTGTCGTCTTGCCTCTCTTTGCCCTTCCCTGCCCACTTCTTTACAAAAGCTTTGGCATCGCGCTTTATGTCATTTGGCTTTTTTGTCAGCATTGTCTGTCAGCTAAGAATAAATAATTTGTGCAAATTTAGCACAAATATTTTGAAAAACAAAAGGATACTCAAAAAATCAAGTTCTTAACCATTTATTTTAGTCGTCTTCATAGTCTTCTGCGCCGTCGATGCACTGGCGGATGATGTCGAATGTAAAACCGCGCTGCATGGCAAAGCGGATGAGTTTGCCGCGTAGCTCGTAGTCGGATGCTGCCTTTATACTGCGTTGTTTGGTCAGTAAGAGAGGTTTTAATATGGAGAGATATTCAGAATCGTCGATTTCATCGAGAATTTTTGCTTGCACCTCCTTGCCGATACCTTTTGCCCAAAGTGCTTGTTCTATCTTCCGTCGACCCCATTGGTTGTAAACAATCTTATCGTGGACAAAAGCACGAGTAAAGCGCTCGTCATCAACATATTTGTTTTCTATGAGGTAGGCCATGATGCGTGCTTTCGTGGCTTCATCGTCAATGTTCCACTGGCGCATTTTTTCAAGCATCTCACCCTGTGAGTGTTCTCCTCGGGCGCAAAGTGCGGTGAGTTTGGCAAGGGCTTCTTTCTCGGTAACATCCTTTTGTATCATACTTATATTGTTTTTCTTGCGAGGATGAAACGTTGTTTCCCAAACTGGTCTTTCTTAGAAGAAATATTGACGAAATGGAAATGATTCAGCATTTCGGAGAGGTTGTTAACATAGAGAGGGTTTATCTCAAAATAGAGCAGGCCATCAGGCTTCAACGCATGGCAGGCATAATGGGCAATGGCTTGGTAGAAGCAGAGAGGGTTGGCATCGGGAACAAACAAGGCCTGTGCAGGCTCATGGTCGATAACTATGGCCGACATGGTATCACGTTCCTGCTCACAGATGTAGGGAGGATTGCTGACAATGACATTCCATTTTTCAGTGTCGGCAGGTGGAAGAAGCGCATCCTGAAGATGGAACGACACGTGAACATGGGAACTGTTGGCATTCTCGCAAGCAATGGCAAGCGCCTTTTCGGAGATGTCCCAAGCCTCAACGTGGGCTGTGGGAAGCTCAGCGGCAAGGGTGATAGCGATGCATCCCGAGCCTGTGCCAATGTCGAGAATAGTGGGGGATGTTGGGAGTGAATGGGATAGTATCCACCTGCATAACTCTTCTGTTTCCGGTCGTGGGATAAGCACAGCGGGGGATACGTGAAACTTGCGACCACAAAAAGTCTCATAGCCGATGATGTGCTGTACAGGCTCACCCCGCTTCAGCCGCGCCATCATCGTGCTCAATCGCATTTTTTCTTCGTCATCGAGATTGTCCGTTGCCCCACCAAGCACATCGGCAAGCGATAGTCCGAACTCTTCCTCAAGTAGGAGTCGCACCACGGCCTGCGCCTCATTTGGGGCATAGGCTGTTTGTAGACTCTGCCACAGGTCGCGATAGGTCATTTCTTAATTGAAGAAATTGCCAAAGAAATAGGCTGCGAGCCACTCTCGTTTCACGCCGTTACCGCTACCGATAGTGGAGTTGTTGGCATTGCGCACGGTGCCGCCACTCTCCACCTTACCCAGTGTGCGGTTCATTCCGTCGCGCACGGTACCGTCGTTATAAATCTTGCATACCACGGAGCCGTAACCATTGCGAATGGTGCCGTCGCTGCTGATGGAACCCACCGACGAATTGTTCTTGTTACGGATAGTGGAGCCGTCGAATTTGCCGATATAAGCATTGTTGGCATTGCGCACTGTACCATTCGATTCGATCTTTGCCACCGTGGAGTTGTAGGAGTTGCGCACGGTCTGTGCCTGAGCAGTCAAGCCCAAAGCAAACAACATGGTACTGAGAAGGATTTTCATTTTCATATGTTTCTTCGATTGTTGATGACCCTGCAAAGATAAGGCAATACCAGTAAAAATGCAACACAAAAAGCGTTAAACTTTACAAAAACCACGATTTCTTCTTCAAAACCTATATTTGTCGGGGAAAAAATAGGTAACTTTGCAGCATGAAAGAGCGAGAACAAGATGAGCGGTATATGCGTCGCTGTCTGCAACTGGCTGCCTGCGGACGGCAGGAGTCACGGCCTAACCCTATGGTGGGCGCGGTCATCGTGGAGCCGCAATCGGGACGTATCCTTGGCGAAGGCTATCATGTGCGGTGTGGCGAGGCTCATGCCGAGGTGAATGCCTTTGCTTCTATTGCCTGTGAAGACGAGCATCTGCTGCCGCAGGCCACCCTCTATGTCTCGCTTGAGCCCTGTTCACACTATGGAAAGACACCGCCTTGCGCAGAGCTAATCGTCAAGAAAGGTGTCAGGCGCGTGGTAGTCGGTTGTGTAGACAGTTTTTCCGAGGTCAGTGGACGAGGTATACAACTGCTACGTGAGGCCGGCATCGACGTGACCGTGGGCGTGCTCGAAGATGAGTGCCGTTGGCTGAACCGGCGTTTCTTCACTTTCCATGAGAAACATCGCCCCTATATTATCCTCAAATGGGCACAGACCGCCGATGGCTTTTTAGATGATAACTTTAAAAAAACAACCATTTCATCGGAATTTTCTCAAATTCTTGTTCACAAAATGCGTGCAGAGGAAGATGCTATTCTCGTGGGGCGTATCACCGCCGAGCGCGACCATCCTCAGCTTAATGTCCGCCGTTGGAGTGGGAGAAATCCTGTATGCTTTGTCCTCGGAACATCACATGAAAACATACATTCTTCCTTTTTGGTTGTTTCTTCAATAGAAGAACTAATAGAGATTTGCCGTAACCGCAATCTGCAGTCGCTGATTGTCGAAGGAGGTGCGAAAACCCTGCAATCGTTTATTGATAGTGACCTTTACGATGAGATTCGCGTAGAAACTAATTCTCAATTGCGTGTAGGGAATGGTACGTCTGCTCCACTTCTACCTGCCGCAGTTGAGGAGTATTTCAGCCAGGGCATTGGTAGTAATAGCGTCACCTCTTACAAGAGAAATTAATCATTTGTCAGATTAGCTAAAGTGTAAAGCAATGCTTTTTTGTAGAATAATAACAAAAAGGCATTTGAAAAGGTTTATTTCTTTCTGCCGAAGTCGGCGGGAACTTCGCCCCAGTTCTGAGTATCCCATTTGAGGATGGGTGTGGTAACATTGTGCGTGCGGAGCCATGTCTCGGCACGGCGGATGATGTCGAAGAGGGGTGCGGTCTGCGGGGTACGGGCGAGTTTGGTTTTGCACTGTTTCTTCTTCACCCATAGGATAGCCGTATGCGAGTCGCTGTAGATGACGCGGTCGGTAATACCCCGCTGCTGCATCAGAGCGAGGGCATGGACGATGGCGAGGAACTCACCGATGTTGTTGGTGCCGTGCATAGGACCAAAGCGGAATACCTCGTAGCCTGTCTGTAGGTCAACGGCTCTGTATTCCATTGGTCCTGGGTTGCCTGAGCACGCGGCATCGACCGCCCACGCAGAAGCCTTGACTTCTAAAGGAAGGGGCAACACAGTGTCGTGTCGGTTGTCGGGAGGATTGGTTTGAATGGTATTCATGGGGGATTACATCCTTTCCGGCACTTCGATGCCGAGGAGTGCCATGCCTTGTTTGATGACCTTGGCGACGCAGCGGGCAAGCACGAGACGCATCTGCCGGATGGCGGGATCGGGCTCACCGAGGATGCTGTAGTCGTGATAGAACTGGTTGAACTCCTTGGTAAGCTCATAGCAATAGTTGGCGATACCACTGGGGGAGTAGTCTTTTCCTGCCTGTGCGACGACTGCGGGGAACTCGCTGAGCTTCTGGATGAGGGTCGTCTCTTTTTCTTCAAGTGAAGCGTGAAGCGTGAGGCATGAGGCGTTTTTCGTTTCTTCACTTTTCCTTAGTATCGAGCGGATGCGGGCATGGGTGTACTGGATGAAGGGTCCAGTGTTGCCGTTGAAGTCGATGCTCTCCTCAGGATTGAAAAGCATATTCTTGCGGGCATCAACCTTGAGGATGAAGTACTTGAGAGCGCCGAGACCAACAATGCGGGCGATTTCTTTACGCTCTTCTTCGGTCATGTCGGCGTTCTTGCCTGCTTCGTCGGCCACTCGGCGAGCATCGGCAATCATCGTGGCGATGAGCTCATCGGCATCGACGACGGTGCCCTCGCGGCTCTTCATCTTGCCGTTGGGCAGCTCGACCATGCCATAGGAGAAATGCACAAGGTCTTTCCCCCATTTGAAGCCGAGGCGGTCGAGCAGCAGCGAGAGCACTTGGAAATGGTAGTTCTGCTCGTTGCCGACAACGTAGATCATCTTGTCGATGGGGTAGTCCTCATAGCGCATCTCGGCGGTGCCGATGTCTTGTGTCATATAGACACTCGTGCCGTCGGAGCGCAATAGCAGTTTTTGGTCGAGACCTTCGTCGGTGAGGTCGGCCCATACGCTGTTATCCTCTTTGCGGAAGAAGAGTCCTTTTGCGAGTCCCTCTTCCACTTTTCGCTTGCCTTCAAGGTAGGTCTGGCTCTCGTAGTATATCTTGTCGAAGCTTACGCCGAGAGCTTTATAGGTTTCGTCGAAGCCAGCATAGACCCACGCGTTCATCATCTCCCACAACGAGCGTACGTCCTTGTCGCCTTGTTCCCATTTCACAAGCATCTCGCGAGCCTCCTTCATCAGTGGAGCCTCTTGCTTGGCCTGCTCCTCGTCCATACCTTGGGCCACGAGCAGGGCAACCTCTTCACGGTAATGTTTGTCAAAGGCCACGTAGTAGTCACCGATGAGATGGTCGCCTTTCTTACCAGTAGACTCGGGAGTCTCGTTGTTGCCCCATTTTTGCCATGCGAGCATCGATTTGCAGATGTGTATGCCTCGATCGTTCACAATGTTGGTCTTCACAACATGGTTGCCGTTAGCCTCCATGATTTGCGCGAGCGACCAGCCGAGCAAGTTGTTGCGCACATGTCCGAGGTGGAGGGGCTTATTGGTGTTGGGCGAGGAGTATTCAATCATCACAAGGGGACTATCGTCAGTAGCCTTCTGGCAGCCGAAGCAGTCATCGTGGTCAATGTCTTCGAGTAGGCGAAGCCATGCCTCGGGTGCGATGACGAGATTAAGGAAGCCCTTCACGACATTGAATGCGGCTACCTCATCGCATCTTTCTACAAGATACTGTCCGATTTCCTGTGCCACGTCCTCGGGTTTCTTCCGTGCCATCTTCACGAAGGGGAAGACCACGAGTGTAAGGTTGCCTTCAAATCCTGTGCGTGTTTTCTGTAACTGTGCCTGTTCAGCGGGCACGTCTTGCCCGTATAATTCTTTGATGGCGGCAATGACGGCCGCACTGATCTTCTTCTCTATACTCATAGTGTTCAGTGTTTTCGCGCTGCAAAATTACGAAAATTCCGATTAAGTGAAAAGAAAAGTAATGTATTTCTTTTCTTGAGCGTGAGAAATTATGCCATAAGCGGATGGACAAGCACAGCCGTATGACATTTGTTGACACGGAGTGAATTTTTTATATAGCGTGTCTGACAAATTCTTATAAAAAAGACATAAAAAAGATTGCAGGGCATGATTTTTTTCGTACCTTTGCAAGCGAATAGAACACATAATACATATTTTTATACTTGAGTTAAGTTTTTTATACAAAAACGCTTTGGAGGATTGTTGTCCGTGATGGATGGCAATCTTTGTTTTATCTCTATTTCAGAGTCTCTTGCTCACGGTCGGGATCGTAGTAGCCTTCAACTTGCCGCAGGAAAGCGCGTTTAAGTTTCTTTACGAGCGCCGGCTTCCGTTGGGCGAGGTCGGTGTGTTGTGTGGGATCGGCCTTGAGGTCGTAAAGGGCCCAGTCGCTGACCACGCCCAGTTCGTTACCTGTCTCGTTGGTCTCGGGGCCGCGATAGGGGGGCACCAGCGCATACTGTCGCCACCGATAGGCTAACCGTCCGCTGGCTTCTACTACGAGGTCGTCGCGGTTCTTCATTTTTTTCCCGAGGAAGGTATCGAGCATTTCCTTCGAGTCAAGGCCATTGGGAATAGTCTGTCCGATGAGCCGTGCCAGCGAGGCCAGAAGGTCTTGTTGTGAAACGAGCACAGGACTGTCTACGTGATGTGTGTGTCCTTTCCAGTAGACGAAGAAGGGTACGCGTGTGCCGGCATCGAAGAGGCTGTACTTGCCACCGCGTAGCGAGCCATTGGGGTCGTGCAGGGGTCGGCTGTCGCGCGAGCCGTCAACATAACCATCGTCGAGTACGGGGCCGTTGTCGGAAGTGAAGATGACGAGGGTGTTGTCGAGCAATCCTTTGTCCTCCAGTTTCTTCATGATTTGTCCCACGCACCAGTCAGCCTCCACCACCACATCTCCGCGTGGTCCGAGACGGGTAGCTCCAGCAAAGCGTGGGTCGGCTGTTCGTGGCACATGTGGCTCATGTAGGCCGTAGTAAAGGAAGAAGGGACGGGATCTCTCCCCAATCCTCCCCGAAGAAGAGGGGGAAATGCTATCGATGAACCAGCAGGAGCGATCGAGGAAATATTGAGCCATCTCGTCGTCTTTCCAACGCGCCCGCTCGCCACCTTTCATGTAGCCGATGCGCGGGATACCGTTGACCACAGTGTTCTGATGGCCGTGGCTCCACTGCATCATGACAAGTTCGGGATTGGTTAATGCCGTGGGCTCATCTGGGAATGGTGTGTCGTAGTCCACGTAGATGGGATCGTTGGAGTCGCGCCCCACCACGTCACCGTTCTCCACATAGACCGTCGGTACACGGTCGACCGTCGCGGCAATGATGCACGAGTAGTCGAAGCCTATTTCCCGTGCGCCAGGAGCGATGTGACGGTTCCAGTCAATCTTGCCAATACCCATACCGAGGTGCCACTTGCCGATAGCCGCGGTAGCATAGCCTGCCTGCTGAAACATCTTCGGCATGGTGAACTGGTCGGGCGAGATGAGTAGTGGCGCATCGCCTGGTAATATCTTTGCATTTTCGTTCTTCCAGGGATACATGCCCGTGAACAGCGCATAGCGCGAAGGTGTAGACGTGGCCGATGTGGCGTGTCCATCGCTCAGGCACACCCCCTCGTGTGCCAGTCGGTCAATATTGGGTGTTTGAATGGTTGTGTTGCCGTAAGCACTCACATCGCCCCAACCTAGATCGTCGGCTACAATGATGACTACATTAGGCTTGTCCTGTTGTGCCATGGCGGGTATGGCTGCCGCCAGTGCCGCTAATGCTGTTGTACTTTTCCTTTTCATAAGTTGATTCTGTAAATAACGAAAGCATTTCCTGGCAAGTTAATCTTGTCGCCATTGCTGACAGTAGTTGTCGTGCTGATGGTACTGACAGCATTGGGAGTAAGCGGTGTTACCCGTTGCTCCGGTGTTGCCGTGAGGGTGATGACTTCTGTTTTCCGGTTTTTGAAGTTCTTGTCAGTTTTCAACTCAAACATCTGTGGCTGCTCACTCAGGTTAATAATCTTTATAACCATCTGCTTGCGCTGGAGGTCTCGTCCTGCTGTGACGAAGAGGGTCTGCTCGCCCTCGGAGTTGTCTACCTCGAACATCTGGTCGACAGGATTGTCGCGCAGCATCTTGCATAGCTGGTAATTGAATGTCCGTGCGCTAATGGTGCTGCTGTTGAGAATAAGCGGTTGCATGTCGTTGCGGTCGATTGATTCCCAGTTGCGCATCAACGGCCGATCGGCCATGATGGGGTTAAGGTCGCCGTTGCGTTCAAGTCCCATTTTGAAGATGCCTTCAGCCAGAATGCTGCCCGGATACTTGCCCGAGGGTCCGCCTACGCCATTGCTCTGTATACCCAGTTCACCGACAAAGATGTCGATGCCCTGACGTTTGTAACTGTCGTATTTGTGGAAATTTTGCACGGCCCAAGGTATACTCTTATAGTAATGCTCATCGTAGATTTCCAATTCACTCTTGTCGATGAATTCGTCCATGAACCTCTCCTTTTCACCCTCGGTACCCAATGGACTATCGGCTATGAAGCGCAGCTGAGGATAGCGTTTTTTTACGGCAGAGTATATCTGATGATATTTCTCGTAATAGACGGGGCCGAAATCCTCGTTGCCTATTTCGATATATTTCAGCGGGAAGGGCTTGGGATGTCCGTTCTTGGCGCGTTCAGATCCCCAGCGACTATCGGTGGGGCCGATGGCATATTCAATTGCATCGAGTAGGTCGTTGATATAATAATTCACATCGGTCTCCTTGTGATGGAAATTGCGATTGTTGTCGCGGCTGACCCACTCAGTGCAGGCCATGCCTGTCGGGGTGACATACATGGCATCGCAGCCCATGTATTCGCAAAGTTCATAGAACTCGTGGTAACCTAGGCCGTCGGTGCGGTAGTGAGGCTCCCACTTGCTCCATTGGCCAGGTCGTTGGGCAATATCGCCAATGGTCTTCTTCCAGTGGTACATCGTTTCCTCATTTACACCATGTACGATGCAGCCGCCGGGGAAACGAAGAAAGTGGGGTTTATAGTCGACAAGATTCTGCAGCACGTCGGCACGGAAGACCGACCGTCCGTTGTCGTAAGTGTCAGACGGGAACATCGACACCATGTCAATCTGAAAGCGGCCGCGCTCCGAGGGGATGATGGTGAGCATGCCCGCTGCAATGTTTTTTGTCGGTACGAGCTCACACTCATATTTTGTCCATTTGCTTTTCTCTATCGTGAATGGCTTGGTTTCCGATACGGCATTTCCTTCTTCGTCGGAGAGACGGAAGGCAATGGTGCCTTCGTAGTTCTCGGTGCGTGCGTAAAACGAAAGTCTACACGCTACGCCTTGTTTGAAGGCCATGCCGAAGTAACCCTTATTGTGAATGGCTGCGCGGCCAAGATCGTTGCTGATGACGTTGACTGCCATTGAGTGCGGATTTTGCTCATTCAAGGGATTGCGGTCGGTGCGGGTGATGCGGATGGGGCTATTTGAGAGCGGTGTGGTAGTCCAGCCCACAAGAGGGTCTATCTGATAGACACGTTTGATGGGTTGCTGGGGGTTGGGCATGTCTTTATACTGGCTGTTCTCTATGACGAGACCTCCTGGAAGATTAGCCTCTTCGAATCCTCGGTTGCGAACCATCTCCGCGTAGAGACCGCCGTCGCCGATGTTGCCGATTTCCTCATAATGCCAGCCATAAATCATCCTGGAAACTTTTTTTGCTTTTGCCGTGCTGATGGTTACCTTGTTGGTTTGAGCGTGAGTATGTGTGGCGAGTAGCACTGCGAGAGCTGCTGCGAGGGTGGTGAGATGTGTTTTCATTATTCTACTTTTATTATAATTATATCATTTATCATTTATATTCATGGTTTTGTTTCGTTTGCTATCAATACGGAATCGGCCTTTCTGGTATTTCATGGGAACTAATCCAGGCCGGCATGTCTGGGCATATTCCTTTGCTTGTGCACCCCTGGGGTTGAAGAAGATAGTAGCCCACCATTTGCCTTGTTTATCGCGGAAGAGATTGTTGTGCCCTCCACCAGTGATGGCGTTGTAGCGTGGAGAGTAGGGACCATAGATATTGTCGGCCGAAGCGATGATGCAGTCGTAGCTATAG
Source organism: uncultured Prevotella sp. (assembly GCA_905234845.1). Lineage (GTDB taxonomy): Bacteria > Bacteroidota > Bacteroidia > Bacteroidales > Bacteroidaceae > Prevotella. The sequence goes on along the minus strand of CAJOIW010000017.1, from coordinate 19,700 downwards.
CGAGTCTTATCGTTGTCGCGTATGGGACAGTAGGTGTCGGTGCCGTCTGGCAGCCGATGTGACCAGATGGCCTGAACGAGGTGATAACGTCCGCCTTCTTTGCAGATGAATGCCCCTTCGATGTAAGGCTCGGGATCATAGCAGGTTTCTTGAAGTTTCCGTATGGGTTCGGCAAATCCTGTCATGTCGTCTTTCATTAGGGCAATGTAGTGGTTATGTCCTATGAAATAGACTTTCCCGTCGGTATCTTCGAAGAGCGATCCATCGATATCATTGAAGATTGGCCCTTCGTTGTTTCCGGCAATATTGGCGTATGGACCTTCGGGCTTTCCAGTAAGGCTTTTAAGGATGAACGAGCCTTTCCCTCCCGTTTTTGAGTTGTTCATGCAAGCCACGATATACCAGCAATGTTTGCTCTTAAGGTAGTGTATCTCGGGAGCCCACACGGCACGAAAGCGGTTGTCCATCACGTCGCCGTTAAGTGAGCGCCGTGGAAATTTCTCATTTTCGTCAAATACTTTTGGTTCTCGTTGCCATGTGGCGTCGTCATCGAGCGACCATACGCGTCCCAGACTCTCCCACGATTTCATGTCGCGTGAGCGGAACACGTAGATGCCGTCGTTCCAGTCCCAACAGTGGGTACGTCCGGGGAATTGCCTCGTGGGGTCGGCTGTGGTGCCCGTGAGGTAATAGTAGCCATCAGGTGCGAGAGTCATCCATGTGTCGCGCATCCAATAGTCCATCAGCGGTACGGTGCCAGCGGGTATCCTGGCTGTCGGGTCGGTAGTCTTGGCCTTTCCGTAACGATTTTTCCCACTGGTAAGTGCAAGTGTCGTTAACAGTGTGACGCAGACAATGATGAATGTACAGTTTTTTTTCATTTGAAGACTATTTTGCAAATTGTTCACGCTCGGCCATGCTCAAGCAAGTTTGGATATGCATTCACTTAATCACAATTTTTTTCCCTTTTGTGATGTATATGCCTGGTTTACCGTGCTTCATTAATGGAGAATGATTAGTGAAGGATGAAGAATTATTCATAGTTTCACTATTCATTAGCATAGCGACTTTGCGTCCTTGCAGGTCATAGATTCCGTGCTTCGCTAATGAAGAATGATTAGTGAAGAATGAAGAATTGCTCATGATCTCATTATTCGTTAATTCAACGTCTCTGATGGCGGTGGCATTGTCGATGACGAGGGAGGCTTGTGCTGTACCACCGTCGGCAGCGTATGCGGTGATAGTGGCCATACCTTCCTTGTGACGGGTAATAATGCCTTGCTCGTCAATGGAGATGATGTCAGGGTTGCTGCTTTCCCAGTGAAGGCAGGTATTGGTGGCGTCTGTGGGAAGGATGGTGGTTTCGAGTTGGTGAGATTTGCCGATAGCGCAGTTGGCTTCGGTGATGGCGATGCTATTGATGTTGATGCCGCCAGTCTGATAACAGAGGATGTTGTCGAAATGTGTCTCCACTTGTTTCGTAGTGAGTGCTGGTCGTGAGGGTTGCCAATTGCCTTTGACAACGGCCAGTTGCTCATTGTCTATGAGGATGTGCACACCGTCGGCCTCGCGGCGTGAGCGCAGGTGATATCCTGAGGCAAGGTCTTCGTGAACGTAGACACAGAAGGGTCGGGCTGCCGTTCCTGACTTAGGTTGCAGGTATAGTCTTACGGCAGAGGTTTTCACAGGTGCGAAAGTGTAGGTGTTCATCTCGCTCAGTCGGGGCTCTCCCTGCAGTGTCGCTTCCACCTTTTTCCATGAGTTTCCTTCTTTAACCATTACAGTAACGCGCGACGGCACGTCAAATGTCTGGCTCAGGTACGGATAGTTCCCTTCCAACCATAATATGTCGATGCCTGACACTTCGGTTTCGTGACGGAGGTCGTAGACATAAGCGGAGGTTGGATAGGTGCTGGTTGGCGCGAACGAGTATTGTCGCATGGTCTTGTGCTTGAGAGGCAGAGAGAGTTGTTCGGTCATAATGCCTTGTTCGCAGGCTGTCACGGAGAGCTTCTTCGCGGCATAGTCGACGGTGGCCCTCACGTAGTTGGCTTCGTCTACATAGACAGGATAAAAGCCTGCCTCGCCTGTGAGGGGGATGGTTTGGGCTTCCATGTCGGCTGAAAACTCATAGTTCCATGCCGGATCACCTTTTATTTGAATGGTCTCTTCGTTGTTTTGCCGTTCTTCCCATCCGCAGATGCCGTCGCCCCATTCATCCCATCCTGTAGTATATTGTATCGCGTCGAAGCTGACGGTAGGTGCCGATGCCACAAGTCCTACCGTGCCTTTGTCGGTATGGCCGATGTTGATGTCGCCGTCGGAGGTGAGATTGAACTCGTCGAGCATCACGTGCAGACGGTCGTGGTTTCTATAGATGGTAAGCGTGTGCCATGGCTCGCTGTATTCGGCCACGAGAGGATGGTCCTCAAGGAAACGGAATTTTGCGGGCAGGTCTTTCTCGATGGTCTCGCTGTTGCCGTCAGTGCAGTTAATCATCCGCCATTTGCCCATGCGCCCTATCTCCACGCGAGTCCAGTTTTGTTCGTCGGCATAGAAGGCATAGGCACCGCCCCAGTCGTCGCTGCCCGTGAGGCGCAGGGGTACCTCAAAGCGGTAGTTGGTCTCGGCGGGTTTGCGCATGAGGAGCTCACCGCCAGTCTCGCTGGTGGCCGACATCACCTTGTCGGTCACGCGCCATTTGCTGTCGTGTAAGAATAGGAATGGGTGATAGATGGCATAGTCGAGATAGTTGATGAAGGTGGGTTGCGATGGTGCGGGATGGTATCCGGGAGAGCCTTTCACTGTTGCCTCTACCACGGGTTCTTTATCGAAGAAGTGTATGCGGTCGACGCTTTGCTTCTCCACGGCATTAATGAACGCCTTGTAGAACATCCAACGCTCGAAGCCGTTAGGGCCTGCCACGAAATTGGGTTGTGCTGGACCTATCATCGTGGGATACATGTCGTTGTCACCCGAGTCGTAGAAGCCGAAGTCAATGAGCTGTTGGCTCTGCGACGAGGTGTTTGTGCTTACCCCGGCCACAGCCACGATGTTCTCGCCAGCGTTTAGCCATGAGGGGTCGATGGCCTGCACAAGATAAGTATTGTTCGATGCTTTCATCTTCAGCTCGTGGCCGTTGATATAGAAGGTGGCGGTGCCGTTCACCCATACTTTCATGCTGATGTGCGATGGGACGGCATCGAGCGTGAACCGTCGGCGAATATAAATGTTGTTGGTCTTCCAGAAGGTTTTCCGAGCCCTTACTTTGGCATTGGTCATCGTCTTGCCGGCATACAGATCATATTCCTGATAGCCGAACCCGCCCTGACCGGCCGACCATGCCGAGTCATCGTACCCTAGCGTTTTCCAGTCGCCTGTCGGCGCAGTCATGGTGTATCGGGCATCCCATCCGCCATGTTCGGCGGTGGGGGCGATGGGGCGGAAGTCGATGAGTTGTTGCTCGGTATTACGGGTGAGCACAGGGTGAGGCAGTTTCTTCGCGTTCGAGAAGTTCATCGGCTGGTCGCTAATGGCGCATCCCACCTGATACATACCTGAGCGGGGTCCCATTCGGTTCACGGCATAGAAGATGTAGTAGTTGTCATGGTAGCGAGCCATTTCCGGTCCCTCGAAGTTGATGTGGTTCAGACTTGTCGGATGTCCGCGCTGATGAGTCATCTGCACACGTCCCTCAGTGATGTCCCAGCGGGCGAAGGGCGATTTCATGCGGAAAGTCCACACCTCTGGGCCGTCGATGTTACTGGCGGCGCCCGTCATCGGGTTCGGATCAGCAGGATTGCGCTTCTTCACCCAATAAATCTCGCCATCCTCATCTTGGAAGATTTGCACATCGATGCCGTAGTCGTCGAACGGCTCAGTCAGCGACTGCTCCACGTATCTGCCCTGCGGCTCGGCACAATAGGCGTGGCCTATACCATTGAAATAGCTGTGCCACACACCATTTCGGTAGAGCAGGTCGCCAGCGTCCATACGAGTATAGGTCGAGCTTTGCGTCCATTGCGGGTCATTGAGCCAGGTCGCGCCGTCGGTGGTGACGGCCTTCACACCATTCGACCACGACACCAGATTCTTCGACCGGTAAATAGTACCGAAGGTCTCACCGCCCATCGCGTAATAAAATCCTCGGTGGCGCTCAATACAGCCGTCACGCATATTGAGCACGGGATTGACGAACTCCTGTTGAGCAAGAAGCGTTGAGCAAGGGGCAAGGAGCATGAGGAGAGAAAGCGTGAAGTTGCGGATGTTCATATCAGTAGTATTTTGTCGCAAAAGTACATGATTATTTATTTTTAGAAGGGTAAAATTGTTCGGAATAAGGGTAAGAATGGTTGATGATTTCTGTTTTCAGTCAGCACGTCTGTCTGTTTGTTTAAAATTTCTTAAATGGAGGTTGTTTCTTTTAACATTTTCTGTTCACTTTTTTTCGCATTCTACGTGAGTGAAAGATATGTGTTTCACATTTTCTCAAAGTTAACGCGATCCGTCGAGTCCCTACATATTTCCGAAAGATATATGTTTCGGGTGGCGAAAGACGGTCTTTGGGAGTGTGAAAGACGGTCTTTCGGGGAGCGAAAGCTTAGCTTTCGGAGCTGAGAGGTATATCTTTCATCTGATGAGGGATGAGAGAGGAAGGGTAGAAACGACTTATGTCCTTCATAGACAGCGAGTTGTGTAAATATTTCAAACCTGCTCATATTGGCGTTATTTGGCGTGAGAAAAATTTTTTTTCAGAATAATCAATTCTCAGTGTTAAACGAAAACGTTCAAATGTTAATGAGTGTTTTCCTTTACAAATTCACGTGGCAGTTGTCCTGTGGCCTTCTTGAAGCATTTGGTGAAATAGTTTGTATCGGAAAATCCCGTGGCGTATGCCGTGTCGGTAGTGGAGTATCCTTTCAGCAACATTTCCTTTGCCTTGCGAATGCGCATCTCTTTGATGTATTCGCCGATGGACATATTGATAAGACTTTTCAGCTTGACGTGTAGCTTGGTGCGGCTGACACCCACGCCAGTGCAAATGTCGTTCACGCAGAAGTCGCTGTTGTCGATGTTCTCCTCAACGATTTTTCTGATGTCTTGAAGCAGTTTCTCGTCGTAGCGGTTGTTAGCCATGATACTGATGTCGAGCGACGCCGACTCCTTGAACAGCCGCCGGTTGTTGTCGCGGGTCTTCAGCATGTTCTTCACACGCAGGAGCAGCGCCGCAGGGTCGAAAGGATTCTCAATATAGGCGTCGGCTCCCAGCCGATACCCCTCGATGGCTGCCTGATTGCCAGTCTTCGCGGTGAGGAGAATCACGGGGATGTGAGCCGTGAGAAGATCGCTTTTGATGCTATGGCAGAGCTGAGTGCCGCTTATGTGCGGCATCATCACATCGGCGATGACAATATCGGGCAACTGTCCGGCCTGCATCTGAGCAAGCGCCTCCTTGCCATCGGTGGCGGTGTGTACGTGGTATGCCTCGCTGAACAGATTGCTGAGATAGCGTAGCATCTGGGGGTTGTCTTCCACAATGAGAAGATTCGCCGCCGATTCCTTCTTGTGAGAGTGTGAGGCAGAGAGTCCGTTCTCTCCTTCTCTTTCTGTGGGTTGTTCTTCTCCACTTGGAGGAGAAGAGAGGTGGGCTTGTTGGTCCTGTTTAGGCAGTGTCACGGTGAAGGTAGCGCCTTCTCCAGGGGCAGAGACCACATCGATGGAACCTTCTAACAATTCTGTGAGTTTTTTGACGATAGCAAGTCCCACTCCCCATCCTTGCGTCTTGTTACCGTCAGCATTGGCTTGGTAGAATTTCTCGAAGATGTGAGCCTGCTGCTCTTCGCTCATACCGATACCGTTGTCGCTGACGGTAATATTGATGTGTGTTGCTGTGAGGTGTGCCGCGATGTCAATGGTTCCGCCTTCGGGTGTGAACTTGAAGGCATTGGAGAGCAGGTTATTAACGATTTTCTCTATGCAGGTAGGCGAGTAGCCGGTCTCTTCCTCCCAGTTCTCTACCTCTATATTATAAACGATGTCTTTGCTCTCGGCAAGGGGCTGGAAACGTCGTGCGATACCTGAGATGAGCTGCATGGGGTTGCCGTGTATCATCACGGGTTTTTGCGTTTCGCTTTTGAGACCGTTTACCTCAGTTAGTTCTTTCAAGAGTGTTTGCATGGTTTGTGCCCCTTTGAGGATAGTTTCGAGGTTCTCGGTCTCTTTCTTGTTTCTTGCTCCTTGCCCCTTGTTCTTGCTTTCTTGTAGCATCTGTCGGGCGGGTGCTATGATGAGGGTGAGGGGTGTTTTGAACTCGTGTGAGATATCGGTAAGGAAGTCTTGCTTGAGTTGGTTGAGCTTCTCGAGTTTTTGGTTTTCTATGCGGGTCTCATAGGCGCGTTGTTTCTCTGCCTGACGTTGCCGCCTGCGGAAATATAGCATGGCAAGTATTAGGGTTGCGAGAAGGGTGTAGACGAGGTAGGCCCAGGTAGTGGCATAGAATGGTGGGGTGATGACGATGGTGAGGGTTCGGATGTGCTGGTCGTTCCATACTCCTGTGGTCGATGATGCGCGCACGGAGAAGTGATAGGTGCCAGGGGTGAGGTTAGTGTAATAGACATTTCGCTGAGCGCCCACGTATTGCCACTGGTCACTGACACCCTCCATGCGCACTTGGTACACGATGGTGGAGGTGTGGTGGGGCTGTATGGCGGCGTAAGCGATAGCAATGGTGCTTGCCTCGTTGTGTCTTAATTTGATGGTGTGTAGGGGGTCAACGTGACGTTGCTCACCTGTGGCGAGGGTGAAGGATGTGAGCTGAATGTCGGGAAAGTGAGGAGTGGTGTCAATATGTTGTGGATGGAAAGCAAAGAGTCCGTTAATGGTACCGAACCAAAGCGTTCCTTTAGCGTCGCAGAAAGCAGAGGCATAGTTGTAATGTCCTGTGGGCAGGTTCTCGCTTTCAGTGGGACTGTCGATGGTCTGTGTACGGGTGTCGAGCCGGTAGAGGTTTCGTCCTGCGGTAATCCAGAGTTGTTGGTTCTTGTCCAGCGTGAGGGCGTAGATACAGTCCTCAGTAAGTTGTCGTGTGGCAGCATAGGAGTGGAATCGCCCGATGCTGGCATCGTACCGCAATAGTCCGCCGTTGTTGGTACCAATATAGAGCCCGTCGGGAGTAGTCTGTAAGCAGGTGATATAGTTGTCAGTAAGGCTTCCCGCCTTGGCAGATACTTTGAAGATAGTGGTTTGGCGCGTGCGCTTGTTGTAGCGCAGCAGACCATTGTGGCGGGTGCCTATCCAGATGTTTCCCTGCCTGTCGCCGGTGAGAAAGTAGATGAAAGGCTGGGTCCCGTCGTCCCCGGGGTTATTGATTTTTATATTGTGCAGGGTTTTGTCATTGTAGTCGTAGCGGCAGAGTCCGTCGGTAGTGCCTATCCAGATATCACCGTCGTTGTCGGCGTAGATGGTGAAAACATTGTTGCCGGGTAGTGAGGAGTTTAGGATGTTGAAAGTCTGGGTCTGGTGTGTGTCGAGATTGTAGCGGGTGAGTCCGCCCATGAACGCTCCTATCCAGAGATTCCGTTGTTTGTCTATGAGCAGTGAGTGAATATTGTCAGAGGTAATGCCGCTGATTTTTATTTGTTCAATGGCTCCTGTATGTCGATTGAGTCTATTGAGGCCACCGTCCTCAGTGGCGATCCATAAATAGGTGGCATTCTCCTCAGCCATTTGTCTGACGGCTTTTCCCTTGAGCTGTGTGGTTCCGATACCCGGTTGGAAGTGTTGAATGGCATTACTCCCCGGGAAGTAAAAGTTCATACCTCCGAAATAGGTGCCAATCCACATGTTCCCTTGTTTGTCGCAGAGAATGGCATAGATGGAGTTGTCAGAGAGTGAGGCGGGGTTGGCAAGGTCTTGCCGCAGGGTAATAGGGGATGGAGGTTGAGAGGTTGAGAGGTTGAAAGGTTGAAGGGGTGGGATAATGGTGAGTCCTTTTTCTGAGCCACACCAGATGCGGTGCTGGCGGTCTTCTTCTATGGCTCTGACAACATTGTTGGCCATGCCGTTACCAGTCTCATAGGGAGTGGTCTTTCCCGTATGCTGGTCGTAGCATAGTAGAGTGCCTCCTTGCAAGCCTGCCCACACGCGGTTTTGCGTATCAATATGCAAGGCAGTGACAAAGCCTCCAGTCAAGAGGGCTGACATTCGAGGGTTGTTATGTGATGGGGTGAGGGGCTGCAGTCCGTTTCTGCCTCCTATCCACAGTAGTCCATTCCGGTCGACAGCGAGGACTTGTGCCCCGCGTCTGATGGTTTTTCCGTCGGGCATAAGCACAGGTTGCATCATGCTCTTGCTCTCATTGAGCTGGTAGAGTGCGCCCGAGGCGCAAAAGATGGTTGAGCCCCCCCCGACCGTCCCGAAGGAGGGAGGAGCGATGGCCTCGGCAATGCTTGTGACTTGTCCGTTGATGCCTTTGATGTTCTCGAAGTCGTTGGTCTCGGGTCTGTAGCGGCACAATCCCTTGTCGGTGCCGATCCACAGGCGGCCTTTATGGTCTTGACATAGTGTGCGAACGAAGTTGTCGGGAAGCGAGGTGGGTTGGTCGGTTTTATGGGTAAACCGCAGAACGTCGTAGCCGTTGTAGCAGCACAGTCCGTTGCGGGTGCCGTACCAAATGAGTCCGCGGTGGTCTTGCAGTATAGTGGTGATATGTCCCTGCATGGCTCCGTTCTCGCTCGTGATGTGGATGAACGCCCACTCTTTTTGGGTGATGGGTGATGTGTGTTGGGTGTTGATGGGTGATGGCGGATGGGGCTTGTTCTCCTTGCCCGGAGTGGTGAGCTGGGGGGCTTGGAGAGTAAGTAGTAGTAGCAGGATGCGCAGGCTCATGTGGCTGTTTTTTCTGCAAATATACGCATGTCGCAGCAAATATTGCTGCGACATGCATAAAGTTTCAGTTTATTTAACGGTTACGCTGACCACTACCTCACTCTCGCAGGTTATCTCGGGGTGTGCCTCTAGGCGGTTGGTAAGGCGGTACGTTACGGGTGTGGTAAAGTCGAGTGTGCCAGTTCCCGAGGTTTGCGGTTCTCCGTCGATGGTGATTGTCTGCGCGTCAGCTGAGGCAAAGGTAGGGGTGAGTTGTGTGAGGTCGGTGCTTTTAGGCAGGGTGACGCTGACAAACGACCGCTCATAGTTGTAAGGCGAGAAGATGATGGTGCCTTTCACACCGTTGATGGTATACTGCTCAAAGGCAGGATAGGCTATGAGATAGACGGGATATCGTTTCTGGACGCCTGAGGCGGCGGTGACGGTGATGATGTTTTCGACTGTCAGGTCGTATTTTGTCTTATCGTCGAACGGCTCGTCGTTCCAAAGTAGCGTGGCCCCTGTCGACATGGTTTCGATAGCTATGCGCTGGGCATTGGGCTTGATGGCTATGTCGCGGTTGTTCACATTTACTTTCTGCGGCAGTGCGATGAGCACGTGGTCGGATGTGACGGTTGCTGCCAGCTCTTTGTTATAGAGGTCTTTCTGCAGGGTCACCGAGCGTAGGCGGCAGTCGTCGTCGGTCACGGTAATAGTTGTCTCGGCAATGCAGAATTGCTCGTCTTTTCCCTCTTTACCGTAGTTGGTGGCCACGCAGACAGCACGGTAAACGCCTGCCCGCTTATAGGAGTAGGTGCCGATGCCCTTGCTCATCACAAGCCCCGAGGAACTGCCTGGCGCATTCTCGTACTCGTGGCCCTCATCGCCAGGGAAGATGACCACTTGGCGTGCGTCGGTACCCGTATAGGTGAAGGTTACCGTTTGGTTTACTTCAACCTCGGTGGCCGACACGGAGAAGGTGGCCTGTGGCTGGGTGATGTTCTCTTCGTCGCTGCACGAGGTTATGCTCAAAAGCATGAGGCAGGGGGCAAGGAACAAGAGAAACGTTTTTATTTTTGATTTCACTGAACTAATCATAATTCTCAATTCTTAATTATTCATTATTCGTTATTCATTAGCGAAGCGTTAATATCCCGGATTCTGGCTGACCACTCCGTTGGTGATGTCTATTTCGTTTTGCGGGATAGGGAACACCTCGTTGATGCCTTCTATATAGTTCTTACCTCTGTTCCATAATTGTTCGGCAGCGAGGGCATGAAGCACTTTGGCGGCACGTCCTTGGCGCACGAGGTCGAAGTAACGGTCCCACAGATGGCAGAGCTCGAAGCGACGTTCGGTCCATATCTGCGAGCGCATCTCAAGATAGGTGCCTGCCTTGTAGAGAGTCGCAACGTTAGTGATCTTGTTGGCGACAGCCTTCACGGCATTGAGCTGCGTAAGTGATTCTTCGCGACGGCCCACTTCGTTGAGAGCCTCGGCATACATGAGCACCACGTCGCTATAGATGATGACGCGCCGATTCTTGCCGTTGTCGTTATCGTCTTGCGGACGGTCAGTCTTTGGTGTGTACCACTTCATGCAGCCTCTTCTTCCTGCCGGCACCTCAAGGCGCTGGTTGTCGAAGGTTGAGGAGGCATGAAGCAGGATGACCACATCGCGCCGCGGGTCGTTCTGGATGGCATTGGTAAACGAGGTAGAGGCAAAGAGGCGATTCCAGAACAAGTCGTTCATGATGCCTGTGCCCTCGTTGCTGTCACCACTGAGTCCGTTGGCCGACTCTTTGAATACTATCTCAAAGACCGAACGGGCACAGAACTCGCCTACCTGATTATATAGGTCGCGATAGTGTAGCGTCGAACCGTCGTAGGTGGACTTAGCCTCGAGCGAGTAGATGTTGGCCAGCGAGGGCAGACGGGTGTTCTCTGTGGTGTAGCTCTCGCCGCTGAGCAATTTCTCCTGTGGTTTGAACCACAAACGACGAGCCACCTCGTCCCATGTCTCGGAATAGTTCTCGAGATGAAGGATGTCTTTATAAGTCATGGCCTTCCCACCTACGAAATAGTCGCCAAGTTTAGCCATTTCTTCCCATTTGTCTGACGGGGTGCCGGGGGTCGCCTGATACATGAGCACTTTCATGAGCAGAGCCACGCATGCTCCCGCGCCGACCTTGCCGCTCGAGTTGGCAGTGTATTTGCCGTCGAGCATGCAGGCGGCCTCGCGCAGGTCGCGCTCGATATAGGCATACACTTCTTCCTTCGTTGAGCGCGGAATGGTGTATTGTCCGATTTCCTCGCGCTCGGGTCGTATGCTTACGCCTCCGTAGGTCTTTACCAGATTAAAGTAGAACAATGCCCGCAGAAACTTCGCCTGTCCGAGGATGGCACGGACGGTGGTATAGTTGTCGGTGTCGTCGCTGGAGAAGCGTACGCGGTTGATGTTTGCAATCACTTGATTGGCGCGGTTGATACCTCGATAGTTAACTTGGTAGCGGCGCAGCAGCCATTCGTTCGATGTGTCGAAACGGAAGTTCACAAGTTCGGCTATCTGGCTAGTCGAGTTCTCGTCGGTGCCCACCACGTCGTCACCACAAGCCTCGCCGAATATCCATTCGCAGTTGGTGTATTGGTCGCTTTGCAGCACGTCATAAACGGCATTGAGACCCTCCTGCAGTTCGTAAATGGTGTTGTAGAATTCTTCGGAATCGGGGTTACCCTTTACCTCACGATCGAGGAAGTCGTCGCACGAAGTGGTACCCAGAACCAAGAAGCAAGGGACAAGGAGCAAGAGAAACGTTTTTATCTTTGATTTCACTGAACTAATCATAATTCTCAATTCTTAATAATTCATTCTTAATAATTCATTATTCATTAGCGGAGCGCTTTAGAAAGTCAGTTTCATGCCCACCGTGAAGGTGCGTGCCTGTGGATAATTGCCGTGGTCGACACCCATGTAGAGGTTGTTTTCTTCACTGCCACTGTTGCGTCCTACTTCGGGGTCAAGACCGTTGTAGGGAGTAAAGGTCAGCAGGTTATATGCCGACAGATAGACCATGGCTGAGCTTAGGTGCAGTCGGTTGGCAACGAAGAGAGGCAGGTTATAAGAGAGTCTTACGTCCTTGACTCGCATGTACGACCCGTTGTGTACATAGAAGTTGCTTGCGCGGTAGTTGTAGGCATTGTCGGCTTGCCGGAGGTCGGGCACCACACCGTTGGGGTTGGCTTCCCAGTAGGAGCGTAAGGGATCGTCGCTGCCTGCCCAGTGCTTCTGTCGCAGGTCGGCGTAGACATTGCCTGTTCCGAAGTTGGAGTTCAGGTAATACTCCATCACGTTGAAGAGCTTGCCGCCGACTTGTCCTTGCAGGAAAATAGAGAGCTCGAATTGTTTGTAAGCGAGGTTGATGGGTATACCGAAGGTGAAGTCGGGATGTGGTGAACCGATGTAAGTACGGTCTTCGGAGTCGATCTTCCCGTCGTGGTTGAGGTCTTTGAAGCGGAAGTCGCCAGGTAGGGTGACCCCATCGTTCTGGGCGCTCTGCTCAATTTCTTCTTTTGTCTGGAAGATGCCATCGGTGACATAGCCGTAGAAATAGGCGATGGGCTGTCCCACCTCGGTACGGGTAACATAGCTTTGTATGTGTCCTTCGCTGAGATAGCCGCCATAGATGGGCTCATTGCCTTGTCCGAGTGAGAGCACCTTGTTCTTGTTGAAGGCGATGTTGAAGCCCACGTCATAGCGGAAATCTTTTCCGATACGGTCTTTCCAAGTCATCTGCAACTCGATACCCTTGTTTTGCACGCTACCCGCATTGGTCATGGGTGCGTTCACATAGCCTGCGGCAATGCTGATGGGCACGCGCAGCAGCATGTCAGTGGTCTTCTTGGTATATAGTTCCATCGATGCCGAAAGGCGATTGTCGAAGAATCCGAGGTCGAGTCCGATGTTATAGCTTGTGGTCTTTTCCCACTTGATGTGCGAGTTTCCTGCCGAGGTGACAGCGGCTCCGGGTTGGGTGATGTGTTGGCCCGTGCCATAGGAGTAGTTAAGCTCGGAGTTGAGTGTGGCATAACGTGCGTAGTCGCCTATGCGGTTGTTTCCGAGCATACCCCATCCGAGTCGTATCTTTCCGTTGGAGAACAGTTTGAGCCGTTTGATGAATGGCTCGTCGAAGAACCGCCATCCGATGGATGCTGAGGGGAAGTAGCCCCAACGCTCGTCTTTATGGAACTTGGAGGAGGCGTCGGCACGGAAGTTCACTTGCAGCAGGTAGCGATCGGCATAGGCATAATTGACGCGTGCGATCCAGCCGAGAGCCGACCAGTCAGTCAGTCCGCCAGAGGTACGGTCGCCATAGTAGGCTGCCGATAGGTAGCGCAGATTCTCCGCGTTCGATGGGGTGCCGCGCTTCGAGGCATTGATGCTTTCCACTGCCGAGATTTCTGCGGTTTGTCCTACAGTAGCAGCAATATTGTGGAGCCCTTTCCCGTAGTTTAGCATGAGCAGATTGTTAATCTCGGTCTTGTTCGTCTTTGTCGAGTAGCGTGACACTGTGGTAAGGTCATCGGGCATTGCGAAATCTTCGTTCAACTTGTTTACCTCGCTGAAGTTATAGGTGTTGTAGAAGTTGGCATAGTTGGAGAACTTCAGCTGATAAGTGAGATACCGGTTGATGTTTGCCGTGAGGTCGATGTTGAGGTCGATGCGGTTGGCTTTTGCGCGGTTATGGTTACGTGCCAGTGCTGCCAGCGGATGGTCCTCGGACCAGTAGCCTTTCTCGTTGTAGATAGCCACGAGCGGTGACTGGTGAAGCGACCGTTTGAGAGTAGAGCCTTGCCCTTCGGGTATGAGCGAGCGGTTGTCGGTGGTGTAGAGCATGGAGGTTCGCAGTGAGAGCCACTTGGCGAGTTTGCTTTGTATGTTCACGCGCAGTGAGAGCCGCTCGTAGTCGGAGGTGCGCACGATACCCTGCTCATCGTAATAGTTACCGCTGATGAGGTATTTGAACTTGTCGGCACCGCCCGAGACGGTGAGGTTGTATTGTTGCTTGGTGCCGGTATGGGTGATAGCGTCCCACCACGATGAGGGTGAGTTGGTCATGATGGAGTCGAGGCGGTGGTACTTGCCTTCATCGAAGACGAGGGTGCCGTCTGCTTGTTTGGTGTAGTAGAGCTGGCCTTCAGCGGAATAGTGGGTCGTCCCGGCCACATAGTCGCGCATCAGCGCGAAGTCCTCTACGCCCATCACGTTAATCTTTTTCCACGGATTAGAGAATCCCCAATAAGTGTCGAGGGTGATTTGTGTTCTTCCTGCGCTGCCCTGCCGTGTGGTGATGAGCACCACACCATTGGCGCTTCGGGCACCATAGATTGAAGATGAAGCGGCATCTTTGAGAACTTCCACGTTTTGGATGTCATAGGGGTTGATATGGTCGATGTTATCAACGATGAATCCGTCGACCACGTAGAGAGGATCGGAGTTGTTCACGGTTCCCGTTCCACGTATCTTAATCATCGTTGAACCACCAGGTGCGCCGGTGTTGGTCATCACCTGAACGCCTGCTGCGCGACCTTCAAGGGCCTGTAAGGCAGAGGCAACGGGTGCGGAGGTCATTTCCTTGCCGGTGACAGAGGAGATGGCTCCCGTAACGTCGCTCTTGCGCTGCACGCCGTAGCCGATGACCACGACGTCGGAAAGTTCTTGAGCGAGCTCTTTCAGTTTTACCGTCATGCCCTGGGCAGCTTTCACCGTTTGGGTCTCATAGCCCATGTAGGTAATTTTAAGTGGTGTGCCCAAAGCTACGCTGATAGTAAACTCGCCGTCAAGATTAGTAACAGCTCCCACGCTGCTGCCGTCTTTGACGATGCTTACTCCGACGAGGGGCTCGCCAGTGGCGGCATCTTGTACGGTGCCTTTCACTTGCGCGCTTAGCGCAATGGGGAAAAACAACAGCGAAAGCAGAATTGTCAGTTTATGTTTCATAGTTATATAACAAGTTAGCAAGTAAAGATGGGGGTGGTCTATGTTGCCCGATGGAAGACAAGCGTGAACGCCTGTCTTCCTGTCTTGGGCAACTCAACCTTGATATGAAGAAAAACTTTTTTTCATGATGGTATTGAGAACAACATCATACCCGTCGGATAGTGTCCTTTATTAAAATAAGTCGATTATTCGATGATGATTTTTGTGGTGACGGGCTTGTTGTTTCGGGTGGTTACTTTCACGGCATAGATGCCTTTGGGTAGGTGGCGCGTGTTGACAAACACCTCGTTGCCGCTGTGGGCCACGGTGGCGATGGTGCGTCCGGCCAGGTCGCTGACCTGATAGCCGGTGATGCCGTCAGCCTTGATGTGGAGGGCTCCTTCTACTCGGTGGATGGCAATCTCGCCTTTCTGTCCAATGTCTTTTCCTCTAAGGGTGATGCCAGTGGGCTCGCCATAGACGTTAGACGGTCCCTCGAAGTCGATGTCCATGCGCGGGTCTTCTTTTCCTGCCACGTAGTTGGGCTTGCGGTAGTGGTAGCGGAAGAGTCTTGGCACGGCTTTAGACGTGAAGACGAGGTCGCCGTCGAGGTTGCGTAGCGAGTGAACGAAGTCGATGCCCTCTGCGAGGTCAACGACCAGTTCGGGGAATTCTTCGGTGTTGTCGAGTCGGAAGAGCTCCCATGTCTGTGTGCCTACGGGTACCTTGTCTTGAGCGCGGAAGAACATGGAGCCAGAGACGATGGTTCCTTCCCAAGCGGCATTAGCGCCTACGCCAGGGTTAAGGTCGCTGTGCATATAGGTGCCTTCGGGAGTACCGTCGGAGCAGAAGAGCTCAAGACCGCGGCAGAAGTCATAGGATTCATTCACGCCCCACTGGGCTTTACCCCACAGCAGGTCTTGCCATACGCAGAAGGGGAAGATGTCGGGGTTGCCGCTGTTGGTTCCAGTGGCGTTGGGCACTTTGTTGCAGTCGTAGACCATCGTGGTGCCTTCCTCGGTGCCGTCGGTGCGGATGAGCTCTACACCACAGACAAGGTCGGGGTCTTCGCCGCGATAGTAGAGGTAGTCGCCCATGACGCAGGTGGTGAAAGCGCCTACTCCCTTCGGGCTGCCGTTGGCGGCCTCGCCAGGAGTGATGTCTTTGATCATATGGGTGCCCTCGGGTGTGCCGTCGCTGGCCCAAGGCTCCCTGCCGTCGAGCGAAATGGCCTCGAAGAAGAGCCACTTGTTGTTCACGTTGGTCATCCAGTCGATGCCTGCAGCACCTGTCTGTCCGGTAGTCTCATCAACGACTTGCTGCTGGATGTCAGTCAGCATGATGGTGCCCTCTTCGGTACCATCGGTTACCCAGAGGGTCTCGCTGTATTCGCCATCCTTGGTGTCGGCTTTGAAGAATACCTTGCGTCCTACGCGGCAGAAATGGCTTACGTCAGAGCCGGACTTCGAGCCGGGATATTTCACCCAGCAGTCTTTCAGCAGTTGGGTGCCTTCTTCGGTTCCGTCGCTGATCCATAGCCAGCGTTGTGCATCGTCACCATACACGGCACTCTCAAGGTCGATGGCTGCGAAGACAAACTGTGTCTCATTTAGCTGTACGAAGCCGCAGGGCTCGGCAGGACCGATTTCGTTGATGAGCTTCACCATGTGGGTTCCCGATTCTGTTCCATCGCTGATGAAGAGCTGTGCCCCATCATCCTCGTTTTGTATGGCGGAGAACACGACGCGGTCGTTGAAACGTGTGATGTATTTCACGTCGCTGCTGATAGGACCCTCAAAAAGGTCTTTCACCATATGGGTGCCTTCCTTTGTGCCGTCGCTGACCCATAGCTCCTCGCCGTGCTCGCTGTCGGTAGCGGTGAAATAGACCTTGTAGCCTTTTTGTTTGCTTCCGGCAATAACGAGGTTCTTGTCCTTGTCGAAGATGACACGGTCGGAGTTAGTGGTGAGTTCTACACCCTCGGGAGTGAGGATTTCCATGCCGTCAGGCAATACGGGCGATTGTGCGTAAGTTTTTGACGATTGCCCAGCAAAAAACGCAATGAGGGCAATGAACGCACAAGAAAAGTAACAATGTTTCATAATGCAAATAGATATTAGTGTTAATGTTAATGAATTTCTGATGCAAAATTAACACGAATATCTATTTGTTTAGAGGAAATTTGTTCTTTTAATCAGTAATAAGGTTCAAAAAACGAATCTATATGTTTTTCCCTATTCTCTTCGTAAGGGGCTACAATGCCTTTTTGATGTCCTCAAGGGTAATCTCCGTGAGGGCGTCTTTGTCGGGATTCGATATTTTCGATAGTCGATTGGCTTGATGTTGGATGGTTTTCTCAAACACATTTCTCACGTATCGGGCATTGCCGAAGTTGCGGTCTTTGTTCTTCACCACGCGCTCCAGTGCTTCGCGGAGATAGGTGGCCGCATCGGGCGCGAGGGTGTATTCGTTCTTGCGCAGGTAGAGACCGAAGATGTCATAGAGTTCCTGCGGGGTGTAGTCGGGGAAGTTGATATAGCGGTTAAAACGCGACTGCAGACCCGGGTTCGACTCGATAAACCGTTTCATCTCGTTGGGATAGCCTGCCACGATGACAACCAGTTTGTCGCGATCGTCCTCCATGCGTTTGAGCAGGGTGGAGATGGCCTCATCGCCATAGTCCTGTTCACCTTTCTGCGTGAGGGCGTAGGCCTCGTCGATGAAGAGCACGCCGTTCAGTGCCGAGTCGACGATGGCATTGGTCTTCGGAGCGGTTTGTCCGACATACTTGCCCACCAGACCCGATCGGTCGGTCTCCACGAGATGACCTTGTTTCAATATGCCGAGGTCTTTATAGATGCGTGCCACGATACGTGCCACGGTGGTCTTTCCTGTTCCGGGACTGCCCGTGAACACGAGGTGGTACGACATCTTCGGGTTCTTCAGACCCTTGTCGGCGCGCATCTTCTGTATGCGGGCGAAGTTGGCCAGAGTGCGCACCTCCTCCTTCACCGACTCTAAGCCGATGAGCTCATCGAGCTCTTTGTAGGGGTCGCCCTCCAGAGGTTTGTTCACCACCACGTCGCGTGTCACGCTCGTATCCTTTTTCTGTTCGGTCGGTTCAATGACATTTCCTTTACCTTTCTCCTCATCGTCGTTCGCGACGGCGACAATGGTGAGCAACGCCATCACGATGAAACCGGAAATCCATAAGGTAGCCTTTGTAGATTTAAGATCCATAATATTCTATAATGTTGAAAAGTATATATACCATATAGGGTACGGCATAGCAGACGAGGTCGAGCCAGTCGAACGTGCCGGGCAGGATGCCCATGCCCTGCATCAGCTCCGACACCACGCCCATTGCAGGAACCGCCGATGCCCATAGCAGGCGGCTGCGGCGCGACCGGTCGCGGAAGAGTCTGTTGGCTATCAGCACCCATGCCGCTGCCCACAGGCCGTTGGGCAGGCAATAGACCACGAAGTCGGGCAGTTGCCAGTCGCTCACCGCCTCGCGCCAGTGGTCAACCGTCGGCCCCAACCCTAACCGGTCGGCAACGAGAAACCCGAGCAGCACCCGAGGACGGAACAGCAAATAGATGAGCGCTCCGATAAACAGTCCTCCACCGACTCCAAAACCCGTCCCCAGCCCCTCCCCAAGGGAGGTGACCTTGATATTTTTTTTCATTAGGAGAAACTATATGAGCTCCCCCCTCCCTTGGGGAGGGGCTAGGGGTGGGTTTAAGGATAAGAGGAGGGTTAAGTGTTTCTCTATTGGGATGCCCTCGTTCTTGTCGGCATTGTCTTTGTTCTGGTCGATGAGCCGATAGACGGTGTCCATGGCCTGCTGTGTGCTCTCGCGAAGCGATGTGCCGTCGAGCAGGTGGCCGATGAGCACGGCGGAGAAGATGTCGCCTGTGCCGGGGAACTGTACGGGTATCTCGTCGTAGGGCAGCTGGAAGTAGCCGCCGTCGAAGTGGTTGAAGCCCACCACTGAGGGTACACCATCGACGCGGATGCTTGTGATGATGACCGACCGCGCTCCCAGTCCATGTACCTTGTCGAGCAGTTGTCTGGCCTCGTCGGCCGACACCCCTTGATGATGATAAGGTGTATCGGTCAGATAGCATGCCTCGGTATAGT
Organism: uncultured Prevotella sp.; assembly: GCA_905234845.1. GTDB lineage: Bacteria > Bacteroidota > Bacteroidia > Bacteroidales > Bacteroidaceae > Prevotella. Next base: position 716 of record CAJOIW010000017.1, on the reverse strand, counting down.
TAGGATAGGTGAGGTCGGCCACCGCCACCATCTCCCGCATGCATTGAATGGTCGTCTCTGACACACCGTGATAGAGTTTTCCGCAGTCGGCCATCACGGGGTCAACGAATATGAGTGTGCCTTGCTCCGCCTGCTCGCGGCAATAGTCGGCAATGGTGCGGGCCTGCCGTTCGCTCACCACGTAGCCCGTGGCAATGGCATCGAAACGGAAGCCCAGCTCTTTCCACACGGGAAACACCTCGCGGATGTAGTCGGTTGTCTCCAGTAGCGCGTGGCGACCATAAGGAAAGGTGTTGGAGATGAGCGATGTGGGCAGGTTGTAGACCGGATGACCCATATACGAGAGGATGGGCAGCATGGCAGCCGTGGCCACCTTGCCGTAGCCCACCATGTCGCTTACCAAGAGAATGCGTTGCTTGTCCATTATATATATAAGGTATATCGCGTAAACGCGGATTTCCGACTGCGAAATTACGGAAAAAATCGCAAACTCTCGCACTCTTGGTGCAAAAAAATCGCCTTTATGCCCCCAATCATTAACCTTCACGATGCGAAAGCTTATCTTTCACAAAGTAATAGTATATATTTTACTCGGTAATATATATACTTTTACTGAGTAATATACCCGTTGGATGAATTAAATTAGTGCGTATTTAACTTGCCCTATAGGTTTATGATTGAGAAAATTGAAATACTGCAACATGGTGAAAGCTGCG
>CAJOIW010000016.1:2108-58243 GCA_905234845.1 uncultured Prevotella sp. | reverse complement strand
TTAGGGGTTTATGGTTTCGGAACGGCACCGTAGACCTCGATGTCGCCTATGCGGACGTAGCCGTCGGCACCGCCGTTGGTGACATTCACTCTCACGTATCGCGCCTCGACGGGTGTGATGGAGGCTTCGGTCACAGGTGCGGTGTTGTTGGTGTGGCTGCCTACCGTGGTCCATGTCTCGCCGTCGAGGCTGGTCTCGACAGTAAAGTCGCGGCTGTTGAGTTGGGGAGCGAGGCCAGCTGTCTCTGCATGGCGCACCACGTAGCGGTTAATCTGGTACGATTCCTTGAAGTCCAACTGCACCCAGTTTGTTCCTGTGGCTTTGGAAATCCACATATATCCCGTGGAGGGCGACCCGTTAGCGGCATTTTTGATACTTGTCTTGGTCGGTGACGAAGTGATCACCATGTCTTGCAGCATAGTGATGTTGAATGGCAAATGGTTGGCCTCACAGAAGTAGCTGAACCAGTGGTCGGCGCGGACAATATTGACATTGCCCGGCGAGAGCGTGTTGAGTCTTTCCTTCAAAGCGGCGAGCTTGTCGGGACCGGCATCCCACACGGTGGCCTGACCCGTGACGAACATCGGCTTTTCACCTGTGAAGTTCACGATATCGCGATTGAAGAAGTCGGCGATGACATCTACGCCGTTGGCATAGCAGGGGTATAGGACTGCGATGGGCAGCCGTTTCGACTGTATTCTGGTCGTCAGTCTGCCGTTCTGCCGTTCCCAGTCATTGATGGTGAGTCCGTAGAGGTAGGAGCAGTTCTTGGCATACGCGGCTCGCTGTGCATTGCTGATGTCGTCCCAGACAGTGATGACGCGCAGGCCAGCCTTCTCGATATAGCGCTGGGTGAGTTGGGTGTAGGGTGTAATCAGCTCGGAAGAACTTGATTTGGCATAATAGCGTGAGTTGTGTGCATCGTATGGCATGGCGTAGCCCAGTCCTGAGGGACCGCTGACGAAACAGTCGTTGGTTGTTGCCTTGCCGTAATAGTAGTTCAGCATCGAGGGTGAGAAGTCGACCAGAGCTGGGCTGATGGTCCAGTTTAAGGGAATCTTGCCGCGTCCTGACTCTCCGAAGATTTTGGCCATTGCATGCTGGCAGTACTGGATATTGTCACCATCGCTGATGTAGATGGTGGCATACACTTTGTTCTCCAGCTTCGGACGCTTGGGAACAGCGGGAATCTTGACGGGTTTGTTGACAGCGGTGTAGACCGTTGTGTTCTCAAAGAAGTCGGCAGGCACTGACGAGAGGCCGTACTTGGTAGCTTCGCCCACGCCTGATCGTTCTTCGGGATACCATCCCAGGACGATGTCGCGCCCGGGCGTCATATCCTCGAGCATCTTGTCGAGCAGCAGGCCTTCGTCCTCGTTGCGAGGGTCGAGCCACACACATGCCGAACCACAGGCCGCGCCGATGTCGTGCACATAGGGAATGTTGGGACGTTCGCTGATGAGCAGACGGTGGCTGCAGCGGCTCCAGTAGTTGTCGTAGAGATAGGTGTAGACCCCCGTCGCGGTAGTCATCGTGAGCGACGTGAGGTTCTCCACGACGGGGAAGTCCATGCCATTAGCCACGAGCTTGTCTCTGATCTCGGCCGTTACGGGCAGCAGGCGGTCGAGTCCGGCAATGGTGACGGCGAGGTTGGAATAATGGCTGCTCCGACTGTTGCTGTAGAGCACCAGGCCCTTGATTTCCTCCTCAAACATCTTCACCAGATTATAGGGCTTGGAGGGGTTAGTGGCAGCGAGTACGTGGCTGTCGTCGATGCCGAGCCCGTGAGCCGTGGGCCATATTTTTTTATCCTCCTCGTTGTGATTGTAAAGGAGGATGCGCGGGCAGGTGCGGTTGACGATACCCTGAAGCGTGCAGAACATGACGCGCTCTTCATCGCTGAGTTTAGCGTCGTTCATGTTTAACGTATTCATCACGGCCGCTGGCGGAAGGAAGCAGGGCAGCAAACGGTCCTCGGGCCAGCAGAGCTCGCTGGCTTCGAGAATGCGGTAGCCCTCGCCCGTGGTGTTGTACAACGTATCGGCAAACGTTATCTTCTCCACCTCGGTCACCTCGGTACGCACAACAGCGCCATTCGCAGTCTTCACAATCATATTAGCCGGTTGCTGAGCCATGAGATGTACACATCCCAGAAGGGCAGTCGCAAGTAGGAATATCTTTTTCATCTTGTAGAAGTATTAAAAATTTTTTAGGAGTAACCCCTCCCCATCCCTCCCCGAAGGAGAGGGAGTTGCGTGCAGTCGGGTTTCCTCTCCTTCGGGGAGGTTAGGAGGGGTTTAATCAAAACTTTATCTTGGTAGCGAACGAGCCTATCTTCACAACGAAGATGCCCGTGCCCAGCGTTTCACGGCTCAGTCGCAGCTCGCCATCATGGAAGAGCGGCTTCGGGAGACTGCGCCCGTCGACGGAGTACACGCGGGGAGTGATGCCCTCGGGAATGCCCCGAAACACCACACCGTCGTCCCGCAGCTCACAGTCAAAGACGCTCAGCCCCTTAATGGCCGTGACGTCGGGAGCCTCGCCGAACAAAATCTCCGCAATGTCAGTAATCTCAAACTCCATCGCGTCTTCCGTGCTCGGTTTTACCAAGAGCCTGCCATCGGCGACCGTCACCACGGGATTCGACTCGAAACGAACAAAAGCCGTCTCACCGCCCACCGTTTTCACCGTCAGCCCCTGACTGCCTTCATCCGCAGCCAGAAAACTGATCTGACTCAGTTCTGCCACACGGGTTCGCGAGCTCGACCCATCCGTTTTCAGCACATTCATCACCTTCTCCTGCGCCCTGCCCGTCAGGGCACAGAGCAACAGCGTCGCTACAGTTAAAATCTTTCTCATTACCTAATATTGCCTAGTACTTATGGCTTAACTTCTCAGGCCGAAAGGCCGATAACTTCTTAACTTCTTAACTCCTTAACTCCTTAACTCCTAAATCTCTCTATATCTACGAGTTCCCGGGCGGCAAATAATCGTATCAGATTACGGTCTGCCAGAGGAATCGCAGCCTCATAAAAATCTCATTTTAATTGACAGGCATTGCAAAGGTAAGAATTATTATGCTTAGTTCCAAAAAAATACGTATGTTTTTGTAGTTTTTTATATGTATAATATCGGTTTGCTTTGCGAAAGACCGTCTTTTGACTTCCGAAAGACGGTCTTTTAGAAGAAATTCCTTAGGGAATTTTGTGCGAAAGACGGTCTTTCGGAATCTAAACGATACTCTACTGATAATTACTACAATAGCGAAACGGTAAAAAGAGAGACGAAAATTGCAAATAAATTTTGATAATTTTGTCGCGACTCAACAAATTAAAAGCAAGCTTTATTTGTTTTTGCTGCTTCAAAATTTGGTTTTTCGCTCACTAATTTGTACTTTTGCAAAAATTTTGCAGAAGTTTTTCATAAGACAGGCTGCACCTCAGCAATCTGAGCGAGCTCGATTGCATTCGGTTTGCACTGTCTTTAGCTGCGCTCGGCAGAGCTTAAGCAAGCTTGGCTCTGCTCTTGCTGGCAAAAATTTTGCAGAAGTTTTGAAAAACTTTTAGACTCCCCCTCTCTCTTAGAGGGCTATAGCAGAGATGAAGAGCAAGGTAAAGATAATAGCAGATTTGATAGGCCACCACAAATATCTCATAGTGGTGGTTATCGGTGTGGCGGTGGTGGGCTTTCTCGACGAGAACAGTTTTATGCGGCGTGTGCAGCTCGACATGCAGATAAGCGACCTGAAAAGTGAGATAGCGAAATATGCTGAGCGCACGGAGGCCGACATCAAGCAGCTTAACGAGCTGAAACGTAATCCCCAGTCGATAAGGAAGATTGCCCGCGAGCGCTATTTCATGAAGGCCGACGATGAGGATATCTTCGTGCTGAGCGACGACCCGAGGAAGGAAACCAACGCCATCGGAGAATGAGAAAGCTAAACAGAACGCAGTGCGCGGTGATGATTGTCGGAGGCGCGATGATGGTGGTCAGTGCAGTGTGTTTCGTGCTCTTATGGCAGCAGCGAACGGTGTGTTGGACGTTTCTGACGGGTGCCGCCATGTTTGCTCTCGTACAACTCATGCAGACCTATGACGGCAATAGTTTTGTGGCGCGTCGCCTGAAGCGTATCATGGATTTGGCCGACCTGCTCCTCGTCGTAGCCGGGCTCCTGATGGTCGACACGGCCTATCAGTTTATGCGCGGCATATTCGGCAGCTATGAGAACTACTACAACTGGATATACAACAAATGGGTGGTGGCGTTGCTCGTCGCGGCTCTGCTTGAGCTTTATACCATGCTGCGCATGGATCAGGAACTGAAAAAAGAGCGACAAGACGCATAAAACCGTGCAAAAAACGGAAGAAAAGTTGAAAAAATGCTAAAAGACGGCGGTTTTCAATTAAATAGCATGAAAATTTTTTCGCAATTAAAGAATTGATAGTATTTTTGCGCACGTATGAACAAGATTATCTATCTTATCGTCTCGATAGTGGCGCTTATCTCATGCGCCGATCAGTATCGCATACAGGGAACGTCGAACGTCTCAATGTTCGACGGGCACATGCTCTATTTAAAAATCCTTCAGAACAACGACCTGCGCAATATCGACTCGTGCGAGGTCGTGCACGGAAAGTTCAATTTCGGCGGTGTGCTCGACACGGCTCGACTGGCTAACATCTTCATGGACGACGAGAGTGTCATGCCCATCATCCTCGAAGAGGGCGACATCGCCGTGAGCATCACCACCACTGAGAAGAAACTCAGTGGCACGCCCCTTAACGACACGCTCTTCGTGTTCATGAAAAAATACAACCAGCTGCAAAGTCAGGAGGCGGAGCTTGTGCATATCCATGACCAGGGCATCATGGACGGCAGCAACATGGACGACGTGGTGGCCCGCCTCAACGCCCGCGCCACGCAGCTCGCACAACAGGAAGACGACCTTATCACGTACTATGTCACTCAGAACTTCGACAATGCGCTTGGGCCAGGACTCTTCTTCCTCTTTACCATCGAAAACCAAATACCCCAGCTCACCCCCTGGATAGAAGACATCTGGAGCAAGGCTACGGATAACTTCAAGAACGACCCCTACGTGAAATCGTACTACGAGAAGGCTCGTGAGAATCAGAGCATCATGAACGGCATGAAGGCCGCGCCGGCACCCCCTGCGGAAGCTCCGCAGACAGCGGCTCCTACGCCTAATGAGCTTGCCAAGCCTATACCCCCTGGGAAATGAGAATAGCAATCGTCGGTGGGCATATCGTCAATGAAGGCAGCATCTACAAAGGCGCTGTCATGATTGATAACGGAGTAATCGCCGACATCGTTGATGAGGCAACCATACCCCGTGGCTCCTGCGACATGTGCGTAGATGCCATGGGGTGTTTTGTCTTACCAGGAGTCATCGATACCCATGTGCACTTCCGTGAACCGGGATTGACTCACAAGGCCGACATCGCTTCGGAGAGTCGCGCGGCAGCATACGGAGGGGTTACCTCGTTCTTTGATATGCCCAACACACTGCCCCAGACCACCACGTTGGAAGCCCTTGAAGGGAAATTTGACAGGGCACGCGACGAAAGTCACGTCAACTACAGTTTCTTTTTCGGAGCCACCAACGACAATGCCGCGCTCTTCTCACAGCTCGACCCTCATCGCGTGCCAGGCATTAAGATCTTCATGGGCTCGTCAACAGGCAATATGCTCGTAGACCGCCGCGAGAGTCTTCAGCGTGTCTTCCAGACGGCAACGCTGCCCATCGTGGCTCATTGTGAAGACAGTAACATGATTGCGGCCAATATGGAGACCGCTCGTGGCGGCTATGGTGACGACCCGCCAGTGGGTCTGCATCCCACCATACGCAGCCGTGAGGCTTGTTTTGTGAGTACACGGCTGGCTGTGGAGATGGCTCAGTCGGCTCATGCCCGACTGCATGTGGCTCATGTGTCCACTGCCGACGAGCTTGTTTTTTTCGGTGACAATCCGGATATCACAGCAGAGGTCTGCGTGCCCCATCTTCTGTTCTGCGACGATGATTATGCACGGTTGGGCTCGCGCATCAAGTGTAATCCTGCCGTGAAAACCGCTGCCGACCGTGATGCCCTCCGAAAAGCGCTCTCTGACGGACACGTCACAACCGTTGCTACCGACCATGCCCCCCATCTGCTCAGCGAAAAGCAGGGCGGAGCAGGAAAGGCCGCGTCGGGAATGCCGATGGTGCAGTTCTCACTCGTCGCCATGCTTGAACTGGTTGACGAAGGTGTCGTCTCCTTGTCGCGTCTGGTCGGGCTGATGAGCCATAATCCTGCACGACTGTTTGGCGTGAGAGGGCGTGGCTTTATCCGTAAAGGCTACAAGGCCGACCTCGTTGTGGTGAAGCCGCATTCGCCGTGGACCGTGACAACAGCATCGATTCAAAGCAAGTGCGGGTGGAGCCCATTGGAAGGGCATACTTTCGACTGGCAGGTGCGGCAGACTTTCTGCAATGGCCAGCTTGTCTATGACAACGGACGCTTCGACGGGGAGAGTCGGGGAGAGGAAATTGCCTTCAGGTAACTGGCAGGCAATATGAAATGAAATGAAAAGCAGACTGGTCTGCTGCGACATAAGTATGATTGCAAGGATATACGTATTGCTGCTCGTGGTGATTATCGTTCCGGAAATCTATTTCCACGTGCGTCGCCACCATCGCAAGGGAGGCTATCCCCTGTGGAAGAGCTCGTTGGCGTGGTTGGTCTGCTTGTTGATGGTGGGCTATACTACCTATCTGGCTATGGACAGCGATTTCATTCCTATCAATCCCAAATGGGTAAACCGCTATCTCTTTATCTTCTTCATCTATTCTGTTCCACGGTTCATTGTCGCTCTGTGTATGGCCAGCGGGCAGGGCTTCGGATATCCAAGGAAACGACGTAGCTTGCGGTCGAAGAAGGTCGGAATGATTATCTCGTTGTTGATAATCTACGTGTTCCTGTATGGCGTAACCGTCGGGGTTCGAAAACTGGTAGTGAAACGGGTGGATGTGACTGTGGAGAATCTTCCGCCAGCGTTCGACGGCTACCGCATCGTACATCTCTCCGATATTCATGCGGGGTCTATCAGTACCAGCTTGCTGGAAGAGGCCGTCGACACGGTGAATTTACTGAATGGTGATGTCATCGCGTTTACGGGTGATATTCAGAACGTTTCCTCTGAGGAGATTATGCCAATCGGTAAGCTGTTGGCTTCGATGAAAGCCCATGACGGGGTCTTCTCGGTACTTGGAAACCATGATTACAGTAGTCTACACCTGCATAGCAAGACTACTGAGGAGGTGAAGGCCGACGAGCAGCGGACCATCGACATACAGCGTTCTTTCGGATGGAATCTTTTGCTCAATGAGCATAAAATGATAATGCGGCGTGCTGATACCATCTACATTGCCGGCACCGAAGATGGTGGAAGACATAATCGTCATCAGGAAAGCGATATGCGCAAAGCCACGGAAGGCATTCCCGACGGGGCTTTCAGCATCATGTTGCAGCATACACCCGACTCGTGGGCTAATCATATATTGCCTGAAACAACAGCCGAGCTGACCCTTAGCGGTCATACCCATGGCGGACAACTTAGCTTGTTTGGCCTGAGGGCTTTAAAGATTGTGGGTAAGAAGGACAGTGGACTGTATTGTCAGGATGGGCGTTACCTTTATGTGACTTCAGGCTTGGGCGGATTGGTTCCCTTCCGCTTTGGTATTCCGCCCGAGATTGTTGTTATCACGTTACATTCGTCGTCTACAGGAAAATGAAATATCTTTATCGCATCTATCAACTACTCGTGGCCGCACCCGTCATTGCACTCTACACCATCTTTACGGCTGTAGTGACGACAGTCGGTTGTATGCTGGGCAATGGCCATTTCTGGGGCTATTACCCCGGGCGTTGGTGGTCGCGTGTAATCGTTAAGGTGTTGCTGTTGCCTGTGAAGGTTACAGGACGTGAGCATTTGGCGAAGAAGCAGTCGTATGTCTTCGTGGCTAATCATCAGGGAGCTTTCGATATCTTTCTGATATATGGTTTTCTCGGTCGTAATTTCAAGTGGATGATGAAACGCTCGTTGCGCAAGATACCGCTTGTGGGGCTTGCTTGTGAGGCGGCTCACCACATATTCGTCGATAAGAGTGGTCCCAGAAAGATTCGTCAGACGTACGACAAGGCTCGTCTGACCTTGCAGGGAGGAATGTCGGTCGTGGTTTTTCCAGAGGGCTCGCGCACATTTACGGGACACATGGCAAAGTTCCGTCGTGGCGCGTTTATGCTGGCCGACGAGCTGCAACTGCCTGTGGTACCGCTTACAATAAACGGGTCGTTCAACGTGTTGCCCCGTTCACGGGGGTTCGGATGGATTACTTGGTATCCGCTCAGTCTGACCATCCACGAGCCCATCATGCCGATAGGGCAGGGAGCAGAGAATATCAGCCATACGGAGAAGTTAGCTTATGAGCGGGTGATGGGTTCTCTCACACCTGAATATCAGGGTTACGTGGAGAATCCCGACCAGTGATAGTTAAGGAGTTAAGAAGTTAAGGAAGTTATGATAATCCTTTGGCAATACGGCCTGCAAGGCCAACAACCCATAGCCCAGGGCAGCGCCCTGGGTACAACCATACAGGAAGAAACGCGCCCTGCAAGGGCAAAAGCTTTACTCTCTGACAACAATGCTTTTGCCCCTTCAGGGCGCAGTATGTTGTACGCAGCATACCCAGGGCAGCGCCCTGGGCTGGCTGCTTCTGGCCTTTCAGGCCGTATATACAGCCGTATTCCATAACTTACGAAACTTGTATAAAACAATTGAAACAAATAGAATAAAAATAATATATAATAATGAATATGAACAAAGAAAATCAGAAACTGCATTGTCCAGCTTGCGACATGGTCATTGATGCAGACGACAATTTCTGTCCGCACTGCGGTAAGCCGACAGGGTTTGCCAATTATCACGGAAAACGGATAGTAGAGCATTATGAGGATCCGGCTCCAGTAGTTCCTCAGCCGATTGAGACAGAACAATCTCAGAAAAACGGGAACGCATTGTCGAAAGTTAACAGCTTTTTCGGCTCGTTCACTAATTTGCAGAAAGCCTTGGCAGCCTTGGCAGCCTTGGCGGTGCTTGCGTTAGTGGTTTTCATCGTTGTGCAGGCCACCAACGACCGACCGTTTGTCTCTCGTAAGAACCTGCCTGTGGCTGAGTCGTTCGACAGTCTGGTGTCAATCTTGCCAAAGGGCTCGCGTGTCATTGCCCGATTTCCCGATGATGGTCGTCATGCGCTTTACTACATGAACAAGAACGACGGCAAGATGTATTGCTTTGATGGTAAGATGAAGACACTCGACGAGGTGCCTTTCGGCACTTATCGGGATGCCTTCGTGCAGAAAGCACAGCTCTCTTCCGACGAGAAGACTATTGCTGTGGAGGTGCAGGCAGACGAACAGATTAAGTATTTCAAAATCAACACCGAGACAAAGAACATTGTTGAGGTGAGCCGCAACAATATTGAGATTGGTCAGCAGCAGGTCATCGGTCAAGACCAGCCAGCACAGCCAGCCTATAAGTCGAAAAAGCCAGAGATAGAGGAGGCTCCTGCCGTGAGCAGTGAACCGAGCCCGAGCGAAGGCGTGGGCAATTCCACCATGCCCGAGCCGGCCACGCCAGCACCGACTACCGCAGAACCCGCTTCTGCGGCTCCAGCTGCGGCTACTCCGACAGAGTGATATACAATGATTTATGAATTAACATTTATACATTATGCCCTATAGCAGCGATAGTATTGTCATTATTCCCACTTACAATGAGCGGGAGAACATGGAGAAAATCATCCGTGCCGTTTTCGGCTTGGAGAAGTGCTTCCACATTCTTGTTATTGACGATGGTTCGCCTGACGGCACTGCCGATATTGTTAAGAGGTTGATGGCCGATGAATTTGCCGATCGCTTGTTTCTGGTTGAGCGTAGCGGAAAACTCGGTCTCGGCACGGCTTATATTGCCGGTTTCCGTTGGGCGCTGGAACGCGATTATCAGTATATCTTCGAGATGGATGCCGACTTCAGCCACGATCCCAACGATTTGCCGCGACTCTATTCGGCCTGTGCTGATGAGGGTTACGATGTGGCCATAGGTTCACGCTATATCAGTGGGGTGAACGTGGTGAACTGGCCCATCGGGCGTGTGCTTATGAGCTATTTCGCCTCGAAGTACGTGCGTTTCATTACTGGCTTCCACGTCCACGACACCACAGCTGGTTTCAAATGTTATCGTCGTCGTGTGCTTGAAACCATCGAGCTTGATAAGATACGTTTTAAGGGCTATGGCTTCCAGATAGAGATGAAATACACGGCTTACAAGATAGGCTTCAAAATTAAGGAGGTACCTGTGGTATTCGTCAACCGACGCGAGGGAACGTCGAAAATGTCGGGTGGCATTTTCGGTGAGGCTTTCTTTGGTGTGATGCGCTTGCGCTGGGACGGATGGACGCGCAAATACCCTCCTATGCCAGATTAAATCAATTAAATCAACTTAACTAATAAACGTTTTCTATGCTACACATTAAAGAAGAGGCTGCTCGTTGCCTGTTGTGCGAGAATGCACCCTGTACGAAAGCGTGCAAGACAGGTGATCCGGCACGGGCTATTCGTGCCATACGTTTTGACAATGCGGCGAATGTATGGCGATGGACAGCAGGCTGTACCGATGCCGATCTCCATCAGGCAGAGCAAGCTTGTATCCATTATGACCAGCCAGTCCGAATCAAGGAGTTGCTGGCCGCAGTTTCCCCCTCTGCTTCTCCTCATAAAGAAGTAGCAGATGAGCCATCTCTTGCCATTACGTTTTGTGGCATTCCTTGCGAGAACCCGTTCTTCCTCGCCTCTTCTGCTATTTGCACCAACTACGAGATGGTGGCCCGAGCCTTTGAGATGGGCTGGGCTGGTGTATTCTACAAGACCATCTGCAAGCAGGACATCCATGAGGTGTCACCTCGCTTCGATGCCGTCAGGGAAGGTACGTCGTTCGCAGGTTTCCGCAACATGGAACAGCTATCAGAGAATCCTCACGAGGTGGATTTTGACATTCTCCGCAGACTGAAGCAGAATTATCCCTCGAAGGTTGTTGTTGCCAGCATTATGGGTCAGTATGAGGAGGAGTGGATAGAGTTGGCAAAGATGGCAGAAGACGCTGGCTGCGACGCAGTGGAACTGAACTTCTCATGTCCGCAGATGCGACTTGCTGGCATGGGTAGTGACATCGGTCAGGATCCCGAACTTGTGAATTTCTTTACTTCTTATGTAAAGCGTTCCGTGAAGATTCCCGTCATCCCGAAGATGACGCCCAACATCACACAGATATGTCGTCCGGCTATGGGAGCTTACTTCGCTGGAGCTGATGCTGTCTCGGCCATCAACACCATCAAGAGCGTGACCATGTCGCCAGAGTCCGAGGTCAGTGGCAAGCAGACTCTCTCAGGATATAGCGGACGATCAGTGAAGCCCATTGCCTTGCGCTTCATCCTTGAGATGTCTATGGACCCCGTCATCAATGGTTCCCATGGCAAGCCTGTAGAGCTGAGTGGCATCGGGGGCATCGAGACATGGCGCGATGCGTTGGAATTCATTCAGCTTGGCTGTCGCAATGTGCAGGTCTGCACAGCTGTCATGCAGTATGGTTATCGCATTATCGACGATCTCGTGCTGGGCATGCAGACGTATATGCGGGAAAGGGGCGTTAAGCGTTTGGAAGACATTGTCGGTGAGCAGTTGCCCAACTTTGTGCTTCCCTCCGAACTCGACCGCGATACGATGGTCTATCCTAAGATTGACCGCGATCGTTGCATAGGCTGTGGCCGTTGCTATGTGTCTTGTCGGGACGGGGGGCATCAGGCTATCACCTTCGACCAAGAGACGCGGCAACCCCATATCATAGGTACAAAATGTGTGGGTTGCCATCTTTGTCGCCTTGTTTGTCCGACAGGGGCCATCGGCATCACAAAACGCGTCAGCAAGAGAAACTGATGGTTTGGTGTCAGTAGAGAGTTGATAGTTGATTTTTTGGAAAATGGGTAAAGAGGAAATCGTGAGGCTTTATGCCCAGTCGGCGCAGGTAAAGGCACTACACAAAGTGTTGGACAATCCGTCGGTGAGGCAGATTTTTCTGAAGGGAGTCGTGGCCTCGGCTGCGCCCATGACGTTTTCCTCCTGTACGGACAGGACTTTTCTGTTTATCCTTCCTGATGCTGATGAAGCGGGCTATTTCTATCACGATCTGACGCAGCTATTGGCCACTGAAAGCGTATTGTTCTTTCCTTCGTCATATCGCCGTGCTGTTAAATATGGTCAACGCGATGGTGCCAACGAGATACTCCGTACGGAGGTGCTGGCAAGGCTTTCATCTTTCGTTCCTCATTCTTCATCTCTATTCATTGTCACCTGCCCTGAGGCTGTTGCCGAGTTAGTGGTGTCGAGGAAACGACTCAATGATCACATCATCAGTTTGCAGGTAGGGCAGTCGGCCGACCAGACAAAATTGGTGCACCAGCTGCGCGATTTCGGCTTCTCAGAAGTTGACTATGTTTACGAGCCTGGTCAGTTTGCCCTGCGTGGAAGTATCCTCGATGTTTATTCCTACTCGTCGGAGCTACCGTTCCGTATTGATTTCTTTGGCGATGAGATAGAGTCTATACGCACGTTTAGTGTGGAAGACCAACTTTCTAAAGAGCGCAGGCACGACATAGAGGTTGTTCCCGAATTGGCATTGACGGAAACGGAGAAAACTCCGATATTTGAGTTTCTTCCAGACGATACGGTGCTTGTGGCCCGCGACTTTGCTTTTATTCGTGACACCGTGACGCGGATCTATGATGACGGTTTTTCTTCACAGGCGCTGGCAGAACTGTGGGATGGGGGTGGATTACTCATCGCCGACATGCAGCGCGAGAATACGCTCCTCTCTCCGTCGTTATATGAGTCCGAGATAGCACGGTTTCGCCAGATAGAGATGGGCGGACAGCCAACCCGCCAGCCGCAGGCTACCATTACGTTCGACATTCTTCCCCAACCGTTGTTCCACAAAAACTTTGATCTCTTGCGCGAGACCATCGATGACTATCGTCAGCGCGGCTATACATTATATATATTAACTGACAGCCATAAGCAGCAAGAGCGGTTGAGGGAGATACTGCAACCCACCCCCGACTCCTCCACAAGGGAGGGGGGATTGTTGGCATCTTCCTTTGGAAAGCCGATATCGCCTTCTCTTTCTTGGGGAGGGTTCACCCTTCACGAAGGCTTCATAGACAACGACCTAAAGGTCTGCCTCTTCACCGACCATCAGATTTTCGACCGCTTCCATAAATACTCGCTCAAGAGCGACGGTGCCCGTGCAGGGAAGATGGCGCTCACAATGAAGGAATTGCAGGAACTGGAGCCTGGCGACTTCCTCGTGCATGTGGATTTCGGCATTGGTAAGTTCGGTGGATTGGTGCGTATGCCCATTGCGGGGAAGGAGGGTGGCTATCAGGAATTGATACGTCTCATCTATCAGCATGGCGACATCGTAGATGTGTCCATCCACTCGCTATATAAGATATCTAAGTATCGCCGTGCCGATGCTGGGGAACCGCCGCGCCTGTCGACTCTCGGCACGGGGGCATGGGAGCGGATGAAGGAGCGCACGAAGAAGCGTATCAAGGATATTGCCCGCGACCTCATCCGCATCTATGCCAAGCGCACCACAGAGAAGGGATTTGCCTATTCGCCCGACAGCTATCTGCAAAACGAACTGGAGGCCTCGTTCCTCTATGAGGACACGCCCGACCAGTTGAAAGCCACACAAGAGGTGAAGGCCGATATGGAGGCCGTGAAACCGATGGACCGCCTTGTCTGCGGCGATGTGGGCTTTGGCAAGACCGAGGTGGCCGTGCGTGCCGCGTTCAAGGCGGCCTGCGACTCGAAACAGGTGGCTGTGCTTGTGCCCACGACAGTGCTCGCCTTCCAGCATTTCCAGACCTTCAGCGACCGGTTGCGCGGAATGCCCGTACGTGTGGAATATCTCTCGCGGGCTCGCTCGGCTAAGCAGACCAGAGAGGTGCTGGCCGACCTCGAGGCAGGAAAGATTGACATCATCATTGGAACTCACAAGTTGTTGGGTAAGACCGTGAAGTGGAAAGACCTCGGTCTGCTCATCATCGACGAGGAGCAGAAGTTCGGCGTGTCGATGAAAGAGAAACTACGCAAGCTGAAGACCAATGTCGACACACTCACCATGACTGCCACGCCCATCCCGCGTACCCTGCAGTTCTCGCTCATGGGAGCCCGCGACATGAGCATCATGCGCACGCCGCCGCCCAACCGCTATCCCATACAGACCGAGCTCTCGACATTCAGCCGCGAGGTTATCTGCGATGCCATCAATTTCGAGATGTCGCGCAATGGGCAGGTGTTCTTCGTCTGCAACCGCATCAACCGCTTGCAAGAGCTGGCGCTGATGATACAGAAGCATATCCCAGACTGCCGCATCGCCATCGGGCATGGGCAGATGCCGCCCGACGAGCTGGAGCAAATTGTCATGGGGTTCATCAACTACGACTACGACGTGTTGCTTTCTACCACCATTGTGGAGAATGGTGTCGACATTCCCAATGCCAACACCATCATCATTGCCGATGCTCATAAGTTCGGTCTGAGCGACCTCCATCAGATGCGCGGTCGTGTGGGTCGGTCTAACAAGAAAGCATTCTGTTATCTTTTGGCTCCGCCAAAGGCCGCACTCACTCCAGAGGCACGCCGCCGTCTGGAGGCACTGGAGAGCTTCTCCGGACTTGGCTCGGGTTTCAACCTCGCCATGCAAGACCTTGACATCCGTGGCGCGGGCAATCTGCTCGGTGCCGAGCAGAGCGGCTTCATAGAGGATCTCGGTTATGAGACCTACCTGAAGATTCTCAAGGAGGCTATGGCAGAGTTGAGGAATGAACAACCCACCAACCCAACCCCAGCTCCGCTCGGGATGGGGGATGGGGGAGGGTCGTTCGTTGCCGACTGCACGGTGGAGAGCGACCTTGAGATGTATTTCCCCGACACCTACGTGCCCACGTCGGGTGAGCGCGTGCTGCTCTATCGCGAGCTCGACAACATAGAGGACGACCGCGACCTTGAAGCCTACCGCCGTCGGTTGGAAGACCGCTTCGGACGTGTGCCCCACGAGGGCGAAGAGTTGTTGCAGGTGGTCACCTTGCGACGTGTTGGCAAGCGTCTCGGCTGTGAGAAAATAGTGCTTCGACAGGGCATCATGATCATTCAGTTTGTTTCCAATCCCGACAGTCCTTACTACCAGAGTCAGGAGTTTGACAAGATGCTCAACTATGCTGCCCTCAATGTGCGCCGTTGCCATCTAAAGGAGGTGCGGGGCCGTCGGTTGATGCACGTTTCTGCTGTCCAGAGCGTTACCGAGGCCGTCGGTGTGTTGCGCAGTATAGAGCAGGGCAGTTGAGCGGGAACGCCCGAAATGTTAAAAAAGGCTGGTCTCTCCCCGACAATTTTAACACGCCAGAGAGCACGAAAAACTCAGGGTGGCATGACAGTCCACCACCATCGTGTTTCTCGTTCCTGTAAAGATTTTTGTATATAGCTGTGTTACAGCGTGTTGACCATTTTCTTATCTCTTGTTTTTTGTCTTTCATCCGATGAAACATATACCTTTCACCTCCGAAAGCTAAGCTTTTGCACTCCGAAAGACCGTCTTTCGTACCCTGAAAGCTTGTCTTTTGTATCCGAAACATATATCTTTCGGGGGTGGAAAAGGAGTGAATGGGATGTAGAAGGGGAGTTTCTGCCTCCAGGGAACCTTCCTGGCAGATGTTAAATCGTCAATTGCGTTTTAACAAATCCGGAGGCGAAAGATATAGCTTTCACCTCCGGCATTAAGATTTTTTATGTTTTTTGATGTCCTTATTCTTTGATTGGCGTAGCTTGGGGCACCAGGCCCTCAATATATTTGCAGAGGATGCGGATGCCTCTTAGGTTTTCACCCCCTTGTGGGATGATAAGGTCGGCATAACGTTTGGTGGGCTCGATGAACTGCTCGTGCATGGGTTTAAGCACTTCCAGATAGCGCTCTACAACCATTGAGACGGTGCGCCCGCGGTCGATGGTGTCGCGCTGTATGTTGCGGATGAGCCGCTCGTCGGGGTCTGTGTCAACGAATATTTTGAGATCCATGATATCGCGTAGCCGCTTGTTGATGAGCGTCATGATACCTTCGATGATGATGACGGGTTTGGGTTCCACGTGGATGGTCTCGGGCAGACGGTTGCAGAGAATATAGGAGTAAGTGGGCTGTTCGATGGCTTTGCCCTCGCGTAACTGGTTGAGCTGTTTGTTGAGCAGCTTCCAGTCGAATGCGTCGGGATGGTCGAAGTTAATGGCGTGGCGCTCCTCGTCGGTCATGTGCGAGGTGTCGTTATAGTATGAGTCGAGCGGCACAACGGCAACGTAATGGGGTGGCAGCGCCTCGACGATTTTATTGACAACGGTTGTTTTGCCCGAGCCTGTGCCTCCGGCGATTCCGATAATGGTGGTTTTGTATGCTGACATGATGAACGTGTTTATTGTTGTTGTTTGAGCAAATAAACCACTACAGGCAGGTGGTCGCTATAGCCGTCGAGCCATACGCCTCCGGCATGGGTACGTTTGGGATTGCCCTTATACCTGCCCTCTGTTTGAAGCAGATAGTCGCGTTTGAAAATCTGATGCTTCCAGAATTTCAACTCGGCGTAGTTGTTGACACCCTTCGGGTTGAGCAGGTTCGGGGTCATCACAATTTGGTCGAACAGGTTCCACGCGCCATCGTAGCGCAGTGTGCCCTTGCCTTCCTTGGCTAGAATGTTGTACCAGGGGTTATACATATCGTCGGCTCCTACCTTCTCGATGTCGCCTTTCGCACCGAGTTCCTTGACCATGCTTCGATTGGTGGGGTCGTCGTTCATGTCGCCCATGACGAAAATTTTACATGTCGGGTCGTCTTGCAGCAGTGAGTCTTTCACCACTTTCACCTGCCGTCCGGCTAACTCGCGGTATTCCGATCCGGCAAAGCGGCTGGGCCAGTGGCAGACGATGATGGCGACATGCTCATCGGCCATGGTTCCGCTCACGGTGAGGAAACCACGTGTCTGCCGATCGTTGTCGATGTCTTCCTGTTTCTCGTAACGGTAGGGCACGAGTTTCATGTCGCGCACGGTGAAGAGATCGGGTCGATAGAGCAGGGCGCAGTCGACACCACGCTTGTCGGGGCCTTCGATGTGGACAAACTGGAATCCGCGTTCAGCCAACTCAGGCTGGGCGCAGAGATCGGTCAGCGCCTTAGCATTCTCCACCTCGCTCACACCGATGGCGGCACAGCCCACACCAGGCAGCACATCGGTGCCGAGGTCGGCCAGCGCATAGGCCATGTTGTGCAACTTGTGGGAATACTTCAGACCAGTCCATTTGTTTGTACCCTCTGGCAGATACTCATAGTCGTTCTTTCCCTCATCGTGGCAGGTGTCGAAAAGGTTTTCCAGATTGTAGAACCCTACGGCATAGGCCGAAAACTTCTTCTCTTGTGCCATGCTGCCCGTTGCTGAAAGTAGCAACGCCGCAAAAATAAAAAGATGTTTTTTCATTATTTTGCTTTAAGATTAATAGTCATTAATGTTTTCTGCCTACAAAGGTAATGGAAATTTTGAATACACAAAAATAATTTTCCGATTTTCTTTTGCGGGGTCGAAAATTTAATGTATCTTTGCAAACAGAATACACCGATGAAAAATAAGAACAGAATATAAACAATCTATTAAACTATGCAGAAAAAGCTCAAATTAGTAGTGATAGCCTTGTGCTGTTCGGCATTTGCGTATGCGCAGACCGATGACAAGCAAGGGCAAAAAGCCGGCACGGTGGACGAGTCGGCCTTCACATTCTCAGAGTCGCAGTTGGGTGAAGACGACAATGTGTCACAAGAGGTGACCATTCTCGGTTCCAACAGCAATGTGTATGCAAGCGAGGTGGGCTATCGGTTCAGTTCCGCAAGGTTCAAGTACCGTGCGTTCAACTCGAAGTACAGCGACATCTACATCAATGGTAACCCCATGAACGATATTGAGCGCGGAGAGTTCCGCTACTCGCTCGTGGGAGGATTGAACAACCAGACGCGCAGCATGGAAAGTGCATTGCCCTTTGAGGACAATGCGTTCAGTATGCCGGCAATGGGTGGGTCGAACAACTACAACTTCCGACCTTCGAGCATGCCAACTGGGCATCGTCTCTCGCTCGCAGCAGCTAACCGCAGCTACACCTTCCGCGGACAGTATGCTTACAATTCAGGTGTGACACCGAAGGGCTGGGCCTATTCAGTAGGATTGTCCTATCGCTGGGCAAACACCGAGACCGCCTACATCGAGGGAACGTTCTATAACTCGCTCTCTTATTTCCTCGGTGTGGAGAAAATCATCAACCCTCAGCATTCCATCTCGCTCGTCACATGGGGCAATCCCACAGAGCGTGCCGCACAGGCAGCCTCGACCGATGAGATGTATTGGCTGGCCAACAGTCGTTACTATAACCCTAACTGGGGCTACCAAAACGGCAAGAAACGCAATGCCCGTATCATCAAGGACTTTGCTCCATCGGCCATGTTCACGTGGGACTGGAAAATCGATGAGACCGCAAAACTCACTACCACGCTCTTCGGGAAATATGCGATGTACAGTTCCTCGGCACTGCGCTACAACAACGGTACCAATCCTGCCGCCGACTACTACAGCCTCATGCCCAGCTACAACTTCAATGTGTGGGATCCAGAAGATACGAAGAACAGGGGTGAGAGCAATCTGGCCGCATGGCAGGCATCGGTCGACTACCTGACCGCCTCGAAAGCCAACAGACAGATTAACTGGGACCGCCTCTACTTCGCCAACCGCGCAGCAGCTGCTCAGGGAATGGACGCCATGTACTATCAGCAGGCTTATCATGATGATCAGTTGACTGTCAACTTAGCATCGACTCTCCGCAAACAGATTGATAATAATAAGGTGTTCTCCTCTGGCTTGGTACTCTCCACCAACAAGGGTATGCACTATCAGACGCTTGAGGACATGCTTGGTGCCTCGACGTTCCGCAATGTGAACACCTATCTCGTAGGTACCTATCTCGAGAGTGACCCGCGTGCGCAATATGATGTGAACCATCCGAACAAGGATGTTAAGGTAGGCGACAAGTTTGCTTACGACTATAATATTTATGCCAAGAAAGCTGGTCTTTGGGCAACCTATGCTGAGAACTTCGGCCCGTTGCACTATTCAGTTTCCGGCCGTTTGGCTTACAACACTCTCCAGCGCGAAGGCAAGATGCGCAACGGTTTGGCCATTGAGAACTCCTTCGGCAGAAGCAAACTGGCTGAGTTCGTTGATGGCGGTGTGAAGTTCGGATCGTCCTATAATATCGGACGCGGACATGCCATTTCGTTCGGAATCGGATGGGAGCGCAAGGCTCCCGCTGCCCGTGTGGCCTTCTCCGCACCGCAGATTAACAACAACTTTGCGCTTGGCTTGAAATCGGAGAAGATTTTCAGTACCGAACTCGGCTATCAGCTGGAGACCACCTGGCTCCATGCCAACGTGAGTGCCTATTATAGTCGCTTGGGTGATGTGGCAGAATACAGCATGTACTACGACGATGCTGAAAACTCTTTCACTTACGCCTCTATCACTGGCATCAAAAAGCAATTCTATGGTATTGAGGCCGGTTTGAACTTCAAGATCAATACCGTGTTTAACGTGAAAGTACTCGGAACCGTTGCCGATGCTAAATACAGCAACGATGCCGACATTGTCTATATGCGTTCGCAGGACGGTGTCTACAAACAAGACATCTTGCTCAACAAGAATATGCGCGAGGGTGGCACACCACTCAGCGCCTTCAGCGTAGACCTCGGTTATCGCAAGAGCGGATGGTATGTCGACCTCATCGGTAACTACTACGACCGCATTTATCTCTACTATACTCCCGTGACACGCTACAAGAACGAGAACCTGACGACCGACAATGCCGGTAACGTTGTACTCAACCGTTACGGTCAGGCTAAGGGTCACGGAGGCTTCATGCTCGACGGTAGCATCAGCAAGAACATTTATCTGCGCCACCATGGCCAGTTGCGTTTCAACCTCATGCTCAACAATATCCTCAACAGCGACAATATCGTGACCGGCGGTATGGAGCAGAACCGCAAAGACCGCAAGTCGGCCACCGACGAGGATATGCGTGCCTATAAGTTCCAACTCAATCCGAAGAAGTTCTATGCCAACGGATTCAACGGAATGTTTATGATTACCTACTTATTCTAATATATAAAATAAGAAGCAAGATATGAAACGTATTCAATATTTTCTCATGGCAATGTTCTGCACGATGTTTCTTTCCTCGTGCATGGACGGCGAAAACAACTTCTTCGATCTTGACGGTAACGACTGGACCGAGCCGAACTTCCCCGTAGGGTCGCCATACGGCAACAACAATATTACCGAGGACAACATTATCACTATTGCCCAATTGAAGTCTAAATATAGTAGTGCTTTTTCGGGTAGTGCTTGTGTAGAGGTGAAGGACGACGTGAAGATTAAGGCCTACGTCACCGGCAACGACATCGGCGGTAACATCTACAAGCAGGTGGCCGTTCAAGACGCTACTGGTGCCATCATCGTGGGCATCAACAAAGCCGGTCTGTGCGGCTATCTGGCCGAAGGACAGCAGATCATCATCGACCTGAAAGGTCTCCATGTAGGAGCCTATGGCAGCCAGCCGCAGATAGGCGCACCCTATAACGGCGGTATCGGTCGTATGGCTGAGAGCATCTGGATGCAGCACTTCAAACTTGTGGGCAGCATCGACCCCTCGGCTATCCTGCCAGTCGATTTCAACAGCATTAAGGGCGACATCGCAGCCAACTGTGGTAAGCTCGTCGTGCTGAAGGACGTGACCTTCAAGGATGCCGACGGCACGAAGACGCTCATCGACGGTGCCGGCTCAGGCTCCAACTACTATGCTCAGGATCTCGACGGACTGTCGAACACCATCGTCCGCACATCTTCCTATGCCGACTTCGCAGCCATGAAACTGCCGTTCGACCCCTCTACCGGTCAGAAGGTGCCCTGCACCATCGTCGGCATCGCCTCGCGCTATAGCAACACGTGGCAGATTATGATTCGTAAAACCAGTGACATTACAATAAACGAAGAATAAAAATAAAAAAATATCAGACTATGAAAAAGGTATTATTATCCATGCTTGCAATAGGCATTGCAGCATTTACATTTACAAGCTGTGACGATGTGCCCATGCCCTACGACATGCCTGGTACCACCAATGGCGGCGGAAACGAGGAACTTCCTGCCGGTACCTACCTGAGTGCACCGTTCAGTAACAGCGACGGCAATTTCATTACGAAGGAAACCAAGGACGGATCACAACCTTGGGTGCTCGACTCTCATGGCTACATGAAGGGTACTGGACACATCTCAAACGATGTTCCTAAGGTGGAATCGGAAAGTTATCTGATTTCTCCCGAGTTCGACCTCACCAACTCTACGGGTGCTTATCTTGAGTTTGAGTACATCTTGCGTTATGTAGCAGCAGGTACGTCCAACAAAGTACTTATCACAGATAACTACACCGAAGACCCTGCTACGACGCAGTGGACCGATATCACCGGTACACTTACCGAAGGCACAGACTGGAACAACTGGTCAACATACAGCCAGAATATTCCTGCCGCATTCTTGGGTAAAGACAAGGTTCGCGTAGCCTTCTTCTTTGGTTGCAACACTCAGAATGCCTCTACATGGGAGGTACGCAACGTCGTCGTGAAGGAAGGCCAGGCCGGTGAAGGCGGCGGTGGTGGCACAACACCCTCTGCCGGAACAGGTACTGGAACGGAGAGCGATCCGTATGATGTGCCTGCGGCTATCAGCGTGGCCAGCAAGACGGGTGTCTTCGTGAAGGGTTACATCGTGGGCTATGTCGGTGGTCAGGCTTTGGACGAGACGGCTACCTTCTCAGCCGAAGGCGAGGTTTCGCAGACCAACGTCCTCATTGCTGCTTCGCCCAACGAGACGACCGTTGCCAATTGTATGCCCGTTCAGCTGCCCAGCGGAGCTGTCCGCACAGGTGTCAACTTGAAGGACAATCCCGGCAACTTGAAGCAGGAGGTGCTGCTCTATGGTGACATTGACACCTATTTCCGCGTGCCTGGACTCAAGAACACCTCTTATGCTAAGATTGGTACGAAGGAAAGTGGCAACAAACCTGGCACGACTCCCGCTGGCGAAGCTAAGGGTACCGGTACTGCTGCCGACCCCTTCAACCCGGTAGCAGCCTACAACGAGGCCGCTAAACTGGCAGCCGATGCAGTATCTTCTCAAGATTACTATGTGAAAGGCAAGATTTCTTCCATCACTTACTCGTTTGATGCTGAGCATGGCACCGCTACCTTCAAGATCTCTGAGGACGGCACAGCCAGTAGCGAGTTCATCGTTTATGGTTGCAAGTACTTCAACAAAGCTTCGTGGAAAGATGGCGACGAGCAAATCAAGGTAGGCGACGAGGTTGTCATTTGTGGCAAGTTTACGAACTATAAGGGCAATACTCCCGAGTTTAAGAGTGGCGAGAACTGGCTCGTGTCGCTCAACGGCGAGTCTGGTGGCACCACACCGCCGCCTTCAACCGATGCCGGCTCTTATGCCAGCCCGCTCACCGTCTCTGCAGCCATTGCATTGGGTAGTGCCGACCAGGCATGGGTACGCGGATTTATCGTAGGATTTGTTGATGGTCGTGTCTATGCCGACGGTTGCAATTTCTCTGCACCAGCTACCGTAAACACGAATATCCTGATTGCTACGACGGCTAATGAGACCGACCCTGCAAAGTGTATGCCTGTGCAGTTGCCCAACGGCGATCTTCGTACGAAGCTCAACTTGCAGGACAACGCCAGCCTGCTTGGCCAGTCGGTGCTGCTCTATGGTCAGCTGACTGCCTATTTCTCGGTGCCGGGCATCAAGGCTCCGACTTATGCCGAGGTGGGTAATCAGCAGATTGGAACACGCCCGTCTGCCCGTCGCAGATAAAAAACTTTGAGAAAAATTTGGTGGGGTGCGAAATTCTTTGTAATTTTGCACCCCATAATTATTGGTATAAAGGAAAAATTAAATAACATAACTAAGAAAATGAAAAAAGGTATTCATCCCGAAAACTATCGCCCCGTCGTATTCCGTGATATGTCCAACGGCGATATGTTCCTTACAAAGTCCACAGCAAAGACGAACGATACAGTGGAATTTGAAGGTGAAACTTACCCCATGGTAAAAGTAGAAATCTCCAACACCTCGCATCCGTTCTATACGGGTAAGAGCACGCTCGTTGATACTGCCGGTCGTGTTGACCGTTTCATGAGCCGCTACGGAAAAATCAAGAAGTAAGCGAGGTTATAGATAAAATAGAAAATGTGTTCGGATGTAGTTGCATATACGACCGAACGCATTTTTTAATTCATTAAGTGTGACCCATGAGAAAAAAATTATTCTTTTATTTGCTTGTGGTGCTGACCCTCACTGCTTGTGGCGGCAGCGATGACGATGACAATCCTTCGGTGCCGACATCGACTAACAGCAATTGCAATGATACCCGTATCGAGGCGATTTATGGAAATCTGGAGTTCCCACACCTGAAAGCGACGGGCAACAACCTTGTGCTCATTCACCGCACGGCTACCTACGGTGTGAACTACTCCGTGGAGTGGGACACTGACAAGCATGCGCAGCGTTGGTCGTGTTATCAGATGACCACCGAGAACAGTGTTACCAATACCTCGCGCTGGTATGGCGATCGCACTGTGCCGTTCGGTCAGTATCCCAACGATCCGCTTCTCCCGGCCGGTCAGCAGTTTACTGACGACCCCTATTGGAACTCGGGATATGATCATGGGCACATCTGTCCCTCCGCTGACCGGCTTTGCTCGCAGGAGGCCAACATTCAGACATTCTACATGACTAACATGCAGCCACAGGTCAATGGTTTCAATGCGGGTGTGTGGGTGAACATGGAAAATCAGCTGCGCATTTGGAACACGCGCAACTTCCGCGACGTGCTCTATGTGTGCAAGGGCGGAACCATCGATAGTGAAGGCAATATCATCCGCTATCTCGGTAGCGGGAGGAACAGGATTCCCGTGCCCAAGTATTTCTTTATGGCCATACTCTGCAAGAACCGTGACGCGGTGAACGGTGGCTACAAGGCACTCGGCTTCTGGGTAGAGCATACCGTGAATGGTAGCACCAACCTTGATAAATACGTGGTCAATATCGACGAACTTGAGCGACTTACGGGCATCGATTTCTTCTGTAATCTGCCCGACAACATCGAAAACGCTGTAGAATCGCTGCCTCGCGAGAATGTTCTTCGTGCCTGGAAACTGCAATGAAGTCAATCCTTTGGGGTTGCTTCAAAATGGAACAACGAATTAAAACGAATTTTACGAAACTACTACTACTGAAAACCAGTATGTATGTGTATCCGTAAAATTCGTTTTAATTCGTTGTTCTAATCAAATTCGGGAGTTCTGAAGAGCTCCTTTTTTTGTATTCCAACCTATGTGTGGGACTTATTATTTCGAACTACCCAGATTCTTCTCGATGTCGGCATCACTGAGCTGGTAGTTCATCAGGTCGCCGTTCAGGTATTGTTCGTAGGCTGTCATGTCGATGAGGCCGTGGCCTGAGAGGTTGAAGAGGATGACCTTCTCTTCGCCTGTCTCCTTGCATTTCTTCGCCTCGCGTATGGTGGCGGCGATGGCATGGCTCGACTCGGGGGCAGGGATGATTCCCTCCGTGCGTGCGAATAGCATACCAGCTTCGAAGGTCTCAAGCTGTGGGATGTCCACACCATGCATCATGCCGTCCTTGATGAGCTGCGAGACAATCATGCCCGCACCGTGATAGCGCAGTCCGCCGGCATGGATGTTGGCCGGACGGAAATTATGGCCAAGCGTGTACATCGGCAGCAGAGGCGTGTAGCCAGCCTCGTCGCCAAAGTCATACTCGAAGCGTCCGCGTGTCAGTTTCGGGCAGCTCTCCGGCTCTGCGGCAATGAATTCCGTGTGACGTTCGCCTGAGATGTTGTGGCGCATGAAGGGGAAGGCGATGCCACCGAAGTTGCTTCCTCCACCGAAGCAGGCAATCACCATATCGGGATATTCGCCAGCCTGCTCCATCTGCTTCTCGGCCTCCAAGCCAATGATGCTCTGGTGCAGGGCCACGTGGTTGAGCACCGAGCCGAGCGTGTATTTACAGTTGGGTGTGGTGGTGGCTAACTCTACGGCCTCGCTGATGGCTGTGCCGAGAGAGCCCATATGGTGCGGGTCGCGCGTGATGATGTCCTTGCCTGCACGGGTCGACATTGATGGCGAGCCCTCAACCGTTGCGCCGAACGTGCGCATGATGCTTGAACGGTAGGGTTTCTGCTGCATCGAGATTTTCACCTGATAGACGGCACACTCCAGTCCGAACACCTTAGCGGCATAGCTTAGTGCGGCACCCCACTGGCCGGCTCCTGTCTCTGTAGTCACGTTCGTAGTGCCTTCCTGCTTGGCATAGTAGCACTGGGGTAGGGCAGAGTTAATCTTATGGGAGCCCAGCGGGTTCACACTCTCATTCTTAAAGTAGATGTGTGCCGGAGTACCGAGTGCCTCCTCTAAGGCGTAGGCTCTGACGAGTGGGGTAGAACGGTAGTATTTGTACTTCTCCAACACTTCCTCGGGGATGTCAATCCAGCGGTGTTCAGTGTCTAACTCTTGCTTGCAGCACTCTGCCGGAAAAATGTGGGCCAGGTCTTCTACGCCTAACGGCTCACGTGTGGCCGGATGAATGGGCGGCATGGGCTTGTTGGGCATGTCGGCCTGAATGTTGTACCACCTCGTAGGCATCTCACTCTCTTGAAGGATAAATTTCTTCTGTTTCATAATCGTTAGCGTTTTAATTATAATATTGAAAGTTAAATATCTTTTTGTGTCTATGTCGGTAAATGTTCTTTTATCATAACCTTTCCTCTGTCTAAAAACTTAAAAGGATCTGTCGTAAGAACGGCAGACCCTTTTGTGCTTTTATGACTTAATTTCTACACATGGCCAAGACGACTCACGACTTCTGGAATCTTGAGCAACGCCACCACCAATTTGTAGAAATAATCATCTTCATACTTTTAATTTACGCTTTTTTATGCGTTCTGGCTGCAAAATTATAACATTTTTGACAAACCACCAAATAAATTAAAAGAAAATTTGTGATGAAAATGAAAAAATATCATTTTTCTTTTCAGAAAGAGGCTCAAGGCATGTTAATTCGGAGTTTTTTTGTAATTTTGCGCACTGAAACAAATAACAAGTATGACGATACTCATAGTTGTACTGGCATATTTTGGCGTGTTGCTGTTGGTGAGCAGGCTGACGGCTGGGCGCAAAGCGACTAACGAGACGTTCTATCGTGCCAACCGCCGGGCTCCTTGGTATATGGTAGCGTTCGGCATGGTGGGGGCGAGCATCTCAGGTGTGACGTTCGTGAGCGTGCCTGGCATGGTGCTCTCAACCGACATGACCTACCTGCAAACCTGTCTGGGCTTTATTGTGGGTTATTTCGTGGTGGCGTTCGTCTTGTTGCCCGTCTATTACAGGCTGAACCTCACGACCATCTACACCTATCTGCTCCGTCGGTTGGGTCGTCGCAGTTATAAGACTGGCGCATCGTTCTTCCTCTTGTCGAAGATGACGGGTGCGGCGGTGCGCTTCTTCGTGGTGTGCATCATTCTGCAACGCTTTGTGCTCGGGCCTACCCCCGACCCCTCCCAGAATGGAGGGGTGATAAGTGGTGATGGATGTTTGGGCTTCGGCGTGCCGTTTTGGATTACTGTGCCAATCTTAGTAAGTCTGATATGGCTCTATACACGGCGTGGAGGCATCAAGACGCTCGTGTGGACCGATACGTTCCAGACCATTTGTATGTTCTCGGCGCTTATCCTTATTATATATAAGGTGATGGGAGCGCTCGACTATTCGCTCTCCGATGCGGTGGTGGCCATCAAGAGTGATGCGCGTAGCCGCATGTTCGTGTTCGACGACTGGGTAACGAAGCAGAATTTCTGGAAACAGTTTTTCAGCGGTATGTTCATCACGATAGTGATGACGGGACTCGATCAGGACATGATGCAGAAGAACATGACATGCCGTACGTTGCGCGACGCGCAGAAAGACATGTGCACCTATGGCTTTGCCTTTGCGCCAGCCAACCTGCTCTTCATGTGTCTGGGCATCCTGCTGGCTCAGCTGGCCGCGCGTCAGGGGCTTTCGCTTCCTGCCTCGGGCGATGAGCTGCTGCCGATGTTCGCTGCCACAGGACGACTGGGGCAGGCGGCTCTGGTGCTGTTCGTCGTGGGCATCGTGGCGGCATCGTTCTCCTCAGCCGACTCGGCCCTGACCTCGCTCACCACGAGTTATTGCGTGGATATCCGTGAGCGGCCTGGCGACGAGCGGCTGCGCCGACGTGCCCATGTGGGGATGGCCGTTGTCTTCACGGTGTTCATCGTCCTGTTCCGGCTGGTCAACTCCACCAGTGTCATCGATGCCATCTATGTGATGTGCGGCTACACCTACGGTCCGCTGCTCGGCCTTTTTGCCTTCGGTCTTTTCACCAAACGCCGCACCAGCGACCGCCTCGTGCCCTACATCTGCATTGCCGCTCCCGTCGTCTGTTTCCTTCTGGACAAAACAATCGCATCAGCAACAGGCTACCATTTCGGCTACGAGCTGCTGATGCTCAATGGCCTGCTCACCTTCTGCGGCCTGTGGATTTCTAAATGCAAATAAATCTTAAATCCAAGATGGAAATGTTAACGGTTTCTGTTGACTTTTACCTACGTTTTAGAGCGCGGAAATGCTGTTTTTACACCCGTCTCATTCGTTTCGTTCGTTAAATTCGTTGTCTCCTCTTGTCAAACATATATGTTTCGGGTTGCGAAAGGCCGTGTTTTGCACTCCGAAAGATGGTCTTTCGGGAGGTGAAAGCTTAGCTTTCGGAAGCGAGACATATATCTTTCGCAAAATAAAAGTTGCACACTTGGCCAGCGCGGCACGTCGTGTCCCTATATTCTCCCTCTGTTTGCAGGGCAGGAGGTGGGGGTGAAAAATTGCACACACGAGACTGAAAAATTTGCGTCAACAGGCTTCCAAGTTGAGAATTTTCAAATCTCAGTGTTAAAAGGTAGCGCTCATCTGTTAAGTAATGTTTAATTATTGTCTCTTATTACCCCCGCGGGCGTATGTTTCAATAAAAATCTTTAATTTTGTAGCTGATTTTAATCTTAAATAAAGATTTAAAGACATTTATAGAACTCTTGGCTCTACTTTGCAAAGAGACATAAGAACATGAAAATCGGCTTCGACGCCAAGCGTCTTTACAATAATTTCACAGGTTTGGGAAACCACAGCAGGACGACGATTGACATCCTGACAAATGAGTTTCCCGAGCATGAGTATTGGCTGTACACGCCGAAGGTGGGGCTGAATAGCACAACACAGCCTTATCTGGAGAAACCGAACTGCCGCACGGTGATGCCGAAAGGAGTGATAAGGGGAAGTGCATGGCGAACGTATGGGCTGGTTGGCGAGATGAGGAACGACGGCATAGAGGTGTTCCACGGTTTGAGCAATGAGTTGCCTGTGGGGTTGCGCCGTTCGGGCATCGCATCGGTGGTGACCATCCACGACGTGGCGTTCAGGACATTTCCCGATATGTATCACTGGCACGACCGCAAGATTTACGATCTGAAGTGGCGGTATGCCTACCGTCATGCCGACCGCATCATCGCCATCAGTGAGTGTACGAAGCGGGATGTGCAGGAGTTCTATCATGTGCCTGAAGATAAGGTGGAGGTGGTGTATCAACCCGTAACCCCCATCTACTACACCCCCATCGAGAAGTCTGACACGCAGCCCTATATGCTTTATGTGGGTTCTGTCAACTCGCGGAAGAACCTGCTGGGCATCGTGAAGGCGATGGAGCTGATGCCGAAAGACCTGTTGCTGCCCCTCATGGTGGTAGGCGGTGGCGGAAGCTATAAGCAGAAAGTGCAGGAGTACATCGCTGAGAAGGGCATGGAAAAGTGGTTCGTATGGCCCGACGTGGAAGACAATATGGAGCTGCGACGGCTCTATACCAATGCGGAGATGCTGGTGTACCCATCGTTCTACGAGGGTTTCGGCCTACCGGTGGTAGAGGCGCAGCTGTGTGGTTGTCCGGTGGTGACGAGCAACGTGAGCAGTCTGCCCGAGGCGGGAGGCCCCTTCGCACTGAAGGCAGACCCCAATAGTCCCGAGGACATCGGCGAGAAGATGGTGAGATTGCTGACTGATACCGAGCTGCGACAGAAAGCCATCGAAGGCGGCAGGCAGTATGCGGCAGAGACATTCGACCCACGTCGGCTGGCAAGGCAGCTGATGGGAGTGTATGAGCGAATAAAATAAGATGATTATCCGCACCACCAACGGCCTGAAAGGCCAGCAAGCTAACAGCCCAGGGCAACGCCCTGGGTTAAGAGAGTGTCCCGGCATCGCCCTGAAAACCTTATGCGTCGCAATACGCTTTAGCCCTTTCAGGGCGTAGTTAGCCTTGCCATATCCCTCAGGGCGTTGCCCTGGGCTATGGGGGAATTGCCCTTTTAGGGCGTTGGTGGTATCTTTGCGGATAATCATATAAAATAAGCCCCCTTTCCCCTCCATTGGCGATGGGATGGGCTTAAAAAAATAAGATTCTAAGAGTTATAATTTAATAGATTTATGAATTTTCTTGACAGAAACGAGTTTAATTTTGAACCCTCACAGAAGGTGATGGATGCCATCAACAGCTTCGACCCGAAGACGTTGTGCTTCTACACACGCATCTACGACCAAGGGAAAAAGAGTGTGATTAGCGTCCGTGTAAGCGAGATTTACAATGTGCCGGAAGAGCAGGTGCTGCTGGCGTATGGTGGTGAGGATATTCTGAAAAACTCCATCCACTATTTCCTCACGAAAGGCGACAACAGGAAGATTCTCATTCCGGAGTTCTCGTGGTGGTACTATAATAGAGTGGCGAGCGAATGCGATGGCGTGTTCGAGATGTATCCCTTGTATGAGCAGGAGGACACCTTTGCCTACGATGTGGATAAAATTATTGAGCACACCAATCGTGCGCATCCCCGCATGCTGTTGCTGGCTTCACCCAACAATCCTACGGGCAACAGCCTGAGCAGCGAGGAGATAGGCCGCATCATGGAGAATATTCCTACAGACACGATGGTGCTCGTCGATGAGGCATACGCGTCGTTCATCACCAGCGATGTTGACTATATTGCCCCTTTGGTGAACAAATACTCCAACCTCATCATCTCACGCACACTGTCCAAGTTCTACGGGCTGCCCGGTCTCCGTTGTGGCTTCGGCTTCATCGGCAAGGGGCATGACCAGTTCCTCAGCTATGTCAACAAATACCTGGGCTACAACCGCTTCAGTGAGACGGTGGCTCTGGCGGCTCTCGATAGCGATGAGCACTACCGTAAGGTGGCAGAGCAAATGGAGTGGGGCAGACAATTATACAAGAAGGAACTGAGTGGTCTGCCTGGCTTCAAAGTGTACAAGAGCGTGGCGAATTTCATCCTCATCAAGTACCCCATAGCCATAAAAGAGGCTCTTCAGAAAGAGCTGGCAGCTCAGGACTACAAGATCAAGTTTATGGGCGACCCAGGGTTGGAGTCTTGTCTACGCATCACGTTGGGACGACCGGAACAGACACAAACGGTTTGTGACACCATTAAACGCATCGCAACAGAAGTTAAAAAATGAAAGCTGTGATACTTGCCGCAGGCATTGCGTCGCGCCTGCGCCCACTTACCGACGATTGCCCCAAATGTCTCCTCAAAATCGGAGACAAGTGTCTCTTGCAACGCACGTTCGATGGGCTCATCCAGAATGGCATCACGGAGTTTGTCGTGGTCACAGGCTATCTGCACGAGCAGATTGAGACCTTTCTGAACCGCCACTACAAGACAGTGAGCATCACCTTCATCCACAATGAGCGATTTGCCTCGACCAATAACATCTATTCTCTCTGGCTGGCACGCCCTGAAATGGACGGCAAAGAGATGCTGATGCTTGACAGCGACATCCTCTTCGACCCTCGGATCGTGACCCGACTGCTTCAGTCGGAACACCCCGACATTCTCGCCCTCAACAACCATCCGTTAGGTGAGGAAGAGATGAAGATAGTTCCCGACGCGGCAGGTAGGGTGAAGGAAATCAGCAAGACCTGCGCCATTGCCGACGCAGCAGGCGAGTCCATTGGCATCGAACGTATGTCCGCAGCCTACACCACTGCTCTTTATCGCGAGCTGGAAGTGATGATGTTGCAGGAAGGACTGGTCAACATCTTCTACGAACGCGCCTTCGAACGGCTCATCCCTCAAGGGTACACCTTCTATATTGAAGACACCACCGATCTCTTCTCGACCGAACTCGACACGGTGGAAGACTTCAACTCTGCTAAAAAATTGATACCAGCAAATCTATATTGAGCGTTTAGATTCAGATAAAATATGGCACATTACGAAATACGCCCGTTACAAATGCGCATCCTCGACATACTGATGGCTATACATCAGGTGTGCGAGCAACATGGATTGCGCTACTACATTATCGCCGGCACACTCCTTGGAGCTGTGCGTCACAAAGGATTTATTCCCTGGGACGATGATCTCGACATAGCCATGCCACGCAAGGACTATGACATGCTCATCGCACATGCTGCTGAATGGATTCCGACACCCTATGAGATAGTCTGCTACGAGACCGACAAGACCTATCCTCTGTCCTTTGCAAAGGTTCAGGATGCCAGCACTACACTTATTGAACGGATACATCTGAAATATCTGGGCGGTATATATATAGATGTGTTCCCACTCGACGGTATGACCTCCAACCCCATCGTGCAGTGGTGGCACTTTACACGCTACTTCTATCTGCAGAAAGTACGATATTTCCTCTGCCGTAATCCTTACAAACATGGACATGGACCTTCTTCCTGGCTACCTCTGCTGTGCAGAAAGCTCTACACGCTCGAAGAGGTGCAGGTGAAGATAAAGCGGATGCAAAAGGCATACGACTTCGACACATCTTCCTTGGTGGTGGACCATGACGACGGCAGACGAGGTATCATGCCACGTGCACGCATCGGCAACCCCACTCCGATTCTTTTCGAGGGAAAGCAAGTGATGGGCGTGGAGCATCCCGATGCCTATTTGAAACAAAAGTATGGCGACTACATGAAAATTCCTCCAGGTCCAAAACAAAAACAACACAACTTCCATCTGTTAGACTTGGAAAAGAGTTATCGGGAGATGCTCAATTCAGATGAAGAGTGAGAGCATAGAAAAATGGTTTGCAATCAATAAATTGCAAACCATTTTCTTATTGTTAGCCAAACTTGTGGGAAACTATATGTCTCCCTCATCAGTTGAAGGTGTATGCTTATTGTCGTTATGGATGTAAAGACGAGCCACGATGGCACCACTGATGTTGTGCCAGACACTGAAAATAGCGCCGGGGATGGTGGCCATAGGATAGGTGGCAAAGTGGAGCGTGGCCAAACTGGAGGCAAGACCGCTGTTTTGCATACCCACCTCAATGCTCAATGCGCGTCGCTTGGGTATGGCAAGGCGCATCAGGCGGCCGACAAGGTAGCCTATGGTAAGGCCGCCGATATTGTGGAGTACGACAGCGGCGACGATAACCAACCCTCCGGAGAGCAGACGGCGTGCGCTGGCCGAAATGATGATGAGCACAATGGCCGTGATGGCAAGCGATGACAAAGCTGGCAGATAGCCTATGGCGCGCTTTGTCGTCTGTGGCCACAGACGTTTCACGGCAAGACCGGCCACAATGGGCAGAATAATAACCCAGAGGATGCTGAGGAACATGGCGGTCACATTGACATCGACCGTTTTGTCTGTCAGGAGCAACACAAGCAACGGTGTCACCACAGGTGCCAGCAGTGTTGAGACACCCGTCATGCCGACACTCAGCGCGAGGTCGCCCTTGGCCAGATAAGTAATGACATTCGATGCGGTACCACCCGGACAACAGCCCACAAGTATCATGCCTATAGTGAGCGCGTCATCGAGCCTAAAGAGTCGCGCCAGCACAAAGGCCAGCAGGGGCATCACGGTGAACTGTGTCGCACAACCGATGGCTATGTCCAACGGGCGGCTGAACACCACCTGGAAATCGTGCCAGCTTAGCGTCAGCCCCATACCGAACATAATGACACCCAATAA
Source organism: uncultured Prevotella sp. (assembly GCA_905234845.1). Classification (GTDB taxonomy): domain Bacteria; phylum Bacteroidota; class Bacteroidia; order Bacteroidales; family Bacteroidaceae; genus Prevotella. The sequence goes on along the minus strand of CAJOIW010000016.1, from coordinate 24,779 downwards.
CGGATTGATGGCAGTAGGCTTTATATGAGTGAACGTGTCTGGCCATAACAGTGCGACTACAGCAGCCAGCAGCACCAACATGCCCATATAGTCGGAAATGAATTTGCAAAGTTTTTTCATTAGTCCGTTGGCCAAAGGCGATTCTTGTCTACATTTCCTATTCCTGGAGGAACCGTTCTGCTTCAAGGGCGGCTTTGCAGCCGCTACCGGCGGCTACGATGGCCTGGCGGTAGACAGGGTCGGCGCAGTCGCCGGCGGCAAAGACCCCAAGAATATTGGTGCGCGGGGTGCCTTCGATGGTGCGGATATAGCCCGTCTCGTCGAGGTCGAGCCACGGCCGGAAGATGTCGGTGTTGGGCTTGTGCCCGATGGCGAGGAAGAACCCGTCGATGGGCAGGTTGTAGCGTCGCTCGTCGGTCTCGCCCTTGCGATAGACCACGTGGGCACCTTCAACGGCTCCGTCGCCATAGAGACCAAGCGTATTGTGCTCAAAGAGCACCTCTATTTTCTCGTTCTCCATGACACGCCGCTGCATCACCTCCGATGCCCGCAGGTAGGGCTTTCTTACAATCATATAGACCTTCTGACAGAGTTGCGCCAGATAGATGGCCTCCTCGCAGGCTGTGTCGCCGCCTCCAACGACGGCTACGGTCTTCTTGCGGTAGAAAAAGCCGTCGCAGGTGGCGCACGCCGAGACCCCCATGCCGTTGTATTTCTTCTCATCGTCAAGGCCGAGATACTTTGCCGAGGCACCCGTGGCGATGATGACGGTCTCGGCTTCCACTGTGTTTTCTCCGTCGATAGTGATTTTATAGGGTTGGTTGGAGAAGTCGACCGCTGTGACGATGCCGTCGCGCAGGTCGGCACCGAAACGCTGGGCCTGCTGGCGTAACTCCATCATCATCTGGTTGCCGTCGACACCATCGGGATAGCCGGGGAAGTTTTCGACGATGGTGGTCTGTGTGAGCTGTCCACCTACCTGCAGTCCGCCGTAGAGAACAGGCGAGAGGTTGGCACGTCCGGCATAGATGGCGGCGGTGTAGCCTGCCGGCCCGCTACCGATGATGAGGCATTTTATTTGTTCCATTCTTTTTTAATATGCAAGGGTTTTAACAAAGTTAAAGGAGTTAAAGGAGTTAAGGAGTTAAGGAGTTAAGCCGAATGTTCAGCCATCGAAAATCCACACAGGGAGTTAACGTTCCCGTTGACTATTGGCTTAACTTCTTTAACTTCTTTAACTTCTTAACTTCTAAACTTCTAAAAAACTTCATAACTTCTTAACTTCTAAATTTTAACAATTCTTCAATTTGTTTGGCAATGTTGCCAATGGGTTCAGTAGGCTCGAAACGGGCTACCACCTGCCCTTTCTTATTGATGAGGAACTTGGTGAAGTTCCACTTGATGTCGGGCTTTTGCTGATAGTCGGGGTCTTCCTTCGAGAGCATATCGTCGAGGATATGGGCAATGGGATGATCCATGTTCCATCCGGCAAAGCCCTTCTGCTCTTTGAGGAACTTGAACAGCGGGTCGGCATCGGGACCGTTGACCTTTACCTTCTTGAAACGCGGGAACTCGGTGCCGAAGTTGAGCTTGCAGAACTCGTGTATCGACTCGTCGGTGCCGGGAGCCTGTTGGCCGAACTGGTTGCAAGGGAAGTCGAGGATGGTGAAACCGTCGGCATGATACTGCTCATAGAGCTTTTCCAGCTCATCGTATTGTGGAGTGAACCCACACTTTGTCGCTGTGTTCACAATGAGAATCACCTCGTTGGCATATTCGCGCAACGACACTCCCTTACCTTTTCTGTCTTTGACAGTGAAATCATAAATGGTCTTCATTCTTGTATGATATAATTGATAATTAAAATTTCCTGCTGCAAATATACGAAAAAAATAGGAAATAGGGAAATTCCTACGAAAGAATATGGATTTTCCTTTGCCCGAAAGGGGAAAAATCCTTAACTTTGCAGCGTGATAGATGAAATAAACAATTAAAAACCTATAGATTATGAAAAAGTTATCGACCATTTTGATGCTTCTCGCAGTGGGCATGCTACCATTAGCATTCTCTTCATGCGAAGACCAAGACATTGGCATGACGCTCGAAGGAACATGGGAGGGCAATACCTATGTCTACTCCACCTACGACGGTGAAATGTACAACTCCACCAGTACGAAACTCTATTTCGAGACCGACGTGTTCAAGTTCAAAGAAGGTGGTGGCTATTGGATAGACTACTACCACGATCATCCTTGGGACAGCCGTCGCAACTATGTGGCCAGTAAGATACGCTGGCGCGTCGTTAACAAAGTCATCTACATTCATTTCAAAGAGGACAACTACGACATCGAGATTCGTGACTATCGCCTGAACGACAACCGTTTCGAGGGTACCATCTACGATGGTGAGAAGACTATCGACTTCTACATGGTCCACACCTCGTCGCCCAACTGGGACAACTACGACTACTACGGTTACGACTACTACTACGATGACTACGGATGGGGCTATGGTGCAAAGGCTGCTCCCGACAGCAACGCACAGCCGAAGAAACTGGAGCGCCATTTCGGAAAATAAAAGAAAGGAGTACAACTATGAAAACAATGAAACACCTGTTGGCAGTGCTCGCCATTGTGGCACTGCCAGTGGCCTTCACGGCCTGCGATGATGATCCTTGGGATCCCTGGAATAACCACTATGGTCCTGGCTACGGACGTGACTATGACTACCGAGGACATGGCAACAACAACAGTCATAACAACGGCAATAGCGACGGGATAGACATTGTGGCCATGGCGCAAACCTTGCGCGGACACTGGACGGGAACAACCGTTGCCAAGTTTTACGATGAGAACGGCATCCTGAAAAAGGAAACCTACTCTACCGGCATCGAGTTCGACCAGACCGACGACAACATCTCCGGCCGAGGATTGCAGAATGACTACATTGGCGATGAGCTGAAATACTCGCGCCGTTTCAGCTGGTACATCGATTCGAAGACATGGGACATCGTTATCACCTACGACGGTGGTGAGGGTATACCTGCCTACCAGATGATTATCAGCTACGACGACCTCAGCCTTGACAACCGTACCTTCATTGGCACAATGGTGGGCGAGGGAGAGACCGACGACTTCGAATATGAGCGCGTGACCTACGCCAAGAAAGTGTTCGAATAGCAGGCACCGCATACACCTATTCATCCAAATGTAACACCGCCTTCACCGTCAGGGCGGTGTTTTCTTTGCATAAATATTTTAAGTGTTAATATTATATAAAACAAACAATTATTTCTTTGCGTTTATCATATTTGTATATAACTTTGTAAGTTAATAATTACAACTCCACATGAGTTGTATGATGTGATAATTGAGATTATAATATATTTCCTTATCAACTACTATGAAAAAAGACTCATTATATGACTTTGTTGCCTCTACCATGGGTAAAGGCATTCTGATGGTGGCAGTCTGTATGTTATTTGCCGTTACGTTGTCGGCACAGACCTATCAGGCACAGGTGGATACCATCTGGGGCAGAAACTGTATGCAGGAGACCGATGGTCATCCTACAACGAGTGTAATGGATTTAAAGAGTTTTGAAAATGAGGTACAGCGTGACACGCTTGCATATTATAATATAGAAAATGGTAATACCCACCTGCTATATTACATACACATACCGGCAGGTCATTCACGATGTGACATTGTACTTAGTACGAAGAGCCAGAAAACGGTTGATATTGTCTTCACACTTAGTGATGCGCAGACGGGTGCCGTATTGCAGCAACGCACGGTGGCAGCCACTAAGAAAGGACACTTGCAGCGCGTGGAGCTGATGGCCGACTACAACTTTGACCATGACGGCTGGTACAAGCTCGACCTCAGTGCAGAGAATCTTCGCAGCAATATCCGTGGCATACGCTACCTGTTGTTCCAGCGCACATCGACCGACATTATTACCACTCCGCGTATCTACTCCTCGCTCGCCACCTATCTCAATGGCTGGCAGTCGACCGACCCCGATGCACCGTCGGCCGAGAGCTACGACATGTGTTACGTGGAAGTCTTCACCCCTCAGGATAAGGATGTGCTTAGTACTTATTATTCCACTATGAATCTTCTGGGAGGTTACATGGGCATACAGACAGCCATCGACGGAAGCGACACGTGGCAGAACCTGCAACACAACGTGCTCTTCTCTATGTGGGATAACGGCAACACCGACGAAGACCCCTATCTGCCCGACTATCTGAAATCAGGTGCGCTTGATAAAGGTTCATACGACGGCACCAACGTCTGGATAAACCGCTTCGGCGGCGAAGGAACGGGAGTACAGGCATTTCTTAAGGATGGCCATTATTGGCAACCAGGTCACTGGGTGCAAATGCTTGTCACGGCACGACCCGAGGATGTGGAGGTAGAGATTACGAACAGCAGCGGTAACCCCGAGACGATTATCTATCATAACACCCTTGTCACTGCATGGTGGAAACAAGATAGTCACGATGAATGGCATTACATTGCCACATTGCGTAAGAGTGGTGTGAGCAATTATTTCGATGGTTGGTATTCATTCCTCGAGAACTGGAATCCGTGGGGCGGCAACCGCACACGCCACATGTATATGCGAAATGGTTATATGCACTCGCTTGCTTCCGGCAAGTGGTATCATCGAAATAAAATCACATCAGGCTACTACTACGACCCCACGCGCCTCTATCCTAATCAGCGTGACCGACGGCTCGACTTCGATTTCGGTATCAGCGAAGAGGCAGGAACAGAAGGAGCCTTTTATATGAAGTCGGGAGGATACTTCACCATGAACAACGGCAACGAAGTAACGCTCACCGTACCACTCAACAACAATGGCCTCGCAGTCGATACCATCGACACAGAGCGATTGTTGCACCGAGTAAACCAAGCCATTCTAAAAGACAAGAACAACGAGATGACCGCAAAGATTTCGGCTGCTACTACACTGGCTGCAAAGAAGCAGTTAGCGCAATCGCTGCTCGATAAAGCCGGACAGTTCAATGGTTATCGAGACGAAGATCTCGCCAATCTGCGTGCCGTCTACAACAACGGTAATGTCAGCGACGAGTCAGCATTGCGCAATGCGCTAACGACGCTTGGGCGGACAGCCACACCGTTGAAATACGGCTATGTGGAGCGAAAGGCGAATATCGGATCTTATCGTGCTTACCAACTATATAATACATCCGGTGGAGGAGTGGTCACCGCCACTACGTCGGGTTTGAGTGCAACCTCTGCGACAGCAACGGGCGCGACAGCAGCGGCAAGAGAGATTCTGCCTGTCACCGACATGAACACCAACTGGCAACTGCTGCGCTACGAAGAAGATGATACCTACTATCTCTACAACCTCGGACAGCAGAAATATCTCGACCTAAGTAAAACTACGCTCTTGAGCAATACCCCCGTACAAGTTACCGTGACAAAAGTGACGGGTGGTTTCACCTTCTCGCAGAAAGGGAAATATCTGGTCACTGCCCCCACGGCCTCGCCATCGGTAACTAGTTCTACCTCCAGCACCAATGCCGTATTTGAACTGCGCGATAACTATTACGCCACTCCTACGAAAGCAGAGACCGACGACCAACTCTCCAACGTGGAGGCTTCGCAGAACCCATACGCCACATCTGTCATCAGCGGCAACTATTATCGTATCGTCAGTGCCAATACGGGTTTCTCCACACAGGGCAAATATGTGATGTACATCGCCAGCGACGGCACTGTCGGCTGGCGTGCCTATGACAGCACGAAAGAGGGTGAGCAGGTGTTCCGGTTGGTTTTCGACGAGAACCGTGTCTTCGGTGGAAATCCCTACAGCCATGCAGGTTATACGATGCAGGCTATCGGCAACGATTACTATATTTGTTCCGACGGCAATCAGATGGGAGGGTATGCCGCCTCGTCGACCACCGAAAAAACTATCTATCTGACTCCGACGGTTCCGGAGGGTATGCAGTTTATCCTACAGCCCGAATACGCTCATCACTCCAGTGCGGCACAGTGCCTTAGAATAGACGACCAGACAAAAACATCGGGACGCATCAGTAAGGGAGAATGGACCGACTGGAACGGACAGGGCACAATGACCTACACCACGGACTCTCCCCGTTGCTGGTATCTCGAAAAGGTGACGCGCAGCGTCTATCAGCCTATCCTCGATGCCAAAGACCCGCTTGTGATAGCCCTTGATACCTACGCCGATGCCTACTCAAACCTGACATTGACCGATGTGCCTGGCTATCCTACAAGGAGCAATGTGACTGCCTTCAAGAACGCCTACCGCACCGCCAACGCTGCTTACAACAACGGCAACAACAACCTCACCAACGAAGAGAAACAAACCTATGCCAACAATATCGTCAGTGCCTACAACACGGCTGTGGGTAGCTGCAACCCTATCACCGATGGTTACTATCGTGTGGTAAGCACCAGCAGCAACTTTGCTGGCGGAACATACGCCATGTATCTCGACAGTCAGGGAAACATCGGATGGAAGCCATACAGTGCTACAGATGCTCACCAAATCTTCGAGATGAAATACATGAGCGACATTTATTTTGACAATCAATCGCACCGTGAGTTCAGTATGAGGGTCGGCAACTACTACATAGGCAAGAGCACAAAGATGATGGGTGGTGTTCCGCAGAGTACCACCGAGGCATATCCCGTAGCCACTACCATCACAACACCCTATTCCGGACAGATTGTTTTCCAGCCCCAGTGGGAACCTGGATATGTCAGCCAGTGTATGAACGTGAATAATCCCAGTGCCACCTCGGGAACAATCGTGCAGAACAACTGGCTAAGCTACGATGCCTCGCATGATAACCGTACATGGCGTCTGGAGCCTGTCAGTGTCACCGAGCGGCTTCAGGCCATCATCGCCACGGCCTCATCTGCATGTACTGGTTATGATGCTAATACACCAGCTGCCGACCAGGAAAGTCACTATTACACTATCGGCACAGAATGTGGTTACACCACCACGACAACACAAATCGATGCGCTCACTGAAGCCATCCAGACAGCCCAGTCGCTTGGTGCCAATGCGTCGGATGCAGACAAGCAGGAGCAGGTTGAAGCCGTATGGGAGGCCTACAATATTTGCGAAGCCCGACAAGATTTGCCTGAAGATGGAGGGTATTACTACATTATCCATGGCTATGCCGATGACTCAAATCGTGAGGGAGTGGCTTTCGCCATGTGTAATAACTCGGCTACCAGTGATGGGCGAGTTTATAAGAAAGCGCTTAATAGTGAAGATGTGAACTATGTATTCAAACTTACCGCACACAATGGTAATTGGTACATTCAAAACGTTGCCACCGGCAAGTACTTCGGAGCGTATTCCGATGGTGTGCAGTTGGTAGAATCTCCTGTCGACCAAGTCTTAGATCCAGTATACATCAACCATAGAGATAGATGGACACCTGAAGGTAGTATAAAGCAGCGTATTCGTTGGGACTTGTATAACACGACCGATGGGACAAGCAAGAAATATTATGCCCCAGGCATTTCGAAAGACGGACAGGTAAAAATCACTGACACGAACGATGGCTCTGGTTGGTGGATGCACGGATGGATGTTGCGTCCCGTTGAGGATGCTGTCCTCGAGATACCGGAAATATCGGTAACTGCCGCTGGCTTCAGCACGTACTACAGTGCGATGCCAACGAAGGTGGGCAGTGGCTTCACAGCCTATTATGTCAGTGGTGTGAGCAATGGTAAGGTAATATTCACACCATTCCCTGAAAATGTTATCCCTGCTAATACAGGAGCCGTTATCAAGGGAGCCGAAGGTGCAGGTATCGATCTTACGGGTCAGTATGTGGTCGACTTTAATGGTACGAATCTGATGCTCGGTACTATTACCGACCAAACGATTACAGCTGATGACAACTATTATTACTTCATCCTCGGCAGGAAGAAAGATAATCAGGGTAATTACAACTATGGTTTCTATATGCCCAATGGTATCACGGCCAATGGCTATTTCACCAATCATGCGCATAAAGCCTATGTTAGGGTGTTGAAGACTGAACTCGATGGTGAGTCTGCAGCCAAGGGGCTTGGTGTACAGTGGGACGATGATCCAACTGGAATAGAGATGCAAACCAGTGGGACAAGGCTGCAAGAAGACCAGATGTTTAATTTACAGGGGCAGCGTGTCGGGCCGAACTATCGGGGAATTGTGATTGTGAAAGGAAAAACTGTTCTTAAGAGGTAAATGTAGGAGGATCGCATAATGAGAAAGATGTATATGCCACCCGAGACAGTTAGCATGACTTTTCACATAATGTCTCTTCTGGAAGGCAGTTTGAACAAGGAAGAGAGTGACGACGACTGGCAAGGTGCCAAAAGCGTTTTTGACGATGATGACATAAAGGATGAAGATATTTTGATAAAGAATCTCTGGGAAGAATAGAGAATGAGAGGAAAAAGCCCCCCTTGTCGATTCGACAAGGGGGACTTTTTTTATATAAAGGTACATCATATCTCCCTATGTCCTTGTTATATTGGTTGCCGTTGGTACTCGTCAATAGCATGAAAGGCAACCTTTTGCAAATCCAAAGCTAAGGTTTTATCAAGTAAAAGTATATATTTTACTCGGTAATATATATACTTTTACTGAGTAATATATATACTTTTACTCGGTAATATATATACTTTTACTTTGTAAAAGAGTAGCTTTTGCGTCGTGAGAGAGTAACGTTCGCCTGACAAAAAAGTGAAGGAGAGTTTCGGAGGATGAGGCTATGCCTTTTGTCTATAGGCAATGATAAGAAGTATGGACGAAACGACGAGGATTGCGGCCAGCCAGAAAAGGAAGTAATGCCGATAGCCCAGCTCGAATTGAAGTTGGCCGGATAGCAGGAAGCTCAGGAGAAACACCGCTTTGTCGCATTTTCCCATGTGCCTGTAACGGTAGGCTGAGCAGAGGTAGCCTACGCCTGTCTGACTGATGAGGATGAGCAGTGAGACGAGCAGAAAGTTTTTTGGTAGCCATCTGCTCAAGGCTATATAGACGGATAGGGAGACAACGGCCGCGAGAATGGTGGCATGAAGTCTTCTTCCTTTGAAGACCGTGAGGGCGGAGGAGAGCGGTCGTGGATGATGGAAGCCTATGGCCAGACCAGCCACTCCGATGGCTCCCATAGCAAAGGCATATTCTTGTGGCGACAGGCCGAGCCCGCCATTGTGTGGCATGTCAATGAGGAACAGGGTGGGCATAATGAGTAGTTGCCCGATGATAAGTGAAGTGAGGAGTGATAGACCCCCTCCTAACCTCCCCGAAGGAGAGGAAATCCAACTACTCCCCTCTCCCCTTGGGGGAGGGATGGGGTGAGGCTGGAGGGGGGGGGGGGGGGTGGGGGGGTTTTTTAGGAGGGGTTCCAAGGCGCAAGCCAACGACAATGCCGCACTGATATAAAACGCCGTACTCCAAGAAAGTGTAAAGCCGTTGGTAGCGAAGACTTGTATGTTGCCCACTATCATCAGAATCAGACCTTGAACGAGCAACAAAGAAATCCATACGGTCATGGGCTCTTCTTGCCTGGCTCTCGTCTGTTGGGTAGCTGTGGCGAGGGCGAGTAGATAGAAGGTGGGGATTGACAGCCACATTTGCATGGAGCCTGAGGTCGAGGTGGCGATATAGCCTAATGTGGCAAAGAGCAGTGCGCTTATGATGGAGAAAACTGAGAAGTGGAGCGTGAGAATCCTGCCAAAACCACAGACCGCAGGTAGCAACAACCCCGTGGCATAAAGGGCTATCCACGGATTTCCCACGTGTTGTTGCTTGAGATAGACAACGAAGAGGACTATCGTTGCTGCCAGCAGAGGAAGGCCCGAAAAGGGCGCACGCTTACTTTTTCTTTCCAAAGGCAGGATCTATTTTGATGAAGAATGTCACAAGGAAGGTAACGCTACACAGTGCCATCACAACGATGAAGAATTGCTGGTAGCCCAGTGCATCCTTCAGGTAGCCCGACACCATGCCCGGCACTTGCAGACCGAGGTAGGAAATGCCCGTGCAGATGGCGTAGTGCGAGGTCTTGAACTCACCCATCGAGAAGTAGAGCATGTAAAGTGTCAGGGCTGTGAACCCCAGTCCGTAGCCGAACTGCTCGATGAAGATACAACTGCTCACAAGCAGCATGTTCTGTGGCATGGCATAGCTCATGTAGACGTAGACGATGTCGGGCAGGGTGATGGCACAGACCATCGGCCAAATCCATCGTTTTAGTCCGTCGCGGCTGGCCAGCATTCCGCCTACAATACCGCCGAGCAAAAGTCCCACAAGTCCAACGGTGCCATAACTGACGCCATATTGCTCGAGCGAGAGTCCCAGTCCGCCGTCGACCTGCGGACGTGTGAGGAAGGTTTTGCTCATGGCGTTGAGCAAGGCTTCTGGGAATCGGTAGAACAAGATAAAGAGAATGGCTGCCAGCATCTGTTTCCAGGGCATCTTGTGGATGAACGCCACGAGCATCGTCTTCAGTCCGCGTGCAACCTCCTTGGCGGTGGTGTCCCTCTGTGTGTCGGCTGCAGGACGCGGCATGATGTAAGTGTGGTAAAGCCAGACGGCGATGAAGAGCGCCGCCACGCCATAGAAGATAAGGCTCCACGTGAATGCCTCCTGATTAGGATATGCTTTTTGCAGCAGTCCGGCTACAGGTACGAGCACGCCGTTGCCGAAGATAACGGCCAGCCGGTAAAATGTGTTGCGTATGCCCACAAACCACGCCTGTCGGTGCTCGTCGAGCTCGAGCATATAGAAGCCATCGGCGGCAATATCGTGTGTAGCACTCGAGAAGGCCATGAGGAAAAAGCAGAACATGGTTCCCTGAAACCAGAAATCGGTGCGCAGAGTGAAGGCGATTCCAGCCAGCGAAGAGCCGAGCAGCATCTGTGTCAGCAAAATCCACCAGCGCTTTGTTTTCACGAGGTCAACGAACGGACTCCACAGTGGCTTGATAATCCAGGGCAGTCCGAGCCACCCTGTATAGAGACCAATCTCGGAATCGGTCAGTCCCATTTGCATGTATAGCACTACAGCCACAGCCGTCACAATGACGTTGGGCAATCCTTCGGCAATGTAAAGTGTGGGCACCCATGCCCAAGGCGATGTATTTTTTCTATAGTTCATAAATTCTCTTAATATCGGCACCTTGGTAGTAATGCAGCAGAATCTGCTCATATCCCAAACCCTGTTCACCCATCATGGCGGCACCAATCTGGCATAGACCGACACCATGTCCCCAGCCACGTCCGTACAGAGTGAAACCTTGGTCGTTTTTCTCTACTTCAAAGTTGCTGCTGTAGAGATGTGATGTGCTGAGCACACGACGAATCTCAAGCTCCTTGCCGATAGTGAACGACCGTTTAGTTCCTTCTATACGTAGTTTCCAGATACGTCCGCTCTTTCCACGTTCCAAAGGAATAAGATTGGTGATGACTCCCAAGTCTATTTTTAAGTTCTCGCTGACAAGACGCGTCAGTTCCTCGGTTGTATAATTGACGATCCAACGGTAGAAGTCGGCAGTCTCACAGTCATAGTCGTTCAACACTTGGCTGATGACGTGGCGGTCATTGGTGTCGCAATAGGGACAAGAAACTGACGTGAGGTAAGGTTTCGGCAGGTCTTCCCAGCAATATTGATATTCCTCAGTCTGTCCGCCACAGCATTTAGAGAAGCGTGCGTCGCATATCTCGCCATCGTAGGTCAAGATTTGTCCTTTCGTAGCTTTGACGGCAGCGGCGACATGCGGATTCGTAGCGCGTGTGATGCCATGATATCGCTGACAATGGTCGTCGGCGCAGACATCGAAGATGGTGTGGTCTTCACGGTCGTACCAACGGATGAGTTCATCGTCTTTTTTTATAAACGAGAAGAACCCTTCTCCATTATCTTTCTGCTTATTGCGCTTTTCTATCTGTGCCAGAAGCCATGAACGTGAAATCACGGCATGAGCCTTGAGCAGTTCCATTGACGATGTACCGCTCATCTCGCTTGAGATGACACTTTCAAGATACTGTTCGACGGGCAGCTCATTGATGGCGCATATCTGATCGGCCTCAACGACGAGTCGGAGGATGCCTACGAAGGTTTGTGTCTCTTTGCGTTCCCAATGGAAGCCTGTGCCAATGGTGACATCGAAAAGCGAGAATGATGCGCCGGGCTTCTGTGGGTAGAAAGCGAGCTCACGGTATTGGTTTCCACCCCAAAGGATGGCTCCCTCAGAGAACTCTACGGTCTGTGGGCCTGTAATTTGCTCGCCTTTGGCCAGATAGGGCTTATTGAGGGCAAACTCAATTTTCTTTCCGCTGACGATGCCAACGCTGACAGTAGGTTGTTTCGAACTGATTCGGGGTTCTTCGGTGACTTTCTCGCCTTTTATCTTGTTGGCGGTATGTGCCATGTCTTCCTCGGAAAGAGCGCATTCAGCGATAATCTGCATGGCCTGCTCGGCGGTAATACGCTCAAAGTCGTGCTGGCGGGGGGTGATGATGAGTCCCGACATGTCAAGCGCACCAGGGCTGACGAGCATCCTGTGGTCTTCATCTTCATCGTAGTAGCAGTCTGGACGGTGCTTGCTGCGTGGGATGACTATACAGATGTGTTCGTTTTCCTCATGCCACGCCACAATGTTCATCATCGGTTCCGAGCCGTCGGATTGGTTGGGCAGGGCATCGTAGACTTTCTTGAACATCAAGGTGGCATTCTCTGTCGAGTGGCTGCGAATGGCAATGGCCGGGCAGATGAAGTCATGCACGAGTGAGATATCTTCGTTCTCATTGATACTGAAAAGTTGTTCCAGGTCTCGGCTGAGCCGTTGCCAGCTGACTTGGAGTGGCAGGATGCCACTGGTGCCAGCTTGCAGGTGGGCATGGTCGGGTGCTGATGCCCCGCACTTTGGGCCGTTGTAGAATACCATGATGTCGGGATACCGATCGAGCAGTAGGTGTATCTCTTCGTAACAAGTCAGCACGTCTTGCGGCTCATGTTGCTTCAATGGGATGGTGAAGTGTTGCGGAAGGATGGGGAAGGGGTTAATGAGCAGATTGAAATGCTCGTCGAGCGGTTTTACAATCTGTTGTTCTGGCCGATTTCTCTCGCATAGGAAACAGGGTCGCTTTCCGATGGTCTGCTTGTCGATGCTCGCCCCCGTTGAGACGATGCGAGTGGGATTCCACTGTACGGTGATGGTGTGACTGTCGGCAGTGAGGTCGCGAGTCTTCACTTCTTGTAGGTCGCGGAAATGTTGTCGGGCCTCTTCCCACAGTTCCATCTGGCGGTTGAAGAAACGCTCAAGCTGATTGTCATGCCATGTTTCTTGAGTCGGTTTCGTCTTGTTTGCAGCGATACGTGCGGCAAGCTCAATGGTGCGTAGCCGGTCTTTATAGCGGTTGTTGGCATTCACGCGCTCCGTGCTCAGTGCGGCATCGCTGTTGCCTCCCCACCGCCGGCAGAGATATAATTCCTGATAGATGCGCCCAATGCGGTAGTTGCGACTGAAGGCCAGCCCGAGGGCATAGTCCTCTCCGTAACTGGTGTTGGGGAATCCAATGTGTCGTAATATGGGTGTGAAGAAAGCGCGCGGTGCGCCCAGTCCGTTGATACGTAGCGCATTGTTGGGGCCGTTGGTGTCGGTCCATTCGCGATGGTCAATGATTCCGGGAGGTAGTGTGTTTAAATCGAAATCACACATACGATACGACCCGATAATCATGGCGGCCTTTTGTCTGCGGAAGGCATCAATGATGCGTTGCAGCGTCTGTGGCGAGGAGTATAGGTCGTCGCTGTCGAGCTGCACGGCGAAGCGTCCGCAACGCTCATCGTTTACCGCAACGTTCCAGCATCCGCCTATGCCAAGGTCGGTGCGGTCGGGAATGATGTGGATGAGGTTGCTATGCGATGGCAACATACTGGACAGTATTGCGGTAGTGCCGTCGGTGGAATGATTGTCCACAACGATGACGTTGTATCTGAAACGTGTTTGCTGCGAGAGTGCGCTTTCCACGGCATCGCGAATAGTACGCTCTCTATTGTAGACAGGTATGATGACCGATGCCTCGCAGTCGAATTCTTGCTCCTCAAAGTCGGGTATGGCATAACGGCTTGTGTCGACGAGTGCGCCCAAGCTGTCGAGATGGCGGCTAACGGCCTGCTCCATCTCTATTTGTACATCGCGGTTGCGTGGGTTCACATAGTCGAATTGTTTTTCGCCGCTTTTCCGAGTGTCAAGTTCCTGCTCGGTATAAAGATATTCGTCGAGATGGAAAATCTGTCCATTGCGGCTGAGAAACAACCGAAGGTCATAGAATCCAGCATATAGGTAGTTTGGCCGTTCGGGCTGGCTGGCCCATTGTTTCATCAGGGATGCGCTAACGAGCACAAGGCTGCCGAAATCAAAGTCATCGCGCAGACTTCCGGGTTGATAATCGATAACTGGGTGGCGCACGACTACCCCCTTTTCTTCTGACAGACGGTCGCTGTAGACCATAGCAGCTCCCGTGTCATCAGCCACACGCATGAGGCGGTCCAGCGCATACATACCCAGTTTCACGGGTTGTGGCTTCAACAAAAGCAGGGTGTAGTCAGAAGTGGCAGCCTCTGCAATGTCGGCCATAGTTTGGCTTGAGAGCGGGTGTGTGGTTTGTAACAGATGGCTGTCATTTGTCGAATCTGCTGTAGCGTCGGCTGCAAGTATATATATGTGGCCGATAGCTTTGCTCTGCCGCAGCGTATCTGTCAGTTGCGTCATGCCGGAAAAATTCTCGCAGGGCAGGAAGCAGTCAATTTTCTTGTTCATACCATGTAGATAGGGGCGGCTTTTTAATTTTTTGCAAAGTTACGAAAAAAAAGGGAGCAGAGCAAAAGAAATCTATTTCTTTTTTCTCGCTTAATCGATTTTTTAGTAACTTTGCAGGCAGAACAGAATAATCGGAGCGATGGAAGAAGCGAAAAAGCCGTTGCTGGGCTTGTCGCTCGACGAGTTGAAGAGCGTTGCAGTCTCGTTGGGCTTGCCTGCTTTCGCGGGCAGGCAGATGGCGCAATGGCTCTATGAGAAACGTGTATGCGACATCAGTGAGATGACTAACCTGTCGAAGCAGGCTCGTGAGCGTCTCATGGCTGAGTATTGTGTGGGGGCAATGGCTCCAATGGATTGCCAACACAGTGTAGACGGTACGATAAAATATCTGTTCCCTGTAAAAACGGTTAGTGGAAAAGCTTCGAAGTTCGTAGAGACGGTTTTCATTCCCGACGGCGACCGCGCCACGCTTTGTGTGTCGTGTCAGGTCGGCTGCAAGATGAACTGCCTGTTTTGCCAGACTGGCAAGCAGGGGTGGGAGGGTGACCTCTCGGCTGCCGACATATTAAACCAGATAGTGTCGCTGCCCGAGGCTGAGCAGTTGACGAATATCGTATTTATGGGACAAGGTGAGCCGATGGACAACCTCGACAATGTGCTCCGGGCTACCGAGGTGCTCACTGCCCCGTGGGGTATGGCGTGGAGTCCGCGTCGCATCACGGTGAGTAGCGTAGGCGTAAGAAACAAGTTGAAGCGTTTCCTCGATGAAAGCCAGTGCCATGTGGCTGTCAGTCTGCATGCCGCCATTCACGAGCAACGTCAGCAGCTAATGCCTGCCGAGCGAGCCATGCCGATAGAGGAGGTGGTTGAGCTCCTGCGCCAATATGACTTTGCTCACCAGCGGCGGCTCTCGTTCGAGTATATTGTCTTCGGTGGAGAGAACGACAACGAGGCTCATGCCCGTGCCATTGTTCGTCTGCTCCGGGGAATGGACTGCCGCATCAATCTTATTCGTTTCCATCAGATTCCCGATGTGCCGTTGCATGGCGCAACAGAAGAGCGCATGGTGTGGCTCCGCGACTACCTGACGGCTCACGGACTGTTCACCACTATTCGTGCCTCTCGCGGTGAAGACATCATGGCGGCCTGCGGCCTGCTCTCCTCGCAAACCCCTCGGACAACAACGACATGAGAAGAATCCTATATTTGATAATAAGTGTAGCTGTGGTGTTTTCTTCCTGCGGGAAAAAAGACGGTGAGAAACTTCCGGTGGCAATGGGTGCCCCCTATCATGTGGTGCTCGTGGCGGCCGACTCTGCTGCCGCACAGCCTATGGTAGACCTACTTACCGCAGAGATGTCGGGACTGCCGCAGCCTGAGCCTACGTTCGACGTGCGCATCGTGAGCCCCGAGCAAATGGAGACACCTGCCTGCCGTTATGCCCGTACACTGGTGCGCATCGACATCGACGAAAAGAAATACTCGTCTGCCGATGTGGGCTATAAGCAAGACCGGTGGGCTCGTGGGCAGCTCGTGCTCAATATCACAGCCCCCTCTGTCAAACTGCTCGACCAGATGGTATGGCGCAATGCCCGCAAGCTGGTGGGGCTGCTCGTAGACCATGAGATAGACAGCGCGAAGAAACGGCTTGCCCGTCGGCGCAACCAGAAGGCTGAGGCTATGGTGAGGCAAATGTTCGGCATCGACATGCTTATCCCGTCTACGCTCACCTCGATGAAAACAGGTAAGGACTTCATTTGGATCTCCGACAATCGTCCTGTGCGTATGCAAAATATTTGCATCTATACTGTACAGAGACAATTGCCTGAAGGTAACATGGAGTATCGCGACAGCGTGATGCACGTGAACATAAAGGGTGAGACCGACAGCATGTATATGCAGACCGTGAAAGATGGTTTGCGGCGGTTGTCTATCGGTCATGGACAGACCCTCACGCGTGGACTTTGGGAGATGAAGGGCGATGGCATGGGCGGTCCCTTTGTAGAGCGAACCGTCTTTCTCGGACAATATACGCTTGTGGCCGAGGGCTTCGTCTATGCGCCAGAGTCAAAAAAACGCGACCTCGTCCGTGAGCTTGAGGCCGCCCTCAATACGATAAAAATCTATCAATCACAATAAAAACATATCACAATGGAAAACAACAAAGTCCGCGTGGCCATCACGCATGGAGACACGAACAGTGTCGGATATGAACTGATTTTTAAGGCTTTTGAAACTCCGGAAATGATGGAGCTGCTGACTCCCATTATCTACGGCTCTCCGAAGATAGCAGCCTATCACCGCAAGGCACTTAACATGGAAGCCACTTTCAGCATTATCGGCAATGCTGAAGAGGTGCGCCCCGGGCGTCTGAACCTGCTCACCTGTTTCGACAACGAGGTGAAGGTAGACCTTGGGCACCCTAACGCTGAGTCAGAGCGTGCTGCGCAGAAAGCCTTCGACCGTGCGCTGTCCGACCATGCTGTAGGCGGTTTCGATGTGCTCGTAACCATGCCGCAGAGTAACGACATGTGGGCTGGCGTGCCCGAGTACCGGCAGAGTGGCCTGTGCATGATGGTTGAAAACGGACTGCGCATAGGTTTTGCTACCGAGCGTGTGAGCCTGAAGGAAGCCATTGCCGCCGTAGATAAGGATACTGTGGTTAGGAAGGCCACGACGCTTTACCAGACCTTGCGGCGCGACTGTAGCATTCTCAATCCGCGCATTGCTGTGTTGGCTCTCAACCCGGGTGCCGATGGCGACGAGGAAAGCGGCATCATCAAACCAGCTGTCGATGAACTCAATGAGAAGGGGTTACACGTCTTTGGGCCGTTTAAGGCCGAGGAGCTGTTTGCCGAAGGTGGCTACGATGCCTTCGACGGCATCCTTGCCATGTACTACGAACAGGGCATGGTGCCGTTCAAGACCCTTTCGCGGGGTGAGGGCGTGATGGTGTATGCGGGGCTGCCTTTTGTGTGTACTGCCGTCAGTGGCGATGGTCAGCCCGCCGCGGGGAAGGGGCTTGCCGACCCGTCGCCGTTGCGTTATGCTATCTATGCTGCCGTCGACATGTTCAGAAACCGCACGGGTTATGACCTGCCGATGGGCAATCCGTTACCGAAACTCTATCACGAGAAGCGCGACGAGGGCGAGAAGCTTCGTTTCTCTGTGCCTAAGAAGCATGAGGCAAAGGAGAGTTCTGCGGAGTCCGTACAGCAGGAAGCGGGAAATAATCAATTATGAAGAAGAAATACCAGAACGGCTTTTTCCTCTTTGGTCTGGTTGTGCTCGTCATCATGGTGACGCAGCTCGACTTTGCTGAGGTCTGGCGCGGACTTACGCATGCTGGCTATTGGTTTTTCGCCGTTGTGGCTCTATGGGCGGTACTCTATCTTTTCAATACCGCTTCATGGTGGATGATTATTAAAAGTCAGGAAGTTAAAGAAGTTAAAGGGAGTTATGTTGCTTCGCGACGGAAGTTAAAGGACGATAGTTCTGTCAACTCTCAACTGTCAACTCGTCAAGGAATTAAAGGGGTTTCCGCCTTTTTCTGGCTTTATAAGATTACCATTTCAGCCTTTGCGCTGAACTATGCCACGCCAGGCGGCCTGATGGGTGGTGAGCCCTACCGTATCATGTCGCTCTCGCCGAAGATAGGGGCTGAGCGGGCATCATCTTCGGTTATTCTCTTTGTGATGACCCACATCTTCAGCCATTTTTGGTTTTGGCTGTTGTCGTGCATCCTTTTTGTCGTGTTGAAGCCCGTCGATGCGCTTTTGGGAATGTTGTTTGCCGCCGCGTTTGCCTTTTGCGTGCTCGGCATCTGGTTTTTTATGGCAGGTTATAGAAAGGGTCTGGCTGTGCGTGCAATGGGTGTGCTCCGCCATATACCTTATATAAAGAGGTGGGCCATACCTTTCATCGATAGTCACCGTGAGCAGCTCGACACCATCGACCGCCAGATAGCCAGTCTGCACCGTCAGAACAGGAAGGCGTTTGTCTCGGTGGTGCTCACCGAATTGGCTTGCCGTGTGTGCTCGGCATTGGAGATTTATTTCGTACTCCGTGTGCTCATGCCCTCAGTAAACTATCTCGACTGCATTCTCATACTTGCTTTCACCTCGCTTTTCGCCAATCTGCTTTTCTTCATGCCGCTTCAGTTGGGCGGTAGGGAAGGCGGTTTCCTTATGTCAGTCACCCGATTGGGCATGACCGTCAGCGAAGGTGTCTTCGTTGCGCTTATCGTACGTCTGCGCGAACTCGTCTGGACAGGCGTCGGACTGCTGCTTATCAAGTTCGACGGCAAGACGAGGCAATAGCCTTCACGTCTCGAAAGCTCCCCTTTTATCATCCGAAAGCTAAGGCTTCATAAAGTAATAGTATATATTTTACTCGGTAATATATATACTTTTACTGAGTAATATATACTTTTACTCGGTAATATATATACTATTACTTTGTGAAAGTTGGTCTTTCGCATCACAGAGGCAGCTCAATGGGGTCATCAGGGCTTTGGAAAAGCGTTGGGCAATCGATAATAAAACATAAAAAACTGACAAAATTGCAGATGTTTCGGGAAAAATGTGTAATTTTGTCACCCAATGAACGCATCCGAACTGCAAAAGCTCAAGCAACGCTACAACATTGTCGGGAATAGCGACGGTCTGAACCACGCTCTCGACATTGCCCTGCAGGTGGCACCGACCGACCTCAGCGTGCTCGTTGTGGGCGAGAGTGGCGTGGGTAAGGAGATTATCCCGCGCATCATTCACGACAACTCGCCCCGCCGGCGTGAGAAATATTTTGCCATCAACTGTGGAGCCATACCCGAGGGAACCATCGACAGCGAGCTCTTCGGCCACGAGAAAGGCTCTTTTACCAGTGCCATCGGCGAGAGCGAGGGCTATTTTGGCATTGCCAACCGGGGCACCATCTTCCTCGACGAGGTAGGTGAACTGCCACTGGCTACTCAGGCACGATTATTGCGAGTGCTTGAGACAGGTGAGTATATCCGCGTGGGTGGCACGAAGATCATGAAGACCGATGTGCGTATTGTGGCTGCCACCAACATCAACATGCAGAAAGCCATCAGCGAGGGGCGCTTCCGCGAGGATCTCTACTATAGGCTCAACACCATCCCCATTCCCATGCCGGCCCTGCGTGAGCGCGGGCAAGACATACTCCTGCTCTTCCGCCTCTTCGCCCTGCAGATGGCCGAGCGTTTCCGCATGGAGAAAATCACGCTCACCGACGAGGCCAAGCAACTCATGCTACGCTACAAGTGGCCGGGAAATGTCAGACAGTTGAAGAACATCACCGAGCAGATGTCAGTGCTCAGCGAGAAACGCGAGATAGACGCGCAGACACTCATGCGCTTCATTCCGCAAGACCCCGAGAGCACACAACTCGCCACGATATCGTCGCCTGGCGCACACTCCTACGAGAACGAGCGTGAACTGCTTTATAAGATACTCGGCGAACTGCACGAGAACGTGAAAGACCTCCGACGCGACATGAACTCGCTGCGCAAGCAGCTCGATGACGCGCGCAATATAGAACAACATACCGGCTACAATGCCTATGCGCCTATCGAGGCTCATTCCGCATCGTTGCAGCCTAATGTTCAGACCGCCGAAGATGCCGACGCCGAGGAGATACAAGACGACGAGATACTTAACCTCAGCGATATCAGCAGGCAGATGGTAGAAAAAGCCCTCGAACGCAATGGCGGCAATCGTAAAAAAGCCGCGCAAGAGCTCGGCATATCCGACCGAACACTCTACCGGCGAATCAAACAATACGGACTCGACAAGCAAGAATAGAATCATCATGTTATACAAACAATTGCGAGCAGCCGTCATGCTCATCATCGCCGCCACTGTCGTCTCGTGTATCCCCAAATACACCTTCAACGGCGCAAGCATCGATTATAACACTACCAAAACCATACAAATAGCCGACTTCCCCATACGCGCAAGCTACGTCTGGGGACCCATGGCAAGCATCTTCAACAATCAGCTGAAAGACCAGTATGCCGACCATACCAAGCTCATTCAGGTGAAACGCAATGGCGACCTTAAGGTGGAAGGCGAGATTACCAACTACTCGCAGCGCAACAAGTCGGTGTCAAGCGAGGGATACTCCGCGCAGGTGGAACTCTCCATGACTGTCAACGTGCGCTTCACAAATAATGTCAACCACAACGATGACTTTGAGCGACAGTTCACCGCCACGCAGACCTATGACTCGAACATGAGTCTCAACTCCGTGCAGGAAGAGCTTGTCACCCAAATGGTAAAAGACATCGTAGACCAAATCTTCAATGCCACCGTAGCCAACTGGTAACACACCTCGCCTTCCGAAGCATGAAAATAGCAGAACTCATTAATCATCCCGAACGTCTCGACAGGGAAACGCTGTACGAACTCAGAAGTCATATAGCCCTCTATCCCTATCACCAGAACGCACGGCTACTCATGCTTCAGAACCTCTACCTTCTACACGACCCCACCTTCGACCAGGAACTTCGGCGGGCCGCCATCTACCTCACAGATAGGCGAAACATTTTCAACCTCGTAGAGGCGGCGCACTATCAGCTGCACCCGACACCCGACACCCAGCACCCGACACCCGGCAAAGACCGCACCATCTCGCTCATCGACAACTTCCTCAACTCCATCCCCGCAGACGGACAACAGGAAACCGAGCGCAACCCCCGCCGTCGTCCCACAGCCACCGATGCTGCCGTCGACTATGTGGCCTATCTTCTTAATGCGGAAGAGGACTCTCAAGCCGACCAGCAGACACCACAGATGAAAGGGCAGACACTCATCGACAACTTCATCTATAACGAAGGCGGAAACTTCACCCTCAAGGAAGAGCCCGAGTACACCCCTGACATAGAAACGCCCCGTGGCTCAGCAGAAGAAAAAGATGACGAAGAAGAGTATTTCACCGAGACTTTAGCCAAAATTTACATCAAACAAGGCAAATATTCGCAGGCTTTGAAAATAATTCAGCGATTAAATTTGATTTATCCAAATAAAACTCGTACCTTTGCATCCCAAATCAGATTTTTGGAGAAATTGATATTAAATGACAGATTAAATAATAAAACAAACAACTCATAAAATGTACACACTATTTGTAACACTTATCGTGCTGGCATCGGTGCTCATGATCGGCATCGTGCTCATACAAGAATCAAAAGGAGGCGGCCTCGCATCCAACTTCTCATCGTCTAACGCCATTATGGGTGTGCGTAAGACAACCGACGTTGTAGAAAAAACAACATGGGGACTCGCCATTGCAATGGTACTCCTCAGTGTCATCTGCGCCTATGTGGCACCGACAGCATCGACCACACAGAGCGTGCTTGAGAAGGCTGCAACCGAGACACAAACCACCAATCCCGTGAACACACAAGGATTCGGAGCAACCCAACAGGCAGCACCTGAGGCTGGAAAAGCTGCTCCTGCAGCAGAGAAAGCAGCCCCCGCTGCCCCTAAAGCCCCCGAGACACCTGCTAAATAAAGCCAGACGACAAAAATTTTCGGGATTTATTTGGCCAATCCAAAGAAATCCCGTATCTTTGCACTCGCTTTTCAAAAAGCAGTATCAACGCATCCCCTTCACCCAGTGAAGAACAAGATGCACATGGTGCCCGTAGTTCAGTTGGTTAGAGCGTCAGATTGTGGTTCTGAATGTCGTGGGTTCGAGTCCCACCGGGCACCCTCCAAGAAAGTCCTGTAAATCAATGATTTACGGGGCTTTTTCTTTTTAATCATTGCATATTTGATACTGATTTGATACTGCTACGTCCA
>CAJOIW010000016.1:0-2018 GCA_905234845.1 uncultured Prevotella sp. | reverse complement strand
CGTTGACAAGTTGATATTGTCATATAGGTGTCAACCCGTCAACCATCACTCCTTTCTTAGTTTCCGATATTTCTGATTCTTGCTATTAGGCTTGTCGGGCTCCGTCATTTCGATAAAACCAAGTTCGAGCAATGGTTTTATGTATTTTGAAATATGCGTAGGATGGTAACTGTATCCAATATGTTCAAGTATCTCCCTTGCACTTCTTGGAATAGAACAGAACTGAATGATATTCTTCTGAGTACCATCAAGATCCTTATAAGGAACTCCAGCTTGATTAGCTCTGTCATCTCTATCATTACCTTGCTGACCTGAATTTTCAAGTCATTGTTTTCCAGCGCCTTATCTCTATCATCTCTATCATCAACTCTATCATTATCTCTATCACTAACTTCGACATTTTTACGCTCCACCGTCACCACGAACTCATTGAGCGTGTCGTCATATTTTATATGCCGCTCGACCCTAAGGATTCCCGCTGTCGCGCCTACCCGTAGCCTTTCGCTTTGCTTTACATAGAAAGTTAATCAATTATTTCGAAATATTAAGTATTACCCATTTACCGTCTTTACGCCCACCTTCGCGAGTAAGGATACCTTTTTCGTGTAGTGATGCCAAGTCTCTTTGAATAGTTCGTGTCACCATGCCTGTCTTTTGTGACATTTCACTGGCGCTCAACGAAGGGTTCTCTCTTATTAAATCAATTATAACTCGCTGTCTATCAGTTAGTTCTTTTACGACATCTTTTACGACATCTTTTACGACATTTGTTGTTGCAGTTGAAACAGGCAGAACCAATTCCACTTCATCTACTTCTATCTTATTCTTCAACTCTGGTTCGCCCCAACCAGTCTCTTTCCAAGCAGCAATGATCTTGGGGAAACCGGAACCGATATTCTCACCAAAGCCTACCATGCGAAGCATATTCTGAATACGCGGGTTACGAGCCTTGGAGTTACCACCTTCGTAGATCTGCTCTATAGGCAATCTCAACAATCCAGGATTACGGAAGCAGAGACGGTCATCATGCTTTTCAATTCGTAAGATGCCAGCATCCATCATCAGGTCTGCATGAATTATCGAGTTGGTAAAGGCTTCGCGTACAGCTTTATGCTGAGGTGTGTCATCCACTCGCTGCAACCCCTCCATTCGGAATGGTCTTGGCAAGTCGAAAGTCATCTTTGGCAATACAATGCTGAAGAACTGATACAAGTTGTTTTCCCAACGCCCATCATAAGTCAGGCGGTCGCTATAGCGTTCCTCACCAATAAGGTTGCAGAAGTTGAGGTAGTCCATGCGGAAATTATCGAAGCGTTCCCGTATAGGCAACCCCTTTCCAAACATCATCAAGCCAGCCATCGACAAGCCCTCTTTACCTTCCTCTCTATTGACGATATAGCCTCCGAGGTTCCTGAGGAACGTTTTATCATCAACCTCGTTCCACACATGGTCATTATTCCATACCCGGAACAATGTACGATAACGATGCAGCGTGTCGAGGTCGATATCATCCATGTTGTAATGTTCAATCAGGATGCCATCATTGCCATCCTCGAAAGAGTCGCGTATCATGGCTCTCACCTGCCGCTCTGTGCAATGGTAATCACCTTCATGGTTACGCCTGTACGTTCCCTTATAAACGTTGCCGTTCAGGTAGATTGGCTTCATGCGGAAATCTGCCATTGGCACATGGATACATACAATCTTCTTACCATCCAGATCAACTACCTCAACATCCTTCTCAACAAGGATGTTTTCATTCACCTTGTCGCTGTTGATGGTATTCCAGAAGTCCGTCAGAATCTTCTGATGATTGTCTACACCTATTATCTCAAAGCGTTTGGCAGGATCTGTCTCTTTCCGATGTTCCTCTACGCCAAGCAGTATTAAGCCGCCGATAGTATTCGCAAAGGCAGAGTACGTATTCCAAAGTTCTTTGGGAACTTCAGACTTAGCCTTCTTACACTCCAGCGTTACACGTTCGCCTTTAAGCAGTGCTTCCTTTATCGTTTTCTCGT
>CAJOIW010000015.1 GCA_905234845.1 uncultured Prevotella sp. | reverse complement strand
GCCAGAGGATATGCCAACGTGAACAACTTTATCGATATGGTCTACTATATAAATGGTGGTGATGTTTTCCATTACCCACTCAAATCAACATAGAGCCATAAAATATATACCTTTGCCACAGAAAATAACGATAATAAATATAACTAACTTTCGCGTTTACAAAAATGAAGAAAAAACTACATTTTGCTTTTCTGCTCACCATGCTCTTGAGCATGTGGGCATTGTCGGGCATGGCTGCGGCTCCCGACGACGGCGTGTGGGTGGAGCGTCTTGACGGCACGAAGCAGGGCTTCGTCTTTGCCGACTTTCCCAAAGTAACCTATACGGCCGACCAGCTCGTGATGACGACAAAGACGGTGACGGCAACGTTTCCGTTTGCCGAGCTACGCCGTGTTTATTTTGCCGACGATGTTGTGACCGCCATCCGTGAGGTGGTTGTTGCCGACGGCTCCTCGCCCGTTATCCGCGCCACGGCTGAAGGTGCGCAGTTGGCCGGCTTCGCGCCGAAGACAGCTGTCGAGGTGTATAGCGCGAGCGGTCTGCTGCTCTCACGTGATCAGACCGCTGCCGACGGAACGCTCACCGTCAGTCTTACCGCCCGTCCGCAGGGCATTTATATCATTAAAACCAATCAGACAACCCTTAAAATTTTGAAGAAATGAAACGAACAGTTATATTGACACTTCTTGCCGTTGTAGCAATCATCGGTGCGCAGGCACAGACAGAAAAGAACTATATGTTGGTGAAAAAGTCCGACAACACCATGCTTAAAATGCCCATTGATGAGATAAATGGATTTTCTTTCGTAAATCAAAAAACCTTTACGGTCAATGGTGTTGAGTTCCGGATGATAAAGGTTGTCGGTGGCACGTTCCAGATGGGAAAGGGTTCTGATGGATGGGCAGATAGGGGACCTGTTCACAACGTGACTCTGTCAGACTATTATATCGGCGAGACGGAGGTGACGCAGGAGCTGTGGCAGGCGGTGATGGGCAGCAATCCCAGCAACTTCAAAGGAGCGAAGCTTCCTGTGGAGACGGTGAGCTGGGAAGACTGCCAGACATTTATCGTTAGGATGATGTCGCTGACGGGCCATACCTTCCGTCTGCCTACCGAGGCCGAGTGGGAGTTTGCGGCGAAGGGCGGAAACTTGAGTGAGGATTATGCCTATAGCGGTAGCAATCAGGTCACTGATGTGGCGTGGTATCTTAATAACTCCCAAGACAAGACTCACGACGTAGCCACGAAAGCCCCGAACGAGCTGGGACTCTACGATATGAGCGGCAACGTATTTGAATATTGTCAGGACTGGTCCGCCGTTTATAGCAGCGAAGATCAGACGAATCCTACCGGTCCGTCTTCTGGCACTGAGCGCGTGCGTCGTGGCGGCAGCTGGCGCCAAACCAGCGCTTGTGTGTGTAATGTCCGGAATTCTATCTCGCCATCGAGCAAGGCTAATGATCGCGGGTTTCGTCTCGCCCTCACCCCATAATTTCTTATTTTAAGAGAAATGGCATGAGAAAAACAGAAATAAGGCTTTGCTACCATCGGCAAAGCCTTATTCTATTGTAGTCATTCTGTCTCTTTGTCAAAATAGTATAGCTATGCCTTTCGTTCCTAAAGCAGTCCTTTAGGGTGTGAAAAGCATAGCTTTTTCATGTGTAAACCATAGCTTTAGACTTTCTAAACCATAGCTTTAGTCGGAGAAAAAGGCTGCTTTACAACTCACCATCGGCAAGGCCTTTCTTTCTGTTGTTGTGGAATAGTTTTCCCAAGGCACACCGCGTTAAGAAATGTCTTTCTGTCTCTTTGTCGGGAGAAATGATAAGATTTGTCAGCGGAAAATTTGGAGTTTCGGGCTTTTTGTTGTACCTTCGCAGAAAATTTATCCCAAATCGGTCATTAGGTTTTATGTCAGAGTAGATTTTGTTTTAAGCAGATTGCAGTCAATAGCTTCGAAGACGTAGCGGGCTACGTCGAGAAGATGATGATTGCAAGATGCCAAAAGAAAAGATGCTATGGCATGAAAAGACCGAAAATATGAATAAAATTACCCGTTGTCGGCCTAATGACCGATTTGGGTTTATAGTGAACATAAAACGAGACAATATGAGACTGAAGATTGCGATACTGGCGGGCGACGGCATCGGCCCCGAGATTATGCGCGAGGGTGTGGGCGTGCTTAACGCCATTGCCGAACGGTTCGGCCACGAGTTTGAATATACAGAGGCGGTGTGTGGCGCACACGCCATCGACCTTGTGGGCGACCCCTACCCGCAGGGCACTCACGAGGTGTGTATGCAGGCCGACGCTGTGCTGTTTGCCGCTGTCGGTGACCTGCGGTTCGACAACGACCCGACGGCGAAGGTGCGTCCCGAGCAGGGACTGCTGGCCATGCGCAAGCAGTTGGGGTTGTTCGCCAACATTCGCCCAGTGGCCACGTTCCCTTGTCTGCTGCACCGGTCACCGCTGAAAGACGAGCTGTTGCGCGGTGCCGACTTCGTGGTTATCCGTGAGCTGACGGGCGGCATGTATTTCGGCGAGAAGTATCAGGACAACGACAAGGCCTATGATACCGATATCTATACGCGTTCTGAGATTGAGCGCATACTGAAAGTGGCCTTCGAGACAGCGCGTGGCAGGAAGGGTCACCTGACAGTGGTGGACAAGGCCAACGTGTTGGCCTCGTCGCGTCTGTGGCGGCAGATTGCCAAGGAGATGGAGCCGCAGTATCCCGACGTGAAGACCGACTATATGTTTATTGATAATGCTTCGATGCGTGTCCTCACCGAACCGCGTTTCTTCGATGTTATCGTCACGGAGAACACCTTTGGCGACATCCTGACCGACGAGACGTCGTGCATCACGGGATCGATGGGTCTGCAGCCGTCGGCATCACTCGGAGAGCATACACCGCTCTTCGAGCCTGTGCACGGATCGTGGCCGCAGGCCGCAGGGCAGAACATTGCCAACCCTGTGGCGCAGATATTGTCGGCGGCGATGCTGCTTGAGCACTTCGGCCTGAAAGACGAGGGCGCGCTCATCAGGAGGGCTGTCGACGCCTCGCTCGAGGCTAACGTGCGCACACCCGAGATTCAGGTCGAGGGTGGTGAGCACTATGGCACGAGGGAAGTGGGGCAGTGGATAATTGACTATATTAAGAATCCCTCCTGACCTAAGACTCCCCTACGAAGGAGCAACCCCTCCCAGCCTCCCCCGAAGGAGAGGAATTGTAAACCGATAACCGTAAACTATAAATGCATTCCCGTGAAGAGAAAATGGCGGCCTTCGGGCGATATCTGGATGTGCTTGACACGCTGAGGGAAAAATGCCCTTGGGACAGGAAGCAGACCAACGAGAGCCTGAGACCGAACACGATAGAGGAGACGTTTGAGCTTTGCGACGCGCTGATGAAAGACGACGAGGCAGAGGTCTGCAAGGAGCTGGGCGACGTGCTGCTCCATATCTGTTTCTATGCCCGCATAGCCGAGGAAAAGGGGCAGTTCGATATCGCCGACGTGTGTAACCGCTCGGTAGACAAACTCATTTTCCGCCACCCACACGTTTATCATCCTTCGCAGGTGGGTGCGCCTGAGCCCAGGCCATTGCCTTATGGAGTCGCCCAAGGGGAGAGGCTTGAGGGGGCAGTGGAGAGCGTAGAGCAGGTGCTCGACAACTGGGAGCAGATCAAACAGAAGGAGAAGGACGGCAATAAAACCGTTCTGGGCGGTGTGCCCAATGCGCTGCCTTCGCTCATCAAGGCCTATCGCATACAGGACAAGGCACGGCATGTGGGTTTCGACTGGGAGCACCGCGAAGATGTATGGAAGAAGGTGCGCGAGGAACTCGACGAACTCGAGGCCGAGCTGAAACGAGAGGACAAAGCTCGCTCGACGGAGGAGTTGGGCGACTTCCTTTTCTCGGTCATCAATGCCGCGCGGCTCTATAAGCTCAACCCCGATAATGCGCTCGAGCATACCAACCAAAAGTTCATCCGGCGATTCAACTATGTGGAGGAACGCTCTCGAAAAGAAGGGAAGTCTTTGACAGAGATGTCGATTGAAGAGATGGACAAACTATGGGATGAGGCGAAAGAGAGTGAAAAGTGAAAAAATGAATAATGAAGAATGAGAATATGAGAAAAGCATTTAATCTTTTATTGACGACACTCTTGTTGGCGTTTGTCATTGTGGCCTGTGACGACAAGAAACCCAAAAACGAACAACCGACCTTGAGCGGTAACCTGGAAATGGACGATGGCACAGACTCCACCGTCTATGGGCGCTATCTTGAGGGCGGAATGTCGAAGATGGTCTTGCTGACTGACAATGGCGACACCGTCGAATACTATGTAGAGGATAAAGACTCTATGGTGAAGGGTGGTTGCTTCGAGGGCGACAGAATAGCCATCATCGGATACAAGGCCGATGGTGAGTATGTGGCTCAGCACGCCGTAAACCTTAACTCGCTTCAGGGAAAGTGGAGCGACATTGCCAAGAGCTTTGAAATCAAGGAAGGCGGTGTCGTGGAGTCGAATGTCTCGGCAGAGAGCAAGCCCTACTCCAAATGGAAAATCTACAATGGTCGGCTCATATTGAACACCGACACCTTCGATGTGGCCGCGCTTGGTCCTGACACATTGTGGCTGGAGAGCGACAAAGGTATTTTCCAGTATAAGCGACAGGAAAAATTGAAGTGAGGTTGATGGTTTAAGCTCCCCCTCTAATCCCCACGACAGGGTGAAGGTTTAGGGCGGAAGGGTTTTCCACTAAGTATTTTTGCCAATGAGCCAGTTCAAAGTCCATATTCTGGGGTGTGGCAGCGCGCTTCCCACAATGAGGCATTTCCCCACAATTCAGGTGGTAGAGGTGCACAACAAGTTCTTCATGGTCGATTGTGGCGAAGGGGCACAAATCCAATTGCGCCGTTCGCACATCGGCTTTACACAGCTCTCGTGCGTGTTCATCTCGCACTTGCACGGTGACCATTGCTTCGGACTGATTGGCATGATCTCCTCTTTCGCCCTACTTGGGCGCACTGCTCCGCTCCATGTCTATGCCCCAGCTCCGTTGGAGGCGATGCTGGCATCACAACTCTCGATGTTTCTTCACGATGTTGGCTTTGAAATCGTTTTCCATGCCGTAGATACGGAACAACATGCCGTCGTTTACGAAGACCGCAGTCTGACAATAGAAACCATACCGCTGAATCATCGCGTCGCCTGCTGTGGCTATCTTTTCCGTGAAAAGCCTCGGTTACCGCATATCCGGCGTGAGATGATAGACTTCTATCAGATTCCCGTATCTCAAATCAACAACATCAAGGCTGGTGCCGACTGGGAGCTTCCCGACGGAACGGTGGTGCCCCACGAGCGGCTGACCCGTCCGGCAGAGCCTCCTGTCTCATACGCCTATTGCAGCGATACCCGTTACATGCCTGCTTTACATGAACTAGTAAAAGGAGTGACACTGCTTTATCATGAAGCCACCTATGGGGCTGACCGGGCTGACCATGCGGCACGTTACTTTCACAGTACGGCAGCGGAGGCCGCGCAGGTGGCAAAAGATGCCGGTGTGGGCAAGCTTATGCTTGGACATTATAGCGCGCGATATGAAAACGAACAAGTGTTGCTCGATGAGGCGAAGTCCGTTTTTCCCAATACGATCCTCAGTTATGAGGGGCTTACAGAGGAATTATAGTTAAAATACGTTAAATATTAACCGTAATTCATTCGTAGTTGCTCGTTTTTCATCCCTTTTTACTATTTTTGCAAGGTAAAATGTATCGCTTATGACAAAGAAATTACTCATAATATCGTTTATAGCCATGTTTGCTGGTGTGTTGCCTACCATGGCAGAAACCAGCAATGCCATTGAGGTGGTGGATAACGATTTCCAGAACGTTACCATCTCTGTCAGTGGCTCTACGCTTCGTGTAGCCGGAGCCAGTGGTCAGGAATTGCATATCTACAATGTAGCCGGTGTCCGTGTGATGAGTTTCAAGGTGGATGGGGCTGATAAGCGCTATGAATTGAATCTTCCCAAAGGTTGCTACATTATCAAGGTCGGCAAGACCGTACGCAAAATATCTATTCGATAATTGAATGAAAATGAACATCATGAATGAAGAATCTTGCTGACAAAGAAGGTTCTTCATTCATTGTTTTTATATCTGTGGAATTGTTTTCATGAACTACGACGAGAAAACCATTATCGCCCAGTTGTCCGATTCTCAGAACGCGGGAAAGGCTTTTGAGGCTGTAGTGCACCGATATAGCGAGCCGCTCTATTGGAAAATCCGTCATATCGTCCTTACCCATGAAGACGCCAACGACATACTGCAAAACGTATTTATAAAGGCATGGAGTAATCTCGGAGAGTTTCAGAACAAGTCGAAGCTCTCCACTTGGCTTTACCGCATCGCCATCAATGAGTCGCTCGACTTCATACGCAAGCAGAAAACACATCACGATCTGAGTGCAGACGAGGATCTCTCGCTTGCTAACCGACTGATGGCCGACGACTATTTCGACGGCGACCATACGCAGGCGTTGCTTCAGGAAGCCATAGCTCAATTGCCTGATGTGCAGCGTACCGTCTTCACCCTTCGTTACTACGACGAGATGAAGTATTCGGAGATGAGCCGCATCCTTAATACCTCGGAAGGAGCCCTCAAGGCTAGCTATCATATAGCAGTAAAAAAAATTACGGAATATTTTAACAAACACGATTAAACCTTTTACAAACATTAACGTCAAAAGGGTAAAGAAAAACAAAATGGAACAGCAAATCTCCAAACATTCATTTCGGGTGCCAGATGGTTATTTCGACCATGTGGCCGATGAGATTCTTGCGAAGATAGACCTCAGCTCGAATGAAGGATTGAGTGTAAACGATGAGCGGGACAAGAAGCTAGAGAATAGTAACAAATCCTTATCTCATATCCTGCGTCCCTCTTCCAGAACGTGGGCTATTGCAGCCAGTTTCTTGGCAGCCATATTTGCTTTGGGTGTTTATCTTGCAAAAGATAATCAGTCCACAATGCAGCATTCGGTATTGAGAAGTGAGGTGAAAAGCCACTTTGAGGGCGATTTCGACTACGCCGCAGACTATGCCATGATCGACAACGAAGCTATTTATGCTTCGCTAATAAATAGTAATGAATAATGAAACGTAAATTCTTTATAACCGCCTTATTGTTGTTGGTTTTTGTCGTAGCTAACGCACAGCAGAGACCTTTTGATCCCGTTAAGTTCGAGGCCGACTTGGAGCAATTTATCGCTACTGAGGCAGGACTCACCCCGCAAGAGTCGTCGCGCTTTTTCCCTGTCTATCGCGAACTGCGAAAGAAACAGCATGCTATCATGTCGGCAGGATGGAAAAACAAAAATCTTGACATGACCAGCGATAAAGCTTGTGCAGAAGCGATACGCATTCATGACAATAATGACGTGGAAATCAAGGAGCTTCAACGTGCATACCACAATCGTTTCCTGAAGATACTTCCCGCTACAAAGGTATTGCGTATTATCCGTGCCGAAGACAAATTCCACCGACAGACTTTCAAGCGTGCCGCCCGTCGTGACAGGTAACAACGAGTTGATACAGAATACTCAACTCATGATTCTCAACAAAAAGTGAAATGCAGCGCTATTTCATCCATTTCTCTTATGATGGAAGCCGCTACCACGGTTGGCAGATACAGCCCTCGGCATGTTCTGTGCAAGAAGTGTTACAGAAAGCTCTATCTACTATTCTGCGCCAGTCTATAGAGGTGGTGGGTGCAGGGCGTACTGATGCTGGTGTACATGCCCGCCACATGGTAGCACATTTCGATATGGAAACAGCTCTTCCATTAGAGGGAGAGACACTTGCGTATCGTCTTAATCGTATTTTGCCCGCCGATATCGCTATCTATAAGATTGAGCCTGTAGATGCCGATTTACACGCGCGTTTTAGTGCCCGCTCGCGTACATATTTTTATTATATACACACTCATAAAAATCCTTTCATTAGGCAATCATCCTGTCAGATAGGCTACACCTTGGATTTCGGCCTTATAAATGAAGCTGCTTCCCATCTACTTACTACTAACGATTTCGGTGCATTTTGCAAAAGCCATACCGATGTGAAAACGACCCTTTGCCATGTTACTGAAGCCCGATGGATACAGGATAGCCCAACCGAATGGCATTTCGTTATTACAGCCAACCGCTTCTTGCGAAATATGGTGCGAGCCGTCGTGGGCACACTCATCGATGTGGGGCGTGGACGTATCACAATACAGGAGTTCGACAATATTATTGCACAGAAAAAACGAACGGCTGCAGGAGAAAGCATGCCGGCACATGCGCTTTTTCTTGAGAAGGTGGAATATTAACCATTTCAACTTCTTGGGGTCACTTCAATTTATTTAGCACTCGGAAATGCTCAAATAAATTTGGCATTTCTCTCGTTTTTCCGTAACTTTGCACCCAGTTATGGCACAAAACATTTTCAAAGGACTGGGCATTGCCCTCGTCACACCATTCACTAGTAACGGTGAGGTGGACTATCCGTCATTTAGACGGCTCATTGACTATCAGTTGCAGAATGGAGCTGACTTCCTCTGTATCCATGCTACCACGAGCGAGACCCCTTGTCTCACAATGGAAGAGAAACGGATGATTAAACAAACCGTTGTAGAGCTGGCTAGTGGAAAGGTACCTATCCTTATTGGACTTGGAGGAAACAATACTAAAGCAGTTGTCGACGACTTGCATACAGCTGACTTCAGTGGGATTGACGGTATTCTCAGTGTTTGTCCTTATTACAATAAACCTTCTCAGGAAGGCCTCTATCAGCATTTTCATGCGATAGCTGAAGCCTCTCCAGTGCCTGTAGTACTATATAATGTGCCGGGGCGGACGGGTGTCAACTTGAAATCAGCCACTACCGTACGGCTTGCCAGCGACTGTGAAAATATCGTTGCGGTAAAAGAGGCTGCAGGCTCTTTGGAGCAGGTGGATGAAATCATTAAACTAAAACCCGACCGCTTCGATGTTCTCTCTGGAGATGATGCTCTTACATTCTCCATGGTTGCTTCAGGAGCGGCAGGAGCCATTTCCGTTATCGGGAATGCATTGCCCAAAGAAGTGTCGCGAATGATACGGCTGGAGTTTAATGGAGAATATGAGCCGGCTCGGAAGATTCACCACCGGTTCACCGAACTTTATTCACTCCTTTTTGTTGATGGAAACCCTGCGGGCGTAAAGGCTCTGCTCCATCACATGGGCTTTATCGAAAATGAACTTCGCCTGCCACTTGTTCCCACGCGTCTTACTACCTCACAGCGCATAGCCGATATTCTCCAGTCACTTCGCATATAGTTTTGAAAGCTGACAATGAGAGAATGAGAAAAATTCCCTAGGAAATTTTCTGCGAAAGACCGTCTTTCGAAGGAAATTCTCTAGGGAATTTCTTGTGAGACCCCATGTTTCATTTCTTTGAGAACTTATCAGTCATCTGCGTGTGTGGAGGGCATCTTATGTGTAGGTCCCCTTCGTTTCAGCTATTAATAGTTCTCGGCGCGGAGTTCGAAGTAGGCTTGCGGATGGTCGCATACGGGGCATACCTCTGGTGCTTTGGGGCCTACTACGATGTGTCCGCAGTTGCGGCATTGCCAGATGCGGTCGCCGTCGCGTGAGAAGACGATTTCGTCCTCAATGTTTTGCAGTAACCGACGGTAGCGCTCCTCGTGTGCTTTTTCGATGGCGGCTACGGCACGGAATTTCTGTGCGATGTCAGTAAAGCCTTCTTCATCAGCTTCCTGTGCCATGCGCTCATACATGTCGGTCCATTCGAAGTTTTCGCCATCAGCGGCAGCTTTGAGGTTCTCTGGTGTCGATTTGATGCTTCCGCCTTCAAGTAGTTTGAACCACATCTTGGCATGTTCTTTCTCGTTGGCGGCGGTTTCTTCGAAGATGGCAGCAATTTGCTGATAGCCATCTTTCTTGGCCTTGCTGGCCCAATAGGTGTACTTGTTGCGTGCCTGTGACTCTCCAGCGAATGCTTCTTGCAGGTTGCGCTCAGTCTTTGTTCCTTTCAGTTCTTTCATTTTTGTTGGTTTTTAATAGTTATTAATAATGATATCTTAGATGCTTATTTCTCCGGCAATATTAGTGTTCATGTATTGTCGTATGGTTTGCGGGTCGCTATAGCAAGCCTGCAGGTGCATAAGCTTGGTAAGTGCAGCTTCTACCGTGCTGTCATATCCGCTGATGATGCCCGCTTGTTGCAGTTGATGTCCGCTCTCGTAGCGTTGCATTTCTACGCTTCCTGCGACGCACTGGCTTATATTGACGATGTTGATGCCGCAGTCGGTGGCTTTATGCAACAGGTGGTGGATGGAGGGTTTCTGGGGTGCGTTGCCGCTACCGTAGCTACGTAGGATTATACCTCTTAGGTGTGGTGCGCTTATAGCATGGCTGACAAGGTTGTCGTCGATGCCGGGATAGAGTGAGAGTACCATCACGTTGGTGTCCATCTCAGTATGCAGACGGGTAGGGCTGGTATAGTCAGGCTGTAGGATATCATGGTCGTTAAAGGAGAATGTCACACCGGCCTCACACAAGTGTGGATAATTGAAGGTGTCGAAGGCATTGAATCCGTCCGCGTTTTGCTTAGTAGCACGATTGCCACGTAGGAGTCTGCCGCTGAAGTAAATGCATACCTCAGGTACTCTTGGTCTTCCATCGGGATGGTGTGCGGTAGCAAGTTCTATGCTGGTGACAAGGTTTTCCTTGCCGTCGGTGCGAAGTTGACAGATGGGTAATTGACTACCTGTAAGGATAACGGGCTTGGTGAGGTTCTCAAGCATGAAGGACAGAGCGGAAGCAGTATAGGCCATGGTGTCGGTTCCGTGGAGGACTACAAAACCATCGTACTGGGCATATTGCCTAATGATGATGCTGGCTATCTCTGCCCATGTGGCAGGTGACATGTCGCTTGAATCAATAGGGGGAGAGAACTGATATACGTCGATGATTGTCTCGACGAGTTTCAGTTCGGGCATATTGGTTACGAGTGTATCGAAGTCGAGTGGCTCGAGAGCTCCCGTCTTCGCATCTGGTCCCATGCCTATAGTTCCGCCTGTGTATATGAGTAGAATTTTACCAGTACGTTGCATAATTTTCTGCAAAGATTTTGCCAGCGAGAACAAAGTCAAGCTTGCTTGAGCTATGTCGAGCGTAGCTAAATTTTCTGCAAAGATATGAAAAAAACAGCAAACATTTTGCAGGTGTTGGGAAAAAGTTGTAAATTTGCAAAAATTTTAAACGTATAGTCTTTAAAAATATGAAGAAGTCATTGTTTTCATTGTTCGCTGTAGCTGTGCTTCTGCTTTCTACAAGCTGTAACACTTACAAGCAAGTTCCTTATTTCCAGAACATCGACTCCATTAGTTTGGCAGCCTCGAAAGGTCTTTACGATGCACGTATTATGCCCAAAGACCTGCTTACCATTACAGTGAGCACGCTCGATCCGAATGCGGCGCGTCCGTTTAATCAGATAGTAGCAAATACATTTTCTGCTACGAGCAATACTCTGGCAACAGGTCAGGGTACACTTCAGACCTATCTTGTTGACAATAGTGGAAATATCAATTTCCCAGTCGTAGGCAAGGTTGGTGTTCAGGGGTTGACGAAGGAAGAGGTACAAGACCTGTTAGCTGAGAAAATCAAACCCTACCTCTCTGCTACAGAAAATCCTATCGTGACAGTGAAGATGGCCAGTTATCGCGTAACCGTTTTGGGTGAGGTGGCTCATCCAGGCGTTTTCCCCGTAACAACAGAGAAAATGAATATTCTTGAAGCACTTGCTCAGGCTGGCGACTTAACCATTTATGGCCGCCGAGACAATGTCATTCTTCTGCGCGAAGATGCTACAGGACAGAAACACCACGTGCGATTGAATTTGAACGATGCCAATATCATCAATTCGCCCTACTATTATCTGCAGCAGAACGACCAGATATATGTAGAGCCGAATAAGGTGAAGGCTAAGACATCAGAAATCAGTCAGTCCACAACCATTTGGTTTACCCTCACGGGTACGTTGGTTTCGTTGGCTTCATTGATTGTGAATATTGTCAGGAAATAACATATTGAGCGCCAATGCCTTTAGCATCGGCGCTTATTTTTTATTAGTTCATTTATTTAAATTATAAGGTAAAAAGATTTTATGTGTGGAATAGTAGGATACATTGGGAAAAAAGATGCATACCCCATTCTTGTTAAAGGACTGAAGCGATTGGAGTATCGTGGCTATGACAGTGCGGGTGTGGCTCTTATCAATGACGAAGGACAACTTAACGTTTACAAGGAAAAAGGTAAGGTCGCCGAGTTGGAACGTTTTTGCTCGGAAAAGGATATCACTGGGCATATTGGAATAGCGCATACTCGCTGGGCTACACATGGTGAGCCCTCTTCGCGGAATGCACATCCGCATTATTCAGAATCGAAAAATCTGGCCATTATCCATAATGGTATTATTGAGAACTATGCAGAGATAAAGCGCAACCTGATGGCAAAAGGCATCGCTTTCCGTTCAGATACTGATACAGAAGTGCTGGTGCAATTGGTTGAATATATCATGTCGAAAAAGAGTTTTGACCTGCTTTCTGCTGTACAAATTGCTCTGCATCAGGTCATTGGCGCATATGCTATCGCCATTCTCGACAAGAATAATCCAAATCAAATCATTGCTGCGCGTAAGCAAAGCCCGCTTGTTGTGGGTATCGGCAATGGCGAGTTCTTTTTGGGGTCTGATGCCTCGCCCATAATAGAGTATACCGACAAGGTGGTCTATCTTGAAGATGGCAATATCGCGGTTATCCGCTTAGGTGAGGAGTTGAAAGTTGTGAATATCCTCAATCGTGAGCTGAACCTTCAGGTGCAAACCGTAGATTTGAACCTCGGACAAATAGAGAAGGGCGGTTATCCGCATTTCATGCTAAAGGAGATTTTCGAACAGCCGGAGTGTCTGACAAACTGCATGCGAGGGCGTATTAATGCTGATGCTGACAATGTAACCTTGAGCGCAGTAATTGATTATAAAAAACAATTGTTAAATGCCAAGCGCATCATCATTGTTGCTTGTGGTACATCGTGGCATGCAGGGCTTATTGGTAAACAGCTCATAGAAAGTTTCTGTCGTATTCCTGTAGAGGTAGAGTATGCCAGTGAGTTCCGCTACCGTAATCCTGTGGTAACATCTGACGATGTGGTGATTGCTATCAGCCAAAGTGGTGAGACTGCTGATACGTTGGCTGCCGTTGAGTTGGCAAAACAGAAAGGTGCTTTTATCTTCGGCATTTGCAATGCTATTGGTTCAAGTATTCCCCGGGCAACCGATACCGGAAGCTATATCCACGTTGGTCCTGAGATTGGTGTAGCCTCTACCAAGGCTTTTACAGGACAGGTGACCGTTCTCACGATGCTTGCCCTTGCGATGGGTAAAGAGAAACAGACGTTGGAAGAGTCAAAATATAAAAAGATAGTCAAACAATTATGGGAGATTCCTTCAAAGATGCAGGAAATCTTGCAATTGAACAACCGTATTGCAGATCTCAGCCGCACATTTACTTATGCCCATAATTTCCTTTATTTGGGGCGTGGGTTCAGTTATCCTGTTGCATTGGAAGGCGCATTGAAACTGAAGGAGATTAGTTATATCCATGCCGAAGGTTATCCAGCTGCCGAGATGAAGCATGGGCCTATTGCTCTCATCGACTCCGATATGCCTGTCGTAGTCATTGCTACCCACAACGCAATGTACGAGAAAGTTCTCTCCAATATTCAAGAGATAAAAGCCCGTCAGGGAAAAGTTATTGCACTTGTCAGTAAGGGTGACGATGTTATCAGTCGCATTGCTGACGAGGTGATAGAGCTTCCTGATACACTTGAGTGTCTTGAGCCGCTCATAGCTACTATTCCGTTGCAGTTATTAGCCTATCATGTCGCAGTATGTAAAAGAAAGAATGTAGATCAACCGCGTAACCTTGCCAAATCTGTAACTGTAGAATGATGGAACAGTTGAAGCACGAATGTGGCGTGGCGATGATTCGCTTGCTAAAACCTTTAGATTATTATCATCGTAAGTATGGCACAGCAATGTATGCTGTCAATAAGCTGTACTTGATGATGGAAAAGCAACATAATCGGGGACAGGAGGGAGCAGGTATAGCCTGTGTGAAGATAGACAATACTCCTGGGCGAGAATATATGTTTCGCGAGCGTGCAGAGGGTAAAGATGCCATTACGGAAATTTTCGGAAGATGTCTTCGCTCTTCTTTTTCATCGGGGAAAGAAGTTTCTGCAAGTGGATGGGGTGAGGCTCAGCTTTTCATGGGACATCTGCGCTATTCAACGACAGGCAAAAGTGGTATGTCTTATGTTCATCCTTTCTTACGTCGCAATAACTGGCAAGCTAAGAATCTTTGTCTTTGTGGAAATTTTAATATGACCAACATTGACGAGATTTTTGAAATTCTTACCCGACAGGGGCAATGTCCACGGCAGTACAGCGATTCTTATATTATGCTTGAGCTGATGGGGCATCGTCTTGATCGTGAAGTGGAGCGTAATTTCATTGCTGCTAAGGCGCTTGAGCTTGAAAATACTGATATTACCCGCTACATAGAAGACCATGTGAAGATGAGTAATGTGTTGAAGACCACGATGACCAGCTTCGATGGTGGCTATGTGGTTTGCGGCATCACTGGCAGTGGAGAGATGTTTTCTATGCGCGATCCTTGGGGCATTCGTCCTGCTTTTTATTACAAAGACGACGAGATTATGGCACTGGCCAGCGAGCGGCCCGTATTGCAAACTACATTTGATTTGCAATGTGAAGACGTGGAAGAATTACCGCCAGGTAAGGCATTGATTGTAAAGCGGAGCGGTGAGGTTACAGTGGAACGCATTGTTGAGCAGAAGGCCGACTCGGCTTGTTCGTTTGAGCGTATCTATTTCAGTCGGGGCTCTGATAGGGATATCTATCGTGAACGGAAGCAACTCGGTGAGCAGCTTGTTGATTCAATCCTCAAAGCAGTCGACTATGATACGGAGCATACAGTTCTTTCTTTTATTCCTAACACTGCTGAGGTGGCATTCTATGGGATGCTTCATGGTTTTGAACGATATGTGATAGACAAGAAAATCAAGAAGATACAAACATTTGAACATACACCGACTTATGATGAACTTGAGAGTATTTTGAGCGAAAAGGTGCGTTCGGAGAAGGTGGCGTGGAAAGATATTAAGTTGCGTACATTCATCACAGAGGGCAATTCGCGCAATGACCTCGCCTCACATGTTTACGATATTACCTATGAAAGTATACATCCTGATGAAGACAATCTTGTGGTCATCGATGATTCCATAGTGAGAGGTACCACGCTTAAAGAGAGTATTATTCGCATTCTCGATAGGCTGAGTCCCAAGAAGTTGGTCATCGTGTCGAGTGCTCCTCAGATTCGCTACCCCGATTACTACGGCATCGACATGGCCCGGCTAGAGGAGTTTTGTGCTTTCCGTGCTGCCATAGCGCTGATTAAGGAAAGAGGTATGCATGAGCTTCTTGACAACGTATACAAGGCGTGCAAGGAAGAAATGAAGAAACCGAAGGCTGAAATGCAAAATTGTGTACGCGCCATCTATGAGCCTTTCACGGTAGAGGAAATCAACAACAAGATTGTTGAAATGCTTCGACCAGAGGGTGTTGTCACTCCTATAGAGTTGGTATTTCAATCTATTGATGGGTTGCATACAGCTATTCCTAACCATCATGGAGACTGGTATTTCACAGGTCATTATCCTACTCCTGGTGGCACAAAGCTATGCAATCAGGCTTTTATCAACTATGTGGAAGAATGTTATCAGTATGAAGAGAAATTCTGACAAAACAATCGTATAATGAAAGATGTAACATTGATATTAGAAGACGGCACCCAGTTTCATGGACAGAGTTTCGGTTATGATGTCCCCGTCGCAGGTGAAGTCGTCTTCAACACAGCCATGACGGGCTATCCTGAGTCGCTGACTGACCCGTCGTATGCCGGTCAACTCATGGTGCTCACTTATCCGTTGGTTGGCAACTATGGTGTACCGCCATTCTCTTTTGCGCCAAACGGCCTGCCCGTTTATATGGAAAGCAACCATATCTATGCCTCAGCCATCATCGTGGCCGACTATAGTAAGGAGTATAGTCATTGGAATGCTCAGGAGAGTCTTGGCGACTGGCTGAAGCGTGAGCATGTGCCTGGTATCACGGGTATTGATACTCGCCGACTGACCATGGTGTTGCGTGAGCATGGCGTGATGATGGGAAAGATACTTTTCGACGATCAACCCGACAATATCCCCGATGCTCAATATGAGGGAGTGAACTTCGTTGACCGTGTCTCGTGCAAGGAGATTATCAGATACAACGAGGGAGGCAGAAGGAAAGTTGTGCTTGTAGATTGTGGTGTGAAAGCAAACATTATCAGATGTTTGATAGACAGGAATATTGAGGTTATCCGTGTTCCCTGGAATTATGATTATACGCACATGGAAATAGATGGTGTCTTCCTTGCCAATGGTCCAGGTGACCCTGACATGTGTGGGGAGGCTGTTGAAGTGCTTCGGCGGTATATGGCTCATCATCCGCACAGTCCCATTTGTGGCATTTGCATGGGCAACCAGTTGTTGGCCAAGGCTGCGGGTGCGCGTATCTATAAATTGAAATACGGCCACCGCTCCCATAATCAGCCCGTTCGTGAACTGGGCACGAACCATTGTTACATCACCAGTCAGAATCATGGTTATGCCGTGGATGCGAGCACTTTGCCGTCAGACTGGGAAGAGTTCTTTGTGAATATGAACGACGGCTCCAACGAGGGTATCCGGCATAAGACCAGTCCTTGGTTTTCCTCGCAGTTTCATCCAGAGGCTTGCAGCGGACCGGTAGACACCGAATTTATCTTCGACCGCTTTGTGAAAACTTTACTTTCATAAAAAAATAATCACGAGATTTTTATGTGAGAGATAGGTGTTTTAGGAAAAAATCTTTAGAGAATTTAGTACGAGAGCATATCTTTCAACTCTAAACGATAAAAGACGATAATGAAATACGAGAATATAAAAACAGTATTGCTTCTTGGTTCTGGAGCATTGAAGATAGGTGAGGCCGGCGAGTTCGACTATTCTGGCTCACAAGCGTTGAAGGCTTTGCGCGAAGAGGGTGTGCGGACAGTGCTCATCAATCCTAACATAGCTACGGTGCAGACCTCTGAGGGTGTGGCCGATGAGGTGTATTTCCTGCCAGTGGAACCAGGTTTCGTTGAACATGTTATTATCAAGGAGCGTCCCGATGGTATTCTTCTGGCCTTTGGAGGGCAGACTGCATTAAACTGTGGAGTAGAGCTTTATCGCTCTGGAGTGCTTGAGCGTTATGGCGTGAGGGTGCTCGGTACACCAGTAGAAACCATTATCGATACCGAAGACCGCGAACGCTTCGTTAGTCGTCTGTCGGAGATAGGGGTGGAAACCATCAGTAGCGAGGCTTGCGAAAACATTGCGGAGGCCAAACGAGCCGCATCAGAATTGGGCTATCCCGTGATACTTCGGGCTGCATATGCGCTCGGTGGATTGGGATCGGGCTTTTGCGACAATGAGGATGAACTTATACGTCTGGCAGAGAAAGCATTCTCGTTTTCTCCACAGGTGCTCGTAGAGAAGTCTCTCAAAGGCTGGAAGGAGATAGAATATGAGGTGGTGCGTGACAGTGACGATAACTGCATCACAGTGTGCAATATGGAGAATTTCGACCCGCTAGGCATCCATACTGGAGAATCGATAGTGGTGGCCCCATCGCAAACCCTTACCAACAGCGAGTATCATAAGCTTCGTGCACTGGCCATCCGCATCATCAGGCATCTAGGGGTAGTGGGCGAATGCAATGTGCAATATGCGCTCGACCCTCAGTCAGAGGATTATCGTGTGATAGAAGTGAATGCCCGTCTATCACGCTCGTCGGCACTGGCATCGAAGGCAACTGGCTATCCGTTGGCTTTCGTGGCGGCTAAAATAGGTTTGGGGTATGGCTTGAAAGATTTGAAGAATTCGGTCACGAAGACCACTTCCGCTTTTTTCGAGCCCGCTCTCGACTATGTTGTGTGCAAGATACCCCGTTGGGACTTGTCGAAGTTTCGGGGGGTAGACCGTGAGCTCGGCTCGTCGATGAAGTCGGTAGGCGAGGTAATGGCCATAGGGCGCACCTTTGAGGAGGCTATTCAGAAAGGGCTACGCATGATAGGGCAGGGAATGCACGGTTTTGTAGAGAACAAGGAAATAGAAATAGCTGACCTTGATGCTGCTTTGCGTGAACCCACCGACAAACGTATTTTTGCCATTTCCAAGGCCATGCATGCCGGCTATAACATTGAGCAGATACACCAGCTCACGAAGATTGACCGTTGGTTCCTATATAAACTCCAGCACATCATCGACATCGATGAGCAGCTAAAAAGTCTCGCTATAAGCAATAAACCATTAATCATAAATCATACACCCAACATCCAACATCTATTGAGGGAAGCCAAAATCTACGGATTTTCAGATTTCCAGATAGCCCGTGCCATAGGACTTGAAGAAAAGACTAATAACATGGCTGAAGCAGGTCTGGAGATACGCAAGATGCGAAAACAGATGGGCATACTGCCTGTTGTTCGACAAATCGACACCCTGGCAGCCGAGTATCCAGCACAGACCAATTACCTCTACCTGACGTATCAAGGAATAGAGGTGACAGGTGATGGACATCGGGTGATGATGGATAGTTCCGCTAACTCTCAACCCCCATCAGCCAACACCCGATGCCCATCATCTGTCATCGTGCTTGGCTCTGGGGCCTATCGTATCGGTTCGAGCGTGGAGTTCGACTGGTGCGGCGTTCAGGCGCTTAACACCATTCGTCGTGAGGGCTATGCCTCGGTGATGATTAACTA
Organism: uncultured Prevotella sp.; assembly: GCA_905234845.1. Classification (GTDB taxonomy): domain Bacteria; phylum Bacteroidota; class Bacteroidia; order Bacteroidales; family Bacteroidaceae; genus Prevotella. The sequence continues at coordinate 24,769 of CAJOIW010000015.1, read as the reverse complement.
CAATCCTGAGACTGTATCTACCGACTACGACATGTGTGACCGTCTTTATTTTGACGAGCTCACCTTTGAGCGTGTCATGGACATTGTCGATATAGAACAGCCACATGGTGTTATCATCTCCACAGGTGGACAGATACCCAACAACCTCGCTGTGCGCCTCGCCGGCCAGCATGTACCCATACTCGGCACCTCTGCCACCGACATCGACCGTGCCGAAGACCGAGCCAAGTTCTCTGCTATGCTCACCGCCAACGGCATCAATCAGCCCGAGTGGAGTGCCCTCACCTCTATGGAGCACATACAGCAGTTTGTCGACCGCGTGGGCTTCCCCGTACTCGTGCGCCCGTCATACGTGCTCAGCGGAGCAGCCATGAACGTCTGCTCCAACCCTGAGGAATTACAGCGATTCCTTCAGCTAGCCGCCAATGTCAGTGAAGATCATCCCGTTGTCGTTTCCAAGTTCATCGAGAACGCCAAAGAGATAGAGATGGACGCTGTGGCACGCGACGGCGAAATACTTGCCTATGCCATCTCTGAGCATATCGAGTTTGCAGGAGTCCACTCCGGTGATGCCACCATACAGTTCCCTCCGCAGAAAATCTACGTCGAGACCGTGCGTCGCATCAAGCGCATCAGCCGTCGTATAGCCGCCGAGTTGCACATCAACGGGCCCTTCAACATCCAGTTCATGGCTCGTGACAACGACATACTCGTCATTGAGTGCAACCTACGCGCCTCGCGTTCCTTCCCCTTCGTGTCGAAAGTACTAAAACTCAATCTCATAGACCTTGCCACACGTGTCATGCTTCGTCTGCCCGTCGAACCACCGTCGAAGAGTCTCTTCGACCTTGACTATGTAGGCATCAAAGCCTCACAATTCTCCTTCAACCGACTCCAGAAAGCCGACCCAGTGCTCGGAGTCGACATGGCATCCACTGGAGAGGTTGGATGCCTCGGCGACGACACCCACGCCGCCCTGCTCAAGGCTATGCTCAGTGTAGGCCATCGCATACCACGCCACACCGTGCTTCTTAGCACCGGAGGAGCCAAGCAGAAAGCCGAGATGCTCGACGCTGCCCGCCTACTTGCTAAGCATGGCTATGAGCTCTATGCCACCGGAGGAACTTCCGACTACCTGACGGCCAACGGCATCGCCAATACACGAGTCTACTGGCCGTCAGACGAGGGCCGACATCCGCAGGCTCTCGACTTACTCCACCAGCGCAGAATCGATATGGTTGTCAATATCCCCAAAGACCTTACACCACGCGAGCTTACCAACGGTTATAAAATCCGTCGCGCCGCCGTCGACCTCAACATTCCGCTTATCACCAACTCGCGCCTCGCCTCGGCCTTTATCCAAGCTTTTTGTACCATAGATGTCAAGGATATAGACGTTAAGGCGTGGAAGGAATATTAAGAAGAACTTTTCCTCTTGAATGCAGCATATATTTTTTGCGGGATACTTCGTGTGAGGAGGGCGCGGTTCTCTTTTGGTGAAAGGGGATAGAAACGGATGTAGTGTCGGAGCTTTAGGCTGAGGGCTTCGAGGTAGTAGCCTGTTCCTGAGCGTACGGCATGTCGCCGTCCGTATTTGCCGAAGTTTCCACGTTGGAAGACAATGCGGAGAAGGGCTTCGCCATGGGTGCGGTCGTGGGTTGTAATGGGAAGGGGAAAGTCTTCGGGTGGTAATCCGAGATGTTCAGTGAGAATAGCTCCTACAGCGCGAAAGGCTCGGGTGTGTTGTATCTTGTTGAGCATTGCGGCAAGGCGGTTGCGGTCGATAAGGTTGCGGTGGTGGTGCAGGAGCAGAGCGAGGTCGCAGAACTGGCGCAGAGAGCATCCGAGACCAATGAGGTGGCGGTAGAGGTGGAGGAAGGTGTAGAGAGTGTTGAGTGTTGGCTCGAGGGTGGGGATGCCTTGGCCTTCAATGTCTATGTTAATAGTTTTGGCAGTGCTGAGATATTGGTCGAAGTTGCGTTGGATGGTGGGTGAGGAGAAGTGGCAGAGCATGAGGTGCTGCTCAAATTCTACTTCATCGTGGGTAAAGGCCATGTGCTGTTTTACATCGGTTGAGTCGTAATGGTATTCTACATCCCATATCTTTTCTATGACCTGACGGGCATGCCAAAAGTTATCGGCATCGCAGTAGAAGTCGATGTCTCCAGGAAGTCGTGTGTCGGGGGTGGGGTAGAGTGCCGCAAGGGTCTGGCCTTTGACGACAATGAAGTTGACTCCGTTGTCGTTAAGTAGTTTTGTTAATTTTATGAGTGCTTGGTTAATCTGGTGGTTTCTGTCAGAGGCATGTTGTATGAGATAGAGTGCTTCTACAGCATCGTATTTGCTGAGTTTTATGTTGTTGCTGACAAGTAGTTGGGCTATGAGTCCCGTTACGGTTTGCTTCTCTGCTGCATTCATAATGGCACGGAAAACTTGGGAAGGCATCTTTTTGATAGGTAATGGTGTTCCCCATAATGCGCTTCTGATCAGCATGCAGAGCAAATCGTATTTTTTCATCTATTCCACCAGTGTTTTTTCTTCGGCGGTTCTGCTGACATGCTTTTTTGTCGGGCTTCGCGCAGGAGATCGTTCCATGTCATTCCGTCGTGAATCATATGATAGATTTCGCCCCACCCGGGCAGGCCGCCGATGTTGCGGTCATCTATCCAGATGTCAGCTTTTAGTTTGCGCGAGAAGTGGTTATTGTATTCGACTTTCTCTTCGGGATAGTCTTTGTTGACGGCGTAGAATTCTACTCCTCGGTCGCGACACCAGTTGACAGCATCTTCGAGTAGTTTGCCTTCGCGTACACTCCAAAGAATAAGCTGGTGATGCTCTTTGATGAGCATCTTGAGCGTTTCGGTGGCAAAGGGTAATTCTTCACCGATTTCCGGGTATTTATGCTCGACGATAGTTCCGTCGAAATCAACTGCAATGGTCATATATATGTGATAAGTGAAAAGTAATAAGTGAGAAAGGAAAAGTGTGATAATCATACTTTTCCTTTCTCACTTATTTTTCTCTATTAACGTTTAACGGATGTGTCGTTCTTGTCGCCGTAATTCGACTGTGAGTAGTTGCCATAGGAACCGTAGCTACCGTAGGAACCATAGCTACTATATTTGCCACCATAGCGTCCATAGCGTCCATACTTGCCGTAGCGTCCATAGCCATAATAGTAACCATATTTCTTCTTCGACATGTCGATACCGTTGAGTACGATGGACATGTTTGGCAGTTTCTTCTCGGTAGCGAGGCTGTTGATAAGGTTGAAACTTTCTTTCGGTGTATAGTCGGCACGGCACATGTAGACAGTAGCGTCAGCTACACGACCAATCTGTAGGGTATCGGTAACGAGCCCAACGGGTGCGGAGTCGATGACGATGAAGTCGTAGTTAGCTTTGAGAACTTCCATTACTTTCTCCAAAGAGTTGCGGGCGATGAGCTCCGTCGGGTTTGGCGGAATGGGACCGGCGAGTAGCAGGTCGAGATTGTTGTTGATGCCAGAAGGTAAAACCTGTGAGCGCACTTCAGCTTCTGTTGGGTCCTCCTTGACCAGTAATGGGGTAATGCCGTGCTGGTGGTCGTTGATTTCGAAGAGCTCGGCCAATCGTGGCTTACGGATGTCGAGACCTACGAGGATGACTTTCTTACCCAATAGTGCAAAGCTCACGGAGAGGTTGGCAGCGTTGAAAGTCTTACCTTCGCCCGAGGTACTCGATGTGAAGAGTACAACTTTCTGTCCCTCTTTCAGCATGAACTGCAGGTTGGTACGCATAGAGCGGAAGATTTCCTCCATCTGATTATTTTTATTCTCATGTACCACGATGTCGGCCTTGGTCTTGGCAGTTTCACTGGCAACAGCCACATCGGCAAGGATAGGCAACTTAGTAAGTTTGGCCACGTCGTCGTGTCCTTCTATCTTGTAGCGGAAGAACTCAAGCAGGAAGAGTACGAGTGCAGGAATAGCAAGTCCGAGCAGGAATGCGCCACCGAGGATGATGGAGCGTTTGGGCGAAATCATGCCACCACGCTGTGGCTGGTCGATGAGGCGTCCTTTGTCAGCTGTAGCTGCCAGTTGGATAGAGTTTTCCTCACGCTTTTGGAGAAGCATCAAGTACAGTCCCGACTTAACTTCCTGTTGGCGTCCAATCTGTGTCAGCATGCGCTCCTGTTCGGGAGTACTTGAGATTTGCCCAGAATACTTGCCGTATTGTGAAGCAACGCTGTTGCGTTGCATTTCGAATGCGCGGCGCGACTGATTCATGGCTCCCCGAATACCGTTGGAGAGTTCTTCAAGTTGCTCTGTTAATGGGGCTACCGATGGGTGATTTTCTGATACACTTTGTAGCATACGCTTGCGTTCAAGAGCTACCTCATTGTATTTGTTGATGAGGCTGGCGGTTCCCTGGTCGCTTAGGCCTACATTGGCAGGCATAGGCTGGTATTTATTGGAAGCCTGATTCATGTAGCTTGTCAGGTCATTAATGATGGCCACTTGTGTGTTGGCATCAGCCAGTTTTTGACTATAAGCGTTCTCACCGGCAATGGCCTGCTGAGCATTCAGTTTCAGCTCGACCATATTGTTGCGGCGTTTATAGGCTTCGAGCTCGCCCTCAGTGGCGTTCAACTCAGCGTTGATTTTCTCAAGACGGCCGTTGATAAATTCCTCTGTGCGGATGGCCACCTCGTTCTTGTCATCGTTGGCCTGGCGATTGTAACAAACGGCAAGTTGTTTCAGATAGTCCACGGCGCGTTGCGGGATCTCGTCGGTCAATACAAGCTGGGCAATACTTGTCAGTTTACCTGTTTGCGCAACGGATAGGGCACCAGCATATTTCCCGGAGATCATTTGCGGCGACATCACCGTAGCCTTTAGTTGTTCACCGTCTCTCATTGGGCGAGTGCCGTTTGTATTGAACGAGAGAATGCCGACCTTTGTGCTGACGGTGGCAGGCAGTTGGTTGAGTGTTTTATTTATTTTATATGCAGTTGTTCCATCTTCCGATGGAGCGGAGAAACTGCCTTCCACGTGGTATGCGCTCCCTTTGCGCTCAATGACCAACGAAATAGGAGATTCCAGTTTCTCTAGGTGTCCTGGGTCGAGGTCAATACTGACAGGTTGCGATTTGTAGATGGGAATTTCCTTGATTTTCCCTTTTGTACGATAGTTGACGTAAAGCTTCAAGTCGCGTACGGTGGCTTCGGCCAGCGATCGCGATTTCAAGACTTCCATCTCATTGTCAATACCGGTAGAGTTTGTCATTTCGGCAAGGTTAGATGCCGCCATCATGGCAGCACGCGAACCACGCATGTTTTGTTGCTCCTCGTCCTTGATGAGCATTTTGGCATGTGCCTGATAAATCGGTGTCGCATAACGCAGGTAAATCAGTGCTGCTCCGAGACAGATAATCAGTGAAAGCAGGAACCACTTCCAGTTAAGCACCACAGTGGTGAAGATGGTTTTAAAGTCGAATGTCGACTTCTCTTCTTGTTGCTGGAGCTGGTCCAGTTCTAAATTCTTGTTTTCTTCCATTGTTTTGTTTTATTTTGATTTTTATTATTCTCGATGTCTTAATATTATTCTGCAATTCGCAACAGGTATTTGCCATAGTCGTTTTTGACCATCGGTTCTGCCAGCTTGCGTACTTGTTGTTTTGTTATCCACCCATTTTGCAGGGCTATCTCTTCGAGGCATGCAATCTTGAGTCCTTGCCGTTTCTCGATAACCTCGATGAACGTGCTGGCTTCCGACAGGCTGTCGTGTGTGCCAGTGTCGAGCCAGGCAAAGCCACGCTGTAGTTTCTGTACTTTCAGCTGGCTGCGGTTGAGGTATTCCTGATTGACAGATGTGATCTCAAGTTCTCCGCGTGCGCTAGGCTTGATGTTCTTGGCTATTTCTACTACGCTGTTCGGGTAGAAGTAAAGGCCAACCACAGCATAGTTGCTGCGCGGATGTGCGGGTTTTTCTTCGATGCTTAGACAGTTGCCTTCTTCGTCAATTTCGGCCACTCCATAACGTTCTGGATCGTTCACGTAATAGCCAAACACTGTGGCTTTCCCGTCTTTCTCTGCATTATCCACACTTTGGCGCAGCAACTCATTGAAGCCTACACCATGGAAGATGTTGTCACCGAGCACGAGGCAGACACAATCGTCACCGATAAAATCTTCTCCAATGATGAATGCCTGTGCGAGTCCGTCTGGACTAGGTTGTTCGGCATATTCGAAGCGCACGCCGATGTCGCTACCGTCGCCGAGAAGTCGGCGAAAGCCTGGCAGGTCATGTGGTGTGGAGATGATGAGAATCTCGCGAATACCCGCATTCATCAATGCCGAGATAGGGTAGTAAATCATCGGCTTGTCGAAGATGGGTATCAACTGTTTGCTGATGCCTTTGGTAATGGGATATAGACGAGTTCCGGAGCCACCGGCCAATACGATTCCTTTCATATATTTCTTTTCAAATCTTATATCAATACTTAGTTCTAATATGCGTTTTTATCGTTCCAGAACAAGCTGAGTGCAGTTTTTAAGATTATCTTGATGTCGAGCCAGAATGACCAGTTCTCGATATACCAGATATCGTGTTTGATACGTCCTTCCATCTGCCATAATTCTTTGGTCTCGCCTCGGAACCCTGATACCTGTGCCCAACCGGTGATTCCAGGCTTGGAGAAATGGCGAACCATGTATTTGTCAATGAGCTGGCTGTAGACTTCGGTATGATGGAGCATGTGCGGTCGTGGCCCTACGATGCTCATATTGCCGAGTAGCACATTGAAGAATTGCGGGAACTCATCGATGTTGGTCTTGCGCATAAATCGCCCGAAGGCGAATTTGCGCGGATCGTCGAGAGTTGCCTGTGCCATGTCGGCCTCATCGTTGATGTGCATGGAGCGGAATTTATAGCACATGAAGGTCTTGCCGTTCAGTCCTGTGCGTGCTTGCTTGAATAGAATCGGTCCAGGACTTTGTAACTTGATGATGGCTGCTATGATGGGGAAGAAGGGTAGCATGCAAAGACATACTACAGCACTGACAACGAGGTCGAAAGAACGTTTGATCACCCGGTTCTCGAATCGTGAGAGTGGCTCGTGATGATTGGTGAAAATAGTCACATCACCAAAAGGCTCGGGCTTCAGGTTCAACTGCATGTTACCGAACATGCGTGGCACGTAGTAGAAGTGGACGACATTGCGGTCGCAGAAGCGCATGATGTTGAGAATCTGTTCCGAGTTATCATGTGACAGGCTGCAATAGATTTCCTCTGCTGCCTCAATGGGGTTCTTTTTTCTATCGTCGGCAGTCTGTTCCTCGGTACTGGCCGCTAATTGCCGGTTAAGGTCTTCAATGTTTCCCAGGTGTTTAAGCTCATCGGGGCAGTCGGCTATCGGCTTATTGGCATAATAGCCTGCAATCTTATAGCCCGTAGCCATGTCGGCGGTCATCTCTTTGTAAATCATCAGGAGTGAGGGATCGCTGCCTACAAAGATTGCGTTACGGGAATTGCGTCCAAGTAGTCGGTAGTAGCGAAGGACAAAACGCTCAATAAGGCGTAAAAGGAGGGTTGCCGCGAGCATGATAGCCGCGAAAATGAACATGAAGCGGAACAGCAGACCGCCAGAGCTGATGACACGGATGAAGAGGAATGTCAGTGTGGCGTGAAATAGCGTGAAGGTAAGTACGCGTTTGAATAAATCCTCAAATTTGATTCGCCTGCGATGAATGATAGTGGGACACACCTTCATGGCTATTGCCATGGACAAGTTGGCTACCAGCAATACTGTGCGCGGAGCCTCCTGAAAAAATGGAGGGATGAGGTCAGGCTTGCGGTAGAGGAAAAACAACAGAATGGCATTGAGCAGGGCAAAATCGCCTATGGCTACAAATGCCTTGATGAGATTGCTGCTGTTCGACTGTCGTTTCATCGTTTTTAATTCTATTGTTCTTATTATATTATAAAAGCGCACAAAGTTACGAATAAAAATTGAAACCTTAAAGCGAAAAGCAAAAATCTTTTCATTTTATGCGTTTTTTATACTTTTCATGAGCAATGTATGGTTGTTTTTAGCTAAAGTAATTTGTTGGCAGTTTTTTAATTTTTTAACCTATTGACACATCGGTTTTAACATGAATCTTCCGTTTTTCTAACTCTCTCTTCGCAAGAGCCGAAAATGTTGTAATTTTTGTCATTTTGTTTAATTCTCTATATTTCAGGCGGTTAGCAAGATTTCTTGTTGTCGTGATGATTTTGTAGTTTATGAAAGATGCGTCTTTCGCTCCTGAGAGCTAAGCTTTCACCCTCCGAAAGGCCGTCTTTTGGAAGGTGAAACACGGTCTTTGGGAGGGTGAAACATATATGTTTGGGAGAAAGGTGAGGGTGGAAGAGGGGTGAAAGAGGGTCGGAAGGGTGCGAAAATGTCGTTTTACGGCATGAAAAAGGCTGGAAAACGTGGAGGTGGATTTAACATTTTGGACAGCGCTTTCTGTTAAAATCAATTAAAAATTTGTGGGCGGACAGATGTCATTGAAAGTGAAAGAGTAATGAAGTGAAAGTGAAAATTTGGATATTTGCTGTTAATATTGTAATTTTGCAGCACAAAAGGCTGTGACCTTTAGTAATATAGTTTAACATTTTTATTATTTAAATACTATGGGTGCGGTGTGCCGTGCCTATGAAAAATATGGGATTTTTTTCAAGATTATTCGGTGGAAAGGCCGAAAAAAAGAAAATCGGCGGCATGGAAGACTACATGACGCTAATTAGAGTGTACTTTCAGGCATCTCTTGCAGAAAGACTGGGAATCAACAACTTATCTATGCTTCCCGACTTACGGACTTTTAAGGCTACATTGCATGTGCCGACGGTGAATAACAAACTCGGTGTGGGTGAGAAAGTACATTGCCGGAAAATGATGATGTCTCTTTATAAGACTGACGAGGCATTCTTCAAGGAGATTGACCAGAGCATACGCAAGAACTGCAAGAAACTGCAAGATGCGAACACCTATCTGGTCCAGTTCCAAGGCTTTTCGCAAGACTTGATGATGTTGGCCGGGAATCTTATGAAGTTCAAACTTCGGGTGCCCAGCTTCTTTAAAAAGGCTATTTATGCTATGACTGAGAAAACGGTTAACGACATTTTCAATAAAAATGACTTCAGTGATGCCGCTGTAATGAAGACCGTTATCGGAATACGTCAGTTCAACAAGCGCCTTGGATTCTCGCAGAAATGGGTCACCGATTTCATCTATCAGGTGGTGATGCTGGCTAAGAAAGAACCGCGACAGGCTCAAGAAAAGTAAAAGAAACGAAGTGGTGACAGGTTGATTTTCAGCCTATAAAGCAAAAAAAGTTGAACAAAATTTGGAGATACCAGATTTATGTGTTAACTTTGTAACCAATTTAAAAAGAAAAGTATGAGTGCAAATGAGAAAATGCTGAGCCAGTTCGCTACCCGCGTGCGTCAGATGCTTCTCCAATATCAGGAGCTGAAAAGCGAAAATGCAGGTCTTTGCGGAATGGTGGATGAGAGGGATGCCCGTATAAGGCAACTCGAAGAACAGCTTGCTCAAGCACGCAGCGATTATGACAGCCTGATGATGGCCAAGATGATTGAGATTTCAGACACCGACATGGAGTCGGCAAAGAAACGCCTGTCGAAACTCATCAGAGATGTCAATAAATGTATCACGCTACTGAGTGAGTAAAACAAACTGGAGCGATGGCAGAAGAAAACAGAGACATGTTGCAAATAAGATTGCACGTTTACGATACAGAAATTCCAGTGAAGGTCCCTCGGGAAGAAGAGGAATACTATCGTAAGGCGGCAAAGCTTATCTCAGATACGGTAAACTCCTACTCATCTTTCTATAAGACACGAAAGACCGAGAAGGACATATTGTATATGTCGCTAATCGATATAGCCCTGAAATATGAAATGGAGGCAGGGCGAAACGACACAGCACCTTATAGTGATATTCTCGGAACGTTGACTTCTGAAATCGAGGAAGCATTGAAAAAGTGAATATTACTAAATAAATAATTATCATGACAATACCAATAATAATTACAGCTGTGGTCGCCTTGATTCTCGGCGGCCTGTTAGGTTATGTTGTTTTCCGTTATGTTCTTAAAGGAAAATATACAGAAATGATAGAGGCTGCCAACAAGGAAGCCGATGTGGTGAAGGAAAAGAAACTGCTCGAGGTAAAAGAGAAATTCCTCAATAAGAAGGCAGAATTAGAAAAAGAGGTACAGCAGCGCAATCAGAAGATTCAGCAAGGTGAGAACCGTCTGAAGCAACGTGAGCTCTCCCTCAATCAGCGTCAGGAGGAAATCAGCCGTCGCAAGCAGGAAGTCGACCAAGGTCAGCAGCGTATTGACAACGAAAAGAAACTGCTAGCCATAAAACAGGAGGAGCTTGAGAAAATGCGACTGCAAGAGCGTGCCAAGCTCGAGGAGCTTTCTGGGTTGAGTGCTGAAGATGCTAAGACGCGTTTGATAGAAAGCATGAAGGATGAGGCTCGCACCGATGCTCAGAGCTATATCAATGAGATTATGGATGAGGCCAAGCTCAACGCTAACGCCCAAGCCAAGAAAATTGTCATCCAGACCATCCAGCGTGTGGCCACAGAAACGGCTATCGAAAACTCTGTCAGCGTGTTCCACATCGACAACGATGAGGTGAAAGGACGTATTATCGGACGTGAGGGACGTAATATACGGGCACTTGAAGCTGCCGCAGGAGTGGAAATCGTCGTAGACGACACTCCCGAGGCTATTGTTATCTCCGCTTTTGACCCTGTCCGTCGTGAAGTCTGCCGGCTCGCGCTCCATCAGCTTGTGGCTGACGGCCGTATCCACCCTGCACGTATTGAAGAGGTCGTGGCTAAAGTGAAGAAACAGCTCGACAACGAAATCGTTGAAACGGGCAAACGTACTGCCATTGACCTTGGCGTACATGGCCTGCATCCAGAACTCATCCGCATCGTGGGAAAAATGAAATATCGCTCTTCTTATGGGCAGAACCTCCTGCAACATGCTCGCGAGACCGCCAATCTCTGTGGTGTGATGGCCGCTGAGCTCGGACTGAACCCGAAGAAAGCCAAACGTGCCGGATTGCTCCATGATATCGGTAAGGTGCCCGATGAGGATACCGAAGATCCGCACGCACTCTACGGAGCAAAGATAGCAGAGAAATATAAGGAGAAACCAGATATCTGTAATGCCATCGGTGCCCACCATGACGAGATGGAGATGCAGACCCTGCTCGCTCCGATAGTTCAGGTATGCGACGCTATCAGCGGAGCCCGTCCGGGAGCCCGTCGAGAGATTGTCGAGGCCTATATCAAGCGACTCAACGATCTTGAAGCCATCGCAATGTCGTATCCTGGCGTAACCAAGACCTATGCTATTCAGGCTGGACGCGAGCTGCGTGTCATCGTGGGGGCCGATAAGCTCGATGATGCCGATACCGAGAAACTCTCAGGTGAGATAGCCACAAAGATTCAAAACGAGATGACCTATCCTGGACAGGTGAAGATTACCGTCATCCGTGAAACCCGAAGTGTGGCATTCGCAAAATAAGTTGAGCAGATAATAAAGTGAGAGGTTGAAGAAAAAAGTTCTTCAACCTTTCTTAAAACCATGTTGCGGTCATTATTATAGGAATGATTGTATAGGATTCGACACCGTCATGATGAAACCACGGTTTGCTATCATAGATTCCAATACGCTCGCTGCTATTGGCTTGCGCCAACTGCTACAGAGTGTCATGCCCATACTCGAGGTGGAAACCTTTGGCTCGTTTACCGAGCTAGAAGCCAACCATCCGGAGGAATTCGTCCATTATTTTGTTGCTGTCAATATCTTCCTCGAACATCGTGCATGGTTTCAAGACAGCCGTCGGCAGACGATAGTACTTACCTCATCGGCTAATATAGAGAAACAGCTTCAGGGGGTCAACACTCTTTACACTAATCAATCAGAGCGAGTACTTGCCCGTGCACTCCTTGCCCTTGAGCAACATGCCCATCCTCATGGTCATCCTCGTTTGGATGGGCGGCTAAGAATAAAAGACGAACTCCCCCAATCCTCCTCCGAACCTTCACTGCTTACCCCACGCGAGGCTCAAGTGCTCACGCTCATTGTCAAGGGCTACATCAACAAGCAGATAGCCGAACAGCTCGGCATTGCCCTCACTACCGTCATTACCCACAGGAAAAACATTATGGAGAAACTGCATGCCAAGAGCGTCTCCGCCCTCACTATCCATGCCGTCATGCAAGGTTATGTCGACATTGATAGTATCTGATGGCGAAGCATAACTTATAGTCTGTCTTTATTACCTTAACTTTTTAACACCTTGTAGGTCTTTCTCTTTTATTTCACATATTTTAGATTCTGAAAAGAATTTTATCAATTTATTTGCGAGGTTCGGGAAAAAGCAGTAATTTTGCAGCCGCTATCACGAGATGGTAGCATGAAATTCAATTATTATCATTAAAATTTTAAAAATCAATGGCAACAAAGATCAGATTGCAGCGCGGTGGTCACAAAGGCTATGCGGTTTACCGTATCGTCGTGGCTGATTCGCGTGCGCCACGAGATGGCAGATTTATTGAGAAGTTGGGCACGTATAATCCTAATACGCAGCCGTCAACAATTGACTTGAATTTCGAGCGTGCGCTCTATTGGGTGGAAGTGGGTGCTCAGCCTACCGACACTGCACGCATGATTCTCCGCCGTGAGGGTGTCTACATGATGAAGCACCTCAAAGGTGGTGTGAAGAAAGGTGCCTTTGACGAGGCCGCCATGCAGCAGAAGTTTGATGCTTGGAAGGCTGACCGTCAGAAGGGCATAGAGGTCTTCCTTAAGGGTATTGAGCAGTCGAAGAAAGATTTGGCTGCAAAACGTCTTGAAGAAGAGAAAAAGGTAAAAGAGGCTATTGCCAAGAAGGTTGCTGAGAAGAATGCAGCTGCTGTGGCAGAGGAAACTCCTGCAGAAGAGGCTCCCGCTACGGAAGCTCCCGCAGAGGAAACTCCTGCTGAGGCATAAGTAAACTACAGCCTCCCCATTTCCTTAAAAAGGAAGGGAAAAATTAAAAAGTGAAGAATTTGCCTGTTTGGTGATTCTTCACATTTTTTTATAGAGTCTTTCGTATTGTCGAGCTACTTTGAGAAAATTGTGATGTTTATTGACGTATTCAACGCTTTGCTTTTTCAATTTGGGAAGTAGCTCTGGGTGTGTCACGAGATGGCGGAGTTGTTCGCAGACACTTTCGTAGGTGGGTTCAACATTGATGATAGGATGTAACTCCGTTTCGTCGAGGATTTCATAGTTCTCAGGTTCACCGCCGCCAATGCATACGATGCCTTGCGACATGGCTTCAAGGGCATTCATAGACGGGGTGTAGCTATAGAGCTGGTCGAGGATGGCATCGCTACCTGTCATCATTTTTCGATAGGTGGCGAAGGGAACGCTCTCGGCTATCTGTAAGTTTATCTGGTCAGGGTATTCGCGACATATTTCTTGTGCTGCGGCAAGCATGATGTCAGTGCCTTTGTAAGCAGAGCGGGTCTTGTTAATGCCGATAAAAAGTTTGAGCGGGGAAACCGCATGCTGTGGACTGCAAATAGTCCCCCCTTCTTTTTCCTCAGGAGAGAGGCCGTTGGCGTTTTTGATGGGGTAGGGGATAAAGGTGGTTTTTTCGGGAAAAGCGGGTTGGTAGCAGACATGATACTCATAGAGGCCGGTGACAATGGCATCACAGTCACGGGCAATAAACTGGTTAAGTTGCTGCTTGGCGGTGCCGAGCCAGTCGACCCGTTCTCGTATAGCGTCTTCATTCTCGCGCAGTTGACTGCCGATGTTGAAGTCGGAGTAGCGCAGGGGTTTCTTGTCACAACAGGTTTGTACCCAGTAGTAGTCCATGCCGAAAGCACCCAACACGATGTGTCGATTGTGGCGGCGTAGGTAGCGGTAGATAGGAGTGATGCGCTCGGCTTTGATTTCGAGGAACATAGGATTGATGAGTTGCACGACATCGTAGCCGCGCAGTCGGGGGAGTAAGGTATAAAGGCGAGCCATGTAGGCCATGCCGCCAAGCTTGCCAGGTGTGCGCACGAGAGAGATGTCGCGTGGATAATCTTTCCAGAAATCGCCATTGGATAGCACAGTTACCTTGTGCCCGAGTGCTCTCAGACCTTCTGCAAGTGTCCAATGGACGTTACTATATTCACCTATCAAAAGTATTTTCATTGTTCTTTGTGATGTCTGGCAATGAGGATGAGCATTTGCTGACCAATTTTCGTGCGGGTAAGTTGTCGGAAATAGTTGTATTTTCGGTTGTAACTCTTTGCCGGTAATGGAAATAGTCCGTATGCCTTTAGCCGCTGAATGGCTTGACTCAGTCGGCTTTGACTGCCGGTGAGCCTTGCTGTCTCGTAGAGCCAGACCATGGTAAGTTGTGCCACGCGACGATTGAGTGCGTCGCGGTCGGTTTTTGGCATGCGGTCAGCCATGATGTGCAGACGTTTGATGATACCTTCCATGTCGCTGAGACGTTGGTCGGTGTGATTGGTATCCTCATCGTTAGTTATCGACTGGTCGCGTTGTCGGTAGAGGTAAGGTTGGCAGGAGGTCTCTGTCACACTTTCGGCTCGGAGAAAAAGAAGTGGAGTGAACTCCTCGTCTTCATGCAATAAGTTGGGTGTAAAACGCAGTTCTCCGAGGATGTTCCGCCGGAAAAGATACCCCCATGCGGCAGCGCGCAGGTTATGATGCAGCAGATAGGAAGCACCGCTGGCAGAGGGTAGATTGGGTGATGGGTGATGGGAGGGGGAGGCTTTGGGGTCTTTTCTCGTCCGTCCAATGATGAGAATGTCGGGATGCTGTTGGCGGATAATGTCAATGCAGTGATTATAGGCTTCAGGGATGAGATAATCATCACCGTCGACAAATTGGATATATTCGCCTTGGGCAATCTGCAGGGCTGTGTTGCGGGCAACGGAGAGCCCTTGATTGCGTTGTCGGATGTAAATAATGCCTTGCAGCAGGGAGCCCAGCGCATCGACGGGCGACTCGTCGGATCCGTCGTCGACGAGGATAATCTCGCGTTGGTCGGCAGAAAGATTTATAGCCAAGATGCTCTCAAGGCATTGGCGCAACATCTCGACAGGCAGGTTGTAAGCCGTGACGAGAAAGCTAATGAGAGGCTTCTCTGTTTTGATGGATAATTTCATTGCTGCAAAAATAATAAAAACTTTTGATTTACGTTAAGAATATAGATGGAAATTGTAGAAAAACGCGGCAATTATTTTCATATCTTGAAGTACACTGGTGTTTTCGCGGGTGTACAGGGAGTAGTTGTGCTGGTTACCGTCCTGCGTAACATGGTCGTCGCACGATTGCTCGGTCCGCAGGGCATGGGACTGATGTCGCTCTTCAATTCCACGATAAAGTTGTTTTCCGACTCTACCAGTTTTGGTATTCCTACGAGTGGAGTGCGTGAGGTGTCGGAGATTTACGAGCAGCAGGATAAGCTGAAACTTGCACGCACTGTGACGCTGATACGCGCATGGAGTCTGTTTGCGGGTTTGATAGGCATGGTAACGTGTGTGTTGCTCAGTCCTTATCTTGACCGCTGGACGTTTGACTGGGGCAATCATACACTTCACTTTATGCTGCTTTCGCCAGTAGTGTTCCTCATAGCGATAGCCGGTGGAGAGACTGCTATCCTAAAAGGTACGCGGCAGTTGAAAAAACTGGCCAAAGTGTCAGTTTATCACGTTTTGTTTGGTTTCTTGATATCAGTGCCCATTTTTTATGTTTGGGGTGAGGCAGGAATTGTGCCGTCGCTGGTCATCATGGCATTGTTGCAGCTGTTGCTTACCATCGTATTCTCTTATCGGCTTTATCCGTTGACATTTAGAGCCAGTGGCGGTTTTTCCCTCATCCGTGAGGGAATTAGCATGGTGAAACTAGGCGTTGCCTTTGTGTTAACCGGCATGATTGCCAGTGGTGCAGAGTTTGTTATTCGCGCCTATCTCAACTACAACGGCTCTCTCGATGTGGTGGGTCTGTATAATGCTGGCTTTATGGTGACCATTACCTATGCTGGGATGGTTTTTACGGCTCTTGAGACCGACTATTATCCTCGTCTCTCGGCTATTAAGGGGATTGGGGAGAAACTGAATACGACGGTAAACCAGCAGATTGAGGTTTGTCTGCTGACGGTCTCTCCGCTACTCGTCTTCTTTATCATAGCCATGCCCATGTTGCTGCCGTTGCTTTATAGTGGGAAGTTCATGCCCGTGGTGCCGATGGCGCAAGTGACGTTGCTGGCCATGTATGTGCGCGCCATTAAATTGCCTATAGCCTATTTGCCGCTGGCGAAAGGTGACTCATGGACCTATCTGGCGCTGGAGGGCATCTACTACGTGGTGTTCCCCGTGCTGGTAATACTATTCTACAACCGTTGGGGACTGCTTGGAACGGGTATCGCCATTACCACGACTGCCGTGCTCGACTTCATCATGCTGACTGTGGTTATGCGTCTTAAGTATGGCTATGTGCTCTCTACGGCAGTCATTCGCTATGCGTTCATCCAGTTGCCCATTGGCATTGTGGCTTACATGCTTACGTTTGTGGATCATCGTGTTATCTATTGGATAGGCGGAGCCATGTTGTGCGTAGCCAGCCTGACTATTTCTGTCGTATCATTGAAAATGAAGAGTGAAGAATGAAACCCCTCCCGACCCATCCCGAGCAGAGCTCGCCCCCCGTAGCCTTCCCCCGAAGGAGAGGAGAAAGAAAATTGAAGAGTGAAGAATGAAAATAGTTTACAGTTTAGGGTTTACAGAACTATCGTCTGTACTCCTTGAACTCCTGCACTCCCTGAACTCCTTTAATCCCTTGTAAAAAACAGAAAAAATTGAAGAATAATGGCATTGATAATTGTAGCAACACTTCTGGTGGCTTATTTGCTGATAGCCAGTGCAGGCTTTACCAAGGTCAGTAGAGCCGCAGTGGCCATATTTGCGGGTACGCTTTGCTGGGTCATCTATATCTGCTATGGCACTGATTTCGTGATGAGCCAGCACCCTAAGGAATATGTCGACTGGTTGGGGGGAGCTGTCCCTACGAGTCGTGCGGTGAAAGGTTATATCGCTCAGCATGTTTTTCTGAAGCATGTCGGTCAGGCCTCTGAGATAGTCTTGTTCCTGTTAGCGACGATGACGATAGTGGAGATACTCGACAACAACGGCTGTTTCGATTTTGTCCGTCCGTTGCTTCGCACCCGTAAAAGCAGCCGGCTGTTATGGGTTTTCACGCTGGTCACCCTTCTTATTTCTGCCAATCTCGACAACCTTACTACTACGGTGATGATGCTGACCATGATGCATGCCGTTATCACGACGCGTCGCCAGCGCATGGTTTTCGGTTCAGCCATTGTCATTGCGGCAAATTGTGGTGGAGCCTTGACGGTTATCGGCGACCCTGCGGGACTTGTCGCATGGAACATGGGGCACGTTTCGGCCACATCGTTCTCGGCGGGGATGTTGCTGCCTTGCCTTGCTGCCTGCTTTCTGCCTGTGTGGTGGATAGGCCGCTCACTGCCCGAGCGGGCCGATACGGAGACGGTGGTCATGCCTTATCGGGGCGACGACACCAATCTCAAAGTGTGGCAGCGTTTGCTGATGCTTTTTGTCGGAATCGGCGGTTTGTGGTTTATCCCGACGTTTCATAATATTACCGGTCTCAGTCCCTTTCTCGGTGCCCTATGTGTGCTTGCTGTCTTGTGGATAGTCAATGAGATTTTCAACCGCAAGCTGGTCAGCAACGAGCTGATGCTACGGCGCAGGATGCCGCGCATCGTGCAGTATGGTGTCATCCAAACCATGCTGTTTGTCATGGGACTGATGCTTGCCGTCGGAGCCGTGGAGGAGACAGGGGCTGTCCAGTGGCTCATTGCCAAGAGTGGCATTTACATCAACGATATCTGGCTTATGGGGGCTGTGGCTGGGCTGGTGTCGACCATTCTCGACAATTTTGCCACCGCCTTGACCTTCTTCTCGCTCAACCCCTCAGCAGAGCTGAATGCCCCTTATTGGCTGATTATCACCTATCTCTCCGCTGTTGGCGGCAATATACTTTGCATTGGCTCGATGAGCGGTATTGCCCTGATGCGGATGGAGCGCCTGCATATAGGCTGGTATCTGAAGAATGTCGGGTGGAAGGTGCTGGTCGGTCTGCTTGTCGGATTTGCAATACTTTATGTGGAATATTTATTCTAAGGAGTTAAAGGAGTTAAAGGAGTTAAGGAGTTAAGAAGTTAAGGAGTTAAGGAGTTAAGGAGTTAAGGAGTTAAGGAGTTAAGGAGTTAAGGAGTTAAGAAGTTAAGGAGTTAAGAAGTTAAGAAGTTAAGGAGTTAAGGAGTTAAGCCGAATGTTCAGCCATCGAAAATCCACACAGGGAGTTAACGTTCCCGTTGACTATTGGCTTAACTTCTCAGGCCGAAAGGCCGATAACTTCTTAACTTCTTAACTTCTAAAAAACTTCTTAACTCCTTTCACTCCTTCACTCCTTCACAATATGCACGTCGTGTTGCGGGAAGGGTATGGTGACGTTATTACGGTTGAGGGTGTCGTAGACACATTCGAGCACGGTACCGCTGTCGGTGTACCATGAAAGCACAGGAACCCATACCATGATTTTCAGTGTGATGGCCGAGTCGCCGAATTCTTTTAGCAGCACTCTTACGGGTCGTTTTTTGTAGACACAGTCGAGCTTGGCGATTTCCTCTGTGAGCAGCTGTCGTACGAGTTTCACGTCGGTGCCGTAGGCCACGCCCACCTCGAGAATCTCCATTTGGTAGCCGTGGTTCTTCGTCATGTTTTTGTAGTTTTTGGTGAAGAGCTGGCTGTTGGTAAAGGCGATGACGGCGCCGTCGTTGGCCTCAATCATGGTGGAGGTGTAGCTGATGGAGGATACCCGTCCGCGTATGCCGTCGCAGATAATCCAGTCGCCCACCTTGATGCGTCCGGCCATGAGTGAGATGCCGTAGTAGATGTTTTCGAGGATGTCCTTCATGGCGAAGCCGATACCGGTGGAGAGACCGCCTGAGATGACAACGAGCCATGTGTTGCTCACGTGGAGGATGGCGAGGCTGATGAGCAGCCATATCCCCCAGACGACCACTTGCAGCACGTTTCTTGTCATCACCATTCGGCTGGCGGCGGTCGACTTGTCGATGCGCTCGAAATAGATGCGCAGTAGCTCCTTCACCGTCTTGCTGATGTATGAGAAGACGAAGTAGAGCGTGACGACCTGTGCGATGGAGAAGAGCGACACGGTGAAGTTCTTGGTATTGATGAAGCGTGTGCGGAAGACCTCCCACGTGGTGGCGCTGAGGTTGAACACATCTGCGGCCCAGTAGATGGAGATGAGCACGGAGAAGATGCCGAGCAAGGGGAGCACCACCTGACAGATGAGCCGGTAGAGCCACGTCGAGGTGATGGGTCGCTCCTCGTAGCCGTGTTTCTTGGCCCAGTTCTTGAGGAGCCCCTGCAGGCAGGTGATGGTGAGGATGCACGTCAGCTGCATGACCCACCAGATGAGCAGCTGCACGCTGAGTAGCGTGTATCCCGTCCATGAGCAGATGGTGGAGGCGATGAAAACCGTGAGCGAGATATAGGAGTAGAAAGCGTCGCTGCGTGGAATGTTGCGGTTGTTGCGGCGCACGGCTATCCACTGCCATACGAGGCATGCCAGCAGCAGCGGCGGGAAGACGAGGTTGACGAGGTCGTCGGGGATGAGCACGATGCGGAACGTGATGACGACGAAGCCTATGAAGATGAGCGGCGCGTAGATGCGGAAGGCGTTTCTCATCTGTCTGCCGTCGAGGCGTATGATCAGCGAGACGAGGATGACCCCCAGCAGCCATGCATACTCCACGAGCAGCGAGCTGGCCATGAGGATGAAGTTCTGCTCGCGGAACACGAGCCTCGAGAGTCCGAGGATGACGGCGAAGGTGACCACCGACGCGGTGAGGATGATGCACGTGCGTTTCTCCATGAACCCCTCGCTGCGCCACCGGTGTGGGAAGAGGAAGCGCAGCAGCACGTAGTTCACTGCCGCGCTGAAAAGGGCGTAGGCGAGGATGATGGCATAGAGGATGAGGATGATGCTGCTGTCCCACTGCGATTTCACGTGCCTGAGCGGTTTATACTTCTCGCTGACGACGCTCGTCGCGCTTCTGAGGCGGCTCCTCAGGTTGGCGAGGATGGCCGGATAGCTGCTGCCGCCGTTCTTGAAGATGCCCGTCTGAATCTCCTTGTAGCGCCTGTTGGCGTAGTCGTTGAGGGCGCGCAGGTGATCCTCGGTGTGGCGGTAAATGCTGATATAGTGGGTGAGCTGCTCGTTGTTCTCCTTCAGCGTGCGCCGGATGCTCACGGCGAGCGTCAGGCAGATGTTGCGGTTGGCGCTCGCTGCGGGGCTCAACGAGTTCTGGTCCATCTGGTTGAGGTTCACGATGAGACTGTCGTAGCGGGCAATCTCGTTGTCGGTGCGGTCGACGAACGATCGGAAGGGCAGCACGTTCTGCTGAAACCTCGCATACTGCTCCGTGGCCTCGTGGCAGGCGTAGGTCAGGTCGAAGATATACTCGGGCTTCTGCGAGTAGAGCATGAGCGAGTTCTGGTTGCTGCGGTTCATGATGTCCATCAGCTCGTTGAACACCTGTTGCTGCTGGTCCTTCATGAGTCCCGACTGGCGGTCGAGCTCCTTGTAGTGGTCCATCAGCTCGGTTCGCAGCACGGCCAGCGTGCCGGCGAGGTCGGCCTCCTTCAGCACGGCGTGGACACCCGTGCACCACATCCACAGCGCCACCCACACGGCCAGTAGCCTTCCCGCCATCGTTTTGTCAACTCTTTTCATGCCTGCAAAAATTTTACATAAATTCCTCACGCTCAAGAAAAGAAATCCATTACTTCTCTTTTCGCTTAATCGGAATTTTCTGCAAAAATACGAAATAATTATGAACTATGAACTATGAACTATCATTTTTTTTATTGCTGTCCGCTAAAAGTGCCGAAGGCACGGTAGAATACAGACGGGGGTGTAACCCCCAGAATATGTCACATCAACTATAAATAGCCCCGAAGGGGCGACAGAACACAGGCAGGGGTGTTAACCCCCAATAGCTCACCTCAATTTACCTCAATTTATTTCTCCCTTTGGGAGGCAGGAGGGTTTTCATTCTGTCGCCCCTTCGGGGCTCTTTTTTAGATGTCGTCCTTATCGGGGGTTACACCCCCGCCTGTATTCTACCGTGCCTTCGGCACTGATTAAGCCCCTGATAACATAAATATATCTAACCCATCATAAATACAGGACAACAAAGGAATCGCGCTGAACTTTACCGGACAGCAATAATTTTTTTTGTATCCTTAGGCCACGAATAACCCAAATCGGACGAATATGACCCCTCCTTACCTAACCCCACCCCCATCCCTAAACCCCTCGATTTCGGGGGCATTCGGCAGAATTGTTAAAATCGGGGCGGATAAGACGGAAATTTTAACATGGTCTGAGCGCATGAAAAGGATGGGGTGGGGAAGCAGTCCACCCACATCGAAATAAGCCATTGTAAACGATTAATCTTATACCATTGAAATACAGCGTGTTACGCGTCAGTCAGGAATTAGTAGAGACATTCTGACGGGCGAAAGGTATATCTTTCACCCGACGAAAGATAAGCTTTCAGGAGGTGAAAGGTTAGCTTTCGTCATGCGAAAGACCGTCTTTCGCAACCCGAAACATATATCTTTCGCGATAGGATGAGTACAGATGGGCCACAATACGGGTGTTTTCCACCTTTGGGAATACCATTTCACAATTGTTAAAACCGAAATAGCGTTTTAACATTCCCATTCCTCAAAGATATACCTTTCACCCCTGTTGTTAAGATTTGTTCACAATTTCAATTTGAAAAACTCAATTCTGTTTTGTCTATTGTGCTCAGGATAGTGCAAATTAATTCTAATTATTGGAAGCATACTTTATATCCTTAATCATTTCTATATGGTTGAAAAGGTGCTTTCTGGCATTCACCACCACAGTATCCTTTCGAGTCTTGCTGACACCATAGACGGTATGTCCCGTCCATGAACGCTCACCTTCAGGGTATGGACAAGATATCGTTTTCCTCTTGTAGTCAAACTCTGGGTAGTCAGTCATACCAAATCCACTATCTTCACGCCAAACGTTATATGGTGGATAGTCTATGAGCACAGGACTTCCTTCAACAATGCGATACACATCATAGCCTTCATGATATCTTACAGCCATAGAATGGTGTACTATCACCAATTCCTCGATGCCGTCAAAATCCAAGTCTTTAAAGAAGAAAGGTGTATATATTGGCATTTGATAGTCTTTATCTCTGCAAATATGATAATCCGCCTCTATCGTCTTGTTCTTATACTTTTTGAACAACTCAGGATTTTCAAATTCATAGTCCATTCTTCCTTTACAAAACAGTGTGTCGCCAAAGCACTGCGTGTAGAGTTTAAACGATTGTCCGCCTTTCGTAAAGGTTAAATCAGCAGAGATAATGTCAACATCAGATTCCGCTAACTTGGCAACGGCTTTCACCTTATAGCCATTTATCGGCTGTCGATAAGCAACAATGAAACTATCCGTTTCAATAGTGTCGATGGAATTATCCATCGGCC
Organism: uncultured Prevotella sp.; assembly: GCA_905234845.1. GTDB lineage: Bacteria > Bacteroidota > Bacteroidia > Bacteroidales > Bacteroidaceae > Prevotella. Next base: position 2,027 of record CAJOIW010000015.1, on the reverse strand, counting down.
CTACGCTTTCTGATACCTTATTATTAATGCTGTCAATGTCAGAAAACACTTTCCCCTTCGCATTGTTCACCACAATCTGGTTGCATATCAGCATCAATGCCAGGCATGCAACAACAAAAGTGCCAATGGTTCCCGCGCAGATCTTTATATATTTCTTCTTCAAAAGCTTCATCTATTTATATAAGCTCAGATGTTGTCTGGAGGACATTATGAATCATAGTTACAGGGATTCTTCGAAGGAGTCAAAGTCCTTTCCCTAGTTTTCACCCAATTCCGTGTCATCAGCTAAAAGCCTTTTTCTTGATGTTCTTTGTACCCACTATCCTTGTCGTAATATGTGAGTGTGACCTCATATTTTCCCATTCCATAAGTGGAATGCCATAGTCTAACTTCAGTATGAGCATCGTAATAGATTTCCATATTGTTGTAAGGTCGAGCCGAGCGGTTTATCTTATATTTCTCACTCAATATTGTTGATAGATTGTTATATGTCCATAGATCAGAATAACTTTCATTTTCAGCAGTATGAATATTCATAACAACTTTGTATAGTTTGTCTCGATAAAACAAAAAAGAAATCGTGTTTAAAGTATAATCGCCGTATGAAATATTCTCAAGCCATATTTTATCAACTACACTACCACTAAAACGTGTTGCTGGATGAAGATTATTTGGAACATATTTCTTAAGGTTGTTTGCGACTTTTGAAGCATTGTCACCAAAAGAGCAGCCGAGAAATGTTCGGTTAACCCTGTGCATTTCTTCTATTCTTTGAGCTTCGGCTCGTTCGGAGGCTTCTTCCGCTCGTACATAGGCATCATGACGAATACTGTCTGCTATACATACTCCCCATACGATAAATACAACTGAGGCAAGTGTTATTCTTGTCAAGATGCTCTTTTTATGATTAAACTTATATGCATAATGAAGCAAACGATACAGTACATATGCAGCTAATGGGGCAAATAAACAAACACCTTGAACATCATAACTACCACCTATTTTTTGACAGACAGTTGCAATTATTCCGCCAATCAAATATAACAGCATCAGAATGAGTATAAAACCTACAAACTTCTTAACAAGGGCATTCAGGAAAGACAAATCTTTCAACTTTTGTAATTTTTTCCTTAATGTTGTAGATGTTATACTTTGGTTAGCGCCACAGTAACTACAATATAAGGCAACAGCCTGTATCTGTTTCCCACATTGTTTGCATAACGTAACGTCTTGATGACTATCTTCGTTACTTATTTCCTGCGATTCTTCTCCATCTGCCAATATAATAGAATGCAATTCTTGCCCTGATTTTTTTTCCTTATTGTCATTTTCCGAAAATAGCGAATGAAACTTTTCTGGAAGATTAAATTCTCTTCGTTTTAGTCGTCTGACAAAGTTTACAAATAGTCCAAAAAGAAAGTAAAACACATAAAGTATTCCTGCGGAAATACCACCAACTAAAACCCAGTATAAAGGATTGCCTCCTCGTGAATGTGCATGCTGAGAGAATGCTAATGTACAAAATAGAATCGCTGGTACAAATACATATAGTCGTTTCATGTTCAATTACTTTATATCGTTAGTATCAATTTTATTTCATATAACTTTTGTTCTCAACAGAAAAATAGATATAGAGGAAAGTTATGCCAGCATTTATACGTCTTACGCTATTGGGACTATTCTTAATCCCAGAGACAACAATCCTATTTCATATTGCTTTTAGTTATTCTTGCCTAACATTGGGCGTTCCGTGTGCAAATATAATCAAAAATATCGAAGATACGATAATCCGTGAACATAAATTATGTAAATATGTAATCTTTTCCTCATGATATTTTGGTTTTTCGCTCGGTTTGGATAAATTTGCCTTTGCCTTTCCCCGTAGGCGGCGACCGTTGGTTCCCCGTAGGCGGCGATTTAACAATTCTCCCCACTTTCAAGATAGAAGTGCAATTCTGAGTGGGTAATGGGAAGGGAAGTTGCCTCCGGGTGATGTACGTTCCTCGGAGCGTAGCGGAGAGGGGCGT
>CAJOIW010000014.1 GCA_905234845.1 uncultured Prevotella sp. | reverse complement strand
GTACTGGGACATCATGAAGACCTGGACCGACTACCTCGTGGAGAACGGACAAGACCCGTCGAACCAGCTCTGCACCGACGACTTCGCCGGTCACTGGGCACACAACTGCAACCTCAGCATCAAGGCCATCATGGGTGTGGCAGGCTTTGCCGAGATGGCGAAGATGAAGGGCGATCAGGCCACCTACGACAAGTACATGCAGACGGCGAAGACGATGGCCGCGAAGTGGGAGCAGGACGCTCGAGAGGGCGACCACTACCGGCTGGCCTTCGACCGCGAGAACACGTGGAGCCAGAAGTACAACATGGTATGGGACAAGCTCTGGGGCATCAATATCTTCCCCAACAAGGCCATGGAGCGTGAGATCAAATACTACCTCACGAAGCAGAACAAATACGGTCTGCCGCTCGACATCCGTAAGGACTACACGAAGAACGACTGGATCATGTGGACGGCAGCCATGGCCGACGACAACAAGACCTTCCTGAAATTTGTTGATCCCCTGTGGGACTACATGAACGAAACCGAGAGCCGCGTGCCCACCAGCGACTGGTACGACACGAAGACCGGCATCATGGTCGGCTTCAAGGCCCGCAGTGTCATCGGCGGCTTCTGGATGAAAGTCCTCGCCGACAAGATGAAAAAAAACTCCTAACCTACAACCCCTCCCCAGCCCTCCCCCAAGGGGAGGGGGCTGGTGCCTCTCCTTCGGGGAGGTTAGGAGGGGTTTAACTCCTTTAATTAAAAAGTATGAAAAATAAGATTTTTATATTGTTTGCCTGTCTGAGTGTTGCCATGGTGACACTCTCGTGCACCTCACTGTCAGGCACCATGTACGACATCAATCGCGTGGTAAACGCCGTCGGCCCGATTCTCACGAACACGGGAACCTATCCGAACACGGGAGTGTACTCACCATCATCGTCGACGACCACGACGTCTCAGCCGACAACCACGACCACGACAAGCAGTACAACCACGACAAGCAGTACGACCGCTACAAGTTCTTCCACCACATCGACAACCACCACCATGCAAAGCACTACCGACCTGTATTACGGCGGTCGCAAAGTGGGCGAGATTCGCACAAACGGCGACGTGTATATCAACGGATCACGGGTAGGTGAGCTACGCAGCAACGGCGACATCTACGTGCGCGGATCGCGGGCTGGCGAGATTCGCTCCAATGGCGATATCTACAAGAGCGGGCGCCGTGTAGGCGAGGTACGCTCAAACGGTGATATCTACGAAGACGGGCGCCGCATAGGTGAGGTGCGCTCAAACGGCGACATCTACAAGAACGGCTCCCGCATAGGCGAGGCACGTAACATGACGAAACGGACATGGGCCGCCGTCCTTTACTTCTACGGATTCTTCAGTTTTTGAACAAAGAACTTGCTGGTATATGATTATCTCTACGGTGTAAAAGAATAGAAGAGACAGGGATATGATTTACTCTTTACCTACATGGGCAGGAATTGTGGTTCTAATCATTGTTCTATGCTTAATTTTTAAGGAAGTACTTGTAAGAATGACGAGCGGACAACGTGGTCGCTCTGTTGTCTTTGACAGTCCTTTTATAGATTTGGATGTAACTCCTGTATCGGAAGGTGATCGGGTTGTTTATGCTTATTATCTTGACGGACGTTACACTGCTCATGTAGTAAATAATCTTAAACGGTCTATAATCGATTTGGAGGCCGATAGTAAGGAGGAACTGGAAGAAAAAGTGGCCAGTACATTCAGAACATGGTCGGTAGCAGGTCAAAAGCATAACATTTGAGAGTAAGTGTATTTTCGCAACTACTATACTGACGGTATATTTGCAGAAAGTGTAAATATACCGTTTTTTATTATGGCGGATGACAGAATTATAAAAATGAGGGAAGATATTTTCTAAGCGACTGAGCGAGAATGTTAAAAAACACGCTGTTGGTGGCGAGAATTTTAACATCGCTACGGGGATGCTACGGGGCAAGTGGACTGACAGTCCAGAGAAGAAAAGATAAGCCCGCAGCGACGGGGCATTGTAAAACGTTGCTGTTCAGCCTGTTAACTCATTCTTTGCGCTTCACTTTCCGTTCTTTACTTGCGAAAGATATATCTCTCACTGCCGAGAGTTAAGCTTTCACCTCCTGAAAGACCAGTTTTCGGGGGGTGAAAAACGGTCTTTCGCCACCCGAAACATATATGTTTGGGACGGAAGGGGAAGTGAAAGAGGGGTAAGGGGGGAGTGAGAAGACGAAAAAACTGATTTTCACGACTGTTAAATTGCAAATACTGTTTTAACAATTCCGCCAGTGAAAGATACACCTCTCACTGGCGGAATTTAGATTTTTTATGATTTCCTGTTCGCGTCTTTTTGCTACCTTACCACCATTTTTCGCCCACCAACGATGTAAATACCGGGGGCTAATTGAGAGTTGAGAGTTGAAACCCCTCCCGACCTCCCCGAAGGAGAGGAGAAGAGTTGAGAATTGTTAACGTTCCCGTTAACGTTAGCGTTTACCTTTCGTCCTTGCAGGTCGTAGACAGCCCCCTCTCCTTGGGGGAGGGATGGGGAGGGGTTTAGGCTGATTCCCGTAGTCTCCACTTTGTTGATGCGGAAATAGTCGACCTTGAACCAGCCGTTCTTATACTCGGAATGTCGGGTGCCATCGCTTTGGCGGGCATCGGCACGGATGCCGAGGCGCAGGCTCTCGCCCTCAGCAACGTCGACATAGACATACATGTCTTGCAAGAGAAAACTGCCGTTGAGGCCGCCAATGTATCCGGCAAAGGTGTTGTACTCGCCTGGGGTGAGGTTGTTCTCATAGTCGGAGTCCATGCCATAGTACTGCACATTATTGTTGGCAAAGAGACGGGTAGTGGCAAGGTAATTTTCCTCTACCCAGAGCTTGCACTGCACGAGGTAGCGGCCAGGCTCAATCTTCGCGGCGGGGATTTCCTGATAGAGCTCAAAACCGTCTGGAAAGTAGCCTCCCTGCGGCAGACACCAGCAGACATTATTGGCATGAGGATTGGTGGCATCCTTGTTGATGCCATACGACTGCCCGGGAAACGTGCCCACGATTTTCCATCCATAGGGGGTATATCGGCGCGTAGTGCCGTCGGTGTTCTCACGCACGGTGCCGTTGTCGCTCCACAGCTCAAAATCGTAGTTGGTGAGCAGTTGCTTGGTAAGCGTGAGGTCTTCCTCTACAGCCTGGTCGGGCATGTCGCTGACACGGTTGATGCGGAAGTAGTCGACCTTGAACCAGCCGGAGTTGTCGGTGGCTGTCGAGCCGTCGTTCTTCTTGTTGCCCGTCTTGATACCGAACTCAATATCCTCGCCCTCTTCCACGCTGACAAACACCTGCATGTCTTTCAGCACCATCGGCGAGTTACCGCCGGCATAGCCCGCATAGGTGTTGATTTCGCCAGGAGTGAGGAGGTTGGTATAGTCGCTCTCGTAACCATAGTACTGTACATTATTGTTGGCATAGAGCCGGCACGAGGTCTTCTTGCCTTCCTCCACCCAGAGCTGGCACTGTATGCGGTAGATGCCAGGCTCGAGCTTTGCGGCTGGGATAGTCTGATAGAGTTTGAACATCTGCGGCATGGGATTGCTGTTAATCCAGCACACATTATTGCCGTGATAGTTGACGGCATCCTGGTTCACACCGTAGCTGTCGAGGCCGTTGCTACCCTTCTTCAACTCGCCTTCCGACTGCCAGCCTGCAGGGATGCCACGACCTACATTGCCCACAGGGTTGAGCTGACCGTCATGGTTGTATTCGAAATTGTAGTTCTCGATAAGTTGCTCGGTGAGTGTGAGGTCTTCCACGATGGGAAGCTCCACACGGATGTCGCTGACCACCACACCCGGGTCGAGCAGCGACACACGCACCTTGACGGTCTTGTCCTCCGTAGCCTCATAATCGACAGTAGCGTCGTTGAATCCCTGCAACACGGTGGTGTTCCACTTTCCCTCTTGGGCAACGGTCTTCAGCGAAATGGTCTTGGCTGCCGCACCAGCCACACTGACGGCCACGCGCATGTCGTAGGTGGTATTGACGGGGAAGGTGGGCAGACAGCGCACGGCAATTTTGTTAAGACCCGTCTTCACGGGAACATCATACTCAAGCCAGGGCGCACGGGCAACTGCGTACTTCGTCATATCGAGCGGCCAGACGGTAATGGCCTCGTCGCTCACGCCAATGCCCTCGATGGTGGTGAACGTGCCGTTTGAAGCCGTGTAGGCCGTAGCGGGCACAACGTTTACCTCGGGCTCGGCAGGCATCTCCACCTTCACGCTGTTGATGCTCGACACTGTGGCCGTAGCGGGCATACCAAACTGCGACAGGTTGCGGGGCTTATAGCTCATCATACCATTCCACTTTCCACCGGCGATACCTGTATTGTATTTTGCGGTAAGGTCGGTGATCTCGCGATAGGCCTTGCGTGCCTCAGCAGCATACTCGAGCGCCTGGTCACGCTCACCGGCATTAGCCAGCTCTACACTTTGTGAGGCACGGAAGTGCTTCACATTCATATTGTAGGCACCCTTCACAGGGTATTCGACGAGCTGATAGTAAGCATCGAGCAATTCCGACGGAACGGATGCCTTTACCTCGTCGACCTTATCGGCCAGCGCCTTGTAGTCGGCCATGCGCTGGTCTTTCTCGGCATTAGTATAAGCCACGGCAAAGACGTGCTCAGGCTTTCCGCCAGCTGCCAGCCGATAGTATTCGCGCTTGATATCGGCAATCGGCTCGGCCAAAGTCTCACCGAAGGTCTTCGCAGCCCAGTATCGATTATACTCAGTGGCCTTGTCGGGAGCCCAGCGCTCGATATCCCACGCCAAGTCCATACAGAACTCAAGCTCGGCCTCGGCAGGCTTGATGTCGCCCACGTTAATCACCCAAAGCGTCTGCACGCCCTGGTCGTAGGCTTTCGACAGCTCGTAGCTGGTCAGCGCAGGCGAATGCGAGCAGAGCCACAAGTAATCGTGCGGACCTCCCCAATAGGAAAAGTGGTAATAAACACCATTTCCGCCCGAGCGAGCCTGTTCCTTTGCTACTGGCAGCTGGCGGATGTAGCCGTGGTTGTCATCTACCCAACAAAGTGTCACGTCGTCGGGCACTTGTAAGCCTGCATTATAGGCATCGAGCACTTCTTTGTAGGGGATAAAGAGCTGTGGCACCTGTGTGGCATCGCCCATATACTTGTCGAGCAGTGAGCGCTGAAAAGCGATGATCTCAGTCAGTCCGTTCACCTTGTCCTGCGTGGAGGGATAACCGGAGATGCCCCAGTCGTGCACACCACGCATACCGAGCGTGTACATCGCATCGTAGCCGACACTCTCCTCGACGCGCTCCTCCCAATAGGTTTGTATCTTTGTCTTGTTCGTCACGTAGTTCCAGTCGTCGTTGTTGCCATTCCACGGTGCGTGGCGCCATTCCCATTCGTTGTCGCGCAACATCTGCTCACAGTGCGACGATCCAAGCATTACGTCATACTTCTTCGCCACAGGCAGGTTTGCCTTGTTGGCCCAGAAAGCCTCCGAGCAAAGGTGCATGGCAGGCCATAGCGTGTTGGCCCGCAGACGCAGTAACAGCTCCATCACCTTGGCATAGGTGTTCGGACCGATATTGTTATATTGCTTGTCTATACCTTTTGCCGCCCAAGGCTGAAGAGCAAAATCCTCGTCGTTGATAAAGATACCGCGATACTTCACCGACGGCTCCTTTGAGATGGTTTTCTCTCCAACGGCATAGAGCTCTGCCTTATTAGCGGGAACGACATCGGCCCACCATATCCATGGCGACACACCCATCTGTCGTGAGAGGTCGAACAAGCCGTATGCCGTACCGCGAGGGGTAGAGCCATAGACAACGAGCGCACGAGTAACACCCTCGACAGGATTGTCGACCAACTGCAGCCCGTAGACCTCCCATTTCCCACGCACCGCATCGGCATCGATTTTTCCGTTTTCACCCATTTCATCGATAATTTCCGACTGTCCGAGCGTACCGGCAATGATAGGTAGGTCACCACTGGCAATCGCATTCTTCACGCTGATGCTCTTCCCTGTAACCTGACGTATGTCACTGGCCAGACAGTGAGCCACTGTTCTCACAACCTCTGCATCGTTCTGGCTCACTACGATGCAGGTTCTCGCTTCGCTGCCAACAATGACGAAAGCATCGTCGGAAGCCACATCAGTCACACTGATTTCCTGTGCCACTGCCGACATCGGCAGAAGCAGCAGCGCACCGCAAAGAACGCGGGCAAAAAAGGTATTCATCGTTTTCATTTGATAATGATTTTTTTCCCGTTAGTGATATAGATTCCCGGTCTTAATTGAGAAGCCCCCTCCGACTCCCCCAACTTGGGGAGAGAAGAGCCCCCCGTTTCCTCTCCTTCGGGGAGGTTAGGAGGGGTTCCTCCCAACTCTTCAAACATGCGGCGATAGGACTCGGCCTTCTTCGCAAAGGCAAGCGGATAGGCCCGCGAGGAGGACGGAAGGCGATAAAAGACGATTGAGGTATTAGGAATGGAGATATAGGTATCGACCTTAGGAACTGCGCCTATGCCAAGCGTGGCGCAGGCGGTAGTGGTGGCCTTCTCGCCGGTGGTGACAATGGCACGGCAGTGGGGCAACTGTCGTAGCAAAGCGCGGATATCGGTAGGCTGCACCACCTCTAAGTATTTATCTGAAGCATTGTCCTTCAACCGACGCACGGCTGTGGCGGTGTCGTAGAAAGCAATGCCCTTCGCTTGGCAGAACGCCACAATCTCTTCCAGACGAAAACGCTTACCGCTCTCATCGACGAAATGGTTGCGGTCAGCAAAGAAGACCTCCCCCTCAATGCGCCAGTGGTCATTGATAAAATTAGGATAATAGAAATTCATGCACCACCGCTTCCGCGCAGGCGGAAAACTGCCGAGAAACAGCACCTTGGCATTCTCCGGCAGGAAAGGGACAAGAGGATGATACTCCACCTCGGCCGTACTACGGGCAATATTTTCCTTGTTCAGATACTCCATCGCTTAGAAGAATTGACAATTTCTGCTATGCATTGTGAATTGTGCATTTATAGGGATGGTTTTCTATTTTTTGCAAAAATACAAAATAATTATGAACTATGAACTATGAATTATGAACTTTTTCGTACCTTTGTGCAAAATATCAAATATGGAAATTGTATTCATCGTTTCAGGCATTGTGGTAGGCCTGGTTATCGGCCTGCTCCTGGGGAAATTGAAGACCAGCGCACTCTCGGCTAAATATGAGATGAAGCAGGGCGAGCTGGTAATGGTCAACAAGGTTCTGTCGGAAGTCAACGAGGAGACTCATGAGCTAAACAGGAAGATTCAGGAGGAGCGCGACCGACGGCTGACCGAGGTGGAGGCCATGCGCGAGAAAATGGAGGCGAAGGCGAAGGAAGACACCGCACGGCAACTGAAAGAGCAGAAAGCTCAATATGAGCAGCTCATGGAGGTAAAGGACCGCGCCAACACCGACGCGCTGCGTGCCCAGGAGAAACGCCACGAGGAAGCTGTCAGCTCGCTCAAGGCACAGTTCGACACCACCATGGAGAAAGTCACCGCACAGGTAAAGACCGCCACCGACTCGATGCTTAAGGAAAGGCAAAAAGAGTTCGCCGAGAACAGCAACCTCAGCCTCGGACAAATCGTAAACCCGTTGCGCGAAACCATCGATAAGATGAAAAAGGCCATGGAGGAGAATACCGAGAAGCAGACTTCCATGGGCGGCGAGATGAAAGCCAATATCGAACACATGATGCGCCAGAGCATCGCGGCAAAAGAGAGCGCCGACGAGCTGGCTCGCGTCTTCAAGCATGGCGCAAAGGTGCAGGGCGACTGGGGAGAGACCGTTCTCGACGAGCTGCTCCAGTCGCAGGGACTTACCAACGGCATCCACTATGATACGCAGACAACCATCAAGGACGCCGACGGCAGCACCGTCAGGACGGAAGAAGGGAGCATCATGCGTCCGGACGTCATTCTGCACCTCGACCAACGACGCGAGCTCATCATCGACTCAAAGGTGTCGCTAACGGCATTCATGGACTATGTCAACGCAGAAACCGAACCGCTGCGGCAGCATTTCCTCAAGGCGCATGTCGAAAGCATTCAGAAACACGTCAAGGAACTGTCGGCCAAAGACTATTCCTCGTATATCCAGCCCCCGAAGGTGAAAATGGATTATGTCATCATGTTCGTACCCCATACCGGCGCACTCTGGTCCGCACTTAACGTACAGCCCGACCTCTGGCGAAAGGCTATGGAGAAAAACGTGTTCATCGCCGACCAGCAAACGCTCTTTGCTGCCCTCCGCATCATCAACCTTACATGGACACAGATCGTTCAGGCTCAAAACCACGAGAAGGTCTATGCTTTGGCCAACGAGATGCTTAATCGTGTAGGACAGTTCTGGCGCGAATACCAGAACATCGGAAAGGCACTACAGAAAGCGACAGAGGCCTATGAGGGCGGAAGAAAGAAAATCACTGACGGCGGACCCAGCATCAACACCACCGCCAACCAGCTCATCAAGCTCGGCGCAAAACAAAGTGACAAGAACCCGCTCCCCTCAACTGAGAACCTAAACCCCTCCCCATCCCTCCCCCAAGGAGAGGGAGAAAACCCTCCCAGCCTCCCCAAAGGAGAGGAGCTGTAAACCGTAAACTATAAAACACTATGGATAATTTTCTGAAAAAGCAGGCAGCCCTCTTTATCATGCTTCTGACGGCTGCGACAATGAACGCACAACGTCCGTCAGTGTCTATCCTCGGCGATAGTTACTCAACTTTCCAAGGCTACATCCCCGAAGGAAACGAAATCTGGTATTACTCACCGATTGATCCGTCGCGAACCGATGTTGCCTACGTGCAACAGACATGGTGGTGGCAGGTTATAAAAGAAGGCGGCTACCGACTGGAGAAGAACGAGTCGTACAGCGGCTCTACCGTATCCTACACAGGCTATAACGGCGAGGACTACACCAAGCGGTCGTTCATCACACGCCTGCCACGTCTGGGCAACCCCGACATCATCCTTATCTTCGGATGCATCAACGACAGCTGGGCTGGTGTAAAAGTAGGGGAATTCAAGTACGACAATATCAGCCGCGACGACCTCTACACCTACCGCCCTGCCCTCGCCTATCTACTTCAGCAGGCACAGAGCCACTACCCCAATGTGGACATCTATTACATCATCGGCGACGAACTGCGCGAGGATGTTACCGAGTCGACCAAGACCATTTGCAACCACTACGGCATCAAGTACATCCAACTGCAAGGCATCGACAAAAAGCTCGGCCATCCCACCATTAAGGGTATGCGCTCGATAGCCGATCAGGTGTTGAAAACCGTCGGGAAACACCGTAAATAAGTTCAAGGAAACAAACAACGGAAGCCGTTAAGCCTGCCTCATACGCAAGGCTCTGTCTTCAGCGGCTTCCATTTTTTCGCGCTCTCCAGGACCTTTGTCTTTCTCTCCACAAAGGTGCAGAATACCGTGAATAATGACACGGTGCAGCTCTTCGTCGTAGTCTTTACTAAACTTCTCAGCATTGGTGCGCACGGTGTCGAGTGAGATGACAAGATCGCCATTGATGATGTCGCCTTCGCAATAATCGAAGGTGATGATATCGGTATAGTAGTCGTGTCCGAGATATTCGCGGTTCACCGCAAGTATTCTCTCATCATCACAAAAAAGGTAGCCCACCTCACCCACAGTCTTTCCATAGCTTTCCGCCACGCGGCGTATCCATGCCGTCGTCTCTCGCTTTCTGATCTTGGGCATCCTCACACCCTCCACGTTGTAGGTAATCATGGCAGGAACGGTTTTATATCACGGCCGAAATGTTCGAGTTCGCGCAAAATACTCGATGAAATGGACGAAAATTGCGGGTCGGCAAAGAATAACAGGGTCTCGACACCCGACAATCGGCGGTTCATCTCGGCCTGTTCACGCTCATATTCGAAATCCTTAACCGACCGCACGCCCCGCACGATGGCCGTCGCCTGTTCGCGACGGGCAAGGTCGATGGTCAGGTCGCTGTAGGCCACCACACTCACGGCTTGATTGCCTGCATAAATACCGCGAATGGTCTCCACTCGCTCGTCTGCCGTCTGCCGGCATTGTTTCCGCTCATTCACGCCTACACCAATAACGACGCGGTCGAACAATTTTAATGCACGCTCCACAATGTCGGCGTGGCCAATGGTAAACGGATCAAAAGTTCCGGTGAAAAGGGCCGTTTTCATAATTCTTATCCAAAAATATCGGGTTCCATGATGTTGCCAGAATAGGGGTTACGCCCCAGGTGCTCGTAGGCCAGCTGTGTGGCCATACGCCCCCGCGGTGTACGCTTAATAAAACCTTCCATGATGAGGAAAGGCTCATAGACCTCCTCCACCGTTCCCGTGTCTTCGCCGATGGCGGTGGCGATGGTAGACAGACCGACAGGACCTCCACGGAATTTGTCGATGATGGTGACGAGTATCTTGTTGTCAATCTCGTCGAGACCATAACGGTCGATGTTCAGTGCCTGCAACGACAACCGCGCAATGTCATGGTCGATGCGCCCGCTGCCCTTCACCTGTGCGAAGTCGCGCACACGGCGCAGCAAGGCATTGGCGATACGGGGCGTGCCACGCGACCGGCGCGAAATCTCAGCGGCAGCCTCGTCGTCGATAGGCACACGCAGAATGTTGGCCGAGCGTTTCAAGATGCGCTTCAGTGTCTCAGGATCGTAGTACTCCAAGTGCATGTTGATGCCAAAACGTGCTCGCAACGGAGCTGTGAGCAGTCCGCTTCGCGTGGTGGCCCCAACGAGGGTAAAGGGGTTAAGGTCAATCTGTATGCTCCGAGCCGAGGGACCTTTGTCAATCATGATATCGATGCGGTAGTCCTCCATGGCTGAGTATAGATATTCCTCCACGACGGGCGAGAGACGATGAATCTCGTCGATGAACAACACGTCATTGGGCTCGAGCGAGGTAAGGATGCCAGCGAGGTCGCCTGGCTTATCGAGCACAGGCCCACTGGTAATCTTAAAGCCCACGCCAAGCTCATTGGCAATAATGTTCGAGAGCGTGGTCTTTCCCAGTCCGGGAGGACCGTGCAAGAGTGTATGGTCAAGAGGCTCGCCACGATATTTAGCGGCCTCGACAAACACCTCCAGGTTTTCCACAACCTTCTGCTGACCACTGAAATCGCTGAAGCGCAGAGGGCGTAGCGCGTTCTCAAAGTCGCGCTCGTTAGAGGAAATGCTTTCCTTTCGGATATCAAAATCTTCTGCCATGAGTGCAAAGGTACGAAATTTCCAATTAAGCGAAAAGAAAAGTAATGAATTTCTTTTACAAATAAAAGACAGCTTCGTTGCCCATGCAGCAGAGCAGGTCGAGGATGCTTAAATCGGGCAAAAAGCCATGTCGCTGCTGATACACTTGCCAATAGGGCTTTGGCTGCCAGGCTGTATGGTCGCCTTCTTTTCTCGGAGGTATGGGACCCAACAACTCCAACATCTTCTCCGTAATCGCTTGGTTAAAATCGATGAGTCGCTCCCAGTCGCGATGCTCAAAAAACGGTCTGAGGTCGTCGGCATAATAGTCGAAGAATGGACTTTCGCCATAGGCTGAGCAGAGAGCGTTCCAATGCTCCGACCGCCATTTCCCGTGGTCGCTGAGCAGAACATCGCTCGTCAGCGAGGCCTTGACGACGGGCACGGTCAGCTTCTGAACACCATTCACGGCAGCTATCAGGCAATGGTTGCGTGTGGTCTGCTTCACGTAGCGCTCCTCCGTGTCAATCCTCCATTCGCCTGCCCTCATCAGTCGGCTGTACCAACTGATCGGACCAAAGTAAGTGGTGGGAAAAAGCTTATCGTTCATAGCCCATTATTTATAATTCATAGCCCATAATTCATAGTTTGGCTGGCGCACTGGAAGAAACTATGAATTATGGACTATGGACTATGAACTCTATTTAATGTTGTCAACCATGCGGAAGAGGCGGTTCCAGCGCACACCCTTGAAGCCTTTGCGGTCGGGGTCGCTCGACCACCAGATGAAGATGGGCTTGCCTACGACATGGTCTTCGGGCACGAAGCCCCAATAGCGCGAGTCGAGTGAGTTGTGGCGGTTGTCGCCCTGCATCCAGTAGTAGTCCATCTTGAACGTGTACTCGGTGGCGAGTTTTCCGTTGATATAGATTTGTCCGTTCTTCACATCGAGCTCGTTGCCCTCATAGGTGCGGATGGGTCGCTCATAGATGGCGATATTGTCCATGTTCAGGTCGATCTTCTCGCCCTTCTTCGGAATCCAGATGGGACCATAGTTGTCGCGTGTCCAGCCCATGTTGCCATTGAGCGGATAGATGTCGGCGGTGGAGGCTTCGGTGACGGGGGTTATCGAGGCCACGATGTCCTTCCGTGCCTGCAACTGCTCCACGGCTTTCTTCGTGAGCGGCATATAACCGCGCTGGTTAAGCGTGGCAAGGTCTTCCATCGAGATGCCGCACTGCTCCAACAGCTCGTCGGGCATGTTCTGGCGCAGCTTCACGTAGTAGCTGTACTGCACATTGTCGGGCTCTTTGTTGGGCTTGCCGTCGAGATAGACAATGTGGTTCTTGATCTCCAATGTCTGCCCTGGCAGACCCACACACCGCTTCACATAATTCTCGCGGCGGTCGGTGGGACGGGTCATGATGGAGCCATACTCTGCCGAGTTGTTCTCAATGTATTTCTTGCCCATCGCATATATCTTCTTGAACAGGTCGTACTGCTGATCGCGGTTCAGGCTATCGAGGTTGGCGGGGTCGGTGGTCTGGCCCTCATAGAGCTGCCGCCCGAAGGAATAGACCATCTGGTAATAGTCCTGTGCCTGCCACTGCTCAGCCGAGCAGAGCGTGTCGCCAGCCGGGTAGTTAAACACCACGATATCGTTGAGCTCCACCTTTCCGAGTCCTTTCACACGACGGTAGTCCCAGTGCGGCCACTCGATATACGACTTCATGCCGAAGACGGGCAGCGTGTGTTGCGTGAGCGGCATCGTCAGCGGAGTCTGCGGGATGCGCGGGCCGTAGCTCACTTTCGACACGAAGAGGTAGTCGCCCGTGAGCAACGACTTCTCTAACGACGACGACGGAATGACGTAGTTCTGGAAGAAGAACAGGTTGATGAAATAGACGGCCACGAGGGCGAACACCAGCGCGTCGACCCACGACATGATAAACCTGACGGGGCCTTCAGAGTTTTTCCACCATTGCCACTTGATTTTCTTCGTGATGTACGCGTCGTAGATGAACGGCACCACAATCAGTCCCCACCACGATTTCACCCAGTAGAGGAACAGCAGGTAGAGCACGAGTACGATGATGAATTTAGTCCATTGCCTGGCACCGCCTTTGGTGCTTGATTCGGGTTCTTGATGACCCATGTTGTATTTTATTCTTGCCATATTCGTTAATTGATAATTGACAATTGATAATTCATAGTTATCGTTAGTTTTTCACTTTCGTCTTTAACTCCCCCCTAATCTTAGAGGGGGCAGGGGGCGTTGTACAGACGCCACAATGTGACGTCTCTACCCCTTAAAACTTAAACATATCACTGATAGTCAGCAGACCCTGATGATCCTTGGTATATTCCGCCGCAAGCACGGCACCGAGGGCAAAACCCTTGCGCGAGTGAGCACTGTGGGTAATGACAATTTCGTCGGCCTCCGAGTCGTATTTAATCGTGTGGATGCCTGGCACCTCACCCTCGCGAAAAGAGGTGATACCTATCGTGTCCCCCTCGGGGGACGAAAGGGGGGCCGCTTCCCACCGCTCTTTCCTGTCTATCTCGCCGATAATCTCCTCAGCCAGCGTGATGGCCGTGCCCGAAGGATGGTCGAGCTTATGCACATGGTGCGTCTCCTCCATGCTCACATCGTACTGCGGAAAATCGTTCATGATACGGGCCAGATAGCGGTTCACCGCCGAGAAGATGGCTACGCCTATCGAGAAGTTCGAAGCCCAGAACAGCGTCTGCCCTCCGTTCTCGCAGAGGTCGCGCACGTCCTCGCCGTGCTCCTTCATCCATCCCGTCGAGCCCGACACCACCTTCACATTGTGCTTGAACGCACGCAAGTAGTTGTCGTAGGCCGCCGTGGGATTGGTGAACTCGATGGCCACATCGGCCTGCGCAAACGCCTCGCTGTCGAAGTCCTCCTGATTGTCGATGTCGATAATCGACACAATCTCATGACCACGATCCAAGGCAATCTGCTCTATCATCTTGCCCATCTTACCATAGCCTATCAATGCAATCTTCATCTGTCTAATCTCTTTAATACGAGTGCAAAGGTACGAATATTTTATAAAATAAAAAAAGATAGAGATTGTCAGACTCTATCTTTTAAGTATATTTGGCTTTTTTCACAAAAAGATAGACAATGCTATGGACTATCCTATTAGAAAATATTGGTGCTCGCTAAAATTTAAACTTGTTAACCCGGATGTCCTATAGACAAAGGGATTATCTCTGACTCAGAAAAACGGGACTTGCAAAAAACGGCCTGGAAGGCCAATGTTTACAAAAACCTATCAACCATAAACCGATAACCGTAAACGGTTGATTTCCATCTTAACACAAATTTCCATAAATTGACCATAAATTGACCATGAATTATAATTTATGAATAATTGCTTTTCCCCGTAGGCAGCGACCGTTGGTTCGTGAATAATTTGTGATACTTCATGTTTTCATTTTACGGTTCCCCCCCCTTGGGAGGTTAAGAAGAGTTCGGGGTTGTAGCTTGCAAAAAACGGCCTGCAAGGCCAATTCCACCCAGCCCAGAGCACCGCTCTGGGTAAGGCGAACATATGACATTCGCCCTGAGAGGGCAAAAGCATTGAGAGTAAATGCTTTTGCCCTCTCAGGGCGCAATTTGCGTGCAACATTCACCCAGGGCGTTGCCCTGGGCTATGGGTAGTTGGCCTTGCAGGCCGATTTTTACCGGACACCAATATTTTTTTCAAATATGCTATTCGTTCTTTCATTTCTTTCGGACATGCATCTTTCCCCCAAAAACTTTAGTTTTTCACGTTCATTCAATCTTCAATTCTTCATTTAAATGACAAGCTTCCACCTTCATGCCTGACATCGAAACAATTTTAGATTCTTTCACACATTCTTCGCTCAATTTTAACCATTTAAAAACCCGTTTCTCGATTTTTCCAGCATTAGCGATGAAATTATCAGAAAAACGGACTCTTTTTGTGCGGATTGTTATCCCGCTGATCCTCAAAACGTTAGCCAACTCTTCATTTTCCATTCTTCACTCTTCACTTCCGAAAGACATATCTTTCGCTTCCGAGAGCTAAGCTTTCACCCGCCAAAAGACGGTCTTTCGGAGTGTGAAAGACCACGTTTCACCACCCGAAACATATATGTTTGGCAAACAAAGAGCCAAAAAAGAGGGGTAAAAAGGAGACAATAGAGAGGAAAAAACACAAAAAACCACCCATTCCCTTGCACAAAATCACAAAAAGAAAGGAGATTGAAATTAACATTTCAACCTCCAGCTTTTGCAAATAATCGTTAATTATAAAGTCTATTGGGTAGTAAAAGTGCAACGCGGATAGCATACCTTTTAATCTGGTTATTCGGTCGAGAAAAATAAAAAAAGAGTTTTTATTTTGTATTCTCACCACTTAATCGTACCTTTGCATTCAACATTGTGGGTTAAACTGTAACGACAATAGCAGTTATTAGGAGAACATAGAAATCTCGCAAATTTCTTAATCTAAACCGAAATAATGATAATTGTGGTTGTCCGCGCTTATGGCGTGGACGTCACTTATCTTTCGGTTGGGCTATGCGAGAGCCTCTATGTTCGATAAGGAGCGGACCACGCTTCTTTCGTGCATAGGGGTCTCGTCGTATAGAAGCCCAAAGAATCCGATAAGTGCTTTTGCCTAAAGCTATAAGCGCAAGAATGTCAGACAAAAAGACTGACCCTTCCTGTATAGATGTCAGGGAGAACGATCTGTTGGATTTGTCGCCCGAAGTGTTAAAAACACTACTGCGCGACCATACCACAGGACGAAACATCGTCTGGGCCACTCACGACTATGAGGCGCTTGGAACGATGTATGATTACCGTGCCCAGATACTTCCGGAACTGATTACGGGCAATCGGGGTATGGTCATCCGACCGCGTGTGCTCAAATCGAAGGAGAGCCAGACGGGCCGAGTCAAGGATATGGCGGAGGTGTTTACGCCTACGTGGGTGGTGAAGAAGATGGTAGACTATGTGGACATCGACATCTGTACACGCTGCTTAGAGCTTACTTGCGGCGAAGCGCCTTTCCTTGTTTCCCGTTACGATGCCACTACAGGCGACCCTATCGCCATCGGCAAGCGCATAGGAGTGCTCGACCGAAAGCTTCGCATGATAAACAAACAAAAACTTGGCGATGAGGACTGGATGGCACAGGTACGACTGGCTTTCCAGACCACCTACGGCTATGAGTGGCAGGGCGACAGCCTGCTCCTGGCACGCGAGAATCTGCTCTACACGTTTGTCGACCACTACCAAGCCCGATACGGCTGCAAGCCCGACACACCGCTGCTACAAGAGTTTGCCGAAATCATTGCGTGGAACCTCTGGCAGATGGACGGGCTCACCTACCGCATACCGCGAGAAAAAACTGAGGTGGCACCGCAGGTGCAACTTTCTCTCTTCGACGAAGCCCCTGCCGAACCTCCCGCCCCGCTTTGCAAAATTAGAAACTGGCAGACAGGCAAGACCATTAAAGTTAACGACATCAAGAAACGACAAACTAAAAACCAAGATATTATGAAGTTCGATGTGATTATTGGGAATCCACCGTATCAGGAGGAAAGTGTTGGAGACCAGAAGACTATGCAGCCTCCTGTATATCATTATTTTATAGATGAAGCGTATAAATTATCTGATATTGTGGAACTTATCCATCCTGCTCGATTCCTATTCGATGCTGGCGCAACACCACATTCATGGAATATGAAAATGCTTAACGATACTCATTTGAAAACTATTTGGTATGAGGAGAATTGCAAAGAAGTATTCCCCAATCAGGACATCAAGGCTGGAATTGTATGTACGTACCGCAACACAAAGAAGGACTTTGGTCCAATTGAAATATTCACCAAATACGCAGAACTCAACACCATTATACATAAAGTTAAAAACAAAGAAGGCTTTAGTAGTATGGCTTCAATCGTTGTGTCACGAACA
The DNA here is from genome assembly GCA_905234845.1 of uncultured Prevotella sp. GTDB lineage: Bacteria > Bacteroidota > Bacteroidia > Bacteroidales > Bacteroidaceae > Prevotella. Next base: position 28,094 of record CAJOIW010000014.1, on the reverse strand, counting down.
GCATATAGGTTTACTAATGTAATGCATAGAGAACATCCAGAAGCAGAATCTCAGTTAAGTAAGGGTCATGCTTATGATGTCTCAACAAACATATTTGAAAGATTACCCCAAATATTCCATTGTACCAAACCAACAGATGGTAAAGAGTATATTGGTATTTACGGAAGGACGGAAAACGATAGAGCTGTAATGTATGTAAGACGTGATTATATCAAGCAAGTATCAAATTTGGATAGTTACAAATTATTTCTTCCAAAAGCCAGTGGTACAGGTGTTTTTGGTGAAGCAATTACAGTTCCAGTTATAGGAGATAAAACTGTTGGCAATACAGAAACCTTTATAAGTATAGGCAGTTTTAATGATAGAACTCAAGCTGAAAATTGCAAGCTCTATGTTTGTTCTAAATTTGCAAGGACGCTATTAAATGTTCTCAAAACGACACAAGACATAACCCCACAAAAGTGGGCTTACGTCCCCCTACAAAACTTCACCCCCTCCTCCGACATTGACTGGAGCAAATCTGTTGCAGAGATAGACGAACAGCTGTTCGACAAATACGGCTTAGACGAACAGGAACGTAATTTTATTCGAACGAAAGTAAAGGAGATGGCATGACGTACGGACTACTGATTAACCCAGTCCACACATTGGATGCCTGGCATTTTACTAAAATGCTTGGTGTTATGTGTGACAACGGTCAGGCCAAATCGACGGGCTGTAACACCAATGATAATGTCGAAATTGCCAACAATAAGTCCTTGGCAGGCAAGACTATGTCGAATCTCTGCATAGTCTGCTATCCAGTTTTTTACAATAGGCAATACTTTGAAAGAATCCTCTATCTCTTGTGTCTCCCTCATGTGTTTCTCCACATTGCCACTATGCAACGCTCCGTATGTGAGTTCTGCAATGCTTACCTCAGAGGCATAAATGTATTCTGGAGATATTTTTGCAATATGTGCGCCAATTCCGCTACGATGGTGGAAGTACTCAATCCAAGTGTCGGTGTCAAGAATGTATCCTACCATAATCGTTTAATCATCAAGATTAATCTCTCTGATGGGCATATTGTCGTTACGGTGTTTCATCATCTGATAATACGCTTCTCCCTCTTCCGTCTCAGACCATATCCCTTCCAATTTAAGAAAACGAGCCTTTCGCTCCTCTGGTGTAAGGGTGTCGGCCTTATTATCAGCCGGCATAATCAGCTTGTTGGCCAGCCACTCGCGATCGCTCTGCGAGAGCGAAAGCCCCTGCAGATAAGTCCAAAGATTATTCAATGCAAATGTTGTCATAAGCCAATTATTAAATTGATTACCGCTGCAAAATTAAGAACAATTTCTGAAATAGCAAAAAATAACGAATAAAAAAATGATGGACGCAACCAGAATACATAGCTTCAACACTTTCGTCAGGATGATGTATGCCTACAGCACGCCCGAGATAGCCCGTCACAACGGGTGGCTGAAGATTGGCGACACGGAGCAGGGTGTCAGCAAGCGCATCAAGCAGCAGACACATACCGCCGACGTGCGGTTTGAACTGCAGTGGAAGGACATCGCCATGTATCGTGACGACTGCACCTACTTCCGTGACTACGACTTCCACGACTACCTGACAGAATATAAGGGCATTGAGCGAAACGACCACACGGAATGGTTCCGTATCGACGGCACAACGCTGAGGCAATGTTTCGAGGAGTTTGCCAGTCGCGACTATCCGCAAAAAGGTCTGCACTATAGCTATAAGCTGCGCAAGGAGCAGCAGGAGGCGGTGGAGATGACACGGGCATATCTTGAAAAAAACGGTGGCGAGGGTAAGTTCCTCTGGAACGCCAAGCCGCGTTTCGGCAAGACGCTCACAACCTACGACCTAATAAGGCAGCTGAAAGCGAAGAATGTGCTCATCGTCACCAACCGACCGTCGATTGCCAACTCATGGTACGACGACTTTGAGAAATTTATGGCTGGACAGACAGGCTACCGCTTTGTGAGCGACAACGAGTCGCTGCGGGGCCGCGCAGGGGTGATGACAAGGGATATGTTTCTGAAATGGATTCAAAACCGCGATGAGAACTTTGAAGGTCAGATATGCTTTGAGAGTCTGCAAGGGCTGAAAGGATCCGTCTTTTTCGGTGGTAACTATAACAAGCTGGAATGGATAAAGAACCTGTGCTGGGACTTGCTGATTGTAGACGAGAGCCATGAGGGAGTGGACACGATGCGCACCGACCGCGCCTTCAACAATATCCAACGACGGTTTACCCTCTATCTTAGCGGCACTCCGTTTAAGGCCATCGCCTCGGGAGAGTTCGGCGACCACGAGATATTCAACTGGAGCTACACTGACGAACAGGAGGCTAAAGAGAACTGGGATAGCAACGACCATAATCCCTATCAGGATATGCCCCGCCTGAACCTTTTTACTTATCGCATGAGCGACATCGTGCGCGAGAAGGTGAGGCAGGGTATGGAGATAGACGAGGAAGGAACAATAGACTATGCCTTTGACCTGAACGAGTTTTTCAAGACAAAGGAGGACGGCACGTTTGAACACGAGCCGCAAGTGCGTAAGTTCCTTCGCGCGCTGACCACACAAGAAAAATTCCCCTTTGCCACTGACGAACTGAGAAAAGAGATGGCTCACACCTTCTGGCTGCTCAATCGGGTGGACAGTGCCAAGGCGCTGGCTCGGCTGCTTCGGGAGGAAGGAAACGGGTTTGAGGACTACGAGGTCGTGGTGGCGGCAGGCGACGGAAGAATTGATGATAACGCCGAGACCATCAAAGCCTATAACAAGGTGAAAGAGGCTATCAAGACCCACGACAGGACCATAACGCTGAGTGTGGGCCAGCTGACCACGGGCGTCACCATTCCCGAATGGAGCGGCGTGCTGATGCTCAGCAATATGCAGAGCGCACAGCTATATATGCAGGCCGCTTTCAGAGCACAGAATCCCTACGAATACTCGGAAGGGGGGAAAATCGTAAGAAAAGACAACGCCTACGTCTTCGATTTCGACCCCGCACGTACGCTGATGCTCTACGACGAGTTTGCCAACAACCTCAAAAGAAGCACCGCTGAAGGCAACGGCACAACGGAAGAACGTCAGCAGAACATACGTCAGCTGATGAATTTCTTCCCCGTTATAGCGGAAGACGAAGAGGGACGGATGACGCAGATTGACGAGCGACAGGTGCTGAGCATCCCGAGAAAGATTAAATGCGAGGAAGTGGTCAGACGAGGGTTTATGAGCAACCTCCTGTTCCGCAACATCGCCAATATCTTCAGCGCCCCCGCCATCGTGGGCGAGATACTGAAGAAAATGGACAAGGCGCAGGAAGAACGGGGGCGCAACTCAAAGACGACGCTCGATGACGCGGGAAATGTGAGTGTTGACAAGGGCGGCAACGTGACGATACCGACAGAGCTGATTGTGGGACAGGAACAGCAAATCTTCGGCGAAAAGTTATATCAAACCTTCGAAGAGATTAGGGATGACAGCGAGAGAACAATGGCGAGAGAAAGTGCAGACAATGTTCTCACCGCCATCGATCGCGTGGCAGGTAACCTGAAAACGGCCATTGAGCAAAATGTCATCAAAGCGGCATCGGAAGAATACGGATTGAAGCAGGCACAGACAAAACGACTGATTCGTGAGTCGCAGAAAGAACTGGAAACAAAGATAGAAAAGATAAAGGGCGACTTCGATCAACAACGTAAGATAGCTGAAGTGAAGCGTGCGGAATTGTTAAAGCAGACACAGACAGAGCAAGAATGGAGCAATGTGCAACAAGCTTTCCGTCAAGAGATGGAGCAGGCAATGAAAGATGTGAACGATGCCATGAAGAAGACTATTGATGACACCGCCAACAATACGCCACGTGAAGTCATTGAACGCATAGAAAAGGATAAGGAAGAACGGAAGAAAGATAATGTGGAGGAAGAGGTGCGAGCCCACCTACGCGGTTTTTCAAGAACCATCCCAAGCTTCATCATGGCATACGATGACGGGAGACTTTCGCTCGACAATTTCGACAAGAACATTGAGGACGATGTCTTCAAGGAGGTCACCAGCATCACAATCGATGAATTCCGATTCCTGAGGGATGGCGGAGATTACGTCAATGCAACAACGGGTAAGACTGAGCATTTTGACGGACATCTGTTCGACGAGGTTGTGTTCGACGACGCTATTGCCGAGTTCAGAAAGAAAAGACAAGAACTGGCTAACTATTTCGACGAATCGCAAACCGAGGATATCTTCGACTCTATTCCCCCGCAAAAGACAAACCAGATTTTTACGCCCAAATGGGTGGTCAAGAAGATGGTGGACTTGCTGGAAGAGGAAAATCCCCATATCTTCGAAGACCCCAAAAAAACTTTTGCAGACCTCTACATGAAGTCGGGCCTATATATCACAGAGATTGTGCGCCGGCTATATAATAATGCTGAGATGTGCCGGCAAATCCCCGATGGGCGTGAGCGTATCCTGCACATTCTCGGACATCAGGTATATGGATTTGCGCCGACACGCATCATCTATCTGATAGCTACCCGATATATCCTTGGCTTCGACCCCTCCCTACAACCCGAGCAGAGCAATTTTCGTCAGGTTGACACCGTTCCCTATGCCAAAGAAGGACGGATGGAAGAACTCATAGAACAGACATTCGGATCGGCGGGGCGATGATTGCATATTTTTTCGGATTATAATCTAAAAAAGTTTGCATATTTCAGTCGACCATAATCTTCTATTCGTAAAAGGAAAACTCGTTGTCGCAGTTGTTGCAGTGACAGATTGTTCTCTTGCGACAGAAGGCTCCAAAGAGAAGACCCCAGAGCGACAAAAACAGGGTTGCCCAAAATGCGGCTTTATAGTTAAATTTTTCTCGCCTGCTTTCAACATCAGGACTCCCACAAAAAGGACAATGTACATACTCATATAGCATCATACGCAACAGAAATGCTAACGCTTTTTACAATCACTATTCTTTAATACAAACTTTGCAGGGAGTTTTGCGGGCTTGGGTGGCTTCTGCGACGGGCATTTTCTTGAGGGTGCCCTTGCAGGTGGAGAGCGCACGGCAGGTTCCGGTGGCATGGTATTTCTCCGACGACGAACCCGAGCAGACAAATACCGAGTCGGGAACGACCGCTACCGCCGTATAGCAGTTCTTGCAGGGAGTGCGCCCCAACTTCTTTGCCTGACTCACCGTGACAGCCTTCAGATAGCGTTGGTCATTCTTCAAGCTGACGCACGATCTCGTCTTGTGGTATCTCTTTGCCAGTTTACTTGTGCTGATATACACTTTCTCTGGCTGGGCTGGAGCCTGCGGTGTCTGCGCCATGCCAAGCAGCGGCATGAGTGAGATCGATAAGATTGAAATGATTGTTTTCATAGGACTTTCGTATTGAGTTGTGAAATGATATATATACTATTTCTGCTCTTTTTCCTTTTTGCGCTTTTTCAACTCATGAATCAAGCTGATGGTAGCAATGATGACACCAAGAATGCCTACCATCAGACTGACTAACTGCACGTTCTCTTTCAGAAATGTAGTGACTGTTTCCATATCGATGCCTTTACTTTATCTCCTTTCTCGTGACAAAGGTACGAAAATTCCGATTAAGCGAAAAGAAAAGTAATGTATTTCTTTTCTTGAGCGTAAGGAATTTATATAAAATTCCGATGAAGAATCTTTTCTTGAGCGTGAGAAGTTTCCTTGAGCGAAGCGAAAAATTTATGAATTAAGTGAGCAAAATGCTGGATGAAGATGCGGATAACTTGGATCCGTTTTCCACTTCAAAGCAACTGACCTGAAACATTTCTGATGAAATAAGAAAAACCGACGAATGTTGCATTAACACAACAATCGCCGGTTTGATCTGTCTTTTTATGAGAAGAAACTAATGTTACTCAGGATAATTTCCTTCGATATATGCCTTTATAAGTGAAGCATGTGAAAGAGGACTCTTGGGATTGTAAACATCTGGGTTGGTGTTGTAGTCGAGCAGTACCACGGGCTTGTTCTTTGAGATGATGCGGATAGCAGTTACAAGTTTCCGTAATTTGTTTTCCAGTACCCACTTGTAGCAGGGGAGGTAGATCAGTTTGCGTGCGGTCAGATATCCTATGAGTTCTTCACCATGTACACCCTTGCGATGTCCGAGACATCGGCCATACTTTCTTGTAGTTCGCTTCATGTCCTTCATGTCACGTTTTGAGAACAGGCTGGTGTCTATGTCAGCATCCTCGAAAACCTTCAGTCCTTGCCAGATTGTCCGCATAATTGCAAAAACTGCGCCAATCTTATAATGTGTTGATATTCAGAAGATTTATATGATTTGGAGAATCTGGAAAAATGTTGTAGCTTTGCAGCGCTACTCGAGCACCGAATTCACCTCTGCAAAAAGCTAGCTTTCTGCGTTCGGTTTGCACGGTTGCACCCGCTTTTGGGAAACTCCCAAAGGCATTTTCACCAAAACATACTCTAATGTTTAATTCAACTATCAAGTATGCTAAACTCGCATGGGTTTATGCAAAAGGAATCTGCGGCTTCCGTCGCAAAGTTTATGACCTCAAGTTTGTCCATGATGACAACATGTGGTACATCGATATGCCTTGGCCTGGCGATCGGTATAACCTCGCAATGGTAGCAGGCTCCAATCATCTGTTGACCTTTCTTGATACAAAGAAAGAGAATCGTGTACGTGTGTTAGTCCGTCCGTCCAAAAAGAAGCTCACAAGCATGAATGGTTATTTCGAGTGTGTGAAGCAGTATTCTGGGCTATTTGCAGGTGCTACTTACAAGGTTAACGGTCTCGAAGGCTTCACCCGTGAAATCTGGATCTGCCCTGTCACCCTCACCGTCTTGGGCCACTATCCCCAATACATCTACATTAAGCAGATGTCCATAGGATAATTGGAGAATTAAAACAAATACTAATCATTAAAACTATCGGAAATTATGAACTACAATGATCAATTTTTGGTTGCAGACAATCCAGCCGATGCAAATTCAAATGACCTGTTCGAACAGGCCAAAGCTTATGACCTTGGCATTGGTGTAAAACAAGATAAGCAAAAAGCCAGTTCGTAATCTTTGAGTTTTTTCGGATTTTCCTTGCAGCGTTGCGTTATTTTTTCTATCTTTGTACCAGAGTATTAACCCATAAAACTGACCCGTGATGAAGACCACATTGATTTCGCTGTTGCTCGCGCTCTTCGCGGTAACGGCACAGGCACAGACAAGGCACATCAAGCCCGCTTATGTATTTGACATGCCGGAGGGCGACTGTGCAGACTTCGCACGTCTGAACAAGGTTTTAGACACACGCACACTGACGGAGCAGGAGCAGAAACGAATGGAGGAGTTTGAGGAGAACCCCATCTTCGAGGATCTCTACAGCGGAAAATGCAGCTGGTACTGCGGTGGCGAGGTGCTCAACGTGAAAGCCTCAAGCTGTCTGAAACCCATCGGAAAATTCGACTACAAGGGAGAGAATGCTCACGACTTCGACCATGAAAGTGTGTGGGCGGAAGGCGTTAAAGGACAGGGTATCGGCGAATACCTAATTTACGAGTTTGCTCCCAACTGCCCCCGCATCACCTCCGTGAAAATTCTGAACGGCCACGTGAAAAGCGAGAAGACATGGCGCGAGAACTCCCGCGTGAAAAAGCTCAAGATGTATTACATGAATCAGCCTTTAGTTATCCTCGACCTTGAGGATAGCCGTACTCTGCAATGCTTCGAGGTCGGCACGCTCGGACGGGAGTCAGAGAAGAACTGGACGTTGAAATTCGAGATTCTCGAAGTCTATCCAGGCTCAAAATATCAGGACACCGTCATCTCCGAACTCTATTTCGACGGCATTGACGTTCACTAACCCACCAAGAAAGGACTGACCTCAAGTAAAACAAAGAATCCCAACCTCTTCGGTCGGGATTCTTTTGCGCTTCAGGATGGGCTTGAGATTTGTCACGTAGTGACCCTTCGACTGAGCCGTTGCCGTCGCCGTAGGCGGGGCAACGTTGATAGCGCAGGAGAAAACCTCGGTGAAAGCCAAAGAAAAGACCGAGTCATGAAACTCGGTCTTGCGCTTCAGGATGGGCTTGAACCAACGACCCCCTGATTAACAGTCAGGTGCTCTAACCAACTGAGCTACTGAAGCAGCATTTTTCGAATGCGGTTGCAAAAGTACGCCTATTTTTTGAAACTACCAAACTTTTTTTTCAAAAAAATAGTTTTTTCTTTATCTTTTCAAGTTTTCAATCACTCAAACTTACAATTTTTTATTATCTTTGCAACCTGTTATTCATTGTTTGCAACTCGTTAATCGAAAAAAATGAGAAAATATCTGTTTATCCTGTCGTTGGTGGCCGCGATGCCTCTAATGGGGCAGACTGAGACTACTCCCGAGCAGGCCATAGCAAACTCCGACCATAACTTGGAGGTTGCAAAGAACCTTGAAGTGTTCAATGCCATCTACAAGCGACTCGATTTGATGTATGTTGACACGCTCGTTGCCAGTGAGGTCATCGGTGCCGGCATTGACGCCATGCTCGAAAGCCTCGACCCCTACACGGAGTATTATCCTGAGAACAGGTCGGAGGATTTCAAGGAGATGCTCACAGGCAAGTACGCGGGCATCGGCTCGGTTATCAGCTATAACTTCAAGCTGAAGCGGGTTGTCATCAACGAGCCTTACCAAGGGATGCCTGCCGACGAGGCGGGGCTGAAGATGGGCGACATCATCCTGAATATCGACGGTGAGGACATGACCGACAAGAATAACCAGTACGTGAGCGAGCATCTGCGCGGTGAAGCTGGCACAACGGTCGAGCTGAAAATATTACGTCCATCGACGGGTAAGAAGATGACTTTTAAAATCAAGCGCCGTGCCATACAGATGCCCTACCTACCCTATTACGGCTTGCAACCAGACGGTATAGGCTATATCAATCTCAAGTCGTTTTCCGCCGACAACGTGGCACGCGACACACGCCGCGCTTTTCTCGACCTGAAGCGTCAGGGAGCAACCGGCCTGGTGCTCGACCTACGCAGTAACGGTGGCGGCAACGTGCAGGAAGCCCTGTCGGTAGTCAATATGTTTGTGCCCAAGGACATCACCCTGCTCACCATGCGCGGCAAGCTTGAGCATGCGAATCAGGAATACAAAAGCACCGTCGAGCCTATCGACACCATCATGCCCATTGTCGTACTCGTTGACAGTTATACTGCCAGCGCCGCCGAGATTACCAGCGGTGCGCTGCAAGACCTCGACCGTGCCGTGGTTCTTGGTACACGCACCTATGGGAAGGGGCTTGTGCAGGTGCCTAACATCCCACTGCCTTACAACGGAAACCTGAAGCTCACTACCGCGAAATACTATATCCCCAGCGGGCGATGCATACAGGCCATCAACTACTCGAAGAGAGGGGCAGGCGGCTATACCGAGCATGTGCCCGACTCGCTGACGAAAGTGTTCCACACCCGTGCCGGACGCGAGGTGCGCGACGGTGGCGGCATACAGCCCGACGTGGTGCTCACCAACGACTCCGTGCCCCACATTGTCTACTATCTGATGACCACCGACAGCAACTCCGTCGTTCTCAACTATGAGGTCGATTATCTGGCCCGCCACTCGTCGGCGGCTGCGCCGTCGGCCTTCGAGCTGAGCGACGAGGACTATCAGGAATTCTGCCAGCGCGTCATCGACAGCGGTTTTACTTACGACCGTGCCACCGGAAAGTATCTCGACGATCTGAAGAAGCTAGCCGAGTTTGAGGGCTACTACGACGATGCCCGCGAGGAGTTTGCCGCCCTTGAGCAAAAACTCAAGCACGACATACGAAAAGACTTGACCTACGACTATAACAAAAAATATCTGAAGCGCCTCATCTCGTCCGACCTCATGGCAGCCTATTACTATCAGGCTGGAGCTATCGAATACGGTCTGCGTAGCGATAAGCAATACCAAGAGGCCGTCCGACTGTTGCAGTCGCCTGACGAATACCATCAGCTACTCAGCAAATAAGAAGCCGCCTACCCTATCGCTGCTTTGCTATCCCACAATAGCACTCCAGAATTGTAAGGGGGACCGATAGCGACTGTTAAAAATAAAATGGTAACTTTGTAGGCACAAACCTATAACCATTATACACTATGGCAAGCAACTCCGATTTTGTGCAGTACATTGTCGACCAATGCGCTGGGGCTGGCGACATCACCGCCAAAAAGATGTTTGGTGACTACGGTATCTACTGCGACGGCAAGATTTTCGGACTTATCTGCGACGACCGCCTCTATCTGAAACCCACCGAGAGTGTACGGCCGTTGCTGCGTACCCTTGACCTACGTCCACCCTACGACGGTGCCAAGGACTATTTTTATATCGCTGATGTTGACGACCGCGACTATCTTGCCCTGCTCGTCAGCGAAACCTGCAAGGCTCTGCCCGAGCCGAAATCTCCCAAAAGACGCACGAAATAGAGAATAACATTTGCTGCCTACGGAGAAAGGAAACAACAAATAGACATGACAACAGCCAAGGAAATCATCCATTATATGGAGTCGCTGAAAAATGAAAAACAGCGTCAGGTGCTCATGCGGTTTTTCAAGACTGGCGCTGGCGAGTATGGCGAGGGCGACGAGTTTCTTGGACTGAAGGTGCCACAGACGCGCGAGGTGGTGAAGGTTGTCGCAAAAGACTTGCCACTGGGCGAAGTGCCAGCACTGCTGATGAGTCGCTGGCATGAGGTGAGACTTTGCGGATTGCTGATACTTGTGGCGAAGTTTGAACAACTGGCAACAAAACGACTCGCATACGATGAGGCCGCCATCCGAGGGCGCGATGAAATCCTAAAGATGTACCTGCAATATGCCGAGCAAGCCAACAACTGGGACTTGGTAGACCTCTCCGCCCCTAAAATCCTCGGACACTGGCTGCTATTACCAACGGCTATTCGAATAGACTCAGCCTCCCCCCAACCCCCTCCCACCGGAGGGGGAGAAGCAATAGTATTCTTCTCGTCTGTTCTTCCCTCTCCCTCTGAAAAGGGATTAGGAGTGAGACATCTCCCCCTCCAGTGGGAGGGGGTTGGGGGGAGGCTCCATATTGTTGACAGCCTGGCTTATAGCGACAATCTGTGGCGACAGCGCATGAGCATGGTCTGCACATGGAAGACCTCACAGGCAGGCGACCCGTCGTGGTGCCTGCGCTATGCCGAGATACACCTGCACCATCCCCACGATCTGATGCACAAGGCCGTAGGATGGATGCTCCGCGAGATGGGCAAGCGCGTCAGCATGGATCTACTTCGCGACTTCCTCTGCCAACACGCCCACGAGATGCCACGCACCACCCTCCGCTACGCCATCGAAAAAATGTCAGACCAAGAACGCCACCATTGGCTTACTCTAGAAAACAGGCCAAATTCTTGAATAAGATTCTTCGTTATTCTAAAAAGTCACTATACCTCCACATGATAATACCACAACTATTTCCATCATTTAAATAAACGCTGATATCAATGGAAAAAATTATTTTACAATTTTAGAACCCAAGTATTTTTCTATTCGCTTTGCTTTTCCGCCACTAGCAGACGTTTCGCCTTTATTAATTATTTTGTCTATGGTAAAATAAAAACAATATTCATATTGTTTATTTCCCACCATAATAGGCATCAATACCCTCATTTTTTTTCCGAGAAATCTTGGTGCCAATTCTTCTCTATAAACTTCTTCTGTATAAACACACGGAATAAGAAATAACTCTGTCCATTCAACAGCTGCATTTAGAACAACATTATTAGAAGGGATTATAATGCCTTCATATGTAGTTCCTTTTAGTATAATTGTAGGGCTAAAAGACTTATCATGATTAATGTATTTTGCACCTTTCGGCATTACATTATTGACAAGATTATAACAATCAACAAATATTACATTATTCCAGTCTATTTTCACTGTTTCTTTTGTCTTGTTTTCTATATTAAAACTTAATCTAGTCAAATTCACTTTCCACGTAAAAACAAAACTTTCATCCTCATAGATATAACTTGGAAATGTTTCTGATGATTTTTCTTCAATATTATGATTGTTTTCTAATGTTTGTGAATTTATAGACAACTCTACAGCCGAAAGACTACAAGAATAAGTTACAGTATAAAACTTTTTCGCGGTGACCAGATTGTTTGAGAATAATAACAGGCTAAAGATTAGGATATAATTTTTCATTATTGATTATTTTATAAATAAAAAGGCGGAACCGTTCAATACTTATCTGAATCCTGGTTACCGCCAAGTGACCATGCACAAAAACAAGCAAAGAAGAGTCCACGCCTTAACGACGTGAACTTTCGCAAACTTGCTCTCTTTGTACAAATATTTGGCGGTATTCGGATTCAAAGAACAAGAGCAAAAGCTCAAATGTTATGTCAAAGTACGAACAGAAACGCTATTCTGTAAGTTAATAATTTGTTAGTTTAATCTCTGTGACCCTGCAAAGCTGAGCCTCGGCAACGGGTCGGTAGCGTTGTTCGTTCTGTTACTATTTCATTGGCAATTCTTTTATAGGTTCTACTTCCAATTAACTGATAAATCTGAGCGCAAATATACGAATTATTTTCAAACTAACGAGTAAAGTATTGAAAAAAATGTATTTTTGCAAACAAAAATGTATGACAAAACTTGAATTAATCAAGTTATTAAAATTAGAATAAACCGAGTTTGGTGCTTATCGCTGCCACTATTCTTACGAAACAAACCCGAATGTATTCAATAATGGCACTAACTATAAAAACGGCCAAGGTAATGGCTATACAGGCAAGCGGTAAGAGATGTGTCTGACAGTTGCTCAACCATTCGGAGGAGACACTCCACAACCAAGAATCAATTGTCGATTGCGTGTGAATTATATAAACAGCAAAGGACAACGGGGCTACAAACAAGATGCATTTCCTGACAGTGTCATTTTTAATCCTCCAATTCTTCACAGCAAGGAATAACGCGACCGACAAAGGCAAAACTAAACCATGATAGGCCATTGCATACACCACAAAATCAGAGTTGTTGAGCGGGTTGTTCTTATACAACGTATATGCGTACATCAATAATAATATGCCGATATAGGCCAAAATGGAGTATGCCGTTAAGGACAATTTCTTTGCGTATCGTCGGATATAACCACCTATCATGAACAGATAGACAAACAACAGGATTTGCTGCCTGTCCATCGTGAATTGCCCCAACAATGGCTGGAAGCATACGATACCGCCAACGGCCAATACCACTTGATATTGGCGCTTTGACGCGCGCCGTAAGGCCCACGAAAGCAATGGCGCAAGAAGTAATAGGGCAATATAAGATGTGACAAACCAGAAAGTGTTTGAGAGCAGAGGTGTCGCTTGGGTCAACATCTCATCCCATGAAAATGGAATGGCTCCAAAGACAACGGCCAGAAGATAAATGCCAACGGCATAGACCCAAGTCGTACTCCAGACTTTCCAGATTCCTTTTAACCGGAAACGTGAACGGTTTATCAGAAAATAGCCGGTTATAAGAACATAACAATTGACACTCGGCAGGCTAACCAGTTTCATCAACTCCAGAATGCTCCATTCAAGAAAGCCCATTGGGGTGGAGGCGGCTACACTAAAATCATCGTAAATACGCAGACCATAGTTGAACACATGATTCATCACCACTCCACACATCGCCAGAATGCGGAGTAGCTCAAACTGAGCCAAACGAATATGATGTGCTGTTTTCCTCGACATTTGTACATGCAAAGATACTACTTTTTTTGAAACAAACAAAAAAATGGAGATTCTGGATTATCTGAATCTGGAAAGTCTGAAATAACTTGAAAGCATAAAATGAGTGGCGGTTTCAAGAACCGCCACTCATTCATTATATATAAAGCGTTACTTCGTGAATAAAGCTTTCTTTGCTTAGTCGGCCAACTTGGCTTTGAGGAACTCGCGGTTGAGTCGGGCGATGTTGGCGATCGACTCGTTCTTGGGGCATACGGCTTCGCAGGCACGGGTGTTGGTGCAGTTGCCGAAGCCGAGCTCGTCCATGCGGGCGATCATGGCCTTGGCGCGCTTGGCTGCCTCGGGACGGCCCTGGGGCAGGAGGGCGAGCTGGCTGACCTTGGAGCTGACGAAGAGCATGGCCGAACCGTTCTTGCAGGCTGCCACGCAGGCGCCGCAGCCGATGCAGGTGGCGCAGTCCATGGCCTCGTCGGCGTTCTCCTTGGGGATGAGGATGGCGTTGGCGTCTTGTGCCTGTCCGGTGCGAATGCTGGTGTAGCCGCCGGCCTGGATAATCTTGTCGAAGGCGCCGCGGTCGACCATACAGTCTTTGATGACGGGGAAGCCTGCCGAGCGCCAGGGCTCTACGGTGATGACGTCGCCGTCGTTGAAGCGGCGCATGTAGAGCTGGCAGGTGGTGGCTCCGCGCTCGGTCTTGCCGTGGGGCGTGCCGTTGATGTAGAGCGAGCACATGCCGCAGATGCCTTCGCGGCAGTCGTGGTCGAAGACGAACGGCTCTTTGCCTTCGTTGATAAGTTCTTCGTTCAGAATATCGAGCATCTCAAGGAACGAGGTGTCGTCGGGGATATTCTTCATCTCGCGTGACTCAAAATGGCCTTTGTCTTTCGGACCATTCTGTTTCCAGTACTTTATTGTAAATGAAATATTACGTGCCATAGTCTCTTAATTCTTATAATTTCTGGTTTGTACCTTGATAGCTTCGTATTCGAGTGGCTCCTTGATGAGTTCGGGGGCTTTGGTGTCGTCGCCCTGATACTCCCAGCAGCCTACGTAGAAGAAGTTTTCGTCGTCGCGCTTGGCTTCGCCCTCTTCGGTCTGGTGTTCCTCGCGGAAGTGTCCGCCGCAGGATTCCTCGCGATGGAGTGCGTCGTAGGCTACGAGTTCGCCCATGGTGATGAAGTCGCGCAGGTGGATGGCCTTGTCGAGCTCGATGTTGAGGCCTTCCTTGGTTCCGGGAACGAAGAGGTTGGTCTCAAACTCCTTGCGCAGTTCTTTCATCAGCTTCAGTCCTTCCTCGAGTCCTTCCTTGGTACGGCCCATGCCCACGTGTTCCCACATGATATGGCCGAGCTCCTTGTGGATGGAGTCAACGGAGCGCTTACCCTTGATGTTGAGCAGTCGCTCTTCCTCGGCGTTGACGGCTTTCTCGGCTTCCTCGAACTCGGGCAGGTCGGTGGAGAGCCGCGGCCAGATGTCCTGGTCGGCGAGGTAGTTCTGAATGGTGTAAGGCAGCACGAAATAACCGTCGGCCAAGCCCTGCATGAGTGCCGATGCGCCAAGACGGTTTGCACCGTGGTCGGAGAAGTTGCACTCACCAATGGCGAACAGGCCGGGTATGGTGGTCTGCAGCTCGTAGTCGACCCAGATGCCGCCCATCGTATAGTGGATGGCGGGGAAGATCATCATGGGCTTGTAGTATTTCACGCCGTTGATCTCGTTGGCCAGCTCGCCAGGGAACACGTCGGTAATCTCCTCGTACATCTCGAAGAGGTTGCCGTAGCGTTGCATAATCTGATCGAGGCCGAGGCGGTTGATCGACTCGGAGAAGTCGAGGAACACAGCCAGTCCGGTGTTGTTCACGCCGAAACCTGCGTCGCAGCGCTCCTTAGCGGCACGTGAGGCCACGTCGCGAGGTACGAGGTTACCGAAGGCGGGATAGCGACGCTCCAGATAGTAGTCGCGGTCTTCCTCGGGAATCTCCCAGCCTTGCTTCGTACCAGCCTGCAGAGCCTTGGCATCCTCTATTTTCTTCGGCACCCAGATGCGGCCGTCGTTGCGCAGCGACTCGGACATGAGCGTGAGCTTCGACTGCTTGTCGCCGTGTACGGGGATGCACGTCGGGTGAATCTGCACGTAGCTCGGGTTGGCCATGTAGGCGCCCTTGCGATAGCACTGAACAGCAGCGGTGCAGTTGCAGCCCATGGCATTGGTAGAGAGGAAATAGGTGTTTCCGTAACCGCCTGTGGCGATGACAACGGCATTGGCTGAGAAGCGATGGAGCTTGCCGGTGGTCAGGTCCTTGGCAATGACACCACGGGCACGGCCGTCGATGATGACGAGCTCTTCCATCTCGTAACGTGTGTAGAGTTTCACCTTGCCCTCTTCCACCTGACGGCTCAGCGAGCTATAGGCGCCGAGCAGCAGCTGCTGGCCGGTCTGGCCCTTGGCGTAGAACGTGCGGCTCACCTGTGCGCCACCGAACGAGCGGTTGGCCAGCATGCCGCCATACTCACGTGCGAAAGGCACACCCTGAGCCACGCACTGGTCAATAATATTGTTCGACACCTCGGCCAAACGATAGACGTTGGCCTCACGGGCACGATAGTCGCCGCCCTTCACCGTGTCGTAGAACAGACGATAGACCGAGTCGCCGTCGTTCTGATAGTTCTTTGCTGCATTGATACCACCCTGTGCGGCGATGGAGTGTGCGCGACGGGGAGAGTCCTGGATGCAGAGGTTAATCACGTTGAAGCCCATCTCGCCAAGCGAAGCGGCTGCCGAGGCACCGGCCAGACCGGTTCCCACGACGATCACGTCGAGCTTCAGCTTGTTCTTCGGGTTCACCAGTCGCTGGTGGGCTTTATATTCTTTCCATTTCTCGGCTACTGGGCCGGCAGGAATCTTGGAATCTAATTGCTTTGCCATAATTCTAAAATGATGATTGACAATTAAAACTGATAATTAAGCGCCACAAGCGCTGCTACAGGTAGCACACAGGCTGGGCGCACACCCGAAGGCGAAGGCCAGCACCACGATGAGGAAGCAGAGCATGAGCAGAGTCACATAGATGAGTCCGATCATCTTCCAGCGGCAGAACCATGTCTTGCCGTTCCAGCCCAGCGTCTGCAGGGCACTCCAGAAACCATGAGAGAGGTGGAACCAGATGGCCACAATCCAAATCACATAAAGCACCACATAGACCGGGCAGGAGAAGGTCTCCTTAATCCAGGCAAAGCCGTCGGCCGGACCATGAGCCAAGCCTTCCATGCCTACCAGTTCGGCAAACATCATGTTGTACCAGAAGTTGAACAAGTGCAGCACAAGACCCAGCAGGATGATGATGCCCAGCACGAGCATGTTTTGCGAAGCCCATTCCACCTTGGCCGGCTTGTCGGTCACCGCATAGCGGTTGCCGCCGCGGGCCCGGCGATTCTGGGCTGTGAGGATAAAGGCATACACAATGTGAACCACTGCCAGGGCTGCCAAGCCCAACGTAGCTGCCACGGCATACCAGTTGGCACCGAGCAGTTCGCAGATTGCATTGTAGGCCTCACCCGAGAAGAGCGCCACGACATTCATACAGCCGTGGAACGTCAGGAACAGAATCAGCGCAATGCCCGTTACTGACATCACTACCTTTCGTCCGATAGATGAGTTGATTAACCACATAATTGTTTGAATTTTAAAATGTTATATTAAATTAAGATTTAACACTCCCATATACGACACTTCGCCGCATACCTTTTTTTAGGTAGCGGGAAATGGGTTTCCGACTGCAAATATACTACATTTTAATGACAATGCAAAGCATTCCCGCGTTTTTTTATAAAAGTTGGGGATAACACGACGAACGACAAGATGAGGGAAAAACTGCACAAGTGGTTAAAAAACCTTTTCAAAGGTTAATTCGCAAGAGCGTTTTTTGTGGTAAAAAATCGTAACTTCCAGCCGAAAAACCACCCCCTATCCTCCCCCTTCACACACTTTTCGCATCCCTTTCACTCCCTCTTTCTTCCCAAACATATATGTTTCGGGTTGTAAAAGAGGTCTTTCGCACTCCAAAACACGGTCTTTCGTGATGCGAAAGCTAAGCTCTCGCAAGCGAGAGATATATGTTTCGGAAGTGAAAAGTAAAAAATGAAGCGTAAAGAATTAGCTAACGAATTGATATCCAGCCAGATAACAATCCCTACAAAAAGAGCCCGTTTTTCTGATAATTTCATCGTTAATGTTGAAAATCCGAAAAACGAGCCCGCAAAGTGTTAAAAAAGGAACTCGCGATTGTTAAAAACTTTTATTTCTGGTTGTCATTTACTTCTACATAAAAGAAACTAATTTTTCACTAAACTGTTTCCCTGAATCTTCTAATTCCTCCAGAAAAAGGTTTTCAAAACTATTCCACTTTCCACCGCCTGCATGTGATTTAAATGATGCGACTACTTCTCCTGTTGTTTTGTCTACAACTTTTGACATAATGTCATGTCCACCATCTTCATCTGCTACCATAGGGCATATAACGATTTCAAAACGCTGGTTTTCTTTGTTGTCTAATTTACATTTATTTGAGAGTCCTTTATTTGCAATTGCGACAAAAGCAATTTCTACCTTTTTTGAAAATTTGCTGAAAATCTGCTCTATGTCATTATCTTTTTCTTCACTTTTTAAGAAAAGGTATTCTTTTGTCGCAATTCCTTCTATTGTCATTTGAGAAAAATCAAATCGATAATTAAAAACATTTTGTCCTTTTAAGATTAGAGGCTTCTTATTTGTTTTTAAGTCCTTTTTAATAGTATTACCTAAACTAAGTCCTTCAATATTAAATGCAGAACACAACCTTTTTTCAAGGGAGCCTTTTGCATTTCCAGACATCACGTGCTTGCCTTTTAGAATCTCATTTTTAGAGTCCTTCTCTCTAATGGAAAAAACAACCGTTCCTGTTGCCCATGTCTTTTTAAAAGATATAAGTGAAACCGACATTTCTAACTTTGAGGTTTCTTCATTCGTTTTGAAAAGAAGTCCATACATTGATGTCTTTTTGTTTAGCCCATCTAAAAAACTCGTCATCACAGAAGGCAAAATCTTATTTTCCCAATCACTAATGCTATATTGTTCTCCTAAAAATTGTTCTTTTAAAAATTTAGAATTGGGAATATCCCAATATACATCAACAATGGTAATGGTGTTTGAATTAGGATTCAAATAATCAGAAATTTCCAATTTCTGTTGAGCTCTTAATCCAAGAGTTGGGAATAAGAGCAAAGAAATAAACAATATTCTTTTCATATATTTAGCGATAAAAAGGCGGAACCATTCGATGCTTATCAACATTCTGGTACCGCCAAGTAACCATATACTACAACAAGCAAAGAAGAGTCCACGCCTTAACGACGCGAACTTTCGACTGCTTGTTCTTGTAGTATCGAAGTTTTGGCGGTTTCGAATGTTAAGAACAAGAGCAAAAGCTCAAATATCTATTTAATAAGTACGAACAGAAACGCTATTCTGTAAGTTAATAATTTGTTAGTTTAATCTCTGTGACCCCGCAAGGCTGAGCCTCGGCAGGTGAGTCTGTAGCGTTGTTCGTCTGTTTTTATTTCATAGGCAAGTCATTTTAAAGGGTTCGTAATATGATGATATCTTTTGAGATGTATATGTTTAAAAGTATGTCGCAAAGTTAAGTAAAAAAATAGATTTGACAAAAAACTACGCAAGTTTTTCTTCTCTTTTTTTACAAATTCCCTTTTATATTTTATTCATCAAGAAGTTGTGGGGTGCAGTTATTGATATTGATGGGGATGGTTTCGACTTGGAGAGCTCCTCTCTGTCCCCCCCATTGGGGGGAAGAAGGGTGATTGACGGTGAGGCGAACGATGCCGGCGCGGGTGTTGAGGGGGGCGGTCTGGTCAAAAATGTAATTACCGATGCCGTAGTAGATGGGGTGCCCTTTATAGTCTTCTATGCTCTGCAGGCAATGGGCATGGTGGCAGATGAGCGCGTCGGCTCCGGCATCGACGAGGCGGTGCGCCTCTTGTCGTTGCTGCGGCACGGGGGTGAGGGTATGCTCGGCGCCCCAGTGCAGGCTGATGATGATGGTGGCATAGGGGCGGTCGTGTCGCAGTTGCTCCACCTGGGCGACGAGTGTGTCGATGGGTAACTGACTGACACAGGGACGGTCGGTGAGGTAGGGGAAGTTTTCGAGGGGCAGGCGGTTGGAGGCAATGAGCCACACTTCAGGCTCACTCCACAGCAACACGGGACGGCTGGCTTCGGTCATGTTCTCGCCTGCGCCGACGGGCACCATGCCGGCCTGACGGATGTTCTGCCATGTGGAGCGCAGCCCGCGCCGACCTTGGTCTACTGAGTGGTTGTTGGCGAGGTTGAGATGAGTAAACCCATGCTCACGGAGTGCGTCGAGCCATTCGGGATCGGCACGGAAGCAGTGGAATTTCTGTATGGGTGCATGGACATCGGTGGCAGGACATTCAAGGTTGCCCACCACCACGTCGGCAGACGAAAAAAGCGAGTCGATCTCTGTGGTGAAGAGCGACTGGATGCCATACTGCCCGATATGAGTGCGGACACCCCTATCGAGCAGTATGTCGCCAGTAAAGATAAGGCTAACAGCCAGAGCTATAAAAGACTTCATCGTTCTCCTGTGGCATATCGTCGAGCGGCACGATGATCTCATTCATCCACGAGGGCACACCCTTGCGGGGCTTTGTCTTGAGCAGCTCCTGCCAGTCCTCGTCGGTGAGTCGCAGCGTGGCGATGTCTTCCTGGAACTCGCGATAGGAGAAGACGGCTCCGCGTGTGAGATAGAGATAACCATCGATTTCGACGAGAACGTAGATCTCATCGCCACGGCCCACAGCCTCGTAGAGGATGCTCTTGTTGGGGTTGTTGTCGGCATTGGCGGTATAGACATCAGCCACAAGGGAGATGAACTTATCGGTTCCCTGCACGTCATTCCAGTCCATGAGGTCTTGGTTTTTCTCCCTGACAAGGGCAAGGGAGATGTATTCGTACGACGAGCCGATGATTTCTATTTCGTTGTACTCATACTCATCAAGCGGTGTGCCGGCAAGCTCTTTCTTGCTGACGCCGAGCAGGAACTCGGCTTTCTCTGCCATCTGTTCGCAGAGGTCTTCTATCTCCTCGGTCATCAGGTCGTACTGCTGTAGCACGTCTTTAGTGGCTTTGACAAGGGCTGCGGCTTTCGCCCAGAACTTCACGTTGGGCTCGACGTAGCCTTTCACGACAGGCTCGGGCGGACCACCGGCTCCACACTCGGCACCCATAGGTTGCTTGGCATAGAGGATGGCGTCGTGCTTGAGTTCAGCCCACGAGGCGAGCGAGGCATTGAGACTCTTCTTCGCCCATTGTGGGGTTTGCATGAAGTATGGCATGGTGTTGTCAACCTGCGTATTGGTGTAGACGGCATCGAGCCATTTGTTCGTGACGCAGGCATCCCAGTCGATTTCGGTCATGCGTTGCTTCATCTTGTTGAGCATGGGTGTGTAGTCTTTCCAATTTTTGCCCTCGTTGAGCTCGTCGAGCAGGATGCGCTCGGCTGCGGTGCTACCCATGGCAGCGAAGATGTCGAGGCCCTTGGGCACATCGCGCAGGGTTGTCTCGTTGTCGTAGTCAACCATTTTGAGCAGCACCTCTGCATCGGGTTGATAGCGCTGAGGCATGAGGTTGATTTTATTATGACTGGAACGCTCGAATACCGGACGGATGCGTGTCTGTTGTTCACCGATCTTGTCGATGGCCTCAACGAGATTGTTGTGCTTAGCGCCGTCGGCAATGGCCTCAGAGGCGGTGACTCCTTGCCGTTGCATCTCCTCATAGACTTGCAGAATGGTAATATTGTCGGGCTCGCCCATGAGGAAGGTAATGGGGTCGAACACGCTGAGGTAGGCTTTGCGCATGGCTTTGTCCTTTCCAATCATCTCAGCCATAAGCAGGGCAGCGTTGAACTGGTCGGGCTTGTCGGTACCGAAGGGGGCTGTCTGCATCCACATCATGGCTCGGAAGTAGCGCTCAAGCTGCTTGGTACGGGTGTAGTGACCACGCGGTCGGAAGAGGCTATAGCCGAAGGGTGCCATCACGTAGTCGAGATACTCTGAGAAGTTGTCTTTGTAGGCATTGATGCTCTTCAGTTCTTTGTTTGCCAACTCCTGCCATTTGCCGGGCAGCGCGGGCGTGGGCAGACCGGTAATAAGCCCCGAGGCTATGGCAAAGAAAGTGGCGTTGCGCAGGGCGGCATCCACCTCGTCGCTGTTCTTGGCGGTCTTGGCCCGCGCCATCATCTGCTGATACATCTTCTGTGCAAGGTTCTCCATAACGGGCGAGAGCTTGTCCTGTTCCACCTTGCGCAAGAGACAGTCGATGTAGAGATGGTAGAGTTGCAGGTAAAGGTCGGTGGTGACAAAGCTTGGAAAGTCGTTGTAATCGTTCTTCTCATAGACATGGAACAACTGCGGGTAATTGTTAGGCACGATGGCGAATCCTTGGCGCGCGAGTGCTGCCGAGAGTTTCGGGTTGATGCTTTCGAGCTGATAGGGGTTCACAATGTTGTCGGGGTTGACAATGTTTCCCTTAGAGGCCTTGAAGTTCTGGCGCAGCAGTTCTTCCTCGCGTTTCTTCACTTTGTCGATAAAGGCCTGCTCCTCTTTGGTGTAGGAGACGGGTGCCATCTCAGGTACACTCTCTCCAGTCTCAGGGTCGAATTGCTCCTCGCGCATCCACATCAATCGGTCGTACCACGATGTGGCATTGAAAATGGCACGCAGGTCGGCGTCCATGAAACAAAAGCCTTGCCGTGCGGCGAAGGCGTTGCGCAACACGCGCAATTCGCTGACGGAGAGTTTGGAGATGTCTTGATTGAGGTTGATGTCCTTGTTCAACTTCTCCACATCGATATGGCCTTTTCCCGGCAATATCGTACTAATCTTCTTGTCTTGTGCTCCAATGCTGAGGGTCAGCATGAGCATGAAAGAGAGGATGATGGATTTTTTCATAGTCTTTGAATATTTTATTAGCGTTATAATAATCGGTTTCCTTGACGAACGACTGTACGTAGGTCATGCCAAACGTGTCCCATCGGTACTGGCTGACGGCGTATTTCTCATTGCCCATGCCTTCGAGGGCAATGACGGTACCCTCGCTGTAGCAGAAGTCGATGAGCCTGCCGCCAAGTCGGGTTCCCATCCAGAGGGGTCGTATCTTTCCGCGCTTCTGCCTAAAGATGAAGATGCGCCGCCCTACTTTTGGGTCGTAGCGCGTGGTCTTTACCACACCTACCATAACATCTTCCATGCCGTCGCCATCGATGTCGCCTGTCTGGAACTGGTAGGCAGGATAGCTGAGCGACCACTCGCTGCGCGTGGAGTCGGTGGTGAGCGTCACCACGTAAAGGCTGTCGCTCCGCTTCTCGATATTCCAGGAAGCCCCCGACTTAGAACCCACCCCCACCCCAAGGGAGGGGAGTGAATAGAGCATCCCTAATAGAAGGACTAACCAAGCTCCCCCCCTCCAGTGGGAGGGGGCTGGGGGGAGGCTCTCCTTATAGCATCGCCTGTATCTCAGCATCAAGGTCTTTTATTTGCAGGTCGCGCTTCTGCACGGTGTTGTCCTTGCCAAGCAGGTAGAACATGGGGATGGCCTGCACGTTATAGAGTGTCAGCACATCGTTGTTCTCTTCTGTCACACGCACGCTGACCCATGGCAGAGCAGCCGTCTGAGTCTTCCAGAAGTGCTCGTCGGTGTCGATGGACACTTGATAGATTTCCAGTCCGCGGTCGTGGTATTTGTTGTAGATCTCGCGCAGCATGATGATGCGTTTGGCCGACTCTTGGTCGGCGAAGAGGTGGAAGTCGAGCAGCACCACCTTGCCCGTCAGTTCGGAGAGATGTCGTATGTTACCGTGATTATCGGGCAGGGCGATGTCGATGGTTCCCTCTGTGTTGATTTTGTCGGCATCGATGGTCTGGCTGTTCCGTGCCTTCACGATACGCACGTTCTTCATTCCCTCGATGGCGATGTTGTGAAGGTTCTGTCCACGCTCAGCATTCGGATGGAAGGAGTCCCACGATGTGGCAACGGCGGCAAACACCTTCACGTCGTCCTCAGCGTTGCGGGGGTCGAAGATAAGCGCCTCAGTCTGTCCGATGACGATGGTCTGGAAGAGGGCGAAGTAGGCGTATGCCTTCATCGGTTCTTTGAAGATATAGTTGCGCTTGACGTTTTCCTTGTAGGGAATGACCAGCTTCTGTGCGCTGTCAGCGACGGCCTCAAAGCCGAGCGTCGGGTCGGCGGCGAGGGAGTTTATCTGTTGTTGCAGCTGCATCTGCAAGAGGGTGAGCTCTTTAATCTTCGCGCAGTTCTCCGATCCGCTCACCTCGTAGGCCGCCGACATGGTGGGATAAGAGGCTTTCACGCTGACGGTCTCGGTGGAGTCGACTGAGAGGTTGATGATTTGCCGGTCGATGCGCAGACGGTAGAACTCTGGTGCGTCGGTGGCGTAGACAGCGAAGTTAAAGCTGCCACTCTCGTCGAGTCTCACCGAGTCGATGGGCACAGGTCCGTTGAGACTCATGTTTTCCAGATAGAGCATCGAATCTTTCGCCTCGCCGATGCTGCCGTCGATATGGAATTTCTCTCCTGTGCACGAGACCATCATGCCTCCCAGCACAGCAATAATTATCAGTTTATGTTTCATTTTTCCGCTTCGATGGTTTTGATAAGGCTGATGTTGAGTTTCTCTATATTAGAGAGCTTGGGGTTCTGGTTGTTCTTCGGCTCATACCACGGCTGTTTTGAGAAGTAGGTCTTCAGCTCGGCGTTGGCGAAGGTGTAGCCGTGACGAGCCAGAATCTCGTTGCGAATGATACGCAGCGCGCCCTTCGGGTAGCGTTTGAGCATGGCGCGGGTGAGCGGTCGCCGCGAGGCAATCTCGTAGATGCCCCGACTGTCGGCATACGGACTCATCGTGCGACGAAGCTCAAACTTCTGCGGGAAGTCGGGATAGTGGTCCACCCATTCAGCCTGATGCGTGATCTCGCATGCAAGACCGTACGTGGTGAGCTTCACCTTCCACACAATTGGACCGGCGATAGAGGCGTGTCCGCCGTAGCCAGGCGGTGGCGGTTCTTTCTCACCCTTGTCGTTGATGATATACGCGGGCATGGGATTGTTCTTGATGCGCCCCTCGCCGAAAACGATATAGTCGCGCTGGTTGTCGCCCTCTTTGATGCCGAACTCCCGAAAAGCGCCATTGCCAAATTTATAGCTCCCCGGGTCACCATGAATATACTCGCCTTTGGGCAGGAAGTCGCCGCTGCCGAATACCGATTTTCCCTTCTCATGCTCATAGAGACCGTCGAGCTGCTCCCTGTAGTCACGATCCATGCATTGCTCCATCGTCTCGTTCTCGAACGTCGACTCGTAGTGGATGAGTACATCGGTGACCTCGCCTTGCGGGTTACGGAAGACGAGCAGGTCGTAGCCGCCCATCTGCTCATGACTGACGCGACAGCCTACGGTGGCTTTCAAGGCGATGGGGTTACGAGCCGTCCGGCGTGTGACGGTCATGGGCTTCGTCTTCGGGTTGATGTAGAACTGCCATTCCTCATCCGCGAACGTATTGTCGTCGTAGACCTCGATGCGCCCGTTGTTGTTGAAGCAGAGGAAGCGTTGGTTGCCGTCATACCAGTGAGTATTATCGTCGAGACTTTTGTAGGCTTCGAGCTTCAGCGTCTGTCGCTGACTGGCCACATAGTCGCGCACGGCATCGGTGATGGGACCGAGCTTGAAGTCGTTCAGCAGTCCCGTCATTTCAAGCGTCTCGCCCGAGTCGAACACAGCCGTGAAAAGCTCTTTCTGTCCGTAACTCACACTTCTAATCCTCGTGAACTCACCGCTCATGCGCTGCTTTCTGGCACGTTCGAGAATCATCTCCTGCACACGAGCCACAATCTCCGCGTCGGCCTTCACGGTGAGGCTGTCGAACTTCGGGTTACTGGTCTCGTTGAGGTAGGTGGCCGTGTAACCGCCTCCTTCTTCGAGGTCAATCTTCGCCCGTCGGACAGGATACTTGCCCGACGAGAGATAGACATACTCGAAGTGCGTCAGCTTGCCCGTCGGCACAATGGGGTATTGCCCCTCGCCGTTGGCATTCTGAGCCCTACAGCTACCCGTCGACAATAAGGCCATTGCAAAGAAAAGAATTACACGTCTGTTAATCATCATCTATTGCTTTTTCTGTTTATTCAATCATATCTGCAATCATCTTGTCGATGACCTTTTTCATTTGTGGTATATCTTCTTGAATGGTACGAAACACTACGTCGGTGTCAATCTCAAAATAATGGTGGGCAATTTTGTCACGCATTCGCATCACGCCACTCCAGTATATCTCGGGGTAACGGGGCAGTAAATCTCCGTGTGTCTGCTTATTAAGACCCTTCACGGCCTCCCCCAATGCAATCAAGTTCATGCAAATTGCATCAAGACGCATCATTCCACTCGGCGAGCAGAGTAGCTCGTTTGGGTCGTTCACCAATGAGGAACGATCCAAAATCGTTTCAATGGCCTTGCGAATTTTCTGCAAGCTATCCAATACTATCTCGCGGTCAAACATAGACTCCCTCCTTTTGTATGCGTTGCTTCAGCAGGCTGTTCATTCCGTCGCGCATTCTCACCATGTCCACACGGCATCCGAACATTTGCTCCAAATCGCTCTGGATGAGGTCAAGAGTGAGCAGCGACGGCACACGCCCCTCGTAGCAAATATCTATGTCGCTATCTTCTGTCTGTTCTCCACGAGCCACTGAGCCAAAAATGCCCAACCGTGTCAAGCCATATTTGCTTTCGGCCGTTGGTTTGTAAAGAGCTAGCAGGTGTAGTATTTCCGCCTTTGTTTTCATCTTCTGTATTGTTTAATTCCCTGCAAAGATAAATATTATTTTTAAATAAAGGACAAGGATTTGCAAATTTCTGCAATTATTTTTCTATCTTTGCCAGCAAAAACTTACTACTACAGACTTATGAGAAGAAATTTATGGAATACTATTCTGCTGTTGGCGATGCCCTTTTTCTGTCAGCAAGCGATGGCGCAGGGGCTGCCTGAGACGGCGGTGCTGGCGGATGAGAATGATGAGATGGCGGTGTATCTGAACACTGACCGCAAGGGCAACGATGCCGAGTTTGAGTTGCCGCAGGTATCGGTGTGGGTGGTCGACAAGTCGTCGAAGCGGTCGCGCCGGCTGTTTCAGTGCAACCCGAATGCCAAGTACGATATCACTCAGACGCGCCGCATCAAGGGCGGGGAGATTCCTTACATCGACTTTGTGAAGATTTGGCCTTTGGCCGAGACGAAGAAAATCGTGGTGGTGGGTACGCTGCCCGACTATCACAATGTCTCGACCTCTATCGTCGACGTGGCTACTGGTCGCGCCACGATGCTCGCGTGTAACGACGGCTTTGTGGGGTTCGACCCCGAGGACGGCAACCTGCTCGTGGCGTCGTATGCCTACTATTGGGACGACGAGGGCGGTCGCTATGCTGTAATCTATGCCTACGACGAGGAGGGAAAACTCATCAATTCCATGCCGCTGAAGAGGCGGTAGTTCAGCGTAGCGACAACGTATCTCCGAAATCTTAAAAAATAAAAAATCACGAGGCGAAATGTTAACGCATTTTGTCGAGTAGAACTTGCATTCTACGCGAGTGAAAGATATATGTTTCACTTTTTCACCCCTCTTTCACTTCTCCTTCATTCCACCTTCATTTCCCAAAGATATATCTTTCACCATGTGAAACACCGTCTTTCGCACTCCAAAAGACGGCTTTTCGTGATGCGAAAGCTAAGCTCTCGCAAGCGAGAGATATACCTTTCGGAAGTAAGAAGTGCTCAATGACAGGTAAAAAGAGGCTTAACAGTTTGATGTACAGCGAGTTGACTAAAGTCGAAAATCCAGGCCGTTTTTGACTTCTGGAGTAGAGTTGGTGAAAAAATCTTCAAAAATGGCGTTAAAAGCAAATGTCGAATTGTTAAGAGTTGTTTAAAACTTGCGGTTTCTTATACAAACACTGGAAAGTTGGGCGGAACGGTAGTAAATGCATCATGTCTGTCTACACAATTGGGAGCTGACAAATTATTTGGCAAATGTTTTGTCCTTTTTTTATTTTTTCATAAATTTGCAGCGTTAAAACGGGTCTATGTTGATTTGAGTGGGTAATCAATAATATGTTTTCGATAAAAGTAGTATATTTGCAGTCATGGATACAAACATGCTTTTCTCTATTGGTTT